>CAJYUW010000001.1 GCA_913778205.1 uncultured Curtobacterium sp.
CCCGGACGATCTCGAGCGGGCGAGAGGTGACGCGTATTCGTCCCACGTCCCACGCGAGCCAGCTTCGCTTTGCCGAAACCTGGCCGGTCCTCGCATGTTGCCGTCGCGACGAGGAGACGGCCGGGAGGCGCGTGGCGGCGTCGCCACGCGCCTCCCGGCCGTCTCCTCGTCGCGACGGCAACATGCGAGGACCGGCCAGGTTTCGGCAAAGCGATGCTGGCTCGCGTGGGACGTGGGACGAATACGCGTCACCTCTCGCCCGCTCGAGATCGTCCGGGATCGAGTAGATTCACCACGCAAACCTGCAATCAGCGCAAGATTGCCGCACGGTGGTCCGAGCTCAGCCCGCGCTTGCTCGAAGCACTGCCAATCTCTTTGGTTGCCGGGCCGTCGTGGTTCCCCCTCTCGAGAGCCAGAAGAGCGGTTGAGTCCGCATGGTGTTTCGACACGACCCGCGCTGCGTCCCGAAGCCACGATGATGTGCCGTCGCAAGTCGCGTGGACACCTTCGTGTGCCTGCTCGGTGCGCGCCACTCAGCTCAGATCGGCTCGACGTCAGGGGTTCGGCGTGAGAATCAAAGCCGTGGCATGCTCGGCGAATAGCGGGCTCAATTCAGATGCCTTCGTAATAAATTCCGTAACGTCAACAGCCAGCTTTGCTGCGACAACGTCGAAATTCTCACCAAAGGCAGATCTGCTGGTCGCCCGATTGCCGGTGAGTGCGGCCGTGCTCTGCCACTCGAGGATGCGCAAGCATCCCGTTAAGCGATCGTTCCGGCGGACGAGGCGCGTCAGGAGCTCGGCCAGAGGATCAAAAAAGGGCGGATTCACATCGACATTGACTCTTCCGGGGACCCGACGCCGACGCTGCAACTCCCCGAGGAGGCCTGCAATCTCCGACTTTTGACGGTAAGCCTCGGTGCCGCCGGCGATGTACTCAGAGAGGGCTCCATGGATCCCCCCTGATCGAGTAGCGAGCAAATGACTAGCCGCTTGCGCCACTGCGACTACAAAAAGCCAAGCGTAATCCAAAAAGATCCCAACGTGGATGGGATTCTGCGGGTCGAGCCATTGGCGCGCATCGTAGAGAGTGTCGACGGTCAGTACGAGCTTGCGATGCGGTTCGATTATCCAATAGTCGAATTGT
This sequence comes from uncultured Curtobacterium sp., assembly GCA_913778205.1. Taxonomy (GTDB): domain Bacteria; phylum Actinomycetota; class Actinomycetes; order Actinomycetales; family Microbacteriaceae; genus Curtobacterium. The sequence goes on from CAJYUW010000001.1 coordinate 1,147, forward strand.
CGGAACTCTTTAACCTTATCGAGGTTTTTCGCGAGCCCTCCCAGGCGCTGATTAACGTCGCTGACGACGCCCTGGCTGAAGAGCCCGGACAGCGGCGCCGTGTCAATGGGTGCTTCAGTCGTCGCAAATGTTTCAGTTAGTGCGATTAACTCCTCGCCGCTGTAGGCGCCGAGGCTCAACCGACTCGCCAGCTGTCGCGCGCCATCGGACAGTACTCGATCACGAACCAGGAACGCCCGGTCCGCGTCAAAGAAGTCGACCAGGCCTTTGACCCAGAACATCCGACTAATCGCACTGGACTTACCAGTCTTGCAATCCACGATTGTGCGCTGAATTGAAAGGTCCGCGTTGATGCGAACGCCAAGTACATCTAGATCGGTAAATGACTCCGGACTCCCGCCCTCGGCACTTTCAAGTGCGCGAAGTGGCACGTCCACCCGAGTCGAATATCCTTGATGCCATAGGAGCCTACGAGCGTCCATTTTGAGGCCCATATCCAGTTCGGTCATCGTGTTCTGTGTCCCATCAGCGTGTCCACGGCCGACCGAAAGATGTCATCGCTCGCAACCATCTTCTTGCGCTTCATGGTGGCAATCGTAGTGAGCGGTCCGCCGAGCCGCTCCTGACCGACCAGCAGCCTACTGCTATCCGCTGCCGAAAGCATTCGGCCCTCGACCTGCTCGCCGTGCGTGATGAGATCTTTCGCGAGAAGAAGGGCGGCCCGGTTGTCCTCTGTGTCGATCAGAGTGGGGGTCTTCCAACGGCCATTCGGGCGAGTATCAGGTGCGAGCTGCACCACGCCGCTCCTATTAAGCAGCCGGTACTGTCGCTCCGAGGAGCTATGTGGGTTCAATTGACCTTCTCGCAGCAGCTTATTGATCGCTGAGACCAAAGCGGGTGCCGTGAGGTTGCTAAATCCCCCAAAATGCTGCCCCATGCGGAGGCACGCGATCACCGCTAGGGCCTTGTCGAGGACTGGCTTCTGCTCGCGAAGTAGACGCTCGTCAATGGAGTAGGGGAGGGTGGCGAATGCCTCAAGGGTGCCATTTGGACGCTCGACTGAGGGGGCCAGGAGCAGCCCGTGCGCTACTGCGTCCCGGACGACCTCACCCCCGATGCTAACCGGTAGACCTTGCTGTTCACGTACGGCTCCGAAAGCATCAGACAGCTCCGAGGCACCATGGTCGGTGATGATCTGTGCCAGGTCTTGCGGATGCTCGAATCCGTGAAACGGTGAATAGAGGATCTGACCGCCTGGGAGGTCGAGATTTGTGATAAGCCCCGTTTCAGCCGCAAGCTCGAGTATGGGGCGGACGTCCTTGGTGTTGATGTTCAACTCGCGTAGCACCTCAGAACGTTCTCTCGGTGAACGAGCTAGGGCATCCACGAGGCGGACAATCTGTTGTTCCATTTCCGAGGGCGTTCCGCTTGCCCAGTTTTCGCCGAGGGTCTCGTACAGCCCGGAGTAGAATGGAACGTGTTCCGTGAATGAGGCTGTCGTCCTACCTTTGCGCACGACATTTCGGATGAGGCGTGCTTCTTCTAGCGTTTCAATTACCGACTCAAATGCGAACGCGCTGATGTCGAGTTGATCCGCAGCGATGAGCCGCAGGCTGTCGACTTCTTCGAACACATCGCGGCCGCGAATGAGTGCAGCAAGGCTTGCAGCCATTCCGATCCGCTGCGTTTGATGTAAGCTGATCAACGAGGATGAGGACGGGTCGATCGTTCGCAGTCCGGAATGCACATCCTGGCAGCGCAATCCCTGAGAGAAGTTGTTCAAGAGCGTTCCTCGCTTTCGACAAGAGTCTGGCGTCCGTGAAGCGAGTCCGTCAACTCCTACTGCAGGGGCGGTAGCCAAGCTCCACAAGCGGACTAGCCTGGGCCGGGTGAGCAACGACGCACCACGACCCACCCGCACCGAGACCGACTCCCTGGGCAGCCGGGAGGTCCCGGCCGACGCCTACTGGGGGATCAACACCCTCCGCGCGCTGGAGAACTTCCCGATCACGTCCGTCCCGATCGCGGTGTACCCGGACCTCATCGAGGCGCTCGCCACGGTGAAGCAGGCGGCCGCGCGTGCCAACAAGGCGATCGGGGTGCTCGACGGCGAGCGTGCCGACGCCATCGACGCCGCGGCGCAGGAGGTCCGGGACGGACGACTCCGCGACCAGTTCGTCGTCGACGTCGTGCAGGGCGGCGCCGGGACCTCGACCAACATGAACACGAACGAGGTCCTCGCAAACCGGGCACTCGAGCTGCTCGGCCGCGAGAAGGGCGACTACGCGTACCTGCACCCGATCGACCACGTGAACCGCAGCCAGTCGACCAACGACACCTACCCCACGAGCATCAAGCTCGCGATGATCCTCGGCGTCCAGCGACTGTGCACGCAGCTCACCCTGCTGTCGGACGCGTTCGCCGAGCGCGGTCGGGCGTTCGCCGACGTGCTGAAGATCGGGCGCACGCAGTTGCAGGACGCCGTGCCGATGACACTCGGACAGGAGTTCACGGGCTTCGCGCACACGATCCAGGAGGACGTGCTGCTGCTGTCGAAGGTCACGCCGCTCCTCGCCGAGACGAACCTCGGCGCGACGGCGATCGGCACCGGGATCACGGCGGACCCGCTGTACCGCGACGAGGTCCGGCGGCAGCTGCAGATCGCGGCCGAGCTCGACGTCGTGACCGCGCCCGACCTCATCGAGGCGACGAGCGACGCCGGCGCGTTCATGACCCTGTCCGGCACGGTGAAGCGCAGTGCCGCGAAGCTCTCGAAGATCTGCAACGACCTCCGGCTCCTCGCGTCCGGTCCGCAGGCGGGCCTCGGGGAGATCATGCTCCCGGCGCGGCAGGCGGGGTCCTCGATCATGCCCGGCAAGGTGAACCCGGTGATCCCCGAGGTCGTGAACCAGATCGCGTTCGCGGTCATCGGGGCGGACACCACGGTGACGATGGCGGCGGAGGGCGGACAGCTCCAGCTCAACGCGTTCGAGCCGATCATCGCGCACTCGATCATGCAGTCGTTGCAGTGGATGGCGAACGGGTGCGAGACCCTCCGGGTGCACTGCGTCACCGGGATCGAGGCGAACGAGGCGAAGCTCGCCGCGCAGGTGGACACGAACGTCGGCGTCGTGACGGCGCTGACGCCGTACATCGGGTACGCGGCGGCCGCGTCGATCGCGCACACGGCCCTCACGACCTCGACGCCGATCGCGACGCTCGTCACGGCGGCCGGGCTGATGGAGCGGGACCAGGTGCTGCGGGTGCTCTCGCCCGCCCGGCTCTCGGGCATCGAGCTCGCGACCGGCGCGATCCCGGTCATCACCGAGGAGATGCTCGACCAGGCCGCCCGGGAGCGCTGACGCCGCCCGGGAGCCCTGACGCCGCCCGTGAGCGCTGACGCCGCCCGTGAGCGCTGACGCGGCCCAGCGAGCGCTGACGCCGCGCGCGGCCCGACCGCCGTTGCCGGGCGGCGCCGGAGCCGCGTGCGGCGCGCGTCCACGGACCGCGCCCGCCGCCGCTACGGCATCGGGGGCTCGCCGACCTGCACCTTCCCGGCGAGGTCGCGCAGGTGCGCCTCCCGCGCGGTGGTGTCGTCGTCCCGGGGAAGCGCTGCCGCCTCGACCCGGACCCGGTGCGCGGTCGCGATGTCGGCGTCGCGCCATCGGGCGAGCGTGAAGTTCCGGGTGACGTCGCGGAGCGGGAGTCGGATGGACTCGTCCGCCTCGATGCCCGCGAGCAGCTGCCGCAGTCGGATCACCTCGGAGTCGAGCTCGCCGCCGACGACCAGCACGAAGTTCGAGATGTACAGGTAGACCAGCAGCAGGATCGCGCCACCGAGCCACCCGTACGCACGGTTGCCCGCGCCGATGGTCTCCACGTAGACCGCGAACCCGAGCGTCGCGATCGCCCAGGTCACGATGGCGAAGGCCGCGCCGGCCGACACCCACCGGAGCTGCGGCGTCCGCACGTTCGGCGTCGCGTAGTACAGCACCGCCACCATCACCACGAGGTCCGCCGCGAGCACCGGCCACTTCGCCACGTTCCACAGGTCGTCGCCCCACGTCGGCCACCCGAGCTGGTCGACGACCGCGGCCGCGATCGTCGGCGTACCGAGCAGGATGAGGATCGCGATCGCGCCACCGACCATGACGAGCAGCGTGACGAGGAGCATCATGCTGCGGAACTTCCAGATCCGCCGTCCCTCCTCGACCTCGTACGCGGTGTTCATCGCCCTGCCGAACGCGGTCGCGTACCCGGAGAGCGACCACAGCGTCAGCACGACCCCGGTGGCGAAGCCGAGCCAGGGGTTGTCGAGCGAGAGTAGCTGGCGGAGCGGTTCCTCGAGGTGCTGCGCTGTCTCCGGCCGCACGATGAACCCGAGCACCTGGATGATGTCCTGGAGCCCGTCCCCCGACCGGTCGACGATGGCCAACGCCGACACGACCGCGAGCGCCGTCGGGAACACCGTCAGGGTCGCGAAGAACGTCAGCGAGGCCGCGGCGTCGACGACGCGGTGCCGGATCACCGAGTGGTAGGTGCGCCGGACCACCGCGCGGACCCCGGTCCGCTGGATGGCGCGCGCGTCACGGTCCGGCATGCGTACGAAACTACCTGCAATCGGACGGGAGGCCCGGTGCGGGCCCGCCCCGCGCCTCCCGTCCGGCGGTGATCGTGACCACGTCGCCGAAGCGACAGATCGGCGGTTCCCGCCCCACAGCGGGTCGCGAAAGCGACAGTTCGGTGCTGCCGGGAGTCAGTAGACCGTCGCTCTCGCGCAAGCGACCGACCTCGCGGCGGCTAGTCCGCGTGCGGGTGCAGCGCGTCGTACCGGCGGAACGACGGCACGAGGCGGAGCAGCAGCGCGACGAGCCCGATGATGAGCGCGCCGCCGATCACCGGCGGGTAGGCGATGCCCGCGGCCACGACGAGCCCGGCGTAGAGGTCGCCGACCCGCGGACCACCCGTCACGACCACGATGAAGATGCCCTGCAACCGCCCGCGCATCCCGTCCGGTGCCGCGGCCTGCAGGATCGTGTTCCGGAACACCGAGCTCACGTTGTCCGCGCCGCCCGAGATCGCCAGGAACAGCGCGGCCAGCGCGAGCGCGGGCAGGATCCCGACGTCGAACCGTTCGCCCGCCCGGCCGCCGAGCAGGTGCGCCACCGCGATCACGACGCCGAACCCCGCGATCGCCCCGCCGTACGCCGTGATCGCCCAGCCGACGGCCTCGCCCTGCTTCCGGACGTGCCCGAGCGGTCCGGAGAACACGCTCGACAGCAGCGCGCCGATCGCGTACGCGGCGGTGAGGGTGCCGACGGTGATCGCGCCGCCGCCGATCACGAGCGCACCGATCGCCGGGAACAGCACCCGCGGCTGCCCGAACGTCATCGCGACGATGTCGAGCACGAACGTCATGGTGATGTTCCGGGAGCGCTTCAGGAACCGTGCCCCCTCGATCAACGAGCCGAGCCCCGGGCGGAGGGCGTCGTGCTCGGCGGCCATCCGCGGCAGCGTGAACACCCCGAGGAACGCGAACGTGAACAGCGCGACGTCGATCGTGTACGTCGGGGCGAAGCCGACGCTCGCGATGAGCACACCGGCGACAGCAGGGCCGATCGTCACCTGGAAGCCCGACGCGATGCCGCCGAGGGCGCTCGCCGCGGGGAGCAGGTCCGTCCCGACGAGCCGCGGCACGATCGCCGACCGGGAGGCGTTGCTCACCGTCGCCGCGACGGCGTTCACCGTGGCGAGCACGTACAGCAGCACGACGCTGTGCAGCCCGAGCCAGGCGTGCGTGGCGATGAGCGCGACCGCGACCCAGGCGACGACCGCCGAGAGGAGGGCGACGAGCCGACGGTCGAAGGCGTCGGCGAGCATGCCGCCGTACAGGCCCGCGACGATCATCGGCACGAGGGCGATCACCCCGACGAGCGCCACGGCGAAGGTCGACCCGGTGATGTCGTAGACCTCGAGGCCGACCGCGACGGTGGTCATCTGCGTCCCGATCCCGGCGATCGCGGTGCCCGCCCACAGTCGCGCGAACGCGGGGGACCGGCGGAGCGGGGTGAGGTCGGCGAGCAGGCGGCGGCGTGGAGCGGTGTCGGATCGTGTCACGGTGGAACCATTCTGGTGCCTGGGGCGGACGCACGGTCGATCGGCGTTCGCGGCGAGCGTGACGGTGGCGTCCTGCGGATGTCCGGCGTGCCCGACCTGGTTGACTGACGGACATGACTGACCTCAACAGCAAGCCCGAGTTCGACGCCCCCGAGGGCCCGGCCCCCACCGAGCTCGTGATCACCGACATCGTCGAGGGCTCCGGCGACGAGGCCACCGCCGGCTCGACCGTCAAGGTCCACTACGCCGGCGTCGAGTACGAGTCGGGCGAGGAGTTCGACAGCTCGTGGAACCGCGGTGAGCCGATCGACTTCCCGCTCGCGGCGCTCGTCCGCGGCTGGCAGGAGGGCATCCCCGGCATGAAGGTCGGCGGACGCCGCAAGCTCGTCGTCCCGCCGGAGCTCGCCTACGGCCCGGCCGGCGGTGGACACTTCCTCTCCGGCAAGACCCTGATCTTCGTGATCGACCTGCTCGGGGTCCGCTGATGCAGGTCGGCGCCCCGACCATCGAGCTGAACGACGGCCACCGGTTCCCCGAGCTCGGCCTCGGCACCTACGGCCTGAACGGCGACGAGGGCACGCAGCAGGTCCTCTCCGCGATCGCGAGCGGCTACCGGCTGCTCGACACCGCGCTGAACTACGGCAACGAGGACGCCGTCGGCCGTGCGGTCCGCGAGTCCGGCGTCGACCGCGAGGACCTCGTCGTCACCACGAAGCTGCCGGGGCGCCACCACGGGTACGACGAGGCGCACCGCTCGATCGACGAGTCGCTCGCGAACCTCGGCCTCGACCACGTGGACCTGTACCTCATCCACTGGCCGAACCCGTCGGTCGACAAGTTCGTCGACACGTGGAAGGCGTTCGTCGACCTGCGCGACGCGGGCAAGGTCCGCTCGATCGGTGTCTCGAACTTCACGCCCGACCACCTCGAGCGGATCGTCGACGCCACCGGGGTCGCGCCGGCCGTGAACCAGGTCGAGCTGCACCCGTACTTCCCCCAGGCGGAACTGCGGAAGGTGCACCAGGAGCTCGGCATCGTCACCGAGAGCTGGAGCCCGCTCGCCAAGCGCACCGAGCTGCTCGCCGAGCCGGTGGTCGTCGCGGCCGCCGAGGCCCACGGCGTCACGCCCGGTCAGGTCGTGCTGCGCTGGCACGTGCAGCTCGGTGCCGTGCCGGTGCCGAAGTCGGGCGACGCGGACCGGCAGCGGAACAACCTCGACGTCTTCGGCTTCGAGCTGACCGACGACGAGGTGCAGGCGATCTCCGCGCTCGAGCGCGGCCGCCTCTGGGACGGCGACCCGGACACGCACGAGGAGATGTAGACGCTGCGCGTCTGACGGGAGGCACGGTGCCAGCCGGCACCGTGCCTCCCGTCCGTCATCGGTCGCGTCGCGACGTCTCCGGTGTCGGTCCCACGGGACTACACTGGACACCCCTGTTTCCCGAAGGGTGGCGTGTGTCCGAACCGACCGAGATCGACCGCGAGCGTGGCTACGTCGACGGGCTCTTCGCCCGGCTCGACGAACTGACCGCCGAGGCCGAGCAGCGTCTCGCCGAGACCCGCCGTCAGGCGGTCGGCGGGAACCACCAGAGCCGCAGCGAGCGCGACGCGTACGCCCGGCTGTACGAGGACACCATCGCGACACTCGAGCGCGTCGGCGACCGGCTCGTGTTCGGTCGGCTCGAGGTGTCCGAGCCGGACAGCGACGAGGACGCGTTCCGGTACATCGGCCGGGTCGGGCTCCGCGACGACGAGCACCGGCCGCTGCTCCTCGACTGGCGCGTGCCCGGCGCGAGCGCGTTCTACCAGGCGACCGCCGCGCACCCGATGGGCATGCGGGCACGACGACACCTCACCCTCGACGGGCGCACCGTCGTCGGGGTCGAGGACGAGGTCTTCGACGCCGCGCTCTACGACGACGAGCGGACCCACCTGCAGGGCGAGGGCGCGCTGCTCGCGGCCGTCACCGCCGAGCGCACCGGCCGGATGACCGACATCGTCGCCACGATCCAGGCCGAGCAGGACCGGATCATCCGCTCCCCGCTCGAGGGCGTCCTCATCGTGCAGGGCGGTCCCGGCACGGGCAAGACCGCGGTCGCGCTGCACCGTGCGGCCTACCTGCTCTACTCGTACCGCGAGCGGCTGCGCGGGTCCGGCGTGCTCATGGTCGGGCCGTCGTCGGCCTTCCTGACGTACATCGAGCAGGTGCTGCCGTCCCTCGGCGAGACCGGTGTGGTGATGGCGTCGCTCGGCTCGCTGTACCCGGGCGTGCACGCCTCCGCGCACGACCGACGCGACGTCGCCGCCGTCAAGGGCTCCGCCGAGATGGCCTCGCTGCTCCGCCGGGCCGTACGGTCCCGCCAGGTCGTGCCGACCGAGTCCGTGACGCTCGACGTCGAGGGCGAGCGGCTCGTCGTCCCGCCGCAGCTCGTCGCCGACGCCATGAAGCGCGCACAGGACCGCGGCAAGCCGCACAACGTCGCCCGGGTGACGTTCAACAAGATCGCCCTCGACGCCATGACCCGGCTGCTCGCCGACCAGCTGCGCGAGCGCGGCACGACGGTGGACGAGGCCGACGAGAAGGTCCTCCGCGAGGACATCCGCTCCTCGTACGACGCCCGCGTCCTGCTCAACACCGCGTGGCTGCCGCTCCCGGCCGAGAAGCTCGTCGAGGACCTCTACGCCCGCCCGAACTGGCTCGCCTCACTGACCCCGAACTGGACCCCGGAGCGCCGCGCCCTGCTGCTCCGCGCCCGCGGTTCCGCGATGACGGTCGAGGACGTTCCGCTCCTCGACGAGGCCGCCGAGCTGCTCGGTCCGTTCGACCCGACCGGCGGCGCTGCCAAGCGAGCCGCGAAGGCGAGCCGGAACCGCGACATCGAGAACGCGCGGCAGGCGATCGAGAACATGGGCGTCGAGGGCATCGTCACCGCCGAGCAGGTCGCCGGGTCCTTCGCGGAGGGCGGCGACCCGCGCACCACCGCCGAACGCGCCGCCGAGGACCGCGAGTGGACCTACGGCCACATCGTCGTCGACGAGGCACAGGAGCTCTCCCCGATGCAGTGGCGGGTGCTCGCCCGCCGCAACCCGCTGCGGTCGTTCACGATCGTCGGCGACATGGCGCAGGGCTCCTCGCCGGGAGCCGCCCGCACCTGGGACGACGTCGTCGGTGCACTCGCCCGCCGGCGTCGAGGCCGTGCCCCGCAGGTGCCGATCGAGCACCGCATCGAGGAGCTCACGGTCAACTACCGCACGCCGCGGTCGATCGTGCGCGCCGCCGGCGAGTTCGCGGAGTCGGCCGGGCTCGTGGTCACCCGGACCGAGGCCGTGCGCGACGGCGACCCCGTGCAGCGCGTGTCCGTGCCGCGGGCGGACGTGCCCGACACGCTCGCGTCCCTGGTCGACGACGAGCGTGCGGCGATCGGGAGCGGCACCATCGGGGTCATCGTGCCGGAGGCCGACGTCGACGCCGTGCGCCGCCGGCTCGCCCGGACCGAGGCGGACGTGCGCTCGCTCGGGTCCCCGCGGCCGGGCTCGGTCACGGTGCTCACCGGGGCGGACGCGAAGGGTCTCGAGTTCGACGGGGTGCTGCTCGTCGATCCGGAGCGGGTCGGTGCCGATGCCGCGCGGGCCGCGGCGGCGGTGTACGTCGCGATGACCCGGCCGACGCGCCGCCTGACGATCCTCGACGTCGCCTGAGTCCTGCGCGACCGCGGTGGGCGCGCCCGGCGCGGCGCGGGTGTCCGCCGCACAACCGGAGTCGCGTCGCACCGCGGGTGCGCGTGGTTCGGGACCCCTTGCGTTGTGCGCTGGTGCGCGCGGGACGCAAGGCGCGTGGCGGCCTGGTGTCGTGCCTCCCGACGGGCGCGTCGCGGCACGGCACGCCGCGGGTCAGGCGGGGTCGGGGTCACCCTCGTCGCGGACGCGGGACACCAGGGCCGCCCACGCCCCGTCGAGTCGGCTTCCCGGGATGGTCACCGAGCGTTCCTCGACCGTGATCGTCCACGAGAAGTCGTCGCGGACGGCGGGCGACGGCGCCGGGACGTCGCGCGGCAGTCCGCCGACGAGGTCCGTCCACGCCGCGGGGTCGGCACACGCCTCCGTGTCGACGTGCCAGGCCCGGGTCGTGCCGGCGAAGCCTCCGGTCCGGCGGACGGCGATGTGCATGCCCCGACCGTACGCCCCGCGCGCGGCCCGGGTCGGTGCCGGACGGGTGGTTGCCGGACGGGTCGTTGCCGGACGGTCGAGCGCTCGTCGGTCGAGCGCTGGTCGGTTCAGCGCAGGACGCCCACCTCGCGCCACGCCTGCTCGACCGCGGCGTGCTCACGCGAGCCGTCGCCGAAGCGGCTGGCCGCGCTGCTGACGGTCACGGCGGCGAAGCCCGCGAAGTCGATCGACGCGGTGACCGTGTCGGAGGTGAGGGCGTCCCACCAGACGGCTCCGGCACCGTCCCACGCGTTGCCGCCGATCGCGGTCGCGGCGAGGTAGAAGGCGTGGTTCGGGATGCCGGAGTTCGTGTGCACGCCGCCGTTGTCGTCCGCGGTGTCGACGTAGCCCGCCATCGTCGCCGGCTGCGGGTCCTTGCCGAGCACCGGGTCGTCGTAGGCCGTCCCGGGCGCCTTCATGGACCGCAGCGCCACCCCGTGCACCCGCGGCGTGAAGAGCCCCTCGCCGATCAGCCACGAGGCCTCGTCGGCGGTCTGCTTCCGCGCGTACTGCAGCACGAGGGAGCCGAACACGTCGCTGATCGACTCGTTCAGGGCGCCGGACTGCCCCTGGTACAAGAGGTCCGCGGTGTACTGCGTGACGCCGTGTGCGAGCTCGTGCCCGATGACGTCGATCGCGATGGTGAACCGTTCGAAGACCTCGCCGTCGCCGTCGCCGAACACCATCCGGCTGCCGTCCCAGTAGGCGTTGTCGTAGTCCTGCCCGTAGTGCACGGTGGCGTCGAGGGGGAGCCCGGCGCCGTCGATCGAGACCCGGTCGAACACCTCGAGCCAGAACGCGTGCGTATCACCGAGACCGGTGTAGGCCTCGTCCACCGCCGGGTCGCCGGTGTCCGGTGCGCCCTCGCGTCGAACCGGGGTCCCGGGCAGGGTCGTCGAGCCGTGCGCGTCGGAGATCGTCCGCTGCGGGGACCGGTCGACCACGCCGGAGACCCCCTGCGGTCGCACCCGGTGATCGTGCTTGGACTGTTGGACGTCGTCGAGCGACGCGAGCGCGGAGCGGGCGGCCGAGGACGCGCGGGGGAGTTCCGCAGCGGCGTCGGCGACGGCGCGGAGGAGGTACGGCGGGACGACGGAGTGGAGGCGCGCGGTCGGGGTCATGGCCCGATGCAACCACCGGGCACCGACACCGGATCCGGGGAGGACCCGCTCAGTCCGGTTTCCGGTTCGCGACGAGGGCGAGTGCGTAGGACTCCCACCACTCCCCGGCAGCGGGGCCGCCGTTGCACGTCCCGTCGCTCAGGCCGGGGGTCTTCACCCAGAGCAGCGCGTCCAGTCGGGTGCTGCCCCTGGTGACGCGCGGCGGCTGGCCGAGCCCCGCGCCCGACGGGTTGCACCACGTGCCGCGCCAGCCCTGCCCGTTCCGCGAGACGTCGATGACGAAGTGGGGGTCGTCGCCGATCCGGTCCGCGAGCTCGTCGGCGTACGCCCGTTCGGTGTCGACCCGGTAGAAGTTCGACACGTTCGTGAAGAACCCCTGCGTCCGGTCGACGCCGGCCTCCCGGAGCCAGGCCGCCTGCCGCGCGACCGGGACGCGTCGCTCGTTGCCGCCGTCGAGGTACACGGTGAGGCCGTGCCCGCTCAGTGCGTCCACGGCCTTCCGGAGGAGCGGCAGCCGGGAGCCCTCGAGTCGCTTGCACACCGCGATCTGGGCGATCGAGTCGGGCTCGACGAGCACCACGGCGTGCGACCCCGCCATGGCTCGGGCCGCGGCGCGAACCCACGGGACGTACCCCGCCACGGTGCTGCCGCCCTCCGAGTAGTGACCGCAGTCACGGTCCGGTACGTCGTACAGGACGAACACGGGCGTGCGGTCCTGCTCCCGTGCGCTCCGGACGACGTCGCGGACCGTGGCGCGCGTCGCGGCGACCGAGTCGTCGGTGAGCCACGTGGCGATCGGCTGGTCGGCGATGACCGCGATCTCGCGCGCGGTGGCGTCCTGCCCTGCCGCACGGGCCTGGGCAGCCCGACGACCCGCCTGGTTCTCCGCCGACGGCTGGACGGCCAACCCGCCGGGGAACGCCTGCGCCGCGGTCCTCCGGTGGACGGCCTGCCCATCGTCCGGACCGCCCGTGCTGGGGAGGACCACCACGAGCGCCACCGCGACGGCGACCACGACGGCGCACGCGGTGCCGATCCACAGCCACTGCCGCCGAGCCGACGACCGACGCGGTGTCCTCCGGCGGTTCCCCTGGTCCGTCATGCCCCAATGCTGGCAGGCGCGCGACGGTCGCGGGGGCCCGTTCCGGGTGTTCTGCCAGCGGTGGGCCAGCGGTTTCCCGAACCGGGTCCGTCAGACTGCTCGGATGCTCCGGAAACTCCTCCTCCTCGCCCTGACCGCGGCGTACGCCTGGGTGATCTGGCGGATGACGCTCACGCCGCAGGCGTTCACGGCGGCGCAGGACTCCCTCGTCGCCCACGCGATCGCCTGGGCGCAGGAGGTGACCGGCAGCACCTGGCTGTCGTACGCCCGGACCGAGTTCCTCGCCAACATCGCGATGTTCGTCCCGGTCGGCGTGCTCGCCGCGCTCTGGCTGCCCCGGCGGTGGTGGTTGCTCGGCGCCGTCGTGGGCGTCGGCCTGTCGTGCGGCATCGAGCTGTACCAGGGCGCGTTCCTGCCGTACCGCGTCGCCGATCCGCGCGACGTGCTCTCGAACGGCCTCGGCGGCCTCCTCGGTGCGACGCTCGTCGGTCTCGTCCGGAGCCTGCTGCCGGCGCCACGACGGCGTCGCCTGCGTGCCCGGACCGCCTGATGACCTGGTAGTCTTTCCCGGTTGCCGTCGAACGGCCGCGGACAAAGAGCGCTCGTGCAGCAGGCACGGGCACCGCGCAACGACCGTTCTCGTTCAGAGGACAGGGAAGGGGATCATCCATGGCACTTGACGCGAAGATCAAGCAGGAGATCATCGAAGAGTACGCGACCCACCCGGGCGACACCGGATCCCCCGAGGTCCAGGTCGCCGTTCTGACGCGTCGCATCAACGACCTGAACGAGCACCTCAAGGAGCACAAGCACGACCACCACTCGCGTCGTGGTCTGCTGCTCATGGTCGGTCAGCGTCGCCGCCTCCTCGGTTACCTCGCCGACGTGGACATCAACCGCTACCGTGCGCTCATCGAGCGCCTCGGCCTGCGCCGCTGAGTCCCACGCGGACACTGCTCGACCGAACGCCCGGTCTTCTTCGGAAGACCGGGCGTTCGTCCGTTCCCCGGCCGGGATGCCCCGGGGCGACCGGCCAGGAGAGCCCGGGCGACCGGCCGGGAGGGCCCGGGTGACCGGCCGGGAGGCCCGTGGCGGCCGGGCGGGAATGGTTGCGTCCGGCGCGGGGTTCGGTATGGTGTTCATGCAAACGCATCGAAAGTCGGGAACTATCATGACCATCATCGCCGTCGTCTCCGCAGGACTCTCGGACCCCAGCTCCACCCGGCTGCTCGCCGACCGGCTCGGCCGGGCGGCCTCCGACGCCCTGCGCGCCGAGGGCACGACCGCCACGACCCGGCACGTCGAGCTCCGCCCGCTCGCGCACGAGGTCGTCGACGCGATGCTCACCGGCTTCGCCGCCCCGGCGCTCGCCGAGGCGATCGCCACGGTCGTCGAGGCCGACGCCGTCGTCTTCGTCACGCCGGTGTTCACGGCGGGGGTGAGCGGGCTCGCGAAGTCGTTCCTCGACGTGCTCGACAAGGACGCCCTGACCGACATGCCCGTGCTCCTCGGCGCGACCGGGGGGACGGCGCGGCACTCGCTGGCCCTCGAGCACGCCCTCCGCCCCGTGTTCGCCTACCTCCGCGCCGCGGTGGTCCCGACCGGCGTCTTCGCCGCGACGGAGGACTGGGGGAGCGACGAGGCCGCTCTGGACGCGCGCATCCGCCGGGCCGGCGGCGACCTCGCCTGGGCGATCCGGGCCTCCCGGCGGGTGCCGCAGCAGGCGGACGCCCTGCCGGCGACGCCGGACTTCGCGACCCTCCTCGGCGGCCTGCAGCGCTGATCGGCGGATTCGAACGGTACGGACGGATCGTCCAGCCGGGCCACAGGGAGCTCCAGGGGTGCTCATCGATCCGCCGAGGAGCCTCGTCGTGACGGACGAGGAGGAACGATGGGCTTCACGAACAGGTTCAGGACGACCAGCTCCCTGGTGAGCCTCGGCGGACTGGTGGTCGCGATGGTCACCGGCGCCGGGGTGTGGATCGGGCACGCGCAGGGCGCGAGCGACACCGGGACCAGCACGAGCACGAGCGACACCGGGACCAGCACGAGCACGAGCGGCAGCGGGACCAGCTCGAGCACGAGCGGCAGCGCCGGCTCCGGTAGGAGCGACACCGGCTCCGGCACGAGCGACACCAGCTCCGGCACGAGCGGCTCCAGCAGCTCCGGCACGAACTCCGGCGTGACGCAGGGCAACGCCAACTCCTCATCCGACGCCACCACGACGGGCTCCTGAGATGCGCGCCGCGACCGAATGGGACCTCTGGACCACCACCGCCCGCGTCGTGCTCGACCACCGGGACCGACGACACCTCGCCGCCGCCGAGGCCTGCGTCCGCGAGGTCACCGACGCCGTGGACCTCGCGTGCAGTCGCTTCCGGGACGACTCCGAGCTCGTCGCCCGCACCGTCGAGCTCGAGCGCGGCGCGGAGGTGTCGCCGCTCCTGGCGTCCCTCGTGCACCAGGCCCTCGACGCCGCACGGCTGAGCGACGGCGACGTCGACCCGACCCTCGGCAACCACATGGTGAGCCTCGGCTACGACGACGCGTTCGCCGGACGGCCGCACCGCCCCACCCGACCGGCGCTCGCGGACGCGCTCGACGCCCGTCCCGCCTGGCAGCGGATCCTGCTGAGCGGCACGTTCCTCCGCGTCCCGGTCGGGGTCCGCCTCGACCTCGGCGCGACCGCGAAGGCGGCGGCCGCGGACATGGCGGCCGCGAGCATCACCGCGCGCTTGGGCATCGGCGCGCTCGTGTCGCTCGGCGGAGACGTCGCGACGGCCGGCCCGGACCCGGTCGGCGGCTGGCAGGTGCGGGTACAGGACCGCGACACCGACCCCGCCGACCACGTCCGGGTCGCGTCCGGCTGGTCCATCGCGACCTCGAGCACGCAGAAGCGCCGGTGGGAGCAGGACGGTCACGCCAGGCACCACATCCTGGACCCCCGGTGGGGATTGCCCGCGGAGCCGGTCTGGCGGTCCGTGACCGTCGTCGCGCCGTCGTGCGTCACGGCGAACACGATGACGACCGCGGCGATCGTCCGCGGGCGTCGGGCCCCCGCGATGCTCCGTGCGAGTGGCCGCGCGGCACGGCTCGTGGGCGCGTCCGGCGAGGTGCTCCGACTCGGCGGGTGGCCGGCCGACGACGCACTGCCCGCTCCGGAGCGCGCGGGGCGCAGCCTGACCGTGCTCGTCGCTTGAGCGCCGGGCCTGCCCACGACGCACCGGCGGCGGCAGCGCCGGGCCCGTCCGCGACGCGGTCACCTGACGGACGGCGGGCGGGTGGCGGGGCCGCGCCGCGCCTCCCGGTCGGACCGCGGCGTCGCCCGCGGCGACCCGTCACCCGGGACGCGTCAGTACCAGTGCGGGTTGACGCTCATCTCGTGGTTCCACGCGGCGCAGGGCGACCCGTAGGCGTCGTGGATGTACGCGAGGCCCCAGTTGATCTGCGTGGCGGCGTTCGTCCGCCAGTCCGCCCCGGCGACCGCCATCTTGTCGGCGGGGAGGGCCTGCGGGATGCCGTACGCGCCGCTCGAGACGTTCAGGGCGTTGGCCCGCCAGCCGGACTCCTGCGTCCACAGCGACACGAGGCAGCCCATCTGGTCCGACCCCCAGCCGTAGGCACCGATCGCACCGCGGGCGTACGCCTGGGCCCCCGCCGGGTCGACGACCACGCCTCCGGTGCTCGGGTAGTTCGTGCCCGACCCGCCGCTCGTGCCGCCGCCGGTGCCCGCGCCGCTGGTCGTCCCCGCGCCCGCGGCCGCGGCGGCCTGCTGCTCGCGGAGCTTCTCCGCTGCCGCCTCGCGACGACGCTGCTGCTCGGCCTGCTGTGCCGCGACCTGGAGGCCGAGCTGGTAGCCGCGCTCCTCCGACGCCGTCGTGTCCTGGAGCGACGCGAGTTGGGCGTACAGCTCGTCGCTGTGCTGCTGGGTGTCGTCGACCGCGGCGTCCGCGGCCTGCTGTGCCGACTTCGCGTCGGCGGCCTTCGTCTCGGCGGCCGACGCGAGGTCGGCCCGCTCGTCCTCGGCGCGCTGCGCCTGCTCGTGCAGCGACGACGCCGTCCGCGCGGCGACGGACGCGTCGTCCATCACACCCGCCCACGTCGAGGACAGCTGGTCGAGCGCACCGAGCTGGTAGAGCAGCTGGCCCGGGTCCTTCGTGGTCGCGATCCGGGTGGACATCTGATCGGTCGCGCCGTCCCGGTACAGGTTCGCGGCGAGCTGCCCCGCGCGCTGCTGCGCCCGCTCGGCGGTCGCCGAGGCGTCGTCCGCCTGGGCCTGGAGGCTCGTGGCGGTCTGGGTGGCGGAGGCCAGGTCCGCGTCGGCCCGGTCCGCCGCCTCGGAGGCGGTGATCGCGACGGCGGACTTCGCCGCGGCGTCGGCCTGCACCTGGTGCAGAGCGGTCTGCACGCGGTCGACCTCGGCCTTCTTTGCCTGCTCGTCGCCCTTCGCACGCTGGACGTCCTGCCAGGTCGGGTAGGTCGTCGCACTCGCCGGGGCCGCGGTCACGATGGGGGCGACGAGCACGCCCGCGACCACGGCGGCCACGACGAACCCTCGCCCGGGGAGGGGGAGGCGCATGGTCCGTACGCTAGCGGCCACGCGCGGGTTCATCGTGCGCCTCGCCCGCGGATCGCCTGAGGACTGGTAAAGTCCTGTTCGTCCGGGGACCGTTCCCCGGCACGCGACCGGGATCGAACCCGGTCGTCACACAAACACTGCGCAGACCGGGCACGGAGCTGGTCATCGGTGGTGGCTCGCGGGCCGACAGGTGTCCCGAGTGCTTCTACTGCTGGCCAGACATGCGTCCCGACACCTCGGCGCGCACGCACCGTCGTGTGCCGTCGCCGGGTCTGCCGAGAACACGTCAAGGAGGCACCCTTTTGGAGGGTCCCGAGATCAAGTTCGCCGAAGCCGTCATCGACAACGGCAAGTTCGGCAAGCGCGTCGTCCGGTTCGAGACCGGCCGACTCGCACAGCAGGCGCAGGGCGCGGTCGCCGCGTACCTCGACGAGGAGACCATGCTCCTCTCGGCCACCAGCGCCGGCAAGCACCCGCGGGAGGGCTTCGACTTCTTCCCGCTGACGGTCGATGTCGAGGAGCGCTCGTACGCCGCGGGCAAGATCCCCGGCTCGTTCTTCCGTCGTGAGGGCCGCCCCTCGACCGAGGCGATCCTCGTCTGCCGCCTCATCGACCGGCCGCTGCGCCCGTCGTTCGTCGACGGCCTCCGCAACGAGGTCCAGATCGTCATCACCGTCCTGAGCATCGCGCCGGACGAGTTCTACGACGCGCTCGCGATCAACGCGGCGTCCGCGTCGACGCAGATCTCGGGTCTGCCGTTCTCCGGCCCGATCGCCGGTGTGCGCCTCGCGCTCATCGACGACCAGTGGGTCGCGTTCCCGAAGGCATCGCAGCTCGCCGACGCGGTCTTCGACCTCACCGTCGCCGGCCGGGTCGTCACCGACGAGGCGGGCAACGAGGACGTCGCGATCATGATGGTCGAGGCCGAGGCCACCGAGCACAGCTGGGACCTCATCCAGGGCGGCGCGACCAAGCCCGACGAGGCCGTCGTCGCGCAGGGCCTCGAGGCCGCGAAGCCGTTCCTCAAGGTCCTCGTCGAGGCGCAGGCGAAGATGGCCGCGCAGTCGGCCAAGGAGATCCAGGACTACCCGGTCTTCCCGCCGTACGCCCCCGAGGTCTACGCGGCCGTCGAGTCGCTCGCGCTGTCCGAGCTCGCCGACGTCTACAAGATCGCCGGCAAGCTCGAGCGCCAGGACGCGGACGACGCCCTCAAGGCCCGCGTCAAGGAGGCCATCGCGGCCCAGGTCGAGTCCGGTGCGCTGCCGGCCGAGGCCAACGGCCAGGTCTCCGCCGCGTACAAGTCGGTCACGAAGAAGGTCGTCTGCGGCCGCATCCTGACCGAGCAGGTCCGCATGGACGGCCGCGGCCTCGCCGACATCCGTCCCCTCGACGCCGAGGTCGCCGTGATCCCGCGCGTCCACGGCTCGGCGATCTTCCAGCGCGGCGAGACGCAGATCCTCGGCGTCACCACGCTGAACATGCTCAAGATGGAGCAGCAGATCGACTCGCTGTCGCCCGTCACGAAGAAGCGCTACCTGCACCACTACAACTTCCCGCCCTACTCGACCGGTGAGACCGGCCGCGTGGGTTCGCCGAAGCGTCGCGAGATCGGGCACGGCTTCCTCGCCGAGCGCGCCCTCGTGCCGGTGCTGCCGTCGCGCGACGAGTTCCCCTACGCAATCCGTCAGGTGTCCGAGGCGCTCGGCTCCAACGGCTCGACGTCGATGGGCTCCGTCTGCGCCTCGACCCTGTCGCTCCTCAACGCCGGTGTGCCGCTCAAGGCCCCGGTCGCGGGCATCGCGATGGGCCTCGTGTCCGACACCGTCGACGGCCAGACCCGCTACGCGGCGCTGACCGACATCCTCGGTGCCGAGGACGCCCTCGGCGACATGGACTTCAAGGTCGCCGGCACGTCGGACTTCGTCACGGCGATCCAGCTCGACACGAAGCTCGACGGCATCCCCTCGTCGGTCCTCGACGCCGCGCTCAAGCAGGCCAAGGAGGCGCGCTCCGCGATCCTCGGCGTGCTGAACGAGGCCATCGACGCCCCCGACGAGATGGCCGACACCGCGCCGCGCGTGATCTCGGTCCAGATCCCCGTCGACAAGATCGGCGAGCTGATCGGCCCGAAGGGCAAGACGATCAACGGGATCCAGGACGAGACCGGCGCCGACATCTCGATCGAGGACGATGGCACCGTCTACATCGGCGCCGTCGACGGTCCGTCGGCCGAGGCCGCCCGCGCCCAGGTGAACGCGATCGCGAACCCGACGAACCCGGAGATCGGGGACCAGTTCCTCGGCACGGTCGTCAAGATCGCGACGTTCGGTGCGTTCGTGTCGCTGCTCCCGGGCCGAGACGGGCTGCTCCACGTCTCCGAGGTCCGCAAGCTCGCCGGTGGCAAGCGCGTGGAGAACGTCGAGGACGTCCTCGGCGTCGGCCAGAAGATCCTGGTCGAGGTCACCAAGGTGGACGACCGCGGCAAGCTGTCGCTCGCGCCGGTCATCGCCGACGACGTCGACACCGAGGGCGGCAAGGGTCACGAGACCCACGCCGAGGCGCCCGCCGAGGGCTGATCCCGACCGCGTCACGACGCACGAACGGCCGTCGCTCCCGAGGGAGCGGCGGCCGTTCGCCGTTCGTGGTGCAGCGAACCGCTGCGCCGGCGGCCGGTGCGCCGCGCGCGATCAGGCGGCGGGGGTCTCCTGCGTGCCGACGAGCTGCGCGCGGCCGAGCAGGTGCTCACGCAGCATGAACCCGACGATGGCGGGGGTCGCATCCGCGGGCACCTCGAGGACCGGGACGTCGAGGGCGCTCAGCGTGAAGAAGTAGCGGTGGGCGCCGTGGCCGGCGGGCGGGGCCGCCCCGAGGAACGTGTCCGTGCCGTACTCGTTGCGTCGCCGGAGCGCTTCGGCGGGCAGCAGCGCGTCGTCGGTGCCGGCGCCCTGCGCGAGCGAGGTCGTGCTCGCCGGGATGTCGCTCACCGCCCAGTGCCAGAACCCCGAGCCCGTGGGGGCGTCGGGGTCGTACACGGTCAGGACGTAGCTCCGGGTGCCCTCGGGGGCGCCGGACCACTCGAGCGCGGGGGAACGGTCCTCGCCGCCCGCGTCCGTGCCACGCGCCCAGTCGGGCAGTGCTCCGCCGTCGGCGAAGTCGGGGCTCGTGAGCGAGAAGGAGGGGACCTCGGGCAGCTTCCAGTTCGGGTCGTTCGTCATGGCACCAGCCAACACCCGGGGCCTGACGGCGGCCGGGAGGAACGGTGCGAGCCCGCACCGCGCCTCCCGTCCGCTCGGAAAGCGGTCGGTGTGGCGGACCGAGGCCGTGCCTCCAGGTCGGGTCTGCGACAGTGCTGCGCGTGTGCGACAGCGACACACGGCCGCCTCGTGCCGCGATCTGTGCTGCGGGAGCGACACCGTGCTGCGGAGCAGCGCCGGTGGACTGTCGCTTCCGCGGGAACGCCGGCGACCGAAGCGGAGCCGGCGACCGCAGCGGAGCCGACGACGGCAGCGGAGCCGGCGACAGCGCTGCACCGTCAGCGCGTCAGGCGGCGAGGACCCGCTCGACCACGCGACCGAGCGCCGCCGTCGCGGCGATCGCGTCGCCCGCGTAGGCCCCCGTCATCGCGCCGTCCCGCGCGAGCATGAGTTCGTCCGCGCCGTCGCCCGCGAGCGGGTGCCCGGCCTGCTGCAGGAGCGCGGCGAGCTGCTCGGTGTACCAGTCGCGGTGCATCGCGACGACCTCGCGCACGGGGTCGCGGGGGTCGTGGTACTCGGCGGCGGCGTTGAGGAACGCGCAGCCACGGAAGTCCGGACGGTCGACCTGGGAGGAGACCGCGGCGACCCACGACCGAACGGCGTCCGCGGGGGAGTCCGCGCCCGCGACGAGTGCCTCGAACGCGTCCTGCGTGGCGTCGTGCTGGGCGCGGATGTAGGCGAGGATCAGGTTGTCCTTCGACCCGTAGTGCTTGTAGAACGTCGCCTTCGTGACGCTCGCCTCGGAGATCAGTCGGTCGACGCCGACGTTCCGGATGCCCTCCTCGTAGAAGAGCCGCGTCGCGGTCTCGAGGATGCGGACCTTCGCGCCGCCGGTGCGGGGAGCCGGGGGGACGCTCGACCCGCCCGGCGACGCGAGGTCATCGCTCGGACCCAGGAGACGCTGGACGGCCGGTTGGGGGGAATCGACCGTCACAGCGTGGCTCCTTGGGCTCATCGGCTCCGTGACCGATCGGGGGGAGACGGTCACCGAGGACTGATGTCCCGAGCCACCGGATCGGAATCTAGGGGGGCTTCCGATCCGGTGCATTGACGATACCACAAGGAGGACAGACAGACGAGTCGGTCTGTCCTCAATTCATGTACCCCAGTTCGAGGCACGTCGTGAACCGCCGCCAAACTGAGGGGAACGCGTCGACAGGTCAGTAGGCTCGTTCTCGATGAGTCACCCTGTGCCGTTGCCACTGGAGGCCCCGGACACGTCGTTCTTGACGTCCGGCGGCGCCTTCGTCCGTCGATCCGTGCTGCCCTCGGGCGTGCGGGTCCTGACCGAGTCGGTGCCCGGGGCCTCGTCGACGAGCATCGGGTTCTGGGTCGGCGTCGGTTCGCGGGACGAGCGTGAGGGGCAGTTCGGCTCGACGCACTTCCTCGAGCACCTCCTCTTCAAGGGCACGGGACGTCGCAGTGCGCTCGACATCGCCATCGCGTTCGACTCCGTCGGCGGCGAGCACAACGCGGCGACCGCGAAGGAGTACACCTGCTACTACGCACGGGTGCGGGACGCCGACGTCCCGATGGCCGTGCAGGTCATCGGCGACATGGTGACCGGCTCCGTCCTCGACCCCGAGGCGTTCGACGTCGAGCGCGGCGTCATCCTCGAGGAGCTCGCGATGGCGGCGGACGACCCCGCCGACGTCGCGGGTGAGGCCTTCTTCGCCGCGGCCTTCGACGGGCACCCGCTCGGACGCCCGATCGGCGGGACCCCGGACAGCATCCGCGCCGTCCAGCGCGACGAGGTGCTGGCGCACTACCGCGAGCACTACGCACCGAACGGCATCGTGGTGACCGCGGCCGGCGCCGTCGACCACGACCGCTTCCGGGCGCTCGTCGACTCGGTGTTCCAGGGCGCGGAGCGATCGGCACCGCTCGCCCGCCGCACCCCGCAGCCCGTCGCCGACCCCGCGGTCCCGAAGCTGACCGTGACCCACCGTCCCACCGAGCAGGTCAGCATGCTGCGCGGGTCGCAGGGGCTCGACCTCCGCGACGAACGCCGCCCGACGTTGAGCGTCCTCAACGCGGTGCTCGGCGGCGGCATGAGCTCCCGGCTCTTCCAGGAGGTCCGCGAGCGCCGCGGGCTCGCCTACGCGGTCTCCTCCTTCGCGCCGGCCTACCTCGACAACGGTGCCTTCGGCGTCTACGCGGGCTGCGCGCCCGACAACGTCGCCGGCGTCGTGGAGATCATCGACCAGGAGTTCGCCCGCATGGTCGCGGACGGCATCACGGACGACGAGCTCCGACGCGCGAAGGGCCAGATCGAGGGGGCGCTGACGCTCTCGCTCGAGGACTCGGACGCCCGCATGACCCGGCTCGGGCGCTCCGAGCTCGGCACCGGCGAGTACACCGACCTCGCCACGGCCCTCGAGCGCGTCGACCGGGTGACCCGGGTGGACGTGCAGGAGCTCGCCGCGGACCTGCTGAACCGGCCGATGATCACCTCGGTCGTCGGCGCGGTGCGGCAGGAGGACCTCGAGACGGCGATCGACGCAAGGGGGTGAACACCGACATGTCGCACTACCTGTACCTGGTCCGGCACGGCGAGCACCAGGACGCGGAGCACGGTCTCCGCGACGGCAGGCTCTCCGAGCGCGGGAAGCGCCAGGCGATGCTCGTCGCCGACCGGCTCGGTGGCGTGCCGTTCGACGGCGTGTACCACTCGCCCCTCGACGCCCCGAGCGAGACCGCGGCGTTCATCGCGCAGCGCCTCCCGTCGATGCAGCCCGAGCCCTCGACGCTCCTCTTCGACTGCATCCCGTCCGGTCCGACCCCCGACATGCCGCACGGCTACCGCGGCTGGTACGGCGGCATCACCGAGGAGGAGATCGTCGCCGGTCAGGCACAGATGGGCGACGCCGTCGCGGAGTGGTTCACCCCGGCCCGCGAGGACCGGCACGACCTCCTCATCACGCACAACGCCGTGATCGGCTGGTTCGTGCGCGAGGCGTTCCAGGCCCCGGAGTGGCGCTGGATGGGGACGAACGTCGCGCACACGGCGCTCACGATCATCCGGATCCGCTCCGCGAAGCCCGCAGAGGTCGTGACGCTCAACGACCTGGCGCACCTGCCCGTCGAGCTACGGACCGGGCTGCCGGTCGGCCAGCCCGTCTGACCGGGAGCCGCGGGTCCGCAACCGGGAGGCCCGGATCGGCTCAGCGCACCGGCTTGCGGTACCAGGCGGTCGCGTTCGGGTTCTCGTTGAACGCGGCGACGCGCTGGTAGCCCCGGCTCCGGTACATGGCCCCGGCCGCGACGAGCGAGTCGTTCGTGTCGAGCACGACGGCGGTGGCCCCGAGCTCGACGGCCCGGCGCTCCAGGCGGTCCATCACCGCGGTGGCGACCCCGCGACCGCGACCGGCCGGCGCGACGAACACGTGCTTGACCTCGAACCGGACGTCGGCGGACCCGTCGGCCGCCTCCCCGTCGGGGATCCGTCGCAGCCCGCCGCAGCCGACCGGGAGGCCGTCGTCGTAGGCGACCACGAACACGCCGTTCGGCGACGTGAACTCCGCAGCCGGCGTGCGCTTCCGCGCGTACGTGCCCTGGACGGTCGGGAACGTGCGCTCCCGCTCGTCGAGGTAGGCGTCGAGCAGCGCGTCGACCTCGGGCAGGTCGGCGGGGACGGTCCTGACGTCGAGCGGCATGCCCCGATCCTAGGATGGAGGGCATGGTCACTCCCGTCGCCGTCGTCGGCGCCACCGGTCGACTCGGGGCCCTCGTGGCCGCCGTGGTCGAGGAACTGCCGGACTTCGAGCTCGTCGCGCGGCTGTCGTCGAAGGACGGCGCGCACGAGGCCCCGCCGTCGGTGTTCGCGGGGGCGGGACTCGTGGTGGACGTGACGGTCCCGGCGCTCAGCCCCGCGATCGTGGAGAACGCGCTCGCGAGCGGCGCGAACGTGCTGGTGGGGACGTCCGGCTGGTCGCAGGACCGGCTCGCGAAGCTCCGCGCCGGTCTCGAGGCCCGGCCCGACCGGGGCGTCCTCGTCGTGCCGAACTTCTCGATCGGGTCCGTGCTCGGCACCCACCTGGCGACGATCGCGGCGCCGTGGTTCCCCTCGGTCGAGATCGTCGAGACGCACCACGCCGGCAAGGTCGACTCCCCGTCCGGCACCGCCGTGCGCACCGCGGAGCTCGTCGCGGACGCCCGGCGCGAGGTCGGCCCCGTCGACGCGCCGCACGTCGACCAGCGGGCCCGCGGGCAGCAGGTCGCGAGCATCCCGATCCACTCCCTGCGTCTGCCGGGCGTGAAGGCGGTGCAGGACGTCCTGCTCAGCGGACCGGGCGAGACCCTGACGATCCGACACGACACGAACGACGACGTCGCCTACGTCGCGGGCATCCGCGCGGCGCTGGGATCGGTGGGGTCGATGCGCGGCCTGACGGTCGGGCTCGGCAGCGTCCTCGGCATCGGCTGAGGCGCGCCGTGCGTTCCGTGCTGCGGTCACCGTTCTGGGGCGCCGCGCTCATGGCGGTGCTCCTCGTCCTGTACATCGTCCTCGTCGGGCAGCGCGCGGTCGCGTTCATCGCCACCGGCCTCCCGATCGGCATCGGCATCGGCGTGGCGCTGTTCGTCGTCGCGGTGATCGGCGCCGTCCTGCTCGTCCTCGAACTGCGCTTCGGGTTCCGCATCACCCGGCTGGGGGCACGGCTGGAACGCGAGGGCGGCGCCCCGGACGACGTGGTCGACGCGCGGCCCTCCGGCCGACCCACGCGCGAGGCCGCCGACGCACTCTTCCCGCGCTTCCGGGACGCGGTCGAGCAGGACCCCTCGGACTGGCGCGGCTGGTACCGGCTCGGCGTCGTCTACGACGCGGCGGGTGACCGCAAGCGTGCCCGGGCCGCGATGCGCGAAGCGCTCACCAGGGCGCGGCGATGACGGACGGGAGGCCCGTGGCGGGTCCGCCACGGGCCTCCCGTCCGTCCCGCACCGCGTTCAGAAGGCCGCGTCGACCGCGTCCTCGGCACGCGTGTACCGGAACGTGTACCCGCTCTCGGTGAGCTTCCGCGGCACCATCTGCTGGTTCGACAGCAGCATCTCGTCGGCGGCCTCGCGGAGCAGCAGCCGGAGCGCGAACGCGGGCACGCTGAACAGGTAGGGGCGGTGCAGGTCGTCGGCCACGCGGTGCGTGATCCGGTCCGCCACCGCCGGCTCCGGGCCCGCGAGGTTCACCGGGCCGGACACCGACGCGGCGTCGGGGCTGGTGGCGAGGTGCACGATGGCCCCGACCTCGTCCTCGAGGGCGATCCACGGCCAGTACTGCCCGCCGGTCCCGAGCTTGCCGCCGAGGCCGGACTTCGTCAGCGGCACGAGCGGTGCGAGCGCACCGCCGCCCTGGCCCACGACGATCCCGGTGCGGAGCGTGACCACGCGGACGCCGTCGGGCGCGGCGTTCGCCGCGGACTCCCACGCGGTGCAGACCTCGGCGAGGAAGCCGGTCCCTGCCGCTGCGTCGTCGTCGAGGACGTCTGCCGGCCGGTCGCCGTACACACCCGAGGCGGAGCCGGACAGGAACAGTGCGGGCGGGTTGGCCGCGTGCCGCATCGCCTCGACGAGGGTCTCGGTGGCGGACACCCGGGAGCGGAGGATCTCCTGCTTGTAGGCCTGGGTCCACGGCAGCTTGCCGATGTTCGCCCCCGCGAGGTTGACCACGACGTCGGCGCCGTCGATGACCGCCGGGTCGAGCGGTCGGGAGCCCGGCGCCCACCGGAACTCGGCGGGGGAGCGCGGCTCGCGACGGACGAGCGTGGAGACGCGGTGGCCCGCCTGGCGGAGCGCGTGGACGAGCGGCGTCCCGATGAAGCCGGACGCGCCGGCGACCACGATCGAGAGGGGCTGGGGGGTCGTGTCGGGCATGCGCACCACGCTACTCAGCGGCCGGGAGGCTCGGCCCGGGTGGCGCCTGTGAGGTCGCCGATGCAGATCGTCCCGTCTACGCTCGGGTGCGTGACCGACGCGACCGTGCAGCCCGACCCGACCGTCCCCACCCCCTACGAGGACCTGCTGCGCCGCGTGCTCGAGGAGGGCACCCCGAAGGGCGACCGCACCGGCACCGGCACGCGCAGCATCTTCGGCGCCCAGCTCCGGTACGACCTGTCGCAGGGCTTCCCGCTCGTCTCGACCAAGCGCGTCCACGTGAAGTCCGTCGCGTACGAGCTGCTGTGGTTCCTCCGGGGCGACGGCAACGCCCGTTGGCTGCAGGAGCACGGCGTCCGGATCTGGAACGAGTGGGCGGGCGAGGACGGCGACCTCGGCCCGGTCTACGGCGTGCAGTGGCGCTCCTGGCCGACCCCGTCGGGCGAGCACGTCGACCAGATCGCGCAGGTCATCGAGCAGATCCGCAACGACCCCGACTCCCGCCGGCTCATCGTGTCCGCGTGGAACGTGGCCGACGTGCCGGACATGGCGCTCGCCCCCTGCCACGCGTTCTTCCAGTTCTACGTCGTCGACGGCAAGCTCTCGTGCCAGCTCTACCAGCGGAGCGCGGACATGTTCCTCGGGGTCCCGTTCAACATCGCCTCGTACGCGTTGCTCACGCACATGATCGCCGCGCAGACCGGGCTCGAGGTCGGCGACTTCGTGTGGACCGGCGGTGACTGCCACGTGTACGACAACCACGTCGAGCAGGTCCGCGAGCAGCTCACCCGGACGCCGTACCCGATGCCGACGCTGCGTCTCGCGCCGCGGGACTCGATCGACGACTACGTGTACGAGGACATCGAGGTCGTCGGGTACCACCACCACCCCGCGATCCGGGCCGCGGTCGCCGTCTGATGGCGTCGGTCGACCCGTCCGGCGCCTGGACGGAGCCGGTCCGGGGCGTCGGGATGGTCTGGGCGCGGTCCCGTTCCGGGGTGATCGGCGCGGACGGCGGGATGCCCTGGCACGTCCCGGAGGACCTCGCGCACTTCCGGCAGGTCACGGGCGACGCCACCGTCGTGATGGGCCGGCGGACGTGGGAGTCCCTCCCGCCGCGGTTCCGCCCGCTGCCCGGGCGCCGGAACGTCGTGCTCACGCGCGACGCTGCGTGGGCGTCCACGGATGATGCTGCCGGGGCCGAGGCGGCGCACGACCTCGCGACCGCGCTCGACACGGACGAGCCCGTGTGGATCATCGGCGGCGGGCAGGTGTACGCGGCCGGACTCGCCTTCGCGGACCGGGTGTCCGAGACCGTCATCGACGTCGAGGTCCCCGGCGACACGGTCGCGCCGGAGCTCGGCGCGGGGTGGGCCCTCGCCGACGAGGGCCCGTGGCAGGAGTCCCGCGTCGACGGCACCCGCTTCCGCTTCCTGGAGTGGCGCCGCGCCTGAGCGGCCGCCGCCGCGCGGCCGCGCGCCCGCGGCGCGCCCGCGGCGCGCTGTGCGCGGCCGCGCGCGGCTGGTGCTGCCCTTCGCACAACCAAAGTGCCTCCGAACCGCGGAGGCGCGCGGTGCGGACCGACTTTGGTTGTGCGAACCGCAGCGGCGCACGACCGGGCGGGCACGCCGGGGCCGAGCCGTGCCTCCTGGCCGGCCCACCGTCCGGGCGGACTGCGGGATCGACGCCCGACCCCGGTACGCTGGACCCCGTGTCCACGCGTGAGAATCCCTTCGGCCAGGTCCTCGTCGCCCTCGTGACCCCGTTCACCGCCGACGGCGAGGTCGACTGGCCGGGCGTCGAGCAGCACATCGACGACTGCATCACGGCCGGGGCCGACGGCATCGTCGTCACGGGCACCACGGGCGAGACGTCGACGCTCACCGACCCGGAGAAGCTCCGCCTGGTCGAGGTCGGCAAGTCCGTCGCAGCGGGCCGGGCGAAGATCATCACCGGCGGCGGCTCGAACGAGACCGCGCACGCGATCCACCTCTACAAGCAGAGCGAGCAGGCCGGCGCGGACGGCGTCATGATCGTCACGCCGTACTACAACAAGCCGACCCAGGCCGGCGTGCTCACCCACTTCCGCATGATCGCGGACGCCACCGACCTGCCGGTGATCCTCTACGACATCCCCGGCCGCACCGGGATCCCGATCACGTACGAGACCATCGTGCGGGCCTCGCACCACCCGAACATCCTCGCCGTGAAGGACGCCAAGGGCGACTTCGCCGAGGTCTCCCGGGTGCTCAACAACACCGACCTCATGTACTTCTCGGGCGACGACACGAACGTGCTCCCGCACCTGTCGATCGGCGCCACCGGGCTCATCGGCGTGACCGCGAACATCACGAGCACCCCGTACCGCACGATCGTGGACGCCGTGAACCGCGGCGACCTCGCGACCGCGACCGCCGAGCACAAGCGCGTCGAGCCGCTCGTCCGCGCCGTCATGACCCACGTGCCCGGTACCGTCGCGGCGAAGTACATCCTGCACGGGCTCGGCCGCATCGGCAGCCCGCGCGTCCGCCTGCCCCTCGTCGGGCCGGAGGACACCGAGGCGTACGCCATCGAGACCTCCCTCGAGGCGGTCCGGGACATCCCCGGCGCCGACTTCTCGAACTTCCGTCCCGACCGCAACGCAGCGGCCGGTGGCGCTCTGCCGAAGGTGCCAGGCACCACACGTTAGGAAGACCGCGGCGCACGGGCAGTGCGCCCCACGACAGTCAGGACCGAATGCCCACCCAGATCTCCGAACCACAGCCGCTCGAACCCGGCACCCTCCGCGTCGTCCCCATCGGGGGCCTCGGCGAGATCGGTCGCAACATGACCGTGTACGAGTACGAGGGCAAGCTCCTCGTCGTCGACGCGGGCGTGCTGTTCCCGGAGGAGCACCAGCCCGGTGTCGACCTCATCCTGCCGGACTTCGCGCCCATCCGGGACCGTCTCGACGACGTCCTCGGCGTCGTGCTCACGCACGGTCACGAGGACCACATCGGTGCCGTCCCGTACCTGCT
Organism: uncultured Curtobacterium sp.; assembly: GCA_913778205.1. Classification (GTDB taxonomy): domain Bacteria; phylum Actinomycetota; class Actinomycetes; order Actinomycetales; family Microbacteriaceae; genus Curtobacterium. The sequence goes on from CAJYUW010000001.1 coordinate 30,408, forward strand.
CAAGCTCAAGGGCGACATCCCGCTGATCGGCTCCACGCTGACCCTCGCACTCGTCGAGGCGAAGCTCAAGGAACACCGGATCAAGCCGTACACGCTCGTCGTCCAGGAGGACCAGACCGAGCAGCTCGGCCCGTTCCACCTCGAGTTCGTCGCCGTCAACCACTCCATCCCGGACGCCCTCGCCGTCGCGATCACGACCCCCGCCGGTCGGGTCCTGCACACGGGCGACTTCAAGATGGACCAGCTCCCGCTGGACGACCGCATCACGGACCTCCGCGCCTTCGCCCGCCTCGGCGAGCAGGGCGTCGACCTGTTCCTGCCGGACTCGACGAACGCCGACGTCCCGGGATTCACCGCCCCCGAGCGCGACATCGGCCCGGTCCTCGAGAACATCATCACGCGCGCCCGCAAGAAGGTCGTCGTGGCGAGCTTCTCGTCGCACGTCCACCGTGTGCAGCAGGTCCTCGACGCCGCGGCGGCCGCGAACCGCAAGGTCGCGTTCATGGGGCGCTCGATGATCCGCAACATGACGATCGCGGCCGAGCTCGGCTACCTCCGGGTGCCCGAGAACGTGCTCATCGACACGAAGAAGGCGAAGAACGTCCCGGACGACCAGATCGTCTACATGTCGACCGGGTCGCAGGGTGAGCCGATGGCCGTCCTCGCGCGCATGGCGAACCTCGAGCACCAGATCGAGATCGGCGAGGGCGACACCGTCATCCTCGCGTCGTCCCTCATCCCGGGGAACGAGAACGCCGTGTACCGCGTCATCGACGGGCTCACCAAGCTCGGCGCGAAGGTCGTGCACAAGGGCAACGCACGCGTGCACGTCTCCGGTCACGCCAGCGCTGGCGAGCTGCTCTACTGCTACAACATCCTGCGGCCGAAGAACGTGCTCCCCGTGCACGGCGAGCACCGTCACCTGTACGCGAGCGCCGACCTCGCGATCCAGACCGGGGTGCCGCCGCGGAACGTCATCCTCGGGCAGGACGGCATCGTCGTGGACCTCAAGGACGGCGAGGTCACGGTCGCCGGGCAGCTCGACATCGGCTACGTGTACGTCGACGGCTCGACCGTCGGCGAGATCACCGACGCCGACCTCAAGGACCGCCGTGTCCTCGCGGAAGAGGGCTTCATCTCCATCTTCTGCGCCGTCGACTTCACCACGGGTCAGTGCGTCATCGGCCCGGAGATCCAGTCGCGCGGCTTCGCCGAGGACGACTCGGTGTTCGACGACGTGCGTCCGCAGATCGCGAAGGCGCTGGCCGAGGCGGCCGCGAACGGCACGCGCGACCAGCACGCCTTCAGCCAGGTGGTCCGCCGCACGGTCGGTCGCTGGGTCAACTCGAAGCACCGTCGCCGCCCGATGATCGTCCCGGTGGTCATCGAGGCGTAGTCGCGTCCGCCGGGCGCGCTCGCGCGCGGTCCGGCCTGGAGGCCCGTCACACGTCCGTCACGGACGCTGCGGCGGGCCTCCCTCGCTTTGTCCTGGGCGGGGATTAGGGTTCTGCCCATGGCCGGAGGCACCAAGTCGACCACGCGCTCACGCGCGTCCTCGTCGTCGCGCACGAGCGCGTCGCGCGGGACGACGCGCACCCAGGCGACGACGAAGAAGCTCCCGCCGGCCACCCAGCCCCCGGTGTTCCGGGAGCAGAACCCCCTCGTGACGTTCTGGCTGGCCATGGCGCACGGCGTCGGAGCCCTGTTCCGCGTGCTCGGCAAGGAGTCCCTGGCGAAGGACGAACGCCGTGACGGGTTCCCGTTCCTGCTCGTCCTGCTCGCGATCGCGGGGGCCGTCGTCGAGTGGCTCAACCCGACGAGCATCGTCTCGGTGAACCTCGACGCGTACACGTTCGGCGGACTCTTCGGACGGTTGGCGTTCGCGCTCCCGGTGATCATGGTGGTCTTCGCGGGATGGCTCTTCCGGCACCCCGCCTCGGTCCACGACAACACCCGGATCGGGATCGGCCTCGGGATCCTGCTCGTGTCGATCTCGTCGCTCTGCCACGTCTTCCGTGGGACGCCGAGCGCGTCCGACGGCATGCCGACCCTCGCCGCGGCAGGTGGCGTGCTCGGCTGGGTCGTCATCGGGTGGCTCGTGACGATCGCGACGGCCTGGGTCGCGGTGCCGGTGGCCGTCGTGCTGCTCGTGCTCTCGCTCTTCATCATCACGAAGACGCCGCCGAACAAGACCGGTCGCCGACTCCACGAGCTCTACGCGTACCTGTTCGGCGCCCCGGCCCCGGCTCCGGCCGAGGAGTCGGTCGACACCGCGCCGGAGCCGACGCCGCGGAAGCCCCGCGGCAAGGGGAAGAAGGACTCCCAGGAGTTCCAGCTCTTCGACGACCTCGGGTTCGGCGAGGACGGCGCTCCCGGCGACGAGTCGGTCGAGACCGTGCCGTGGTGGCGCCGCAACAAGTCCGGCCGTGAGGAAGACCCGGCGTTCGACAGCCCCGTGCTGCCCGCCGCCGCGACCCAGGCCGCACCGCCCGCGCCGCCGTCGGTCTCCCCGAACGCCGGTGCCGCCGCCGGGCTCGTCGACCACACGCCGGCCGAGCCCGGATCGGTGAACCTCAACGACTCGATCGAGCAGGAACTCGAGCACGCCGAACAGGCGCTCCGCGACTTCGGCGCCGAGGTGCCGGCCGCACCGGCTCGCGTCGCCGAGCCGACGCTGGGCGGCGCCGCCGCGGATGTGGCCCGTCCGGATGCCGGGGTGTCCCCGGTGGTCTCCCCGAGCCTCCCGGCCGAGGACATCGCGGACGACCCGGCCGACGCCGCCGACGGCCTGTCGGCGACCGCCGACGACGAAGACCCCGACAAGCCGTACCGGCTCCCCGCCGCCACCACGTTGAGCGCGGGGACCCCGTCGGTCGCGCGCAGCCAGGCGAACGACGACATCGTCGCGGCGATCACCGGCGTCCTGACCGAGTTCAAGGTCGACGCGAAGGTGACCGGGTTCTCCCGCGGGCCGACGGTCACGCGCTACGAGATCGAGCTCGGGCCGGGCGTCAAGGTCGAGCGCGTCACCGCGCTGTCGAAGAACCTGTCGTACGCGGTCGCCTCGAACGAGGTGCGCATCCTGTCGCCGATCCCGGGCAAGAGCGCGATCGGCGTCGAGATCCCGAACACCGACCGCGAGACCGTCTCGCTCGGCGACGTCCTCCGCTCGAACGCCGCACGCAAGTCGAAGCACCCGATGACGATCGGCGTCGGCAAGGACGTCGAGGGCGGCTTCGTCGTCGCGAACCTCGCGAAGATGCCGCACCTGCTCGTCGCTGGCTCCACCGGTTCCGGCAAGTCGGTGTTCATCAACTCGATGATCACCTCGCTCCTGATGCGCGCGAAGCCGTCCGAGGTGCGCATGGTCCTCGTCGACCCGAAGCGCGTCGAGCTCTCGATCTACGCCGGCGTCCCGCACCTCATCACGCCCATCATCACGAACCCGAAGAAGGCGGCCGAAGCGCTGCAGTGGGTCGTGAAGGAGATGGACATGCGGTACGACGACCTCGCGTCGTTCGGGTTCCGCCACGTCGACGACTTCAACAAGGCGATCGAGGACAACGAGATCATCCTGCCGGCGGGGAGCGAGCGGAAGCTCAAGAAGTACCCGTACCTGCTCGTCGTGGTTGACGAGCTCGCCGACCTCATGCTCGTCGCCCCGCGCGACGTCGAGGAGTCGATCGTCCGCATCACCCAGCTCGCCCGCGCCGCCGGCATCCACCTCGTGCTCGCGACGCAGCGGCCCTCCGTGGACGTCATCACCGGTCTGATCAAGGCGAACGTGCCCTCCCGCGTCGCGTTCGCCGTGACGAGCGTCACCGACTCCCGGGTCATCCTCGACCAGCCCGGTGCCGACAAGCTCATCGGGCAGGGCGATGCGCTCTTCCTGCCGATGGGGTCCTCGAAGGCCCTCCGCGTGCAGGGCGCCTGGGTGCAGGAGAGTGAGGTCGCCGAGGTCGTCCAGCACGTCACGAGGCAGGCCCGCCCGGAGTACCGCCAGGACGTCCAGGCCGTCGTCGAACGCAAGGAGATCGACGCGGACATCGGCGACGACCTCGAGCTGCTCCTCGCCGCGGTCGAGCAGGTCGTCTCCACCCAGTTCGGCTCGACGTCGATGCTGCAGCGCAAGCTCCGCGTCGGGTTCGCCAAGGCCGGGCGCCTGATGGACCTCATGGAGTCGCGCGACATCGTCGGGCCGTCGGAGGGGTCCAAGGCCCGCGACGTGCTCGTGACGCCGGACCAACTGCCGAGCGTGCTCGCGAAGCTCCGGGGCGAGGAACCCCCGACCGCTGCCCCTACGCCCGCCGCACCGGCCGCCGCCGCACCGGCCAGCCCTGCGTCGGACGCCGGCGACGACGACCGCTACGGCGGCGACCCGGTCGCGGACATGACACGCGGGTACCCTGAGGAGGACGACGGACCGGACGAGGACGCGTGGGGACTGACCGGCAGGGAGTGAGTGCGATGACCAGCACCGAGGGCCCGCACCGCGCCGCGCAGTTCCCGTGGCGCGGACGCCTGATCCGCAAGGGTGACGGCCCGGCGTCCACCGCCAACGTCGCGAACATCATCACCGTGGTGCGCATCCTCATGGCGCCGCTGTTCTTCGTCCTGCTGCTCGCCGACGCCGGGCAGGACACCTCGGTCCGGATCTGGGCGGCGGTCCTGTTCGTCGTCGCGATCGTCACCGACAGTGCCGACGGCATCATCGCCCGGCGACAGAACCTCGTGACCGACTTCGGCAAGCTCGTCGACCCGATCGCCGACAAGGTCCTGATCGGCGGAGCGCTCGTCGCGCTCTCGATCCTGGGCGAGCTGCCCTGGTACGTGACGGTCCTCATCATGGTGCGCGAGATCGGCATCACCGTGTTCCGGTTCGCGGTGCTCTCCGACCGCGTCATCCCGGCGAGCCGCGGTGGCAAGGTCAAGACCGTGCTGCAGGCCGTCGCCATCACGCTGGCGCTGTTCCCGTGGTGGCAGGTCGTCGGCGACTGGGCGCACTGGGTCAACGGCATCCTCATGACTGCGGCGGTCCTCGCCACCGTGCTGAGCGGCGTCGACTACCTCTGGCAGGCCTGGAAGCACAACCGGGCCGCAGCGTGACGACGGCCCCGGGGCCCGACGGGAGCGCGACGTCCGCGCGGGAGGTCGTCACCGAGTTGACGGACCGTGGCGAGACCCTCGCGGTGGCGGAGTCGCTGACCGGCGGGCTCGTCGTCGCGACCCTCGTGGGTGTGCCCGGTGCCAGTGCGGTCGTCCGCGGCGGTGTCGTGGCGTACGCGACGCCCGTGAAGGCCTCGGTGCTCGGCGTCGACGCGGGCCTGCTCGCGGACCGCGGCGCCGTCGACCCCGAGGTCGCGAGGCAGATGGCGGTCGGCGTCCGATCCGCGCTCGCGGTCGACGGGGAACCCGCGACGTGGGGGATCAGCACCACCGGTGTCGCCGGTCCGGACCCGCAGGACGGCAAGCCCGTCGGCACGGTGTTCGTCGGCATCGCGTCGGCGGACGGAGCGACGGCCTGGGAACTCCACCTCGACGGCGACCGCGATGCAATCCGGCGTGCGACCGTCTCCGAACTCCTGGCACGGATGTCGTCCACGGCGCACAGAACCCTCCCCACCGCGGGGGAATAGGTCCCGTTTCCACTGGGTTACATCTGACGCAATCTCCAGCAGGACCGCAGCCCCAGTGGTTAGCATGCTGCAACCGGCAACGCTACTGTTGCCGGACCCGACCTTGATCAACCCGATCGAGCGGGCCGGAGACGACAGGAAGGAGGAGATCTCATGGTTCTCGTTCGTCAGGAAATCGGCGACGTCCTTCGGGACTTCCGCTTGCAGAAGGGCCGGACCCTCCGTCAGGTCGCGTCCAAGGCCAGCGTCGCTCTCGGGTACCTCAGCGAGGTGGAGCGCGGCCAGAAGGAAGCCAGCTCCGAGATCCTCGCCTCGGTCGCCGACGCGCTCGACACGCCCATCTCCACGATCATGCGTGAGGTTGGTGACCGTCTCGCCGTCGTCGAGGGGCTCACGCCCGTCCCCGACACGCTGCCCGACGAGCTCGTCGCCGAGTTCGACAACGACCTCGCGGTGCGCTGAGTCGTCCCGCACCGAACACCCCCGCCGGTCCGCCGGCGGGGGTGTTCGCGTTCGCGGGGCCGGCGCGGCCGTCCCCGGGTGCGCCGCGCGGCTCGGGGTCCGCCGCTCGGCCCGGGGTGCGCCGCACGGCCCGGGGTGCGCCGCAAGGCCCCAGGCTCGCCGCGCGGCCCCAGGTTCCGAATTTCGGCATCTCCGAGCCCGATCGCCGAGGGTGTCGAACCTCGGCGTGGAGCGGACGGCGAGTCGTGGAACCTCGGCAGCACGTCGTTAGGGTGGTCCGGTGCGTGTGAGTGAGTTCTGGCGAGCGGTCGACCAGGTGTTCGGCGAGGCCTACGGCGCCGTCGTCACGCAGGACGTCGTCCTCGAGGCGATCGGCGGTCGATCGGCGGCAGACGCACTCCGCGCCGGGGTGGACGCGCGGTCCGTCTGGGAGGCGCTCTGCGATTCGCAGGACGTGCCGCAGGAACGTCGACACGGCAAGGGCCTGGCGGAACCGAAGGACTGACCCACCCGAAACTCTGTTCGGCGTGTCGCTCGAACACGTGTTCTAGCGGTGGTAGCTTCCTGCACAACGGACTCGTCCGGATGTGTTCTCCACGGACAGCGTGGTCGTCGGCAGTGATGTCGGTGGCCCGCCGTAGGTTGAACGACATCGGGACAGGCCCGACGCCTTGTCGCAGAAGCACCGGCCTTGCAGCACCGGCCGGGGTGGCGCGACAGCCTACAGGCAGCCGACGACGAGCACGAAGGAAGTGCACCATGCCCTCACCCCAGGACCGCGAGAAGGCCCTCGAGACCGCTCTCGCCCAGATCGACCGTCAGTTCGGCAAGGGCACGGTCATGCGCCTCGGCTCGGACGAGCGCGCGCCGGTCTCCATCATCCCCACCGGGTCGGTCGCGCTCGACGTCGCGCTCGGGATCGGCGGACTCCCGCGCGGCCGCATCATCGAGATCTACGGCCCGGAGTCGTCCGGTAAGACGACCCTGACGCTGCACGCCATCGCGAACGCGCAGCGCAACGGCGGCATCGCGGCGTTCATCGACGCCGAGCACGCGCTCGACCCGGAGTACGCCAAGAAGCTCGGCGTCGACATCGACGCACTCCTCGTCTCGCAGCCCGACACCGGTGAGCAGGCGCTCGAGATCGCCGACATGCTCGTCCGTTCCGGCTCGATCGACCTCATCGTCGTCGACTCCGTCGCGGCGCTCGTGCCCCGTGCCGAGATCGAGGGCGAGATGGGCGACTCCCACGTCGGTCTGCAGGCCCGCCTCATGTCGCAGGCACTCCGCAAGCTCGCCGGTGGGTTGAACCAGACCCAGACGACGATGATCTTCATCAACCAGCTGCGCGAGAAGATCGGCGTCTTCTTCGGCAGCCCGGAGACGACCGCCGGCGGCAAGGCGCTCAAGTTCTACGCCTCGGTCCGTCTCGACATCCGCCGCATCGAGACGCTGAAGAGCGGCACGGACGCCGTGGGCAACCGCACACGTGTGAAGGTCGTCAAGAACAAGATGGCCCCGCCCTTCAAGCAGGCCGAGTTCGACATCCTCTACGGCGTCGGCATCTCGCGCGAAGGCTCATTGCTCGACTTCGGTGTCGACCACGGCATCGTGAAGAAGTCCGGTGCCTGGTACACGTACGACGGCGACCAGCTCGGGCAGGGCAAGGAGAACTCCCGGTCGTTCCTCATCCAGAACCCGGACATCGCCGCCGAGATCGAGGGCAAGATCCTCGCGAAGCTCGGCGTCGGTGGGGCGAAGGACACCGCTGACGCAGCTCCGGTCGACTCGATCGCGCCGAAGCTCGCCGAGCGCAAGGGCGCGTGACCGCTTCGGACGGCCGCACGTTCCGAGGTGACGACGACCTTGCGCCGGTCACCGACCTGTTCGGTGCGAGGGCCCGTCGCGGTGCCGCGGGCGACGGTGCCGAGCGGAAGCGGGAGCAGAGCCCGGCGGCGGGGACCGACGGCCCGGCGATGGCCAGCAACGACCGCCCGCCGGCAGCCGACGGCCCGACGATCGCGGGGAACGACGGTCGGGCCGCTGCACCGGGCGACGGCACGGCGGTGTCGGACGCTGCGGACGGAGTCGTGCCGCTCATCCCGCGAGCCGACGCGGACGCCGCGAAGAACGCAGGTGCCGACGCCGACGGCGGCGCCCCTGGCGGCGCCTGGGGGACTGCCGACGCCGACGCCCCCGTGCCGATCAGCGGCGCCCGTGCACAGGCCGAGTGGGTGTCGCCCGTCGTCGGCGACGCCAGCGGTCGCAGCGTCCGAGCCGAGCGTGGCGGGTACGACCACGACGCCGAAGCCGATGCACCTGCTGCGTCGGTGTTCGCCATCGTCGGCGGTGCGGAACTCGATCCGGCGGATGCGCCCCGGCCGCTCGACGAGCAGCGCGCGGACGCCGAGCGGTACAGCATGCGCGCGCTCGGGCGTAGAGGGGTGAGCACCTCCGAGATGCGGAAGACCCTCACCCAGCACGAGCTCGACCCCGGCGTCGTCGAGGACGAGATCGAGCGGCTCACGCGCGTCGGACTGCTCGACGACGTGGCGCTCGCGACCGACCTGGTGGACCGCCTCCACGAACGGAAGGGCCTCGGCCGGCAGGGCGTCGTCGCCGAACTACGCCGGCGGGGCATCGACCCGGTGGCGATCGACGCGGCGCTCGAGGCGGCGGCGGACGACACGGACGACGAGTTCGTCCGTGCGATCGACCTCGCGGCGAAGCGTGCCGGGCAGTTCCGCGGGCTCGACCGGGCGACCGCGGAGCGTCGGCTCGCGGGCTTCCTCATGCGCAAGGGCTACAACTCCGGCGTCGTGCGGATCGCGGTGCAGCGGGCGCTCGACGGCACCGCGGTCCGGCGCGGTCCGGGCAGCGGGACCGTCCGGTTCGAGTAGCGCCGGTCCGGCGTGGCTCCGGAGGACCGCCGGGGCCGCGCCGGACCTCGGCCATGTGCGTGTCGACCTACACTGGGGAGACCATGGCCACCGTCGAAGCGCGCCCCCGCACCTACGAAGTCCGCACCTACGGGTGCCAGATGAACGTGCACGACTCGGAGCGGCTCAGTGGGTCGCTCCGTGCCGCCGGGTACGTGGCAGCGGACGGCGAGCAGGCCGACGTCGTCGTCATCAACACCTGCGCGGTGCGCGAGAACGCCGACAACCGGCTCTACGGGAACCTCGGGCACCTCGCCGGTGTGAAGCGCGAGCACCCCGGCATGCAGATCGCGGTCGGGGGGTGCCTGGCGCAGAAGGACAAGAACGTCATCCTCGAGAAGGCGCCGTGGGTCGACGTCGTGTTCGGGACGCACAACATGGGGTCGCTGCCGACGCTGCTCGAACGCGCACGGCACAACGACGAGGCCCAGATCGAGATCCTCGAGTCCCTCGACGTCTTCCCCTCGACGCTGCCGACGAAGCGCGACTCGACCTACAGCGGCTGGGTGTCGATCTCCGTCGGCTGCAACAACACCTGCACCTTCTGCATCGTGCCGTCGCTGCGCGGCAAGGAGAAGGACCGCCGCCCGGGCGACGTCCTCGCGGAGATCCAGGCCCTCGTCGACGACGGCGCGATCGAGGTCACGCTCCTCGGGCAGAACGTCAACTCCTACGGCGTCGAGTTCGGCGACCGGCACGCCTTCGGCAAGCTGTTGCGCGCCGCGGGGGCGATCGACGGCCTCGAGCGGATCCGCTTCACGAGCCCGCACCCGGCCGCGTTCACCGACGACGTGATCGACGCGATGGCCGAGACACCGAACGTCATGCCGCAGCTGCACATGCCCCTGCAGTCGGGGTCCGACCGGGTCCTCAAGGCCATGCGGCGCAGCTACCGGAGCGAGCGCTTCCTCGGCATCCTCGACCGTGTGCGCGCGAAGATCCCGCACGCCGCGATCTCGACCGACATCATCGTGGGCTTCCCCGGCGAGACCGACGAGGACTTCGAGGACACACTCCGCGTCGTCGAGGCATCGCGCTTCGCCTCGGCGTTCACCTTCCAGTACTCCATCCGCCCCGGCACCCCGGCGGCGACGATGCCCGACCAACTCCCGAAGGCGGTCGTGCAGGAGCGCTACGAGCGGCTCACCGCCCTGCAGGACCGGATCACGGCGGAGGAGAACGCCGCACAGGTCGGCCGGAGCGTCGAGGTGCTCGTCGCGACCGGCGAGGGCAAGAAGGACGACGAGACGCACCGGCTCTCCGGCCGCGCCGAGGACTCCCGACTCGTGCACTTCTCGGTGCCGACCGGGTCGGACGTGCCGCGTCCCGGTGACGTCGTGACGGTCGAGGTCACGCGGGCAGCGCCGCACTTCCTCATCGCGGACAACGACGGTCCGCTCCGGATCCGACGGACCCGTGCCGGCGACGCCTGGGACCGCGCGCAGGCCGAGAGCTGCGGCGTCCCGACCCCGGCGGACCCGGGGGCCGGTCCGCGGTCGGTGTCGCTCGGACTGCCCACGCTCCGTGTCGGCCGCTGACCCCGAGCACGGCGGCAGCCCCCGTACGGTCGACCTGATCGCGGTCGTGGGTGCCACGGGCACCGGGAAGTCCGACCTCGCGGTCGCCATCGCGGACCTCGTCCGGGCCGGGGGCAGGCCCGCAGAGGTCGTGAACGCCGACGCCATGCAGCTCTACCGCGGCATGGACATCGGCACGGCCAAGCTCACGGCGGAGGAGCGCCACGGCGTCCCGCACCGCCAGCTCGACGTGCTCGACGTCACCGACGAGGCCAGCGTCGCGGCCTACCAACGGGATGCCCGTCGTGACGTCGAACGGATCCACGCCGACGGTGGCGTCGCGGTCCTGGCCGGCGGGAGCGGGCTGTACGTGTCCGCGGTGCTGTTCGACCTCGACTTCCCGGGCACCGACCCGGAGCTGCGTGCACGACTCGAGCGCGAACACGACGAACTCGGACCGGGGGTGCTCCTCGAACGGCTCCGTGGCCTCGACCCGCACGCCGCTTCGACCATCGACGCACGCAACCCGCGGCGCCTGATCCGCGCCCTGGAGATCGCGAGCCGATCCGAGGTCGTCACCCCGAGCCTCCCGTCCGCGCCCCGCGCCTGGCGGCCCGCGCGGATCCTTCACCTGCGTCGCGACCGCGCCCACCTGGTCGAGGCGCTGCAGGCGCGTGCGCAGCGCATGTTCGACGCGGGCCTCGTCGACGAGGTCGAGCGACTGCGGCGCGTGGGGTTGGAGCAGGGCCGGACGGCCTCGCGGGCGATCGGGTACTCGCAGGCGCTCGACGTGCTGCGCGGCGACGCGACCGTCGCGCAGGCGGTGGCGGCGACGAGCCTCGCGACCCGGAAGTACGCCCGGCGTCAGGTGGCGTGGTTCAAGCGGTACGCCACCGCGGAGGACCTCGACGTCACCGGGGCGGACCACGCGGCGCTGTCGGCTCTGGCCCGTAGGATCGTCGCGTGACCGAGCTGCACTTCACGAAGGGCCAGGGGACCGGCAACGACTTCGTCCTGTTCGCCGACCCCGACGCCACCGTCGACCTCACGCCCGAGCGCATCCGTGCCATCGCGGACCGTCGGTTCGGCGTCGGCGGCGACGGCGTGATCCGGGCGGTCCGCTCCGCGGCGTTGCCCGAGGGACGGGCGCTCGTCGCCGAGGAGCCGGCGGCCGTGTGGTTCATGGACTACCACAACGCGGACGGCTCGGTCGCGGAGATGTGCGGCAACGGCATCCGGGTGTTCGCGCGGTACCTGACCGAGTCCGGGCTGGTCGACCTCGCCCCCGGTGAGACCCTCACGGTGGGCAGTCGCAAGGGCCTCGTCGACGTCCAGCGGACCACGAACGGCTTCCAGGCGGACCTCGGCCGGTGGGCCCTCGGCATCGAGGGCGGCGGTTCCGACGACGTGCTCGTCCGGGCGAAGAACCTCGACGGAGCGCGCCCCGGGCTCGGCATCGACGTCGGGAACCCCCACGTCGTGGTCGCGGTCGCGACGGAGGACGAGCTCGCCGGCCTCGATCTCACGTACGTGCCGGTGCTCGACCCCGCACCCGAGTCGGGCGCGAACGTCGAGTTCGTGCTGCCGGGGGAGCCCCTCATCCGGGACGGCGTCGGCGAGATCACGATGCGCGTCCACGAGCGCGGCAGCGGCGAGACCCTCTCGTGCGGCACAGGCGCGGTGGCGGCTGCGCTCGCGACGCGGTACTGGGTCGGTTCCGGTGCTCCGGACACGTGGCGCGTGCGCGTGCCGGGCGGGGTCGTCACCGTGCGGATGTCCGCCGCGGAGGACGGCGAGCACGTCGCGCTCTCCGGTCCGGCCGAGCTCGTCTTCTCCGGGGACCTGACCGTCTGACGCGCGGGACCGCGCGTGCGTGGCGGGTCGCGTCGTGCAGCGCCGCGGCAGTCGGGAGGCGCGTGGTGCGTCCCGTGCGTCGCTGACGTGCGGTGTCGCCGCAGCCGGGAGGGCCGTGGCGCGTGTCGGAGATCGGTGACCATGGGCGCCTTTGTGGCCGGGAGGCCCGTGGTGCGTCCCGTGCGTCGGTGACGATCGGTGTCGCCGCAGCCGGGAGGCCCGGGGTCCGGGCCGTGCGTCGGTCACGTGTGACGCCGCCCCCGGCGGGAGGCGCATGGTGCGTACCGTGCGTCGCTGACGCGCCCCGTGCCTCCAGTCCGGACCCTGCAGCGCAGCGCGACAGCGCGGCAGCGCGGCAGCCCTGGCAGCCCGGCAGCGAGGCAGTCCCGCAGCCCCGCTGCAGCCGGGGAGCACCCGTGGCGTGACGGAGGTCGCCGACGCGCCCCGCGTCTCCGGCTGCGCGCTGGCCGCCTACGCGGCGCGGTGCACGCGGATGACCCGGAAGCCCTTGTCGGTCGAGGCCCGCGCCACCGTGTAGTCGGCACCGAGCGTGTCGGACATCCAGCGCTGGAGGGAGTCGCCGCCGAGGTCCTTCGACACCACCAGCCAGGCGTCGCCGCCGACCTCGAGCCGGGGGAGCCAGGTGAGCAGGATCCCGTGGAGCTCGTCCTTGCCGACGCGGATCGGCGGGTTGGACCAGATCGTCCGGAACCGGAGGTCGGCCGGGACCTCGTCCGGGAGGCCGACCGTGACGTTCGGCGTCCCCGCGGCGGCGGCGTTGGCGCGCGCGAGGCCGAGCACCCGCTCGTTCACGTCCACGCCCCAGACCTGCGCGTCCGGGGACTCGAGCGCCATCGTGATGGCGATCGGACCCCACCCGCAGCCGACGTCGAGCAGCGCTCCGGTGGGGGCGGGAGGCGGGACCGAACCGAGCAGGACCTTCGTGCCGCGGTCGACGCCGTCGGGACTGAAGACCCCCGCGGCGGTGGCGAGGGTGAGCTGACGACCGGCGAGCGTGACCTGCACCTGGCGCTCACGGAGCTCCGACGAGGGGCTGGCGGAGAAGTAGTGGTCGTTCGCCATGGATGAACCGTACCGGTTCCCCCGTGTGTCCCGGGCGTGGCGGCGGTACCCTGTGGACAGGATGACGGATACCCCTCAGCAGAACCACCAGTCCCACGACGACAGCGCCGACGGTGTCGTCGAGCGCGTGCTGCGCAACGCCGACCAGCGCGCCACCGCATCGATCTTCGCCCCGGCCCAGGCGATCCAGACCCGCTCCGTGGACGACCACGGCTGGACGGGTGACGGCGACCAGTACGACCGTGAGGACCGGGCGGCGCTCCGCCGGGTCACCGGCCTCTCCACCGAACTCCAGGACGTCACCGAGGTCGAGTACCGGCAGCTCCGGCTCGAACAGGTCGTCCTGATCGGCGTCTACCCCCAGGGTGACGCGCACGATGCCGAGAACTCCCTCCGCGAGCTCGCAGCACTCGCCGAGACCGCCGGCGCCGTGGTGCTCGACGGGCTCCTGCAGCGGCGACCGACGCCGGATCCCGCGACCTACCTCGGCAAGGGCAAGGCGGAGGAGCTCGCGATGGTCGTCAAGGCCACCGGTGCCGACACCGTCATCGCGGACACGGAGCTCGCGCCCTCCCAGCGTCGTGCGCTCGAGGACGTCGTGAAGGTCAAGGTGATCGACCGCACGGCCGTGATCCTCGACATCTTCAGCCAGCACGCCAAGACCCGCGAGGGCAAGGCGCAGGTCGAGCTCGCTCAACTGCAGTACCTGCTCCCGCGCCTGCGCGGGTGGGGTGAGTCGATGTCCCGGCAGGCCGGTGGACAGGTCTCCGGCGGTGCGGGCATGGGTTCCCGTGGGCCCGGTGAGACGAAGATCGAGCTCGACCGGCGGCGCATCCACACCCGGATGTCGAAGCTGCGGCGTCAGATCGCCGGCTTCCGACCCGCGCGCGAGGCCAAGCGAGCGGACCGACACCGCAACGACGTCCCGAGCGTCGCGATCGCCGGCTACACGAACGCGGGCAAGTCCTCGCTCCTCAACCGCCTGACGAGCGCGGGCGTCCTCGTGCAGAACCAGCTGTTCGCCACCCTCGACGCGACCGTCCGACGCACCAACTCCGCCAAGGGTCGTGAGTTCACGTTCGTCGACACGGTCGGCTTCGTGCGGAACCTCCCGCACCAGCTCGTCGAGGCGTTCCGATCCACCCTCGAGGAGGTCGGCGAGGCCGACGTCATCGTGCACGTGGTCGACGGCTCCCACCCGGACCCGGCAGCGCAGCTCGCCACCGTCCGCGACGTCATCGGTGACGTGGGGGCGCGCGAGATCCCCGAGATCGTCGCGTTCAACAAGTCGGACCTGATCGACGAGTCGCAGCGGCTCGTCCTGCGCGGGCTGGTCCCGGACGCCGTGTTCGTGTCCGCGCGCACTGGCGAGGGGATCGGTGAGCTCCTCGCCGCGATCGAGGACCGGCTCCCCGAGCCCGACGTGTCGCTCACCGTGGTGATCCCGTACGACCGCGGTGACCTCGTGTCCTCGCTGCACGACGCGGGCGCGGTGGACGCGGTGGACTACGTGGAGGACGGCACCCGACTGCAGGTGCGGGTGTTCCAGCGGCAGGTCGCGGAGCTCGACCCGTACGTGGTGACGCCGGTCGCCTCCTGACACCCGTCGTGCTCCGGCGCACGGTGCGCTGACGCGGACCGGCCTGGAGGCGCGGTGCGCGTCCGGCGGGTCGGGTCATGTGTCCGACGCTGGTCGCGCGTGCGGGCGTGCGCGTGTGCGCGTGCGGGCGGGCGGGGGCCCGCGCCCGCGTGCGCGTGGGCGTGCGCGTGTGCGCCCGCGCACGCGCCGTGCGTTCCGCACAACCGAAGTCGCCCCGAACCACGCGATCACGGGGTTCGGGGCGACTTCCGTTGTGCGCGAGGCGCTCCGGCGGCGAGGCCGCTGCGGCGTCAGATCGAGCGGAGGACCGCGACGACCTTGCCGAGCACGGTCGCCGCGTCGCCGAGGATCGGTTCGAACGCGGAGTTCCGGGGGAGCAGCCACGTGTGCCCGTCCCGCTGACGGAAGACCTTGACGGTGGCCTCCTCGTCGAGCATGGCCGCGACGACGTCACCGTTCTCGGCGGTCTGCTGCGAGCGGACGACGACCCAGTCACCGTCGCAGATCGCCGCGTCGATCATCGACTCGCCGACGACCTTCAGCATGAAGAGGTCGCCCGTGCCGACGAGCTGCCGGGGGAGCGGGATGATCTCGTCGACGTGCTGCTCGGCCGTGATCGGGACGCCGGCGGCGATGCGTCCGACGAGGGGGACGAGCGTCGTGGCGTCGACGTCGGGGCCGTCGGTGTCGGCGCTCGGCTCGTCGACGAGGACCTCGAGTGCGCGCGGCCGGTTCGGGTCACGGCGGATCCAGCCGCCCAGTTCGAGCTGCCCGAGCTGGTGGGAGACGCTCGAGAGCGAGGAGAGCCCGGCAGCGTCGCCGATCTCCCGCATGCTCGGCGGGTAGCCCCGGCTTGCGATCGACGCGCGGATGGCGTCGAGGATGGCCTGCTGCTTCGCCGTCAGCGGCTTCTGTCCACGCAGTTCGTCCGCCACGTCGTCTCACCCTTCGTCGGTGTGGGAGGCGCTCCGGCGGGAATGTCGGTGGTCCCCGCTTCACTTGTCCCAGTCGGTCGAAACAGTATCCGACCGCCGATGCCCGGACAAACACCTGTTCGAGCGTGTCGCGAGAAATCCCTGCAGAAATCCTCCCTGGGGACTTGTGCAGGCATGGATTCGAAACTATGTTCGGTACACGACTTCGGACCGCCGAACGGGAAGGCAAGAACGACATGAGCACCATCGCCATCGCTGAACCCCAGCGTCACGCGGCTCCCGCCGTGCGTACGCGCCTGCGCCTGACGCGTCGCGGACGGATCGTCCTGACGACGCTCGCCGCGCTCCCGATCCTGCTGATCGTCGCCCTCGCAGTCCTCAACGGCGGTCGCGCCTCCGCCGGTGATGCCGCCGGCTCCGGCAGCGCACACTTCGAGACCGTCACGATCCAGCCCGGCGAGACGCTGTGGCAGCTGGCCGAGGACACCGCCCCCAACGCCGATCCGCGCGACTTCGTCCAGGACGTCGTCAGTCTGAACGCGCTGGACGGCGCCGGCCTGCAGGCGGGCGAGCAGATCGCGATCCCCGCGAAGTACACGGACGGTCGCTGACCGAGGTCTGCCGACGCCCGCGAGCGGGGTCGCTGCTCCGCGACCGGGTTGATCTCTGCCTATGTTGCCCAGGCCCAAGGTGGCACTGACGGCGCCCGCGGCGCTGCTGACTCGCTGGCGCTCCTGGGTTTGCTGGCGCTGACGGCGCACGCGGCGCTGTTTACTCGCTGGCGCTGCTGGATTCGCTGGCGCTGACGGGGCCTGCGGCGCTGCTGGGTTTGCTGGCGCTGACGGGGCCCGCGGCGCTGCTGGGATCGCTGGCGCCGACGCGGCCCGCGGCGCTGACGGGGTCTGCGGCGCTGCTGGGTTCGGCGGCGCTGACGGCGCCCGCGGCGCTGACGGGGTCTGCGGCGCTGCTGGGTTCGGCGGCGCCGACGGGGTGCGCGCCAGCGCCGATGGGGTCCGGGCCGACGCCGCCGCCGGCGCGCTACTCCGCTCAGGTCGCGCCGCGCTGGCGGAACCCGTGCCGAAGCTGGCCTGCACCGAAGCGGGCGTGCACTGAAGCCAGAGCGTTTTCGCGTGGAAGGTCTGGCAGCAACGTGGCGGGTGCTCGGCTCGCCGGGACCGTCCGGACGGCCGGACTCGCACGCCCCACGCGCGGCCTACGATGGATCGGTGGCATTCACGCTCGAAGACCTCCCGATCCGCGACGACCTCCGCGGGCAGAGCCCGTACGGCGCACCGCAGAAGCACGTGCGCGTGCAACTCAACGTCAACGAGAACACGCATCCGGTGCCGGCAGAGGTCGCGGAGGACATCGTCGAGTCGGTCCGGCAGGCCCTCGCCACCGTGAACCGGTACCCCGATCGGGAGTTCACCGAACTCCGTCGGTCCCTCACCGACTACCTCAACGGCGGGCTCGACGGCGCGGCGCTCCTGACGCCCGAGCAGCTCTGGGCGGCCAACGGGTCGAACGAGGTGCTCCAGCAACTGCTGCAGGCGTTCGGCGGTCCGGGGCGCAGCGTGCTCGGCTTCCCGCCCACGTACTCGATGCACTCGATCCTCGCGGCGGGCACCGGCACGCGGTGGATCCCCGCGGAGCGCGACGCCGAGTTCGGCATCTCCCCGGCCACGGTCACGGCGGCGATCGCTGAGCACCAGCCCGACATCGTGTTCCTCTGCGGCCCGAACAACCCGACGGGCACACCGCTGCCCCTCGAGACGATCGTCGCCGCGTACGACGCGACCGACGGCATCGTGATGGTGGACGAGGCGTACGCCGAGTTCATGCCCGACGACGCTCCGAGCGCCCTGACCCTCCTGCCGGGACGCGAGCGTCTCGTGGTCTCGCGCACGATGAGCAAGGCGTTCGCGTTCGCCGGCGCGCGCGTCGGCTACCTCGCAGCGCACCCCGCCGTCATCGACGCCGTGCGCCTCGTGCGGCTGCCGTACCACCTCTCGGCGCTCACGCAGGCGGCCGCGGTCGCCGCCCTCCGGCACGCACCGGCGATGCTCGCGATGGTCGACGACATCAAGCAGCAGCGCGACCGCATGGTGACCGAGCTGCGGGCGATGGGGTACCGCACGTACGAGACGTGGTCGAACTTCGTGCTCTTCGGTGGTGTCGCCGATCCGCACGCGGCGTTCGAGGCGCTGCTCGGGCAGGACGTCATCGTGCGCGACCTCGGCATCCCGAACCACCTGCGGGTGAGCGCGGGCACGGCCGAGGAGACCACCGCCTTCCTCGAGGCGATGCGGCGCGTCTCGGCCGCCCAGCCCCCGGTTAGGGTTGAGGCATGACCGCCCGCACCGCCTCGATCAGCCGGAGCACGAGCGAGTCGAGCATCGAACTCGACCTCGACCTCGACGGCACCGGCTCCTCCGACATCTCGACGAGCGTGCCGTTCTTCGACCACATGCTGACGGCGTTCAGCAAGCACTCCCTCATCGACCTCCGGGTGCGCTCCACCGGGGACACCGACATCGATGCGCACCACACCGTCGAGGACACCGGCATCGTGCTCGGGCAGGCGCTCCGCCAGGCCCTCGGCGACCGCGCCGGCATCGGACGCTACGGCGACGCGCTGGTCCCGCTCGACGAGGCCCTCGCCCAGGCCGTGGTGGACGTGTCCGGCCGACCGTTCCTCGTGCACACCGGCGAGCCCGAGGGCTTCGCGTTCCACCGCATCGGCGGGCACTTCACGGGCTCGCTCGTCCGGCACGTGTTCGAGGCGATCACGTTCCACGCCGGCATCACCGTGCACGTGCGCGTCCTCGGCGGCCGCGATCCGCACCACATCGCCGAGGCCGAGTTCAAGGCGTTCGCGCGTGCCATGCGCCGGGCTGTCGAGCTCGACCCCCGCGTCGACGGCATCCCGAGCACGAAGGGCAGCCTGTGACCGCGAAGCCGGCTGTCGTCGTCCTCGACTACGGCTCGGGCAACGTGCACTCTGCGGCCAAGGCCCTCGAGCGCGCCGGCGCAGAGGTGACGCTGAGCGCCGACAAGCGCACGGCGCTCGAGGCGGACGGCCTGCTGGTCCCCGGCGTCGGTGCCTTCGGCGCCGTGGTCGACCAGCTCGAGTCCGTCCGTGGCGGCGAGATCGTGGACCACCGCCTCGCGGGCGGCCGTCCGGTGCTGGGCATCTGCGTCGGCATGCAGGTCCTCTTCTCGCGCGGCGTGGAGCGCGGCGTCGACGTCGAGGGACTCGCGCAGTGGCCGGGCACCGTCCAGGAGATCCAGGCCGAGGTGCTGCCGCACATGGGCTGGAACACGGTCGAGGCGCCCACCGACTCGGTGCTCTTCGACGGGCTGCGCGACGAGCGGTTCTACTTCGTGCACTCGTACGGCGTGACCGACTTCCCGCTCGAGGCCTACGGCCCGTTCCGTGCGCCGAGGCTCACGTGGGCCGAGCACGGGCAGCGGTTCGTCGCCGCCGTCGAGAACGGCCCGCTCAGCGCGACCCAGTTCCACCCCGAGAAGTCCGGCGAGGCCGGCATCCAGCTGCTCCGCAACTGGGTGCGGTCCCTCTGACGCCCACCCGAACGCGAACCCCGACAGGACCATGACCGACGTCACCGCAGCACAGCCCCTCGTCCTCCTGCCCGCCGTGGACGTCGTCGACGGCCAGGCGGTCCGTCTGACCCAGGGGGAGGCCGGGAGCGAGACGTCCTACGGCGACCCGGTGAGCGCCGCCCGGACGTGGCGGGAGCAGGGCGCCGAGTGGATCCACCTCGTCGACCTCGACGCCGCCTTCGGACGTGGTGACAACCGCGCCGTGATCGCCCGGGCGATCGACGAGGTCGAGGGCGTCGCGGTCGAGCTCTCCGGCGGCATCCGCGACGACGCCTCCCTCGAGGCCGCACTCGCGACCGGGGCGGCGCGGGTGAACCTCGGCACCGCGGCGCTCGAGCACCCGGAATGGGCAGCCCGTGTCATCGGACAGTACGGCGAGCAGATCGCGGTCGGACTCGACGTGCGCGGCACCACCCTCGCCAGTCGCGGCTGGACCGAGGACGCGGGCGACCTCTGGGAGGTGCTCGACCGTCTCGAGGCCGCGGGCTGCGCCCGGTACGTCGTCACCGACGTGACGAAGGACGGCACCCTGCAGGGCCCGAACCTGGACCTGCTCCGCCAGGTGTGCGAGCGGACCGACAAGCCCGTGGTCGCGTCCGGCGGCATCTCGACGCTCGACGACCTGGTCGCACTGCGGAGCCTCGTGCCGCACGGCCTCGAGGGCGCGATCATCGGCAAGGCGCTCTACTCCGGCGCGTTCACGCTGCCGGCGGCGCTCGACGTCGCCTCGGCGTAGTCGACGTGGTCGGCATCTCGAACGGCCGCGGGACCGGACCCGACCCGGCCGACCCGGCGGTCGCCGGGGCCCCTGGCGCCGAGCACCCGGCCGGCCCTGCCGGGACCTCGGCCGACGCGCACACCCCGGGCGGCGCCGCCGGCCCTGCCGGGACCTCGGCCGACGCGCACACCCCGGGCGGCGGCGCCGACTCGGCCGGTCTCCCGTGGGCCGGCCGCACCTTCGACCACCACGACACCGCCTTCGCCGACGACGACGGCCTCGCGGACCCGGCGCTCGTCCGCGCGATCCAGGGGGTCGCCTCCGGGGGCTCCCAGGCGGCGGTCGTCACGGCGCTCCGCGACGCCAGACTCCTGATCCCGCTCGTCGCCGAGGCCGGCGACATCGGCCACACCGACGACGGCAGGCTCGTCGACAAGACGCAGGAGCTCTCCATCGTCACGGTCGCCGGTCCCGACGGGCGCGCCGTCATGCCCGCGTTCACCTCCGTCGAGGCGATGCGGGCCTGGGACCCGTCCGCACGCCCGGTCCCGGTCGAGTCCCGTCGCGTGGCGATGGCCGCGGCGAGCGAGGAGACGCAGCTCGTCGTGCTCGACCCGACCGCACCGACCGAGTTCGTGCTGCGGCGTCCCGCGGTGTGGGCGCTCGGACAGGACCTCCCCTGGACACCCTGCTTCGAGGACCCCGCCGTCGCCCAGGCGTTCGCCGACTCCACCGCGGGGGAGTCCGCCGTCGCCCGCGTCGAGTTGGCGCCCGGTGACCCGCTCGGCCGTTTCCAGGGCGCCGAGCTCACCGTCGGTCTCGCGCTCCACCCCGGCCTCGACCAGGCGGGGGTGCAGGCGCTCGTCGACCGCCTGCAGGCGCGCTGGTCGGCGGACCCGGTCATCGCGGACCGCGTGGACAGCATGCGGGTGGCGCTCCGCCGGGCGTGATCCGGGCCTCCAGGGCGGCGCACCACGCGCGCAGGGCGCGCCGTCGGCCGGACGGGAGGCGCGGGTCGGGCCCGCAGGGCCGACCGCGATCGCCGCGCCCGGGTGCCGATCCCGCGGCGGTGCACCCCGGGACGGCACCGGGTCGCCGGTAGCATGGGGCCCGTGAGCACGAACCCGACGACGCACCCCGGAACCGGTCAGACCACCTTCGGTCCGACGGGGCGACCCGTCCGGCAGTTCGCGATCCCGGAGGAGCTCGACCAGCACGGCCCGGCGCGGATCATCGCGCTGTGCAACCAGAAGGGCGGCGTCGGCAAGACGACGACGTCGATCAACCTCGGGGCGGCGCTCGCCGAGTACGGGCGGAAGGTCCTCGCCGTCGACTTCGACCCGCAGGGCGCCCTGTCGGCGGGGCTCGGCGTCCGCACGCACGACATCCCGACGGTCTACGACCTGCTCATGGGCGCCGTGAAGGACCCGCGCGCGGTCATCCAGCCGACGAACACGCCGTACCTCGACGTCATCCCCGCGAACATCGACCTGTCCGCGGCGGAGGTCCACCTCGTGAACGAGGTGGCCCGGGAGCAGATCCTCGCGAGTGTGCTGCGCAAGGTCGCGAACGACTACGACGTGATCCTCGTCGACTGCCAGCCGTCGCTCGGGCTCCTCACCGTCAACGCGCTGACCGCGGCGCACGGCGTGCTGATCCCGCTCGAGTGCGAGTTCTTCGCCCTGCGCGGGGTGGCGCTGCTCATCGAGACGATCGACAAGGTGCGCGACCGGCTCAACCCGGCGCTGACGCTCGACGGCATCCTCGCGACGATGTACGACTCGCGGACCCTGCACTCGCGCGAGGTCATGGAGCGGGTGGTCGACACCTTCGACGACCGCGTGCTCGACACCGTCATCGGCCGCACGGTGAAGTTCCCGGACGCCACGGTGTCGGCGCGCCCGATCACGCAGACCGCGCCCGACCACGCCGCCGCGCACGCGTACCGGCAGCTCGCACGGGAGCTCGTCGAGCGTGGCGCCGTCGCCTGACCCGGGACGTCCCGCCGACGCACCCGACGCCCCGGTCGGGACGCAGACCGTCCCGGGCTTCCGCGTCCGGCTGTCGAACTTCGACGGCCCGTTCGACCTGCTCCTGTCGCTCATCACGAAGCACGAGCTCGACATCACCGAGGTCTCGCTCGGCGCGGTGACGGGGGAGTTCATCGCCTACGTGCGGCAGGCCGAGTCGGCAGACGAGCTCGACGAGGCGAGCGAGTTCCTCGTCGTCGCCGCCACCCTGCTCGACCTGAAGATCGCCGGGCTCCTGCCGCAGGGCGAGCTCGTCGACGCCGAGGACGTCGCGCTGCTCGAGGCGCGCGACCTGCTGTTCGCCCGGCTGCTGCAGTACCGCGCGTTCAAGCAGGCGGCCGACTGGTTCGGTTCGCGGTGGGCGGAGGAGTCGCGGCGACACGTGCGACGGGTCCGGCTCGAGGAGCGGTTCCGTGCGCGCACCCCCGAACTCGTCTGGACGCTCTCGCTGCAGGACTTCGCCGCGCTCGCGACCCTGGCGTTCGCGCCGCGGGAGATCCCCACCGTCGGGTTGGACCACCTGCACGCACCCCTCGTCAGCATCCGGGAGCAGGCCGCGATCGTCGTCTCGATCCTCCGCACGCGGGCGGACGAGGACGTGTCGTTCCGCGAGCTGGTCGCCGGGGTCCTGGAGACGGGTATCGTTGTGGCTCGTTTCCTCGCGATCCTCGAGCTGTACCGCAACGCGTCGATCTCGTTCGAGCAGGTGGAACCGCTCGGGGAACTGCTGCTGCGGTGGACCGCCGAGGACTGGTCCGACGAGAGCCTCGCCAACCTGGGAGCCGACTATGACGGATGACGCGCACGGCCACGGGCACGCACACGACTCGTCGAGCGCCGAACCCGGCGGTGCCGACGAGGTGGCCGACGCCCGCGCGGTCGAACGCTCGCTGCACCGCGCCGCCGAGGCCCAGCCGGTCGATCGACAGCTCGAGGCCATCCTCATGATCGCCGACGAGCCGCAGTCGCTCGTCGCGCTCGGCGCTGCGGTCGGTGCGCCGATCCCGGCCGTGCGACAGGCGATCGAGCGGCTCGTCGCGGACTTCGACGGCGTCGACGGGACGGTCCGGCGGGGCTTCGAGCTCCGCGAGGTCGGCGGCGGCTGGCGCTTCTACGTCCGGCAGGAGCTCGACGACGTCGTGGAGCAGTTCGTCGAGCAGGAGCGACCCTCCCGGCTGTCCCAGGCAGCACTGGAGACCCTCGCGGTGGTCGCCTACAAGCAGCCGATCACCCGCTCGCAGATCGCCTCGATCCGGGCGGTGAACGTCGACGGCGTCGTCCGCACGCTCGTCGCGCGCGGCCTCATCGAGGAGTCGTTCACGGACGCCGAGACCGGCGCCATCAACTACGTCACGTCCGACCTGCTCCTGCAGCAGCTCGGCATCAACTCGCTCGACGAGCTGCCGCTCATCTCGCCCCTCCTGGACGACGGTGCGGACGGCTTCGGGCAGAACGAAGGGATCCCCGATGGCCGCGCATGAGGAAGAACGACGAGGCGGCTCCGGTCGGCGGGACGGTTCCGACCGGCCTGGAGGCCCGTCCCGCGACCGCAGCGCCGGCTCCGGTCGGTCGGGTGGCCGGTTCGGCGGCGGGGGCCGCGACGAGCGCGGCGACCGCGGTGGGTACCGCGGCCGGGACGAGCGTGGTGGTCGGGACGAGCGTGGCGGCCGTGGTGGTCAGGAGCGACGCGACGGCCGTGGTGCCGCCGACGGCGGGTACCGGGGTCGGGACGATCGTGGGTCGTCGTCGGGTGGGTACCGCGGGCGTGATGAGCGTCCGTCGTCCGGTGGCTACCGTGGGCGTGATGAGCGTCCGCAGTCGGGTGGGTACCGTGGGCGTGATGAGCGTCCGCAATCGGGTGGGTACCGTGGGCGTGATGAGCGTCCGTCGTCGGGTGGGTACCGGGGGCGGGACGAGCGGTCCGGTGGTGATCGCGGTCGGAACGACCGCCAGCAGGGCGGCTACCGCGGCCGTGACGACCGTGGGGCGTCGAGTGGCGGGTACCGGGGTCGCGACGATCGTGGGGCCTCGAGTGGCGGGTACCGCGGGCGTGACGAGCGGTCCCGTGGTGATGGCGACCGGTTCGTGAGCCGGAACGACCGCCAGCAGGGCGACCGCGGTGGGTTCGTCCGCCGCGAGGACGAGCGTCGCGGTGGCGACCGTGGCGGCTTCCGCGGGCGGGACGACCGTCGTGGTGCGGACCGTGACGGGGTCCGCGGCCGGGACGACCGGCCGGGTGCGTCCCGCCGCGACGACGATCGACGGCGCGACCCTGCCCGGGAGGACCGTCGTACCCCGGACGGCCGTCCGAGCACGGTCTGGCACAACGGCCGCCGGTACGTCGGCGGCACCACGACCGCGCGCAACGCCGACCGTCCGCGTGGCGCCGCACCGCGGGGCGCATCCCCGCGGCGCACCGACCGCACCACGACCCCGCGGCCAGAGGGCACCCGCGACGAGCACGGCCAGCCGCTGGAGGGCACGCCCGAGCGGCCGCTCATCCCGGACTGGGACGCGGCGGACGGAACCGCGACCACCTGGGCTGAGCCGGGCCTCCCGGCCGGTGGTGAGCGCCTGCAGAAGGTGATCGCCGCTGCCGGCGTGGCGTCCCGGCGGGTCGCGGAGAACCTCATCGTCGAGGGGCGCGTCACGGTGAACGGTGTGGTCGTGGAGGAACTCGGTCGTCGCGTCGACCCGGACGCGGACGAGGTGGCCGTCGACGGCGTCCCCGTGCAGACCGACACCTCGAAGCGCTACGTCGTGCTCAACAAGCCCGTCGGGATCGTGTCGAGCCTGCAGGACGAGCGGGGCCGTCGCGACCTGTCCGAGTTCGTCGACCGCTACGAGGAGCGCCTGTTCAACGTCGGTCGGCTCGACGCCGAGACCTCGGGGCTGATCGTGCTGACGAACGACGGCGACCTCGCGCACGTGCTCGCGCACCCGTCGTTCGGCGTGTCGAAGACGTACATCGCGAAGGTGCACGGGAACGTCAACCCCGCGACCGTGCAGCGACTGCTGGACGGGGTCGAGCTCGAGGACGGCCCGATCGCCGCCGACAAGGTGCGCCTGCTCGAGTCGTCGCGCGGGGAGTCGCTCGTCGAGGTCACGCTGCACTCCGGACGCAACCGGATCGTCCGCCGCATGCTCGACGAGGTCGGCCACCCGGTGCTCGAACTCGTTCGTCGGTCGTTCGGGCCGCTCCAGCTCGGGAGCCTGCCGATCGGCAGGACGCGTGAGCTGACGACGGTCGAACTCGGCAAACTGCTCGCCGTCGCACGCGGCGGACGCACGAGCGGTGATGCCGACTCGTGAATATTGCATGCAGAATGATTTGATCGCGGCTGGCTAGCCTCCCCGAGCGACCGACGAGGTCGCCACGATCGGAGGAACGCCCATGCCCCCCAGGACCCGCGCGACGCGCCGGACCCTCGCCGTCGCCGCGTTCGCGGCGCCGATGACCATCGTCGGGTCGTCGGTCGCGATGGCGGTCGCGCCCGTGACAGCGGACGCGGCGTCCGGGTCGCCGGCCGACCACCCCGTCGACATCGTCGCCGGGCAGACGACGTCGATCGTCGTCCCCGCCGACGACGGCGGGGTCGTGGCCTTCACGGGAGCGGGCCGCCAGAGCCGGCCGGTCGCGTACGCCGACGCCGACGCCGCGGAGGCGGCGGGGCTCACGACGTTCCGTGCGGTCTCGTCGTCGAACGGCCTGTTCCGGCTCGTCTCCGAGGGGACCGCACAGTGCCTCGACGTCGACTTCGCTGCACCGGACCGGTACGGGGTCCTCCTGACCGACGTCGGATGCGACGTGCCGTCTGGCCTGTGGGACGTCGACGGCGGCGTCCTGACGGACGCCGACGGGCTGTCGGTCGGCGGCGGCCTCACCGACGTCGGCGGGCGCCCGGCCGTGTCCGTCGTGGACGGCGCCGGCGGCGCCCAGACGTCCGTGGCGCTCGACCGGCAGGCGGCGCCGGAGGCCCTCGCGGACATCGACATCACGGTCGGGACCGGACCGTCGGACCGGGCCGTCGCGAGCGGGACCGCCCCCGTGGGCACCGAGGTGATCGTCTCCGACCCCCGGGGCGCCGAGCGCGGTCGCGCCGTCACGGACGCCGCGGGCCGGTGGAGCACCGGGCTCGGCCCCGTCGACTCGAACGGCGGGCCGGCGCCCGTCGTGGTCTCCGCCTACCGCGCCGTCACGGAGCTCGTCGCCCGCGGTTCCGCGGTGATCCCGTACGGCGACCCGATCTCGATCCCCGCGGAACCGGTCCGGGTGGCCGACGACGGGACGGTCGCGGTGTCCGGTTCCGGGGCGGCGGGAGGCGTCGTGTCCGTCCGCTCCGGCGGCACCGCCGACCCGGTCGAGGTCGGCGCGGACGGTTCGTGGGCACTCCGCGTCACGACGTCGGCGGAGCGGTCGGCGGCCGACATCGTCCTCGAGCAGCGGGCGCCCGGCGGGGACGTCTCCCGGCTGCTGGTGGAGGCTCGGGCATCGGAGGTCGACGCGTCCGTCGTCTTCCCGACCGACCCGGACGAACCCGCCTACGTCGAGGGTGACGGCACCCCGGAGTCGACGTACGTCGTGCTCGACGCCGGCACCGAGGTCGGCAGCGCCGTGGCGGACGCGACGGGACACTACGAGGTCGAGCTCGAGGCGCCCGGGGCCGGTGGCGTCCACGAGTACACCGTCGAGGAACGCGTCGGAGCGCAGACCCTCGCCACCGCGACCCTCTCCGCGGACTACGGGGCCGCCGTCGCGATCACGGCGCCCGCCGACGGCGACGACGTCCAGGGGGACCTCCGCGTCACCGGGACGGGCGAGCCCGGAGCCGAGGTGACCGTCGAGGTCGGCGGACGGGAGGTCAACGCGCTGGTCGGCGACGACGGCACGTGGGAGGCGTCGACGGCCCCGGTCACGGACGCCCCGTTCGCGATCGTGCTCGGGGCCGACGCCACGTACACGTCGCGGAGCCGCCCGGTGTGGATCGGGACGGGCACCCCGGGTGCGACGGTCCGGCTCTCCCTCATAGGCGACGGCGCTGGCACGTCCGGTCGCTCGGTCGACCGCGTCGTCCGGCCGGACGGCACCTGGCGGATCGACGCCGACGACCTGACCCTCGACGACGGCCCGGACCACCGCGTGGACCTCGTCCTCACGGGCGATTCC
This sequence comes from uncultured Curtobacterium sp., assembly GCA_913778205.1. Classification (GTDB taxonomy): domain Bacteria; phylum Actinomycetota; class Actinomycetes; order Actinomycetales; family Microbacteriaceae; genus Curtobacterium. Next base: position 57,973 of record CAJYUW010000001.1, read on the forward strand.
GGCGGACAGGAACGACTCACCACCGACCTCCGGTTCGACCGCCGCCCCGTGACCCTCACCACCGTGGCGGACGGCGGGACGATCGCGCCCGTGGACGGTCGCGTCACGCTCGAGGGACGGGGGACTCCGGGCGACCTCATCACGATGGTGCTCGACGGGGTCGCTCGGCCCCGGGCGGTCACGGTGCGCGCGGACGGCACCTGGACGATGCGCGACCAGGTCATCACGGTCGGATCACACGTCGCGCACTTCGTCGGCGTGCACGGCACCTCCGGGGACCTCCGCTTCACCGTCGAGTCCGACGCGGCAGCGCTGACGGTCACCTCCCCGGCGCCGGGCGACGTGGTCGACGCCGGTGCTGGGGGCGTGCTGGTGACCGGCCGGGCGGAGCCGGGCAAGCTCGGCGGCGTCGAGCTGCGACCGGGCCAGCTGCGGTCCTTCGTCGCGGACGACCTCGGGCGGTGGTCCGTGCGGGTACCGGCGCCGGACGGCCCCGCGACCCTGCGTGCGTTCGCGCTCGGGGCGGCACCGGTCGAGTTCCCGGTGACCGTCCGGTCCACACCGCAGGGCGGCTGACCTCCGCGGCGCGGCGACCACCCCGCCGCGGCGCGCGGCGACCACCTCGGCGCGGCGCCGAGTCGTGCGGCGCTCGAACCGTGCGGCGTCCGGACCGTGCGGCGCCGGGCCGTGCGGCGCCGGGCCGTGCGGCGCTGAGCCATGCGGCGCCGGAACGCGCTCCGCTGGGCCGTGCGGCGACCACGCCGCCGCGGTCCGGTACCGCCACCGGCCTGAGCGCCCTCGCCGCACACGACCCGTACCACCTCGGAACGACGACGCTCGACGCCGTCGGCCTCTCGACGAAGGAAGACCATGCACCCTCGAACGCTCCCCGCCCTGACGACCGTCCTCGCGACGATCGGTGCCGCGTCGGCTATCGGCGCGACCGGACCCGCCCTCGCTCCGCCGACCGTCCCCGCCGAGCCGGCCGCCCTCTCCACACCGCTCGTGCTCGACGGTCCCGGCGACGGGGTGATCGCCTTCACCGGGTCCGTGCGCAACGCCCGCGTCGGGCACCACGCCGACCGTGCGGCCGCCGAGCGCGCCGGTCTGACGACGTTCGACGTCCGGTCGGCGCACAACGGGTTCCTCCGCTTCGTGGTCTCCGGGACGTCGACCTGCCTCGACCTGCAGCCGTTCGCGTCCGGTGCGGTCGCGGCCCCGACGGACAACGGCTGCGTCGCATCGTCCGGACTGTGGACCGTGGACGACGGGGACATCGTGTCCGCGAGCGGACCGGTCCTGACCGACGAGCTCGTGACGGTCGACGGCACGCCCTCGATCGTCGCGGCGAACGACCACGCGCTGGGTGCGCCGACGGACATCGTCGTCCGGTACGGCGGAGCGCTCCCCGCCGCCGCTGCCGACTTCTCGGTGCCGACGGGACCGGATGACCGCGTGGTGGCGTCCGGCACCGGCCGGACCGGCGACGAGGTCCTGCTGTCGGACGGTGTCGGGAACGAGCTCGGGACGGCGGAGGTCCAGGCCGACGGCCGATGGCAGGCTGCCGTCACGCGGCGGGACGACGCAGGCGGGCCCCTCGACGTCCTCGTCTCGGTCGTCCGGGCCGACGCTGTGGTGGGACGCTCCTGGCACGAGGTCGCGTACGGCGCCGCCGTCACGGTCGACCAGTCCTCCGTCCCACGCGGAGCGGTGGAGCTCACCGGCACCGGCGAAGCCGGCGCGCGGGTCTCGGTCGCGGGCGGTGCCGACGCCGACCCGACGACGGTCGCGGCGGACCGGACGTGGCGCGTCCGGGCGACCGTGCGAGCCGAGGTCGGACAGCGCTTCGTCGTCCAGCAGGTCGGTGCCGGCGGCGCACGGAGCGCCGTGCAGGTGCCGGTGGACGATGCGTCGGTCGTCGACGCCGGAGCCGTGTTCCCGGTCGACGACGTGGAGCCCGCGTACATCGAGGGCGACACCGAGCCCGGCCGCGAGGTCGAGGCCCGGAACGCCGACAGGGACCTCATCGGCTCTGCGACGGCCGACCGCTACGGGCACTACGAGATCGACGTGCCGGCCCCGGGACGAGGAGGGGCTGCATCGTTCGACGTCGTCGAGTCCGAGGGGGGATCAGCGGTGTCGAACGGGTCGGTCGAGTTCGACTTCGGCGCCCCGGTCGTCATCACCGAACCCACCGGCGGTGCCGAGGTCGGTGACCGCTACGACGTCGGCGGCACGGGCGAGCCCGGCGCCGAGGTCGCGCTCGAGGTCGACGGCGCGACCGTGCGCACGACCGTCGGCGACGACGGGCGGTGGACCGCGGAGGTCGGGGCCGAGGTCGACCCCACCTTCCGGCTCGACGGACCCGACACGCTCCGGTTCTCCGACCGGAGCAAGCCGGCGCTGACCGGGACGGGAGCCCCCGGCGCGACCGTGCGCTTCCAGCCGAAGGGATCCGGCGACGCGTCCGACGCCACCGAGACGACCGTGCACGACGACGGCACGTGGCGCATCGACGGAGCCGACCTCCGTGTGCGGGTGCCCGACGACCACGACGCCGCGGTGGTGCACCGACCCGGTGCCGACCAGGAGGTGCGACCGATCCGCCTCGAGGCCGACGTCCGACCGGTCGCGGTGACCTCGCCGTCGGACGGGGACGTCGTCCGGACCACCGACGGCCGGGTCACGATCACGGGCACCGCCACGCCGGGCGACCACGTCACGATGGTCGCGAACGACGTCACGATGCCCCGGAGCGTGACCGTCTCCGCCGACGGCACGTGGGAGATGACGCAGGTCTTCGCCGCGGGGGACCACTCGCTCCGGTTCGTCACCGAGAACGGCTCCCTCGCCGGACACCGGATCACCGTCGAGCCCGACGGCGTCGGCACCCTCGTCGTCACCTCGCCACGACCGGGAGCGGTGGTCGACGGGACCGCGGGGGTGCTCTTCACCGGGTCGGCGACCCCGGGCAGCCTCGTCTCCCTGCGGTTCGACCGCCCGGTCGGTCCGGCGACGTCGGTCGTCGCGGGGCCCGACGGGTCGTGGAGCGTCCGCGCCACCCGTGCACCGTTCGGCGACGTCACCGTGTACGCCTCGGTCGCGGGCGGTGTGCCGTCCCGCTTCGCGCTCACGGTCCAGTAGGTGCAGGGGGGTCGTCGGGCAGTGTGCCCGACGACCCCGCTGCCGCGAGGGGTGCTGCTCGCCGCACGTGCTCGCACCACCGGGGGCGCGCCACACGTGTCCGCACCACCGGGGGCGCGCCGCACGTGTCCGCACCACCCGGGCGCGCGCCGCACGTGTCCGCACCACCCGGGGGCGTCGCGGTGCCGCGCCGGTAGGCTTGGCGGGTGACCGACGCCCCCGCCCCGCTCGACGAACCGGACATCGACCGGCGGCTCCGCGGACCGGTCCGCGTCGTCGGCGCCGGGCTCCTCGGCGCGTCGATCGGGCTCGCGCTGCGCGAGAAGGGTGTGGACGTCGTCCTCGACGACGTCTCGCCCGCGGCCCTGGCGCTCGCCGTCGACTACGGCGCCGGACGTCGACCGACCGACGCGGACGACCCGGAGCTCGTGGTCGTCGCCGTGCCGCCGGACGTCGTCGCGACGGTCGTCGAGCGGGAGCTCGCCGCGTTCCCCGGCGCGGTCGTGACCGACGTGGCGAGCGTGAAGTCGGGGCCGCTCGCAGCGCTCCGGGCCGCGGGCGTGGACGTCTCCCGCTACATCGGGTCGCACCCGATGGCCGGACGGGAGCGCAGTGGCCCGACCGCCGCCCGGGCCGACCTATTCGTCGGGCAGCCGTGGGTGATCGCCGGGCACGACGACATCTCGTACCAGCGGGCGGCCGTGGTCGAGGACCTCGCGCTCGACGTCGGCGCGACCGTCGTCCCGATGGACCCCGAGTCGCACGACCTCGCGGTCGCGTACGTGTCGCACACCCCCCAGATCGTCTCGACGCTCATGGCGGCCCGGCTCCGCGACGCACCGGACGGCTCGCTCGGCTTGGCCGGCGGCGGTGTCCGGGACGTCACCCGGATCGCCGCGAGCGACCCCGGGCTGTGGGTCCAGATCATCGGTGCGAACGCCGAACGGATCCGACCGGTCCTCGCCGACCTCCGCGACGACGTCGACCGCGTCCTCGCCGCGCTCGACGACCCGCACGGCCAGGGGTCGCCGCGGACCATCGCCGAGACCATCGCCGCCGGCAACCGCGGGGTCGAGCGGCTGCCGGGCAAGCACGGCAGCACCAAGCGCTTCGCCCAGGTGGTCGTCCTCGTCGACGACACCCCGGGGCAGATCGCCGCGCTCCTCACGTTCATCGGGGAGATCGGCATCAATCTCGAGGACATGCGCCTCGAGCACTCACCGGGCGCGCAGATCGGCATCGTGGAGGTGTCGGTCGTCCCCGAGCAGGAACAGCGACTCGTCGAGGAACTCGAGGGTCGCGGATGGAGGATCGCAGCAGCATGGGCATGAACGACGACACGGACCGCGCAGCGCAGGACTCCGGGATCACCGGCGGGCCGGACGGACCCGACACCGGTCTCCCGACACCCGGCGACCAGCCCGGCCCGCTCGGCGGCGGCGACGTCGCCGGCGGTCTCGACGGGCAGGGCGGCGGGGAGCCCGGATCGACGAGCGCACCCGTCCCGGCCGGGCTGCCCGACGGTGCCTTCGTCGCGAAGTTCGTCATCGCGGTCGACGGCCCGGCGGGCAGCGGCAAGTCGAGCGTCTCCCGTGCCGCCGCCCGTGCCCTCGGGTTCGGGTACCAGGACACCGGAGCCGCCTACCGGGCGCTGGCCTGGCACGCGCTCCAGCAGCAGGTCGACCTCGACGACGCCGGGGCCGTCCTGGCGAGCTGGGACACCTTCGACTACGAGATCGGCACCGACCCCGACGACTACTTCGTCCGGGTGAACGGCACCGACGTCACGGACGCGATCCGCACGCCCGAGGTCACGGCCGCGGTCGCGCACATCGCCAAGCTCCCCGAGGTCCGGCAGCGGCTCGTGCAGCTCTTCCGTCAGGTCATGCGCCGCACCGACGCGCAGGGCATCATCACCGAGGGCCGCGACATCACGACCGTCGTCGCGCCCGACGCCGAGGTCCGCATCCTGCTCACGGCGGACGAGTCGGTTAGGATGGCCAGGCGCTCGGCCGAGGTCACGACCCAGTCGGCCGCCGAGACCTCCGCAGCACTCGCCCGTCGGGACGCCGCGGACGCGAAAGTCGTCGACTTCATGAACGCCGCGGACGGCGTCACGACGCTCGACTCCACCGACCTCGACTTCGACCAGACCGTGCAGGCGGTCGTCGAGCTGGCCCGAAGCACGGCCACGAACTGATCACCCGCGGCCACCGGGCCGCACGCGAGGAACCCACACCATGGCCCAGTTGGACAACGACAACCCGGCGAACGACGACTTCCCGGAGTACGACGGCGCCCTCGGCGAGCGGCTCGCCGACCTCGACGAGGCCGAGGCGGAGCAGCGCACGACCGCGCTCCGGGCCGGTCTCGACGACTACGAGCTCGACGACGAGGACCTCGCGCTCCTCGAGGCGGGCGAGCTCGGCCCCGATGGCACCTACCTCCTGCCCGCGCTGCCGGTCCTCGCGATCGTCGGCCGTCCGAACGTCGGCAAGTCGGCGCTCGTCAACCGCATCCTCGGCCGCCGCGAGGCCGTCGTGCAGGACGTCCCCGGTGTCACGCGCGACCGTGTGAGCTACAAGGCCGAGTGGAACGACAAGCGGTTCACGCTCGTCGACACCGGCGGGTGGGAGCCCGACGCGAAGGGCATCAACGCCTCCGTGGCGGCGCAGGCCGAGGTCGCGATCGACCTCGCCGACGCCGTGCTCTTCGTCGTCGACGTCACCGTCGGCATCACCGCGACCGACGAGCACGTGGTGAAGATGCTCCGCGGCACCGACCGTCCGGTCATCGTCGTCGCGAACAAGTCCGACGACGACCGCCGCGACCTCGACGCGTACGAGCTCTGGAACCTCGGCCTCGGCGAGCCGCACCCCGTCTCCGCCCTGCACGGCCGCGGTGTGGCGGACCTGCTCGACCTCATCGTGAAGACGCTGCCCGACACGTCCGCGGTCGCCAAGCAGGAGATCGGCGGACCCCGTCGCGTCGCGATCCTCGGCCGGCCGAACGTCGGGAAGAGCTCGCTGCTCAACAAGGCGGCCGGCGAGGAACGCGTCGTCGTGAACGAGTTGTCCGGCACCACGCGCGACCCGGTCGACGAGCAGGTCGAGCTCGGTGGCCGCGTCTGGCGCTTCGTCGACACCGCCGGCATCCGGAAGCGCGTGCACCTGCAGCAGGGCGCCGACTTCTACGCCTCGCTCCGCACCACGGCGGCCCTGGAGAAGGCCGAGGTCGCCGTCGTCGTCCTCGACGTCACCGAACCGATCTCCACGCAGGACCTCCGCATCATCGACCTCGTGCTCGAGTCCGGCCGCGCGCTCGTCCTCGCGTACAACAAGTGGGACCTCCTCGACGACGACCGCCGTCGCTACCTCGAGCGTGAGATCGAGCAGGACCTCGCGCACGTCGCGTGGGCGCCCCGGGTGAACATCTCGGCGCGCACCGGTCGCCACCTCGAGAAGCTCGTGCCCGCGCTCGAGACCGCGCTCGAGTCGTGGGACACCCGCATCCCGACGGGCAAGGTCAACGCCTTCATCGCCGAGCTCGTGCAGGAGCACCCGCACCCGGTCCGCGGGGGCAAGCAGCCCCGCATCCTGTTCGGCACCCAGGCGTCGAGCCAGCCGCCGACGTTCGTGCTCTTCACCACGGGCTTCCTCGACCCGCAGTACCGCCGGTTCATCACCCGGCGCCTCCGCGAGGTCTGGGGCTTCGAGGGCACGCCGATCAACGTCAACATGCGGGTGCGCGAGCGCCGCAAGCGCTGAGAGGTCGCCGGCACGACCGGCGAGCTGCCCGAGGCGGCGCGACGGTCCGCCGCGTCGGACGCGACCGCCCGCCGCGTCGGACGCGACCGCCCGCCGCGACGAGCGCGACCGCCCGCCGCGACGAGCGCGACCGCCCGCGGACGGGAGGCCGCTCGCGGGCCTGCACCGTGCCTCCCGACCGCTGGTGACACACGCCGGACGGGAGGCCGCCGGGCCCGCACCGTGCCTCCCGGCGATCGGCGCCACACACCGGACCCGAGGCTGCCGGTCGACCCGCTCCGTGCCTCCCGGCCGTCAGCGCGCAGTCACCACGCACCCCGGACGGGAGGCGCGGTGCACGACCGCCCCGTCGGATGCGGCACCATGGACTCGTGACCCTGCACAGCAACGGCCTCGGCGCCGCCGCCGACCGGCTGTGGTGCCGCCTGCGGCTCGACCGCCTCGCCGGCGGGCGGCAGGCGGAGTACGTCATCCGTGAGGACATGCTCGAGCACCCCGACACGGTCCGCTCGTTCCGCTGGATCCGCTGGCTGCTCGTCGCCGAGACGGTCGTCGGCCTCACCGCGATCGTCGTCGCGGTCCTGCTCACACGCGCGGGGGAGACCGTGCCGTGGGCGGTGTGGTTCCGTGCGACCGTCGTGCTGCTCATCACGCTGACGCTGTACGTGTTCGCGTGGCGGGCGCAGCTCGGGTACTACTGGGCCTACCAGCGGCTGCGCTTGTTCAGCCGGATCTTCCCGATCGTCACGCTGGTCGTCGCCGCGATCCCCGGGCTCTACCCGTTCTGGATGGTCATCGAGCAGATCGTGTTCTCGCTCCTGATGATCGGGATCGGGGACGTGCTCACCTCGGACCACATGCGGTCGACGTTCCCCAAGCCCGCACGGCGGGGCGGCGCCTGACGGTCAGTCCTCGGGACCGCGGGTCGCCAGCTCCTCGAGCCGGGAGGCCGTCCGCGACGCCGCGAGCGACGCCAACACCGCCAGCCCCTGCGCCTCGTGACGAAGGTCGGCGCCCGTCGTGACGCCGAGGGGAACTGGCCCCACGCCCGCGAGCCACACGAACTCGTCGAGCAGGTGCACGACAACCTCCGGAACCTCGGGCTCGACCGGCTCGACGTGGTGAACCTCCGGATGGGTGGCTTCGACGCTCCCGAGCCCGGCAGCATCGCGCCGCAGTTCGAGGCGCTCGCCGAACTGCAGCAGGGGGGCTGATCGGGCACCTCGGACTGTCGACCGTGAACGCCGAGCAGCTCGCCGAGGCGCAGACGATCGCACCCGTCGTCTGCGTGCAGAACATGTACAACGTCGCCCGCCGCGAGGACGACGCCCTCGTGGACGCCACCGCCGCACAGGGGATCGCCTACGTCCCGTACTTCCCGCTCGGCGGGTTCTCGCCGATGCAGTCCGGCGCGCTCGACGCGGTCGCCGACCGGCTCGGCGTCTCCCGCCTCACGGTGGCGCTGTCGTGGCTGCTGCAGCGCTCGCCGAACGTGCTCCTGATCCCGGGTACGTCGTCGGTCGCGCACCTGCGCGACAACGTCGCGTCGGCCGGGTTCGTCCTGCCGGACGACGCCGTGGCCGAGCTGGACGCGATCGGCGCGGCCTGACGAGGTGACCGGGTGCCGGCCTGGAGGCGCGGGTCGGGCCCGCCACGCGCCTCCAGGCCGTCCGTGGGCGTGCACCGGCAGCGCGGCGAGCGGGACCCGACCCACGCCGCGCTCGTGGTGCGCCTCGTACCGTCCGGGCCCCGCAGCGGGGCCGTCCGGACTCGGCCGGACCATCGGGGGACGCCCGGCCTCGGCTCGTCCGCGGCCGGGCGGCGCATGCTCTGATCATGACCGACAACGCCGCCCCCGCGCTCCCCGGAGGGACCTACCGCCTCGCCGACGACCTCGAGCTGACCCGGTTCGGGTACGGCGCGATGCAGCTCGCCGGCCCGAACGTCTTCGGCCCGCCGAAGGACCGCGACGAGGCGGTCCGCGTGCTCCGGGCGGTCGTCGACGCCGGTATCACGCACATCGACACCGCTGACTTCTACGGCCCGCACGTCACGAACGAACTCATCCACGAGGCACTGCACCCGTACCCGGAATCGCTGCACATCGTCACGAAGGTCGGGACGCGCCGCGACGAGAAGGGCCGGTGGCCCCAGGCGCGGCAGCCAGAGCAGCTCGTCGAGCAGGTGCACGACAACCTCCGCACGCTCGGGGTCGAGCAGCTGGACGTGGTGAACCTCCGGGTCGGCGGGTTCGACGCTCCGGAACCCGGCAGCCTGGCGCCGCAGTTCGAGGCGCTCGCCGAGCTGCAGCAGCAGGGGCTCATCCGGCACCTCGGTGTGTCCACGGTGACGGCCGAGCAGCTCGCGGAGGCGCAGGGCATCGCCCCGGTCGTGTGCGTGCAGAACATGTTCAACGTGGCGCGACGGGAGGACGAGGACCTCGTCGAGGCGACGGCCGCACAGGGGATCGCGTACGTGCCCTACTTCCCGCTCGGCGGCTTCTCGCCGATCGACTACGCCACGCTCGACCGGGTGGCGGAGCGGCTGCACGTGTCGCGGACGACGGTGGCGCTGTCGTGGCTGCTGAAGCGGTCGCCGAACATCCTGCTCATCGCGGGGACCTCGTCGGTGGCGCACCTGCACGAGAACATCGACTCGGCCGGGTTCGACCTGCCGGCGGACGCGGTGGCCGAACTGGAAGCGCTCGGCGCTGCCTGACGGCCACGTTCGGCGCTGCCTGACGGCCACGTTCGGCGCTGCCTGACGGCCACGTTCGGTGCCGCCTGACGGCCACGTTCGGTGCCGCCTGACGGCCACGTTCGGCGCTGCCTGACGGCCACGTTCGGTGCCGCCTGACGGCCACGTTCGGTGCCGCCTGACGGCCACGTTCAGCACCGCCCGACGACCGCCCGGCCGTTCAGCCCACGGTCGCGAGCGCGAACGGCAGCACGGCGGACGCGCCGGCCCGTCGCAGCTCCCGGCCCGCGACCGTCATCGTCCAGCGGCTGTCGACCAGGTCGTCCACGAGCAGCACCGGCCCGTCGTGCGACTGCACCGCGGCGGCCAGCTCCGGGCCGACGACGACCGTGTCCCACACGCCTGCGAGACGGTAGGCGCTGTTCGTCGCGCCGTCGCCACGCGGCGTCCCACCGGACCGCTCGAGCGTCCCGAGGAGTCGCAGCCGTCCGATCGAGGCGATCGCCTCCGCCAGGGACGCGACGAGTGCAGGCCTCGATCGGGACGACATCGCGACCACACCGGTCGGCCGTTCGGCCCACGGCCAGTCCTTGAGTGCGCGCACGCAGCCGTCGACGAGCTCCCGCGAGACCGGCCCGTCCGGTGCCGTCGCCGCGAAGAGGGCGCGGAGCGGCCTGCCCCAGCCGAGGTCGGTCAGGCGGGCGATCGCGCGCCCGGGCTCGACCAGCTCGTCGGCGGCGATCTTGCCGCGCACGGGGACGCCCAGTGCGCTCATGCCCGACGGCCACTGGGCCCGCGGGGCGATCTCGACCCCGACCTTGTCGAGCGCCGCCGCGGCACCGGATGCGTCGGACGCGGAGACGTCGGTCGGGTACCAGACACCCGCACAGTTGTCGCACCGTCCGCAGGGCTCGGCGGACGGGTCGTCGAGGTCCTGCTGCAGGAGTTGCATGCGGCACGCCGAGGTCGACTCGTACGTGAGCATCGACGCGGCCTCGGCAGCCCGGGCGGCGGCGACGCGCTCGTACCGAGCCGCGTCGTACTCCCATCGCTGCCCGGTCGCGACCCACCCGCCGGTCACCCGCTGCACGGCCCCGTCGACGTCGAGGACCTTGAGCAGCAGTTCGAGGGTGGACCGCTTGACGTCGACGAGCCCTTCGAGCGCGACCGTGGACAGCGGGGACGACGAGGCCGACAGCGCGTCGAGCACGGCGTTCGCACGGACCTCGGTCGGCATCGACGCGCTCGCGAAGTACTGCCAGATCTCGGTGTCCTCGCGTCCGGGCAGGAGCAGGACGTCGGCGTTGTCGGTCGCACGCCCGGCACGGCCGATCTGCTGGTAGTAGGCCACGGGCGAGGACGGGGCGCCGACGTGCACGACGAACCCGAGGTCGGGCTTGTCGAACCCCATGCCGAGCGCGCTCGTCGCGACGAGCGCCTTGAGCTGGTTGCCCTTGAGCTGCTGCTCCAGCTGCTCGCGCTCTTCGGTGTCGGTGCGGCCCGTGTACGCGCGGACGGCGTACCCGTTCTCGCGCAGGAGCCGGGCGACGTCCTCGGCCGCGGAGACGGTGAGCGTGTAGACGATGCCGCTGCCGGGCAGGTCGCCGAGGTGCGCGAGCAGCCAGCCGAGCCGCTGCCGCGCGTCGGGCAGCGTGAGCACCCCGAGCCGGAGCGAGGCACGTGCGAGCGACCCGCGGATCGTGAACACGGGGGCGTCCGGGCCGGCCGTCAGCTGCTCGGCCACGTCCTCGACCACGCGTTCGTTCGCGGTGGCGGTCGTCGCGAGCACGGGCACACCGTGGGGGAGCGAGCGGATGAGCTCGGCGAGCCGACGGTAGTCGGGCCGGAAGTCGTGCCCCCAGTCGGAGATGCAGTGGGCCTCGTCGACGACGAGCATGCCCATCCGCGCGATCAGCGTCGGGAGCTGCTCGTCGCGGAACCGTGGGTTGTTCAGGCGCTCGGGGGAGACGAGCAGCACGTCGACCTCGTCACGGGCGAGCGCCGCCTGCGTCTCGCCCCACTCGTGCGCGTTCGCGGAGTTGATCGACACCGCGCGGACGCCCGCCCGTGCGGCCGCGGCCACCTGGTCGCGCATGAGCGCGAGCAGCGGGGAGACGAGCACGGTCGGACCCCCGCCACGACGCCGGAGCAGCAGCGTGGCGAGGAAGTACACGGCCGACTTGCCCCACCCGGTGCGCTGCACGACGAGGGCGCGTCGCCGGTGCTCGACCAGGGCGGAGATCGCCTCGAGCTGCCCGGGGTGGAACGCGGCGTCCGGCCGCCCCGTGAGCGCAGCGAGCGCCACCTGCGCCTCGGTCGCCAGCTCCGCCGACGGCGGCAGCTCGCCCGACGGCGGGAGCTGTGCCGACGACGTCGCAGTGGCGCCGACGGGCGTCGGGTCACCGGCGGCGGGCGGGTCGACGGCCGGAGCGGAGGCGGGTGTGTCCATGACCCCATCGTGTCAGGAGCGACCGACGGAACGCGCTCCGGGCCTCCAGGCTGTGGACCACGCGCTCCGCGCACCCCCCCTGTGGGGGAGCCGCGACCGCCGCCGGCTGCACTGCCGCGACCGCCGCCGGCTGCACTGCCGCGACCGCCGCCGGCTGCACTCCCGCGACCGCCGCCGGCTGCACTCCCGCGACCGCCGCCGGCCGCGCTGCCGCGACCGCCGCCGCCGGCCGCGACCGCCGCCGCCGGCCTCACTGGTAGGTGATGAGCGCCGGACTCGGCCGCACGTCGCGCATGGTCTGCTCCGGCGACAGCATCGGCTGGTCCTCGTCGATGAAGTTCTTCCAGCCCCACCGCACGCCGACCGGGGCGTCCTGGTGCAGCGCCTCCCACGTGGCCTGCTTCTCCGGTTGCGACCCCTGGCCGTCGACGTGGACGAGCAGGTCGAGCTCGGGGTGCTGCTCGAGCGACGAACGGTCCTGGACCATCGCGGACCGGAACTGGTGCAGGACGAGCGCCTTCGGCGGCAGCCCCTCCGACCGGACGAGGTCGGCGAGCCAGTCCGAGACGCGGTCCACCTCGTCGGCGCTGACCGTCCCGATCTGCTGGAGCGGCACCTGGTCCGGGCCGAGCCGCCACTCCGGGTCGAGCGCGAGCCACACGCCCGGCTCCGCGAGGAGCGACTCGTACCGCTTCGCCTGGCTGAGGAAGTCCGCCCGTCCGGGCTGGAGGTCGAGGATCACCGGCATCCCGGCGTGACGGGCGGCGTCGACGTACGGGCGCAGCGTCTCCGTCGACAGCTCGCTCGAGTAGTCGCCGTCCGGGCCCGGTGCACCGGCGGCGACGGTCGCGATGACCTCCAACGCGGGCGTCACGGGCTCGTCGGACACGTCGTCGTACTCACGCGCGAGCGACTCCGCACGTCGGACGGTGGCAGCCGGGCCCTGCTCCCCGAGGACCCCGAGCGCCGGTGTGCCCGGCGCGCCGTACAGGGCCACGAACCGGTGACCGTCGAAGGGCCGCTGCCCGCCGTGCGGGAGCTGCCACCCGCCACGCGCGGCACGGACCGTCCAGCCCGGGTCGGGCAGTGCGTCGAAGGACCGGCCCACGAGGACGGTCGGGTGGCCGTCGCGTTCGTGGAGCGCCGTCACGACGTCGGGTGCGGCCGCCGGGTCGGTCACGCCCGTCGGCATCGTCACGACGCGTGCACCCGCGGCGCGGGCCGTCGCCACGGCTGCCGCGTCCGCGCTGCGGTCCGCGACGACGACGGTCGCCGGCCGGGAGGCGCGGGTCGACCCCGGCGCGGACGTCCCGTCGGGCGCCTGCCGCCGCTCGACGTCCGTGTCGAGCGACACGCCGCCCTCGGCCTGGTACCAGCGGGTGCCGAGCCGGTCGAGTTCGCGGACGACCGGGCGGTCCGTGTCACCGCTGCCGTGCGCCTGCCGCCCGTCCGCCTGCTCGCCGGCCCCCGTCAGGAGGACCGGCACGTGCGCGCGCACCGCCGTCGTCGTCGCCGCTGCGATCGCGTCGGCGTCGTCCACCGGCGCGACGACCGCACCCGGGGCCGACGCGAACAGGGCGCGACTCGCCCGGACCGACCGATCGGACGCGTCGGCCTGGTCGACGACGGTGACGGCGTCGGACGGGGCAGCGGCGAGGGTCGCCCGCGGCGGCCCCGGCGGCGTGCCCGTGCAACCAGCGGCGCCGAGCAGCAGTCCGGCGGCCGTCAGGACGAGGGCGGGACGGAAGGGTCGGGAACGCATCCGGTCACCTTACGAGAGCGCTCTGCGCGCGCTGTGCACGGGGAGGGTCCGGCGTCCGCTATGCTGGTCGGGCTGCTCCGGACGGGGCAGTGAGGTTCGCTCGTCGGGCCTCGCGGGCTGTGGCGCAGCTTGGTAGCGCACTTGACTGGGGGTCAAGGGGTCGCAGGTTCAAATCCTGTCAGCCCGACCGCAGAGCCCCGATGGAACGCTGGTTTCGTCGGGGCTTTCGTCGTCCCTGGGACCGTTCCCCCTCCCGGGCCAGAACGGTGTCCCACGACGACGCCGACGACGCCGACAGTGCCGGAACACTCGGCACGAGCCGTGTGCGTTCGTCCCGCAGTTCGGTCAGCCTGTCAACCGGTGGACCAATCTGCCCGATCTGCTTGCGCTGCCCGCCAGCGCCTCCCTACGGTGGGGGAACGCCGGGATGTCAATGACGACACGGCCAGACGGCACCGACCGAGGAGAACGACCGATGACCGACCGCCTGACCGGCAAGACCGCGCTCGTGACCGGCGCCGCGAACGGCATCGGCCGCGCGATCGCCGACGCGTTCGTCGCGGAGGGCGCCGTCGTCGTCTACGCCGACCGCGACGCCGACGCCGCCCACTGTGCCGCGACCGCGCCGAACGCCGTCGCGCAGGGGATGGACATCGCCGACGAGGACAGTGTCGTCGCCGCGTTCGACGCGGTGGCGCGGGCCGGCCACCGGGTCGACGTCGTCGTCGCGAACGCGGGCGTGCAGCTGTTCGGGCACGACGCTGCGGTGGCGGACGTCGACCTCGAGACGTGGGAACGCACCGTGGCGGTGAACCTCACCGGCACGTTCCTCACGGTGAAGCACGCCGTCCGGAGCATGCGCGAGACCGGCGGCGGGTCGGTCATCTGCACGGGCAGCCCCACCGGGCTGAACGGCGAGGGGTCGACCTTCGCCGCCTACAGCGCGACGAAGGGCGGCATCCACGCCCTCGTCCGGTCCACCGCGATGGCGTACGCGCGCGACGGCATCCGTGTCAACACGGTCGTCCCCGGCTACACCGAGACCGGGCTCGTCTCGACGATCGCGGACGACCCCGAGGCGCGGGCGGCGATCGTCTCCCGGACGCCGCTGGGTCGTCCGGGCCGACCGGAGGACGTCACCGGCATCATGGTCTACCTCGCGAGCGACGAGTCGTCGTACGCCACCGGCGCGGAGTTCCGCGTCGACGGCGGCATGACGAGCCTCTGAGGGCGTCGCCGCGTGCACACCCCGCTGCGCGACGACCTCCCGTGGGCGGTGTCCCCGGCGTGGCCGGGCGCCGAGTCCGAGCAGAGCGTCGAGGCCGGTCCGTGGCGCCTCACCCTGCGCGGGTCCGAGGTCGCCGACGTCGCGCACGACGGCGTCACCGTGCTCCGGGCCGTCCGCTTCGTGACCCGTGACCACGACTGGCGCACCGCGGACGACACGGACGTCCGGACCGCCGTCACGCCGACCCCGTCCGGTGCGCGGGTCCGGATCGACGCGGCGAGCGGCTTCGACGGCTCGCCGGTCCTCGCGTACGGCATCGACCTCGTGGTCGACGGCGACGAGCTCCGCGTCGAGGCCACGGCCCGGACGATCGTGCCGTTCCGCCGCAACCGGGTCGGCTTGGTCGTCCTCCACCCACCGACGCTCGCCGGGACCCCCGTCACGGTCCGGCACCCGACGGCACCCGCGACCGAGGTCGTCCTCCCGACGTGGATCGCTCCGCACCAGCCCGCGGTCGACGTGGCTGGGTACGCGTGGCAGGTCGACGACCGCGCGTGCACCCTCGACCTCGACGGCGACGTCTTCGAGATGGAGGACCAGCGCAACTGGACGGACGCGTCCTACAAGACGTACTCGACGCCCCTCGCGGAGCCGTTCCCCGTCGCGCTCCCCGCCGGGACCGTCGTCCGTCACGCGCTCACACTGCGCGTGGCACACCGGCCGGGAGGCACGGCTCGCCCGGCCGCGGACCTCGCGGCGCTCGACGGCCCGGCCCCGACCCCCGGGCGGACGTCCGCACCGGTGGTCCAGTACACGGCCTCCTCCGCACCGGCCGCGGAGCGGCCGGACGACGCCGACCTGCCACGGCCCGCCGCGGTCCTGGTCGAACCGGACCTCGACCGGCCCGACGTCGGCGCCGTGCTCGCGCGTGCCCGTCGTGACGCCCGCGGCGCCTCGCTCGACGTCCGGTTCGTCACCGACGACCCCGCCGCGCTCCGGGCCGCGCTCGACGACCTCCTGGCCACCGGTGCCGTCGCCCGCGTCGGCGCGTTCGACCCGCGGACGCACGGCACCACGCCGCCCCTGCAGCGGGCGCTGCGCGACGCCGCCACCGCGGTCGGCGGCCTCGAGGTCGTCGCGGGGACCCGCGCCCACTTCACCGAACTGAACCGGACCGTCGACCTGCACCGCTCGTGGGACGGCCCGCTCGCGTTCAGCGTGACGCCGCAGATGCACGACCGGTCGCGTGCCCAGGTGACCGAGTCGCTGCGCATGCTGCGCTGGGTGGCGATGAGTGCCTCCAGGCTGGCCGCCGGCAGGCCGCTCCACGTCGGACCGGTCACGCTGCGCCCGCGGTTCAACGCCGTGGCGACCTCGGCGGTGCCGCACCTCGCCGACCCGGACGACGCCGACGCGACCGACCCGGACCAGCACTCGGCAGCCGCGCGCGCCTGGACCGACGCGGCGGTGCGGGCGCTGAGCGTCCCGGGGGTCGCGACGGTCACCGTGGGTGAGGTCTGGGGTCCGCGTGGCCTCGTGCCGGGGCGCCGGCGCTGACCCCGGCCCGGTGGGCGGGGAGCGGGAACGCGGTGCCGATGGTGCGGCGGTGCGCCGCGGACCTGCCATGATGCCCACATGGGAACCAGGGCACCGGAGGAGGATGCACCGTCGTTCCGCCGGTTCCGCATCGAGACGATCAGCGAGCACCGCGACCCCGAGATCGACCGGGCGTACGGCATCGTCGGCGGCGTCGGTGCCGCCCTCGAGGCGTACCGGTACGTCGGCGCGGGCGACGGCGACGTCTCGATGCGCGGAGCCGAGGTCGAGGGCACGCGCTCGGGTCGACTCGAACCCCGACCGGGCCACATCGTCTTCTGGATCGGTGACGGCACCGCCACGGTCGAGGACTGCACGGACGGCACCTGCCTCACCGCCGTGCCCGGGCACCCCGTCGTCCTGTCGGCGTCGGTGCCGTACCGCTTCGTCGCCGATGCCCGCAAGATCACGATGCTCCACCTGTCGGACCGGATCCTGCGTCAGGCGTACGCCCGTCGGAACCGGCTCGTCGACGGCCCGCTCCTGTTCGACCAGCAGCCCGACATCGCCTCGGCGCTCGGCCCGCTGCGGGCGATCCTCCGCAACCGTGCGGCCGCCCTCAGGGACGAGCAGCTCGACGGCGCACGCCGGGAAGCGCTCAACGCGGAGATCGCCGACTCCGTCATCGACGCGTTCCCGCTGCGCAACCCGGTCACGGACGAACCGACGTCCGCCGCGGTCCGGGCGGCGCACTGGATCCACGAGCACGCCGCCGACCCGATCGCGCTCCACGACATCGCGACCGCGGTCGGGCTGAGCGAACGCGGCCTGCAGAGCGCGTTCCGCCGCCGCTTCGACGAGACCCCGATGGCACGGCTCCGGTCCGAGCGGCTCGACGGCGCACGGACCGACCTCCGGTTCGCCCCGGCGGGCACACACGTCCGCGACGTCGCCCGCCGCTGGCAGTTCGGGCACTTCGGGCGGTTCGCGGCGAACTACGCGGAACGCTTCGGCGAGTCGCCGAGCGAGACCCTGCGACGCGCCCGTGGTGCCGACGGGGGCGGAACGGCCGGCGAGCAGCAGCCGTAGGATCGGGCCACGCGTTGCGTCGACGGAGATGAGAGACCGGGATGACCGACACCCAGCACAACCAGCGCCGTTCCCAGGCGACCGCCTCGGTGGCGGCCATCCTCGCGGAGTCGGCGAACCGCTTCCCGGACGACGTCGCCGTCGTCGTGGGCGGCCGCGGCACCACCTACGCCGAGCTCTGGTCGCAGACGCTCGCCTACGCCGGAGCGCTCCGCGCCCGTGGCGTTCGCGAGGGATCGCGCGTGGCGATGCTCGTGCCGAACGTCGAGGACTTCCCGCGCGTCTACTACGCCACCCTCGCGCTCGGCGCGGTCGTGGTCCCGGTGCACGCGCTGCTCAAGCGGGGTGAGATCGAGTACGTGCTCCGCGACGCCGGGGTCTCCGTGCTCGTCTGCGCCGCGCCGCTCCTCGGCGAGGGCGCTGCCGGAGCGGCGCTCGCCGGGGTGGACGTCCTCTCCGTGATGGCCCCGGCTCCCACGTCGACCGACGGCGCGGTGTCGTCCGACGGCGCGGTGTCGTCCGACGGCCCGGCGGACTCCGTGCCGGACCGGCTCGAGGACCTCGCCGACGCGTCGACGCCGCTGGACACGTACGTCCCGCGTGACCCGTTCGACACCGCGACGATCCTGTACACCAGCGGCACGACCGGGCACCCCAAGGGCGCCGAGGGCTCGCACTTCGCCCTGCTCGAGCAGGCGAACACGAACCTCTTGAGCACGTTCGACCTGCACCGCGGCGACGTCCTGCTCGGTGCGCTGCCGCTGTTCCACACGTTCGGGCAGACCTGCACGATGAACACCGGCTTCCGCGTCGGCGCGACGATCGTCCTGCTGCCGAAGTTCGACGGCGACGGGGCCCTCGCGGCGATGGTCGAGCACGGCACCGCGGTGTTCATGGGTGTGCCGACGATGTACATGGCGCTCCTCGACGCAGCCACCCGCAACGACGCGCGTCCGCCCCTGCGGTACGCGATCTCCGGCGGCGCGTCGCTGCCCCTCGCCGTGCTCGAGCGGTTCCAGGAGGTCTTCGACGCGCCGGTGCACGAGGGCTACGGACTCACCGAGACCTCGCCCGTCGCGACCTTCAACCACGTCGGGACGACGCCGCGGCCCGGCACGATCGGCACGCCGGTGTGGGGCGTCGACGTCGAGATCGCCGACCCCGAGACGCAGGACCGGATCGTCATGCTGCCGTACGGGCAGATCGGCGAGCTCGTGATCCGCGGCCACAACCTCATGAACGGCTACCTCGACCGGCCGGAGGACACCGCGGCCGCGATCGTCGACGGCTGGTTCCGCACGGGCGACCTCGGCACGAAGGACGACGACGGCTACCTCACGATCGTCGACCGCACGAAGGACATGATCATCCGGAACGGGTACAACGTCTACCCGCGCCAGGTCGAGGAGGTCCTCGCCCGACACCCCGACGTCGCGATGGCCGCGGTGTTCGGGACCCCGCACGAGCAGCACGGGCAGGAGGTCGAGGCCGCCGTCGTCCTCCGCGCCGGCGCGACCGTCACCCCGCAGGAGCTGATCGACATGGTCGCGGGGGAGATCGCCGCGTACAAGTTCCCGCGCGTCGTGCACGTCCTCGACGCCCTGCCGCTGGGGCCGAGCGGCAAGGTGCTCAAGCGCGAGCTCGTCCAGCAGTTCAGCGCGGAGACCACGACGACCGCCTGACCCGGTGACGCGCCGCTGTGCGCGGCGGCGCACCGACCGGGAGGCGCGGCGCAGGTGGGCAGACCTGCTCACCGGCACCGTGCCTCCCGGCCGCCTGCCGCCTGCCGCCTGCCGCCTGCCGCCTGCCGCCTGCCGCCGGCCGCCTGCCGCCTGCCGCCGGCCGCCGGCCGCCACGCCGTCGTCCGGTACCGTGACGGCACGCACCGCCGCGGACGCGGCCCGACGTGACGAGGACGACACGACATGACGACGACCGACCGCACCCTCGACGGCCCGCACGGACCGCTCCGCGTCCGGGTCACCACCACCGACGAGCCGGCGCGAGCCGCGCTCGTCTGGTCGCACGGCGGCGGGTTCCTCTTCGGCGACCTCGACATGCCGGAGTCGGCGCAGACCGCTCGCGGACTCGCGACGCGGGGGATCACGACCGTCGAGGTCGAGTACCGGCTGGCACCGAGTGACGAGCGCCCGGACGGCGTCCACTTCCCGGTGCCGCAGGACGAGGTGCGGCACGTCCTCGCCGCGGTCCGCGCGGACGCGTCGCTCGACACCGGTGGTCGGGACTGGGCGATCGGGGGAGCGAGCGCGGGGGCGTCCATCACGGCGTCCGCGGCGCTCCGCCTCGTCGCCGACGGGGTCGCGCCACGGCAGGTGCTGCTCGCGTACCCGACCGTGCACGCGGAGCTGCCGCCGCTGTCCGACGAGCTCGCGGCGGCGATGGCGGGTGTCGATCCGGCCCGCCGGTTCACGCCGGAGTCCGTCACGAGGATGAACGCGAACCACGCGGCCGGGGCCACCGACGGGGTGTTCGCCGGCGGGGCGGACCTGACGGGCTTCCCGCCGACGTGCATCGTCGACTCCGAGCGCGACGACCTGCGGGCGAGCGGGGCGGCGTTCGCCAAGGAACTGCGCACTGCGGGCGTGCCCGTGACGTACGCGGTCGAGCCGGGGACCTTCCACGGGCACCTGAACGACGACGGCAGCGCGGCGGCGTTCCGGACGATCGACCGGTTCGCGGCGTTCCTGCTGGCGGACTGACCCGGCGGGCCCCGCGGGCCGGATCCGGTCGCGGGCGCCGGTCCGGGCGTCCGGCGTCGCCCGGGGTCGGAGCGCACGAGTCGGTCCGGGTGTCCCGGCGTCACCGGGGGTCGGAGCGCACGAGCAGGGCCGCTGCCGGTCCGCTGCCGGTCCGCTGCCGGTCCGCTGCCGGGCCACTGCCGCGCCGCTGCCGGTCCGCTGTGCGAACGCGACCGGGCACACCGCCCCTCCGGATGGGAAGATGCAACGTCACGACCGCCCGAGCACGAGGAACCCATGACGCACGACGACGCAGCGCCGCTCCTCGACGGTCGGTACCGGGTCGAGGGGGTCATCGGTCAGGGCGGCATGTCCGTCGTGTACCGGGCCACCGACGAGGTCCTCCGCCGACCCGTCGCCGTCAAGGTCTTCCACTCCGGATCCGTCGACATCGCCCGGCAGGACGCCGAACTCGGGGTGCTGGCGTCCCTCGAGCACCACAACCTCGTCGGCCTCCTCGACGCCGGTGTCCTCACGAACGGCGACGGGGCGCAGCAGCGCTTCCTCGTGATGTCGCTCGTCGTCGGGCAGGACCTCGAGGCGCGGCTGGGGGTCGGCCCGCTCGCCGTCCGGCACATCGCCGAGATCGGCTTCGACATGGCCGAGGCGCTCCACTACATCCACGCGCACGGCGTCGTGCACCGTGACATCAAGCCCTCGAACATCCTGCTCGTCGACTACGGCCACGACGCCGACCGGGCACGGGCCCGGCTCACCGACTTCGGCATCGCCATCGCCGAGGGCGCCGAGCGGCTCACCGCCGACGGCGTCACCACCGGCACCGCCGCCTACCTCAGCCCCGAGCAGGCCCGCGGAGGCCAGGTCGGCCCCGCGAGCGACGTCTACTCGCTCGGACTCGTCCTCCTGCAGTGCTTCACGCGCCGCCGCGAGTTCCCCGGCTCCGTCGTCGAGTCGGCGATCGCCCGGCTGTCCCGCGACCCCGTCGTGCCGGAACCGCTGCCCGAGCACTGGAAGACCGCCCTGCGCGCGATGACCGCACAGGACCCGGCCGACCGGCCGCTCGGCGCGGAGCTCGTCGCGATGCTCCGCGACGTCGTCATGGCCGACACGTCGGCACCCGACCACGTGGTCGATCCGGACGGCCTGGAGGCACGGCCCGACCCCGCCACGCAGCGCACGCCCGCCTCGGCGCCGGGCAACGGCACCCTGCACCCGTCCGCCACCGGGGCGGCTCCGGCAGCCGTCGCATCGTCCGACGAGTCGACCGGAGCGGGCGCGGTCACCCCGCCCGGCGTGGACGCGGCCATGCGGTCCGGCTCGCACGCGGCCACCCCGCCCGGCGCGGACGCGGCCATGCGGTCCGGCGCGCACGCGGTCACGCGGTCCGGCGCGCACGCTGCGGCGGCACCGGCGGACTCGTCCGACCGGCCGGCCACGCTCGACGAACTCCCCGAGGAGGCCCTGCACCGCACCACCGCGATGGCCGCCCGACTGTTCGACGCCCCCATCGCCCTGGTCGAGGTGCTCGACGAGGACCGCGAGTGGTCCCAGTCCTGGATCGCCGACGGCGTCGACCCCTCCGCACGGAAGATCAGCTTCCGGAACGGGTTCGCACCCGTCCCGGAGCCCGTCGTCATCCCGGACGGTGCCGCCCACCCCGAGATGCGGGAGAGCCCACTCGTCACCGGCCCGCTCGGCATCCGGTTCTTCGTGAGCGTCCCGCTCGTGAAGCACGACGACACCACCATCGGCACGCTCGCCGTGCTCGACGCGAAGCCCCGCGAGGCGACCGAGGGCGACCTGGCGAACCTGCGGGACCTCGCGGCGCTCGCCGTGGCGCAGCTGGAGCTCCGGCAGGAGTCGCTGCGGTCGACGAGCGACGCACTGCCCATCGACCCGCGGAACTGATCCCCGCAGGTCAGTCGGTCAGCGCCGCCGCGTACGCCCGCACCGATCGGTGGTACCGGGGGAGCGTCGGCTCGACGGCCTCGATCGCGACCCGGAGCGCCTCGTCGGTCCGCCCGGCGCTGTGCAGCGCGAGCGCGAGGAAGACCTTCGGCGCCGCGCCGGTCGCCGGATGCTCCGGCGCGTCCTGGAGCATCGCGATCGCCTCGTCCACCCGCCCGAGGTTCCGCAGGGTCGACGCGTGCTGCACGACCATCTGCGCGGCCCGGCCGGGATCCACCTCGGCCAGACCCGCCGCGGTCGCCGCGGCGTACCGCTCGTCCGCCTCGGCCTCGCGGCCCGTGGAGTCGTACGCACCGCCGAGCTCGAACGCGCCGAGCGCCGGGTGCGGGGCCGCGGCCGCGAGGGAGGTCATCCGCGACACCAGCTGCTCGTCGTCGAGGTCCGCCGCCCAGGTCTCGGCGACGTCGTGTTCCCATCCCGCTGCGGTCATCCCTCGACCGTACCGTCACGCTTCCCTGGCCACGTGGGCGCCGCGGTGGCCCGGCCGTCCCGCGGGCGCCGACCAGGATGCCGGGAGGCCCGTCCCCGGTCCGTCCCGGCGGTCGCGGCCCGCCGCCGGTCACGGTCCTGGCCGCGGGCCGCGGGCCGCGCCTCGCCGCGTCGCTCGCTGGTCCGGCCGCTGCCCGCGTGTCGTCGCGTCGTCGCTCACGGGCACGGCCGCTGGCCGTGTGTCGCCGCGTCGTCGCTCACGCGGGGCACGCTTCCCTGCCGGAGATCAGCGCCGGCGGACGAGCACCACACCGCCGACGGTGTGGTGGACGTCTCTGTCCGGCGTCGCGGCGTCACGCGGCCGTTCGGCGGCCTCGAGGACCTCCCACCCGTCGTCGACGCCGAGCGCCGCGAGGTCGTCGTCCGGCGACGGAAACCGGTACCCGCGCAGTTCGTCGGGCAGGTCGCCGTGCGGGGGAGCGGCGTGCGCGGTGACGAGCAGCCGGCCGCCCCGCGCGACGAACCCCGCGGCGCGACGGAGGATCTCGCCGCGCGGGATCGCGACCGGCCAGGACTGCAGGAACGACGCGGTGACGAGGTCGAACCGTGCAGCGGTGTCCCACGACGCCAGGTCCGCCGTGACGAACGCCGTCCGTTCCTCGACCCCCGCTGCGACGGCTGCCGCCGAGGCCCGGGTCAGCGCGGTCACCGAGAGGTCCACCCCGACGACCGACCAGCCGCGTCCGGCCAGCCAGACGACGTCGCCGCCCTCGCCGCACCCCAGGTCGAGCGCACGGCCCGGAGTCAGGTCCGCTGCCACCGACGCGAGCACGGCGTTGACCCGTCCGGACCAGATCCCGTCCCGTCCGGCGTACCGGGCCTCCCACCAGCCGCGGAGGTCCGCGGCGGGGAGGGTGTGCTGATGTGCGTCGTGGGCGTGCATGCCGCTCACTCCACTCCGCGGCGCCGGTCCACGCAAGGATCGTTGCCGGAGCAGCAACGACGTCCCGGGGCGTCAGGCGTCGGTGTCCGCGGGGACCGGCTCGGCGTTCTCGATGCGAGCGCTCGCGGTCGCCATGTGCTCGTCCATCGCGCGCTGGGTCGCGGCGACGTCGCCGGAGCGCAGCGCATCCAGGATCGCCCGGTGCTCGTCGTACGCGGCCTCGGTCGCCTCCCGGGTCCGCACGCGCCGGCCGACCCAGACGCTGAGCATGGAACGGAGGCTCTGCAGGAGGTCCGCGAGCACGTCGTTCCCGGCGGCGCGGGCGAGGAGCACGTGGAAGCGCACGTCGGCGTCGATGAACGCGTCCGGATCGTCGAGCGACTCCCGCTGCCGGTCGAGGTAGGTCTGGAGCTCGTCGAGCTGCTCCGGGGTCGCCCGCTGCGCCGCGAGGATCGCCGCGGTGCGCTCGAGCGACGACCGGACCTCGAGCAGCTCCCGTGTCCGGTTCGACGCGAGCATGAGCCCCCACGACAGCGTCGTCGGCAGCAGGTCGGACGTCCCGCCGCGCAGGTACGTGCCCGAACCGGGTCGGATCTGCACGATGCCGAGGATCTCGAGCGCCGCCAGGGCCTCGCGGACCGCGGACCGGCCGACGCCGAGCCGCTCCGACAGCAGCCGCTCCGAGGGGAGTCGCGAACCCGGCGCGAGGTCACCCGCCGTCAGCAGCGACACGAGCTGCCGCGCGACCTCGGAGGCGGGAGACCCGGTCGCCACCGACTCGATCTCGAGCCGGATGTTGAGCGGGTCGTTCTCACTGAACGCGGGCATGCAGTGAGCGTAGCGGCCGGTCAACCGGTCCTGACGGGGCCACGCCCGTGCTCCGAGCGCATCGGTCAACCGGTTGACAAGTTGGGGATCGCCGACCACACTGGAGCCCGCGCACAGCGGCGCGCCCAGGACCCGGCGCTCAGGTGTGCCCCAGGACCCGGCGCAGCAGCGCCCGACCCATCCCCAGAGCAGGAGTCACCGTGGACATCCCCGCGACCCGAGGCATCCCGACCTCGGCGGTCGAACGTTCGGCCATCCGCAAGATCGCGACACGCATCGTGCCCTTCGTGGCGCTGATGTTCTTCATCAACTTCCTCGACCGCACCGCGATCTCCTTCGCCGCCCCGAACGGCCTCGAAGCCGACCTCGGTCTCACGGCCGCACAGTTCGGGTTCGCATCCGGCGTCTTCTTCATCGGCTACCTCGTCCTCGAGGTCCCGTCCAACCTGGCGCTCCACAAGTTCGGTGCGCGCGTGTGGCTCGCACGCATCATGATCACGTGGGGCATCGTCTCCCTGCTCTTCACGTGGGTGCAGAACTACCCGCAGCTCGTCGGCCTGCGCTTCCTGCTCGGTGTCGCCGAGGCCGGGTTCTTCCCGGGCGCGATCCTGTTCCTCTCCACCTGGGTCCCCGCACGGCACCGCGGCAAGATGCTCGCGCTGTTCTACCTGGCGCAGCCGCTCACCAGCGTCATCGGCTCGCCCCTCGCCGGCTGGCTGATGACCCACGAGGGCCTCCTCGGCGGCCTCGAGGGCTGGCGCTTCATGTTCCTCTGCGTCTCGATCCCCGCGATCGTCGTCGGCGTCCTGTGCCTCTTCGTCCTCAAGGACAGGCCGTCCCAGGCGAAGTGGCTCGACGCGGACGAGAAGACCTGGCTCGAGGGGGCGCTCGCCGCGGAGGACCGTCAGAAAGAGCACGGCCACGGAACGAGGGGCGGCCTCCGGGCAGCGTTCGGCTCCGGCCGGGTCTGGATGCTCGCCGGGGTCTACTTCGGCTTCATCTACGGCCTCTACGCGCTGAGCTTCTTCCTCCCGACGATCATCGACGGCTTCCAGCAGCAGTTCGGCACCACGTTCGACCTGTTCCAGAAGGGCCTGATCACCGCCATCCCGTACGTCCCCGCCGCGGTCGTCCTCTACCTCTGGTCCCGTGACGCGTTCCGCCGCGGCGTGCAGGTCTGGCACATCGCGGTCCCCGCCCTCGTCGGTGGCCTGTCGATCCCGGTCGCGCTCTACATGAACTCGCCGGCGGCCACCGTCGCCGTCATCGCGGTCACGGCGTGCGCGATCTTCGCCGCCCTCCCGAACTTCTGGACCATGCCGACCCGGTTCCTCTCCGGTGCCGCAGCGGCAGCCGGCGTCGCCCTCATCAACACGCTCGGCAACCTCGGCGGGTTCGCCGCGCCCTACATCACGGGTGCGCTCAAGGACGTCACGGGCGGCTACCAGCTCCCGATGTTCGTGGTCGGGTTCTTCATGCTGCTCTCGAGCGTCCTCATGGTCGTGCTCGCCCGCCGCAGCACGGGCGAGCTGACCGGCAGCATCCGCACCGTCGAGTCCGAGCGGGCGGAGACCCGCGCATGACCCGGCTGTACAACGACCCGGCCGACTTCGCCGACGAAATGGTCGACGGCTTCGTCGCCGCGAACCGGTCACGGGTCCGCAAGGTGCACGGCGGGGTCGCTCGAGCCACCACGAGTCCCGACGGCACCGTCGCGCTCGTCGTCGGCGGCGGCTCCGGTCACTACCCGGCGTTCGGCGGCCTCGTTGGGCACGGCCTCGCGGCGGGGGCTGCGATGGGGAACCTCTTCGCCAGCCCGAGCGCCCAGCAGGTCGCCGCGGTCGCGGCCGCCGTCGACCACGGCGGGGGAGTCCTGCTCTCCTACGGCAACTACGCGGGGGACGTGCTCAACTTCGACGCCGCCGCCCGAACCCTGGAGGCGCGGGGCGTCGCCGTCCGCACCGTCCGGGTGACCGACGACGTCGCCAGTGCACCGGCGGACCGGGCGCACGAGCGTCGCGGGATCGCCGGAGACCTCTGCGTGTTCAAGGTCGCCGGTGCCGCCGCCGAGCGCGGGGACGACCTCGACGCCGTCGTCACCCTCGCCGAGCGCGCGAACGACCGGACGCGGAGCTTCGGTGTCGCGTTCTCCGGTTGCTCGCTCCCGGGTGCCGACGATCCGCTCTTCACGGTCCCCGAGGGCCGGATGGCGATCGGCATGGGCATCCACGGCGAGCGGGGCATCGCGGAGTCGGACGTCCCGACCGCGTCCGGTCTCGCGGAGCTCCTCGTCGACCGCCTGCTCACCGAGCTCCCGACCGGCGTCGAGCCGGCCGGAGCCCGGGTCGTCCCGATCCTCAACGGACTCGGCAGCGTCAAGTACGAAGAACTCTTCGTCGTCTTCGGCAGCGTCGTCCGGCTGCTCGAGGCAGCAGGCGCGGTCGTCGTCGAGCCCGAGGTCGGCGAACTCGTCACGAGCTTCGACATGGCCGGCGTCTCGCTGACCCTCCTCTGGCTCGACGACGAACTCGAGCACCTCTGGGCAGCGCCCGCCGACAGCCCCGCGTACCGGAAGGGCGGGGCCGTGCCCGCCGAGCCGGTCTCCGAGCAGGAACTCGTCGCCGGCATCCTGGCCCCGGTCACCGTCGGCTCCGAGGCGTCCCGCCGTTCGGCGTCGGTCGTGGCCCGCGCGATCGACGCCGTCCGGGCGACCGTCGACGACCACGTCGACGAACTCGGCCGCATCGACGCCGTCGCGGGCGACGGTGACCACGGCATCGGGATGCAGCGCGGCTCCACCGCGGCGGCCGCCGCCGCGAACGACGCCGTCGAGCGCGGCGCAGGCGCCGGCAGCGTCCTGGCCATCGCCGGGGACGCCTGGTCGGACCGGGCCGGTGGCACCTCCGGCGCGATCTGGGGAGCCGCCCTGGAGGCACTGGGCCGCGTCCTCGGGGACGAGTCGCGTCCGTCACCGGCCACCGTCGCTGACGCGGTGCACGCCGCCGCCGAGGCGGTCCTCGCCTTCGGTGCCGTCGTCGGCGACAAGACGATGGTCGACGCCCTGGTGCCCTTCGACGACGTCCTGTCCGCGCGGGTCCGGGCGGGGGACGACCTCGTCGCCGCCTGGTCGGCCGCCTCGGCAGCCGCGACCGCGGCCGCCAGCGCGACCGCCGACCTCCTCCCGCGCAAGGGCCGCGCCCGCACGCACGGCGAGGACGCGGTCGGTACCCCGGACGCCGGCGCGATCTCGTTCGCCCTCATCACCGCAGCGGTCCTCGCGACCCTCACCTCGCAGCAGGAAGAGCAGCATGCCTGACACCGAGCAGCGCCCGCAGCAGTTCCGTCTCGTCGTCGGCTCCGACGACGCGGGCTTCGAGTACAAGGAGACGATCAAGCGCGACCTCGAGGCCGACCCCCGCGTCGCCTCCGTGGTCGACGTCGGTGTGGACGCGGACGGGCACACGGCCTACCCGCACGTCGCGGTCGACGCGGCTCGGATGGTCGCGAACGGTGAGGCCGACCGGGCGATCCTGATCTGCGGCACCGGGCTCGGGGTCGCGATCGCCGCCAACAAGGTCCCCGGCATCCGCGCGGTCACGGCGCACGACGCCTTCAGCGTCGAGCGGTCGATCCTGTCGAACGACGCGCAGGTCCTCTGCATGGGCCAGCGGGTCATCGGGGTCGAGGTCGCGCGACGCATGGCGAAGGAGTGGCTCGGCTACACCTTCGACACCTCGAGCGCGAGCGCCGAGAAGGTCCAGGCGATCTGCGCGTACGACGGATCCGCCCCGGTCGGGACCGACGCACCATGACGCTCGTCGGGGTGTCGCTGAAGACCTACTTCTCGCACGCTCGGACCCTCGAGTGGACGGCCGCCGTCGTCGAGGTCGCCCGTACGCACGCTGCGGTCCGGTCGGGTGCGGTCGAGCTGTTCGTGATCCCGACGTTCCCAGCGCTGGTCCCGGTGCGGCAGGCCATCGGTGACGCTCCGGTGCTGCTCGGTGCACAGGACCTGTCGTGGGCGGACGCGGGCGCGTTCACGGGTGAGGTGACCGGTGCGGAGCTGCGCGAGATCGGGGTCGACCTCGTCGAGATCGGCCACGCGGAGCGGCGTTCCCTGTTCCACGAGACCGACGACGAGGTCGCGGGGAAGGTGCACGCGGCGTTCCGCAACCACCTGCGGCCGCTGGTCTGCGTCGGGGAGCCGACCCTCCCCACCGGCTCGGCCGCCACGT
>CAJYUW010000002.1 GCA_913778205.1 uncultured Curtobacterium sp.
GGCGCGGTGCCAGCTGGCACCGCGCCTCCCGTCCGTCACCGGGTGCTGCCGAGCAGCTCGTCCTCGACCTCGGCGTCCGACTTGGGCTTGGCGTCCCGGCGCCGTCGGCGTTCCTCGGCGCGCTCCCGCTCCTCGGGGTCGTCCTGGTTGAGGTTCCGGTACTCCTGCACCATCACGTAGCCGAGGAAGCCGAAGCCGCCCGCCGCGAACAGGAACCACTGGATGAAGTAGCTGAGGTGCAGACCGGTGTCGGCTGACGGCCGGTCCCAGCCGAGGGGCGGGTCCTGCGCCGGTGCCGGGCTCTCGGACGCGAGCTGGCCGTACGCGCCGGTCCAGATCGACATGTCGATCTTGTCGCGGACGTCCGACAGCGTGACCGACTGCACCTGGTCGGTGTGCGACGGGTCGGAACGGCCGGGGATGCGCGGTTCGCTCTGCTGGAGGCGCACGACGACCGTGACCTCGCCGCTCGGGGGCGCTGGGACGTGGTCGGGGGCGTCCTGCCGGTTGCCGGTCGGGACCCAGCCGCGGTCGACGATGAACGCACGGCCGTCCGCGGTGACGAGCGGGGTGAGGACCTCGAACCCGGGCTGCCCGTTGTGCACGCGGTTCCGGACGAGGAGCTGTGCGTCGGTGTCGTAGCGGCCGGTGGCGGTGACCCGGAGCCAGGTCTGGTCGGCGTCCCAGCTCGAGGCCGTCGGCAGCGCCCGGTCGAGCGGCACCGGCGTGTGGTCGTAGTTCTGGGCGATCTGCTCGTTCTGGCGGACGGCCTCGTTGCGGCGGTCCCACTGCCACATGCCGAAGAGGGCGCAGACGATCGCGAACGCGACGGCGATCGCGAAGTACCCGAGCCAGCGACGGCTGCGCACGAAGCGCCACCCGACGAACGGCTCGTCGGGATCGCGGTCCTGCGGCGCCCGGGCGACCGGAGCGGCCGCGCGCTGCAGCTTCGCGGCGTGCCGTCGACCGTACCGGGAACTCGGGTCGAAGCCGTCGGTCATCGGTCGGTGCCGGTGGCGCGCACCCCGACGTCGTTCTTCGGCCCGGCGTTCGGGTCACGGAGGTCGTCGAGGCGGTCGACGTCCTCGTGCATGCCGGTCACCCGGACCGGGAACGACCGGGACCGGAGGTAGTCGGCGAGGAAGTCACGGTGCTCGTCGCACGAAGCCCAGATCTTCACCCGGTCGGTGGCATGGATGCGCGGGTTCCGCCAGTTGATCCGCCACGCCGCGGTCTCGACGCAGCCCGCGCGGGAGCACACGGGCGTCGAGCCCGGCTCGGTGAAGAGGTCGAACGTCGCACCCATCAGCGTGGGACGCCCATCAGCGCTTCGCTCCGCGCGGCGGCCAGACGTTGGTGTGGTCGCCGTTCCGCTGCCACTCGTCCTGGTCGTGCTGGGCGGCGTTCCGGAGGCGGTCCTGCTCGTCGCGGTACGCCTGGGCCCGCGCTGCCTCCTGCTCCTCGCGGATGCGGACGTCGTCGGCGTCGTAGAGCACGACCGCACCCGCGGGCGCGACCACACGGCTCTCGGTCCGGTTGCCGGCGTTCGCGAGGATCACCGCGACCCAGGGGATGACCCCGGCGAGGATGATCGGGATGACGACGAGCCAGGTGTGCCAGGTGGTCCAGACCAGCACTGCGGCGACGAAGCAGACCACGCGGACGGCCATCTGCCAGACGTACCGGGAGAGCCGGTGGGCGCGGTCTTGTTCCGGCGACTCGGGGAGTGCCGTGATGCTCTGCGAGGTGTTCATGCGCTTGTCCATCGTCTACCGGGTTCAACCCTAAGCCTCCGGCGCGCATTCCGTTCCGGCCGCGCGCGATCGGATTGCGGGGATCGGCTCGGGTACGCTCGTCCGGGCGCGTCCGGCCCGGGAGGGTCGCGGCGCGTCGGACTGTCACCATTCGAACGGAGCGACCATGACCACCCCCCGTACCGTCCTCGTCACCGGCGGCAACCGCGGCATCGGCCACGCACTCGCTGCGCGCTTCGTCGCCGAGGGGCACCGTGTCGCGGTGACCTCCCGGTCGGGTCAGGGCGGCCCCGAGGGCGCCCTCACGGTCCAGGCGGACATCACGGACACCGCCTCCGTCGACGCTGCCTTCACCCGGGTCGAGGCGGAGCTCGGGCCGGTCGAGGTGCTCGTCGCGAACGCCGGCATCACGAACGACCAGCTCCTGCTCCGGATGTCCGAGGAGGACTTCACGAGCGTGGTCGACACGAACCTCACGGGCACGTTCCGGGTCGTCAAGCGGGCCACCAAGGGGATGATGAAGGCGAAGTTCGGGCGCATCGTGCTCATGTCGAGCGTGGTCGGTGCCTACGGCCAGGTCGGCCAGGTGAACTACGCCTCGTCGAAGGCCGCGCTCGTCGGCATGGCGCGCTCGATCACCCGCGAGCTCGGCTCCCGGAACATCACGGCCAACGTCGTGGCGCCGGGCTTCATCCAGACCGACATGACCGCGTCGCTCCCGGACGAGCTGGTGGCGGAGTTCAAGAAGCAGATCCCCGCGTCGCGCTACGGCACCGTGGACGACGTCGCCGACGCGACGCTGTTCCTGGCCGGTGACGGCGCCGGGTACATCTCGGGTGCGGTGATCCCGGTCGACGGCGGCCTGGGCATGGGGCACTAGCCCGCCCGAGACTCGGCCAGGCGGACAGTTCCGCGGCGACGGGGCCGCGAAACTGTCCGCGGAGCGGAGACTCGGGTCCTCCGCGCCCGGCTGCGCTGTGGTCCGCCCCGCCCGGCTTCGCAGCGGTCCGCCCCGCCCGGCGCGGGCGCTCAGTCGGTCGGGACCTGCCCGGCGCGGAGCATCGCCTGCTCGAGCAGTTCGAGGTCGATCCCGACGTGCCGACGTGCGAGCGTCCCCGCGGTGACCGCGTCCCCGTCGCACACCGCCGCCACGATCGCCTCGTGCTCGTGCAGCGCGCGCTCCTCCATCGCCGCCATGCCGTCGGCAGCGCCCCAGAGGTGGGCGGGCGCGGCGATGGAGACCTGCGCCTCGAGGTCGGCGAGGACGGTCGCGAGGACCGCGTTGCCGGACGCGTCGATGATCGTGCGGTGCAGGACCGCATCAGCCTGCTGCTTGCCGAGACCGGAGTCGGCGACCCGGAACGCCGCCAACCGCTCGCGTACGAGGGCTGCCTGTGCCTCGTCGATGCGCTCCGCGGCGGCCGTCGCGAGCGCGCCGTGCAACAGGGCGATCGCATCGGTGGTGGCGCGGATGCCGTCCCACCGTGCCGCGAGGGTCCGTCCCACCGCCTCGGACGACGCGTCCGGCCACTCCGCGCGGACGAAGGTCCCGCCGCCGCGGCCGCGTCGGGTCTCCAGCAGTCCGCGGTCGACCAGCCGTGCGAGCGCGGCCCGCACGGTGACCCGTCCGACGCCGAGCAGGGCGGCGAGCTCGCGCTCCGGGGGCAGCCGGGACGCGGGCAGGTACTCGCCGACCGCGACCGCGGTGACGAGGCGGTCCTCGACCTCGTCGACCCGGCTCTCCGGCGTCCGTTCGGTCACGCCACGTCCCCTCGTTCGTTTCGTCCACGTTAAAGGACGCGAAAAGGTCTTGCACGAGACCTTTGACCGGGCCATGCTTCCGTCATGTCCCGCATCACCGAAGGCACGATGCCGTTCCAGGACGGTCAGACCTGGTACCGCATCACCGAACCCGACCGGCCCACGCCCGGTGCGCTGCCCCTCGTCGTCCTGCACGGCGGACCCGGCATGGCCCACGACTACCTCCGGAACCTCGCCGCGATCGCCGACGAGACCGGCCGGACCGTGATCCACCACGACCAGTTCGGCTGCGGCCGCAGCTCGCACCGTCCGGACGCGCCCGCGTCGACGTGGACGCCGCAGCTGTTCGTCGACGAGTACGCCGCGCTCGTCGCCCACCTCGACCTCGGCGACCACCACGTCCTCGGTCAGTCGTGGGGTGGCATGCTCGGCGCCGAGATCGCCGTGCGGCAGCCGGCGCACCTGCGGAGCCTGGCGATCTGCAACTCGCCCGCCGCCATGCAGCTGTGGGTGGACGGCGCCGCCGAGCTCCGCGCGCAGCTGCCCGCCGACGTGCAGGACGCGCTCACGCGGCACGAGGCAGCGGGCACCGTCGACGACCCGGAGTACCTCGCGGCGACGCAGGTCTTCTACGAGCGCCACGTGTGCCGCGTGGTGCCGATGCCGTCCGACTTCGTCGACTCCGAGAGCCAGATGGAGGCCGAGCCGACCGTCTACCACACCATGAACGGCCCGAACGAGTTCCACGTGATCGGCACGATGCGCGACTGGACCATCGTCGACCGGCTCGACGCGGTCACCGTGCCGACCCTCGTGGTCGCCGGCGAGCACGACGAGGCCACCCCCGCCACCTGGCAGCCCTTCGTCGAGCGCATCGCCGACGTCCAGCAGCACGTCTTCCCCGGCGCGAGCCACTGCTCCCACCTCGAGCAACCCGAGGAGTTCCGCCGCGTCATCGCGTCGTTCCTCGCCGCGCACGACGACCAGGCCGCCTGACGGACGCGCGTCGGTCCGCCGGACCGACGCGCGTGACCCACCGGCCCACCGCCGGACGGGAGGCGCCCCTCACCCCCGCACCGCGCCTCCCGTCCTCTCCCTCCCGGACCCTGCACCGGCACCCACCCGGCTGTCGACGCGGGGATCCGTCGTCCCCCGCCCGAGCGGCCACCACCCGTCCCGCCGCCCGTCCGGTTCCCCCCCCACCACGCACCGTCTCCCGGAACGGAACCACCGATGTCGCAGCAGCACAGCGAGCTCTCCGCGCAGCAGCAGCTCGAGGCCTACGGCTACAAGCAGGAGCTCAAGCGCTCCGTGTCCACCACCGACCTGCTCGTCTACGGGCTGGTCTTCATGGTGCCGATCGCCCCGTGGGCGATCTTCGGCACCGTCTACAACAGCTCGAAGGGCATGGTGCCCCTCGTCTACATCGTCGGCCTCGTCGCGATGATCTTCACGGCGCTCGCGTACGCCCAGATGGCGAAGTCGATCCCGCTCGCGGGCAGCGTCTTCTCCTACGTGGGTCGTGGCATCCACCCCACCGCGGGCTTCTTCGCCGGATGGGCGATCCTCCTCGACTACCTCCTCGTCCCGACGCTGCTCTACGTGTTCGCCGCGGAGAGCATGGTCGGCATCTTCCCGGGCACCCCGCGCTGGCTCTGGGCGCTGCTCTTCGTGGCGATCAACACCGTCATCAACCTGCTCGGGGTGTCGTCGCTCAAGATCGCGAACCGGGTCTTCCTGCTCGTCGAGCTCGTGTTCGTGGCGATCTTCGTCGTCATCGCGATCGTCGCCCTCACCGGCGGGACCGTCCCGGGCGCATCGTTCTCCACCGCACAGGTGTGGGACCCGGCGAAGGTCTCGGCGCCGCTCATCGCCGGCGCACTGTCCATCGCCGTGCTGAGCTTCCTCGGGTTCGACGGCATCTCGACACTGTCCGAGGAGTCCACCGGGCGTCGCGGCGGCGCCGGGCTCGCGATGATCCTGGCACTGGTGATCGTCGCGTTCCTGTTCGTGCTGCAGACGTGGCTCGCCTCCGCGCTGGCCGCCGGTCGGAGCTCGTTCTCGGACTCCGAGGCCGGCAACGCGTTCTTCACGATCGTCCAGCAGGCGTCGTCGAGCGGCTGGGCGACCGCGTTCTTCGCGGTGAACGTGCTCGCCGTCGGCATCGCCAACGCGATGGCCGCGCAGGCAGCGACGAGCCGACTCCTGTTCTCGATGAGCCGTGACCGACAGCTCCCGGCGTTCCTGCACCGGCTGAACCGCCGCCAGGTGCCGTCGGCCGCGATCATCGTCGTGTCCGCGCTGTCCGCGATCCTCGTCCTCTTCTTCGTCGGACAGATCGACACCATCTCGTCGCTCGTGAACTTCGGCGCCCTGTTCGGCTTCATGCTGCTGCACGTGTCGGTCTTCGTGCACCACGTCGTCAAGGGGAAGTCGCGGAACTGGCTGCTCCACCTCGTCGTACCGCTCATCGGCTTCCTGATCATCGGGTACGTGCTCCTGAACGCCGCGGTCGAGGCCAAGGTCGGCGGCGTCATCTGGCTGGTCGTCGGAGCCGGTGTCTTCGTCTACTACCGCGTGACCGGACGGCCGACGGCCGTCGGCGCGGAGGAACCGCAGGCGCCCGAGGGGGTGGACGCCCGATGACCCCCGACCGCTTCCTGCCGAACACGCTCGGCCGGCCGGGCTTCGCCGCCGACCGGGACCCGGTGCTGACCGTCCGCCCCGGCACGGGCGAGACGATCGGGTTCGAGACGACCGACGCGGTGTACGCCGAACTCGACCGGCACCACGACCTGGCCCAGCTCGAGGCGCCGATCAACCCGGTCACCGGTCCGGTGTTCGTCGAGGGCGCGGAGCCCGGTGACACCCTGGCGGTCACGATCCACGACATCCAGCTCACGACGCACGGCTGGTCGGTCTCGCTGCCCGGATCCGGTGCCCTGCAGCACGTCATGCCCGAGGGCGTCTTCGCGCGACGGTGCCCGATCGAGGACGGCGTCGTCCGGGTGACGGACCGGCACGCGTTCCCGGTGCGCCCGATGATCGGCTGCATCGGGGTTGCCCCGGCGTCGGGGGAGAACTCGACGATCATGCCGGCCTACCCCGAGGGCGGGAACATGGACGTCACCGAGGCGCGCCCCGGCTCGACCGTGTACCTGCCCGTCCGGGTGCCCGGTGCGCTGCTGTCGATCGGCGACGTGCACGCCCTGATGGCCGAGGGGGAGTCGTCCTTCGTCGCCATCGAGGCCCAGGGGACGGCGATCGTGTCGGTCGACCTCGTGCGCGGCGGCCCCGAGCTCCGAGCGCCGCGCATCGAGACGGCCGACGAGTGGTTGTTCGTCGGTCTCGGGGACCCCGTGCAGGAGAGCATCCGGCGCGGCTACGAGGACGCCTTCGCGTTCCTCGTGGAGACGCACGGCTTCACCCCGGAGGACGCGTACGCCGTGCTCAGCGCCGTCGGCGACTCGAAGCTCGGCGGCCCGACGGGTTCCGGCATGCCGGATCCGCTGCACCCGTTCGCCGCCGTCGGTGCCGTGACGCTCCACCGCGTGCCGAAGGCCGTGCTGCCGCCGGCCTGAGCCCGGCCGAGTGGCCGAGTCGTGCGGCCGAGACCCGGCCAGGTGGACAGTTCCGTGGCGACGCGCCCGCGGAACTGTCCGCCGAGCCGTGACTCGGCCATGCGCCGTGCGCCGTGCGTCGTGCGTCGTGCGCCGCGGGCCGCGGGCCGCGGGCCGCGGGCGCGTTCAGCCGCGCAGGCCGAGCGGTGCCAGCACGCTGGACAGGTCGCGGTCGACGACGGCCACGTCGGCCTCCGCCCGGACGCGCGGCTTCGCGTCGAAGGCCACCGACAGGGCCGCGACCCGCATCATCTCGAGGTCGTTCGCCCCGTCGCCCACGGCGACCGTCCGGGCGAGCGGCACGCCGTCGGCCTCCGCCCACTCGCGGAGCGCCGCCGCCTTCGCCGGCGCGTCGACGACGTCGCCGAGGACCCGCCCGGTCAGCACGCCGTCCACCACCTCGAGCCGGTTGGCCCGGCAGTGGTCGAGGCCGAGTTCGGCGGCGAACGGGTCGAGCACCTCGTGGAACCCGCCGGACACCACCGCCACCGTGCCGCCCGCGGCGTGCACGCCGCGGGCCAGGTCCCGGGCGCCCCGCGTCACGCGGACGGCATCGCGTGCGGTCCGGAAGACGTCGTCCGGGAGGCCCGTCAGGGTCGCGACACGCTCCCGGAGGCTCTCCGCGAAGTCGATCTCCCCGCGCATGGCGCGCTCCGTCACCGCCGCGACCTGTGGCCGGGTCCCGGCGGCGTCCGCGAGGAGCTCGATCACCTCGTCTTCGAGCAGCGTGGAATCGGCATCGAGGACGACGAGGAAGCGGGGCACGCACCAACGCTACCGACAGACGGAGGCACGGCTGCGTCTGTGACGCGAGCCGTGCCTCCCGGTCGGTGCGGCGGATGCCGCGGGTTGGTGTCGTCGGGCCGTCAGGCGTCGACCTTGACGCCCTTGCCCACCACGGTGATGCCGGACTCGGTCACCGTGAAGCCGCGGGCCTCGTCGGTCTCGCGGTCCACGCCCACCTGGGCTCCCGGGGCGATCACCACGTCCTTGTCGAGGATCGCGCGGTTCACGACCGCGCCGGCGCCGATCGACGCGCGCTCGAAGACGATCGAGTCGAGCACCTTGGCGCCGGAGTCGATGCCGCACCACGGACCGATCATGCTGCGCTCGACCTGCGCGCCGGACACGAGGCAGCCGAGCGACACCAGGGAGTCGACCGTCGAGCCGGTGTTGCCGTTCGCGTCCCGGACGAACTTCGCCGGGGGCAGGT
Organism: uncultured Curtobacterium sp.; assembly: GCA_913778205.1. GTDB lineage: Bacteria > Actinomycetota > Actinomycetes > Actinomycetales > Microbacteriaceae > Curtobacterium. Next base: position 8,349 of record CAJYUW010000002.1, read on the forward strand.
TCGTCTGCTGGTTGAAGATCGGCCAGTCCTGGTTGTACAGGTTGAACACCGGCACCGGGGCGATGAGGTCCATGTGGGCGTCGAAGAACGAGTCGATCGTCCCGACGTCCCGCCAGTAGTAGCGGTCGCGTTCGTTCGACCCCGGGACGTCGTTGCGCTGGAGGTCGTACACGCCGGCGTCGCCCCGTGCCACGAAGTCCGGGACGATGTCGCCGCCCATGTCGTGGTTCGAGCCCTCGATCTGCCCGTCGCGCAGCACCGCGTCGACCAGCGCGTCGGCGTCGAACACGTAGTTGCCCATCGACGCGAGGATCTCGCCGGGGGAGTCGGCCAGGCCGACGGCGTCCTTCGGCTTCTCGAGGAATGCGTCGATCTTCGTCGGGTCGTCCTCCGCGACCTGGATGACGCCGAACTGGTCGGCCAGGCCGATCGGCTGGCGGATCGCGGCGACCGTGGCACTGCGGCCGGAGGCGATGTGCGCCTCCACCATCTGGTGGAAGTCCATCCGGTAGACGTGGTCGGCGCCCACCACGACCACGATGTCGGGCCGCTCGTCGCGCAGGAGGTTGAGCGACTGCAGGATCGCATCGGCCGAACCGGCGAACCAGCGCTTGCCGAGGCGCTGCTGGGCGGGGACCGAGGCCACGTAGGAGCCGAGCAGCCCCTCCATCCGCCAGGTCTCGGCGACGTGCCGGTCGAGGCTGTGCGACTTGTACTGCGTCAGCACGACGATCTTCTGCAGCCCCGAGTTCACGAGGTTCGACAGCGCGAAGTCGATGAGTCGGAAGTTGCCGCCGAACGGGACTGCTGGTTTCGCACGGTCTGCCGTGAGCGGCATGAGGCGCTTGCCCTCTCCGCCGGCGAGGACGATGCCGAAGACCTTCTTTGGTGCCATACCGCTCACAGTATGCGTCCAGACCGGTGAACGGTTACGTTGAACCCGTGCGAGTCGATCTGTTGACCAGGGAATACCCACCAGAGGTGTACGGCGGGGCGGGCGTCCACGTCGCCGAGCTCACCGCAGCGCTGCGGTCGGGCACCGACACCGAGGTGCGTGTCCGCGCCTTCGGGGCCTTCCGCGACGAGGCCGACGTGTGGGGGTACCGGACCCCGGACGGCCTCGGGCAGGCGAACGGGGCGCTGCAGGCGCTCGGGACGGACGTCGCGATCGCCGCGGACGTCGAAGGCGCCGACCTCGTGCACTCGCACACCTGGTACGCGAACGCCGCGGGCCGGATCGCGCAGTTGACCTACGACATCCCGCACGTCGTCACCGCGCACAGCCTGGAGCCGCTCCGGCCGTGGAAGGCCGAGCAGCTCGGCGGGGGCTACCGGCTGTCGAGCTGGATGGAGCGCGAGGCGTTCGAGCAGGCCGACGCGGTGATCGCCGTCTCGAAGGCGATGCGCGCGGACATCCTCCGCTCGTACCCGTCGATCGCCCCGGAGCGGGTGCAGGTCGTCTACAACGGCATCGACATCGAGGAGTGGAAGCCGACCGTCGACGAGGACGCCGTGCGCGCGCTCGGCATCGACCCGACGCGCCGCAGCGTCGTCTTCGTCGGCCGGATCACGCGCCAGAAGGGGCTGCCGTACCTGCTCCGCGCGGTGGCCTCGCTGCCGTCGGACGTGCAGATCGTGCTCTGCGCCGGGGCTCCGGACACGCCGGAGATCATGGCCGAGGTGACCGGGCTGGTCGAGTCGTTGCGTGCCGAGCGCGACGGCGTGGTCTGGATCGACCGGATGCTCTCCCACGGCGAGGTCGTGAACGTGCTGTCGTCCGGCACGGTGTTCGTCTGCCCGTCGATCTACGAGCCGCTCGGCATCGTGAACCTCGAGGCGATGGCGTGCGGGATCCCCGTCGTCGGGACCGGGACCGGGGGCATCCCCGAGGTCGTCGCGGACGGGCTCACGGGACGCATCGTGCCGATCGACCAGGCGCAGGACGGCACCGGCACGCCGACCGACCCCGACCGCTACGTGGCCGACCTCGCCGCCACCCTCGACGAGGTCCTCGCGGACGAGGGGCTCGCGAAGCTCATGGGCCGTGCCGGGCGGCTCCGCGTCGAGAGCGAGTTCACCTGGGACGCCATCGCCCACCGGACCCGCGCGGTCTACGACCAGGTGCTCGCCGGGCGCTGAGGCGACCACGCCCGTGGCGTGCGCCGATCCGGTGCCGCGCCACGGGCCTCCCGGTCCGGCCGCTGTCCCCGCGACCCCGTAGGCTGGGGGCATGCCCTCGGTCGTGCGCTTGTCAGACGTCTCCGTGGTCCGCAACGGGGCCACCATCCTCGACTCCGTCTCGTGGGAGGTGCAGGCCGACGAGCGCTGGGTCGTGCTCGGCGCGAACGGTGCCGGCAAGACCACGCTGCTGCAGATCGCGGGCGCGCAGACCTTCCCGACCTCCGGGGAGGTGCACGTCCTCGACGTCGAACTCGGGACCGCCGACCTCGCCGAGCTCCGCCCGCGGATCGGCTTCGCGTCGACCGCCCTGGCGCGCCGGATCCCCTTCACGGAGACCGTGCTCGACGTCGTGCTGACCGCGGCCTACTCGGTCACGGGCCGGTGGAACGAGGAGTACGAGGAGCTCGACGTCCGTCGTGCCCAGCGTGTGCTCGACGAGTGGGGCCTCGGCGCGTTCTCCGAGCGGACGTTCGGCGAGCTGAGCGACGGCGAGCAGAAGCGCGTGCAGATCGCCCGCGCCGTGATGACCGACCCCGAGGTGCTGTTCCTCGACGAGCCGGCCGCGTCGCTCGACCTCGGCGCGCGCGAGAGCCTGGTCCGCACCCTGGGCGGCTACGCGCAGAGTCCCGACGCGCCCGCGATCGTCATCGTGACGCACCACGTCGAGGAGATCCCCGCGGGCTTCACGCACGCCCTGCTGCTGACGGACGGGCGTGTGCAGGCTGCCGGACCGATCGACGAGGTCCTGGTCGACGAGACCCTCTCGCAGGCCTTCGGCATCGGCCTCACGGTGACCGAGGACGACGGCCGCTGGACCGCCCGCGCGTCGTAGCGGCTCGCCGAGCCGATCTGGTAACGTAGACGGCTGGCGCACGCCGACGACTTCCCGCACGGTGTCCTCTCGGACCCGTGCATTCCGACCGCATCCAACCGAGGAATCTCCATGAAGACCGACATCCACCCCGAGTACAACGCCATCGTCTTCCGCGACCTGGCCTCCGGTGAGACCTTCCTGACGCGCTCGACCGCGACCAGCGACAAGACCATCGAGCTCGACGGTGCGACCTACCCGGTCATCGACGTCGAGATCTCGTCCGCGTCGCACCCGTTCTACACGGGCAAGCAGCGCATCCTCGACTCGGCCGGTCGCGTCGAGAAGTTCAACCAGCGCTTCAAGGGCTTCGGCAAGTAAGCAGCCCGCGTTCGTCCGGACGGGCGGTCCTCCTTCGGGAGGGCCGCCCGTCTGGCGTTCCGGGCGGGCATCGGCGCGTGGGCGCGGCGAGCGCGCGGGCGCGGCGGGCGGGCGGGCTGTCGGGCTGTTGGGCTGTTGGTGGTGCCGTTGGCGCCGTTCGGTGTCGCGCAACGAAAGTCCGTCGGAACCACGGCAATCCGCGATGCGGTTCGACTTTGGTTGTGCGGCGTGCGGGGCGCGGACGCGCGGGGGCGCGGACGCGCGACGGGGAGGCCACCGCGGGCGGGTGCCGCGGGCAGGCGGGCGCACGGCGTGCGGCGCACGCCGCGCGAGCGACCTCGATCTACGCGCCGTTGCGGTGCGGCCAACGCCCGTCGGCTGTGAACGACGGGTCGCGCTTCGTCCGCATGTACTCCTGGAACGACGCCGCCTGGTCGGCGCACCATCCGACCTGCTTGCGGTGGAGCTCCTCGGCGGAGACACCGAGTTCGTCCGGGAACTTCGCGGCGATGGCTTGGGCCACACGCCCGGCAGCGATCGCGTCGGCCCCGGCATCGTGCGCGTCGGAGAGCGTCACACCGTACAGCTCCGATGCCGCCTCGAGGGTGCGCTTGCCCTTCCGGTAGGTGTCGAGCGCCTTGTCGATCACGAGCGGGTCGACGACGTTGCCGACCACGGGGGAGGCCAGGCCGTGGCGTCGGGCCTCACGGTCGAGGACGGTGAGGTCGTACGGGGCGTTGTAGATCACGAGCGGGAGACCCCGGGCGAAGACGGCCTCGACCGCGGCGATGACCTCGGCCACGACCTCGCCCGCTGGTCGGCCCTCGGCTTGCGCGCGCTCGGTCGTGTACCCGTGGACGGCGGCAGCACCCTCGGGGATCGCGATGCCGGGGTCGGCGACCCAGGCTCCCTCGACGATGGAGCGTCCGGTCATGTCGATCAGCCCGACGTGGGCGGTGACGATCCGCGCGGTCTCGACGTCGACGCCGGTGGTCTCGAGGTCGAACACGCCCAGCGCGTGCCACCACGGTCGGCCGGAGAGGTCCTGCGCCGCGGGGGTCTGCACGGCTGCTGTCGCGGAGTACGTCACGCGGCCAGGCTAACCGGACGCACCGACACGCACGACGTGACCCGCCTGGCCGGCACAGCGCGACCACGCGCACGACGCGATTCGCCTGGCCGGCTCCGCGCGACCGCGCGCACGACGTGACCCGCCTGGCCGGCTCCGCGCGACCACGCGCACGACGCGACCCGCCCGGCCGGCACCGCGCGACCACGCGCACGACGCGATTCGCCTGGCCGGCACCGCGCGACCACGCGCACGACGCGATTCGCCTGGCCGGCACCGCGACCACACGTACGACGCGATCCACCTGGCCGGCTCCGCGCGACCACGCGCGCGACGCGACCCGCCTGGCCGGCACCGCGCGACCACGCGCGCGAAGCGATCCGCCTGACGGGGCCGAGCCGGGCCTCCCGGCCGGATCACGCCCTGCCTCCGGACCCGTGCCGACCAGCCCGCCGCTCCCGCGAGACCGTGCCGAAGCGCGCCGGGCCTGGGCCCGGCGGCTTCGGACGCCTCCGCCTCCGCCTACGCCGACGCCGACGCAGGCGGCACCGCGCCCGCCGGCGCCACCGCGGGCGCCGCACCCACGTGCAGCCAGTAGAACGCCTGCGTCCCGAGCGTGAGCGTGACCGAGCCGGTCTCGTCGAACGACGGGAAGACGCTCCCGCCGAACAGGTCGTACAGCGGACGCCCGGCGTACTCCGGGACCGTGATCGTCACCGACGTCGGGTTCATGGCGAACGAGAACACGCAGAGCACGTCCTCCGCGGACGGCCCGAACTGCTGCCCGGATCCCGCCCACGACCGCACGAACGCCAGGACCGACTCGTTCGACGTCTCCTGCACGGCGATGGAGCCGAGGCCGAACACGGGGTGGGCCTTGCGGACGTGGATGACGTTGCGCACCCAGTGCAGGAGGGAGCGGGACTGGGCGAGCTGCGCCTCGACGTTGACCTGTGCGTAGTTGTAGACGAGCGACTGCACGACGGGCAGGTAGAGCTTGCCCGGGTCGGCGGTGGAGAAGCCGGCGTTGCGGTCCGGCGTCCACTGCATCGGCGTGCGCGAGGAGTCGCGGTCCGGGAGCCAGATGTTGTCGCCCATGCCGATCTCGTCGCCGTAGTAGAGGAACGGCGACCCGGGCAGCGAGAACAGCAGCGCGTGGATGAGTTCGAGCTCGGCGCGGGAGTTGTCGAGCAGGGGAGCGAGGCGCCGGCGGATGCCGATGTTCGAGCGCATCCGCGGGTCGTAGCCGTACCAGCCGTACATCGCCTGGCGGTACTCCTCGCTCACCATCTCCAGGGTGAGCTCGTCGTGGTTGCGGAGGAACACGCCCCACGCCGCAGACTCCGGCACGTCGAGGGTCTCGGAGAGGATCGCCTTGAGCTCGGACGCGTGCTGCGCGCGGAGCGAGTAGAAGATCCGCGGCATCACGGGGAAGTCGAACGCCATGTGGCACTCGGGCTCCTCGTCGGTGCCGAAGAAGGCGGCGGTCTCGCGCGGCCACTGGTTCGCCTCGGCGAGGAGCACCCGCCCGGGGTACTCGTCGTCCACCATCGCGCGGAGCTCCTTGATGAACTCGTGCGTCTCCGGCTCACCCTCGCCGTTGCCGTCCTCTGACTCGAACAGGTAGGGGATGGCGTCGAGCCGGAGCCCGTCGACGCCCATGTCGAGCCAGTGCCGCACGACGTCGTAGACGGCCTCCACCACGGCGGGGTTCTCGAAGTTGAGGTCCGGCTGGTGGGAGAAGAAGCGGTGGAAGAAGAACTGCCGTCGGACCGGGTCGAACGTCCAGTTGGACTCCTCGGTGTCGACGAAGATGATGCGGATGTTCTCGTACTCGGTGTCCGTGTCGCGCCAGACGTAGAAGTCGCCGTAGGGGCCGTCCGGGTCCTCGCGGGACTGCTGGAACCACTCGTGCTGGTCGCTCGTGTGGTTGATCACCATGTCGATGACGATGCGCATGTTCCGCTCGTGCGACTTCGTGACGAGCTCCCGGAAGTCGTCGAGCGTGCCGAACTCGGGCAGGATCGCCTTGTAGTCGGAGATGTCGTACCCGCCGTCGCGCATCGGGGACTGGAAGAACGGGGGCAGCCAGATGGCGTCCACACCCAACCACTGCAGGTAGTCGAGCTTCCCGATCACGCCCTGGATGTCACCGATGCCGTCGCCGTTCGAGTCGACGAACGAGCGGATCATGCACTCGTAGAAGACGGATCGCTTGTACCACTGCGGGTCCAGGGTGAGGCCTGGGAGCTGGATCGGGGCCGTGAACGTCACCCTGGACACGCTAGGCCGCGCGGCTCGCGCTGTCCGCAGGAACACGGTGGTCGCGTGGTCGCGTGGTCGCGTGGTCGCGCAGCGCAGCGCAGCGCGGCGCGGCGGTGCGGCGGCGCGGCGATCCGGCCTGGAGGCACGGATCGCCCGCGCGGGGACGTCACGTCTGCGAGTTCTCCACATCCGCCACACGGCGCGTCTGGAGCGCCGGTCGCCTTCCCTAGACTGGCCGGGATGCGACCGCCCCTGCTCTCCCCGTACCAGTCCCTCATGGCAGCGACCCCGGTCGTACACCGCGCCGTGCGGGTCGGCGACCGGACGACGCACTACTGGGTCTACGGCCCCGACGACGCCGACGACACGGTGCTCGCGATCCACGGGTTCCGCGGCGACCACCACGGCCTCGAGACGATCGCCGCACACCTGCAGGGCGTCCGCGTGATCGTGCCCGACCTGCCCGGGTTCGGCGTGTCGGATCCGTTGGCGACGTCCGACATCGACTCCTACGTGGGATGGCTCACCGGCTTCCACCGGGCACTCGGCCTGGGCGACGACACCGTCGTGCTCGGGCACTCGTTCGGCTCGATCGTCGTCGCCGCGACCGTCGCTGCGGGTCTGCGCACCCGCCTGCTCGTGCTCGTGAACCCCATCGCGGCGCCGGCGCTGCAGGGACCTCGGGCGGTCGCGACCGGTGTGGCGATCGGCTACTACCGGGCCGGCGCGGTCCTGCCGAAGCCGCTCGGTCTCGCCCTGCTCCGGAACCCCGCGATCGTCCGGGTGATGAGCGTCGCGATGCTGAAGTCCCACGACCGCGACCTGCGACGCTGGGTCCACGACCAGCACGACCGGTACTTCTCGGCCTTCTCCGACCGCACCACCGTGCTCGAGGCCTTCCGCACGTCCGTGAGCCACGACGTGTCCGAGTACGCGGACCGGATCGACGTCCCGGTGCTCATGATCGCGGCGGAGCACGACGACATCACCGCCGTCCCGGAGCAGCAGGCGCTGGCCGCACGGTTGGCCGACGCCGAACTCGTGGTCGTGCCCGGCGTGGGGCACCTCGTGCACTACGAGACGCCCGCGGCGGCGGCGTCCGCCGTCCTGCGGCGGATGGCCGACGCCGGACCGGCCCCGACGGGGAGCCGACGCCGCGGTGCCCGGACTCGTTCCGGCCGTGCGCCCGGAGAGCCGACCGACGCTGCGGGGGCCAGCCGCGCCTCCCGGCCGGGTCGTGGTGGGGAGCACGCATCGTGAGCCGTCTCCGCATCGGGATCGACTGCCGCTACGTCCGGATCGGCCGCCACGACGGCATCTCCCGGTTCACTGCGGGCATCGTCGCGCACCTGCCCGACCGACACGACTACACGCTGCTCGTCGACGACGTCCGGCAGCTCGAGTCCCTCGCGGCCGACGGGTTGCCGTACGAACTGCTGCCGGCACCCACGGACGCCGGCGAGCCGTTCGTCGCACGTCGCGTGAACCGGTTCGGGTTCGACGCGGTGTTCTCGCCGATGCAGACCATGGGATCCCGCGGACGCGACCACGCGCTCGTGCTGACCCTTCACGACCTCATCTACTACCGGAACCGCACGCCTCCCAGGGAGTTCTCGTGGCCGATCCGCCTCGGGTGGCGGGCGTTCCACCTGTCGTGGGCGCCGCAGCGCTTCCTGCTGAACGGCGCGGACGGCGTCGTGACGGTGTCCGAGACGACCGCCGGTCTCATCCGGCAGCACCGGCTGACGAAGCGTCCCGTGACGGTCGCGTACAACGCCGCCGACCCTGCCGAGCGTCGGGCTCCGGGAGCCGAGCGCCGGCGTGACCTCGTCTACATGGGGTCGTTCATGCCGTACAAGAACGTCGAGACCCTCGCGGCCGCGATGCCGCTGCTCGGGAACGGCTGGCGGCTGCACTGCATGTCGCGGGTCTCGGCGGCGGACCGGGCACGACTCGAGCGCCTCGCACCGGCCGGCACGATCGTGTTCCACGACGGCGCCTCGGACGAGACCTACCTCGACGTGCTCCGTTCTGCGACCGCGCTCGTGACCGCCTCGCACGACGAGGGCTTCGGCATCCCGCTGGTCGAGGCGATGGGCGTCGGGACGCCGGTCGTGGTCAGCGACGTCCCGATCTTCCGCGAGATCGGCGGTGCTGCTGCCGAGTACTTCGACCCGTCGTCGCCCGCCGCGGTCGCCGCGGCCGTGCGGCGGCTGGAGCTGCGGTGGGACGACGCCTCGGCACGCTCGCTGGAGGAGGCCGCGCGGTTCCGGTGGTCGGACTCCGCGGAGCAGGTCGTCGCCGCGGTCGAGCGAGCCGTCGCCGACCGTGCGGCGCGGGGACGGCGACGGGGGCGCTGACCGTCCGTCCGTGAGCGGTCCCGCGCGGTGGCGGGGGCCCGCCGGTGTGCGGTCGACGCTGCGTGGGACGACGGTCGTCCGGTGGGCGACGGGCCGCGGCGGCCGTGGGCCGATCGGCGCGTGCGCCGGAACGCGTGGACGTCGGCACACGCACGGCCGGGCGGACCCGTCGCGGGTCAGGACGACGGGCGTTCGCTCGTGACCCGGGCGCCCGGGAAGACCGCCTGCGTGTAGCCGCCCGCCTTGGCGAGGACCGCCCCCAGGCCGTTGCCACGCCCGCCCGTCACGACCGTCACGACCTGGGCGGCCGCCTCGTCCGACGGGGCACCGGAACCCCAACCGCACCGCGTCCCGTACACGCCGCCGATCGTCGCGACCTGGCGGGCGAGCGCGAGACGGCGGCCGCTCACCTCGGGGTCCCCGGAGACGCCGACCCGCATGGTCTCGATCGTCACCACCGCGAAGACCCGGACACCGTTGCCCGATCGGGCCTCGGCGGCCGCGCTGAGGGCCGCGACGAGGTCGGCCTGCCCGTCGGCGTCGAGGCCGGCCTCCGCGGTGACCACGGACACGACGTCGTAGCTCGCGAACCCGGTCTTCGTCGTGCGGTGGTCCCCGACGGAGCGGACCCCGTCGACCTCCCGGGCAGCGACGGCGAACCGCGCAGCGGCGGCGTCCGGCTGCGGGAACACCCCGCCGACGCCGTCCTGCACGCTGCCGACGATGGTCGTGAGCACCGCGAGCAGGACCCCCGCCGCCACCACGACACCGGCGGCGACGAGTGCCCCGCGGCGGAGGCGCTGCGGCGTCGTGCGGGTCGTGACCGAGGCGGTGTCGGGGCCGAAGGCGCGGTCGAGGTCGTCCTCGGGCTCGATGCGCCCGGCTGGTGGCTCGGTGGTCATGCCGTCCCCCTCTCTGGACCTCCCAGTGCCGGGCGGCGGGACGCACCGCCGGCCGCACCCCGGAGTGCCCTGCAGCCTAGTCCGGGCCGGGCGCGCGGGGTCTGCCGGTGCACGATGCGGCGTCGGGGGCGTGCGGGCGCCGCGGGCGGGCAGCGGAGCGCCCGACCGGCTCAGGCGCGTCGTTCGAGCGGGTTCTGACGGTCGAACGCCTCGCCGAGCGGATCGTCGTCCGCGTCGTCGACCGGGTCGTCGAACCGCACCAGTTCGGCGTGGAACCGCTCAGGGTCCCAGCGGAACGAGTGGATCGACCCGTTCCGGATCGGGGTGCCGTGCCGGTCGGCGGTCCCGGGCACGGAGGCGTTCACGACACTGCGGATGACGGCGCCGTGCGTGGCGACGACCACGGACGCACCGTCGAACCGGACCGCGATCTCGGCCAGTTGCTCGGTGACCCGGGTGAGCAGGGCCGACCGCGACTCCCGCCCGGGCACGTCGTCGTGCGGCCACCGGGCACGGATCTCGTCGTCGGTCAACCCCTCGGCGTCGCCGTAGGACCGCTCCGCGAGACCGGGGTACCTGTCGGGCGCACCGAGCCCGAGGCGCGACGCGATGATCGCCCCGGTCTCGAACGCGCGCGACAGGGGTGAGGCGACGACCGCGTCGAACCGGCGCCGTGTGAGCCGTTCGGCGGCACCGGCTGCCTGGGCCCGCCCGACGTCGTTCAACGGGATGTCGGTGGACCCCTGGATGCGACGCTGCCGGTTCCAATCGGTCTCGCCGTGGCGCACCAGGGTGAGGTGGGTCGTCACCGGTCGATCATCCCAGATCGGCCGGGACCGCAGCGCGTGGGTCCGGCACGGTCAGGCGCTCCGCCAGCGCCACGAGGGTCTCGGTCGTCCCGGCGTCGAGCTTCACCGCGGCGCGACGGTCGCTCCGGGTCGTGCCGCGGTTGACGATCACGACGGGGTGCTTGCGGCGCGCGGCGTGGTCGACGAGGCGTACCCCCGAGTTCACGGTGAGCGACGACCCGACGACGAGCAGCGCGTCGGCGTCGGCGACGATCGAGACGGATTCGCGGAACTTCTCCGCCGGCACGAACTCGCCGAAGAACACCACGTCCGGCTTGAGGACACCGCCGCACACCGAGCAGTCCGGCACCACGAACCGCTCGACGTCGGTGATCTCGACGTCGCCGTCCGGCTGGAGCTGCACCGAGCCGGGCTCGTCGATCCAGGGGTTCGCCCGGTCGATGGTCGCCGCGAGGTCGGATCGTGAGAACACCTGCCCGCAGGTCAGGCAGACGGCGCGGTCCATCGACCCGTGGATCTCGACGACCCGCCGGGAGCCGGCGCGGAGGTGGAGCCCGTCGACGTTCTGCGTGATGACCCCGGTGACGATCCCGCTCCGTTCGAGGGCGGCGAGCGCACGGTGTCCGTCGTTGGGTGCCGCGGCGGCGAAGGTGCGCCAACCCAGGTGCGAACCGGCCCAGTACCGCTGCCGCTTCGCGGGGTCCGAGCGGAACTCCTGGAAGGTCATCGGCTTCCGCACGACGCGGCCCTCGCCCCGGTAGTCGGGGATGCCCGAGTCGGTGCTGAGACCGGCGCCGGAGAGCACCGCGACCCGCTTGCCGGCGAGCACCTCGACGGCGCGGTCGAGGTCGGCCGCGGTGGTGTGCTCGTCGCTTTGGGACATCGGGTCCACGGTACCCTCAACAGCCGACCGTCCCGTGGCGTTCCCGCCCGGACCGACTGCGACCACGACCCTCCCCGCCCGAACGGAGCCCCGTGCACCCCGTCCGCATCGACTCGCTCGACGACCCCCGCCTCGACGACTTCGCCCGCCTCACCGACGTGGCGCTCCGCCGCGTGACCGAGCCGGAGGGCGGCCTGTACATCGCGGAGTCGAACACGGTCATCGAGCGCGCGGTCCGGGCCGGCCACGTCCCCCGGAGCGTGCTCGTGCAGGAGAAGTGGCTCGACGACGTCCTGCCGCTCGTCGCCGACCACGACGGCCCGGTCTTCGTCGGCCCGGACGCGTTGCTCGAGGAGCTCACCGGGTTCCGCATGCACCGCGGTGCGATCGCCGCGATGCACCGTCCCGAGCTCCCGACGGTCGCGGAGGTCGTGCGCGACGCACGACTCGTCGTCGTCCTCGAGGACATCGTCGACCACACCAACGTCGGTGCGGTGTTCCGGAGCGTGGCGGGTCTCGGCGCCGACGCCGTGCTCGTCAGCCCGCGGTGCGCCGACCCCCTGTACCGCCGCAGCGTCCGGGTGAGCATGGGCACCGTGCTGCAGGTGCCGTGGACCCGCATCGGTGAGTGGCCGGCCGCGGGCGAGGAACTCCGGACGCAGGGCTTCCACCTGGCGGCGATGGCGCTCACGGACCGCTCGGTGGACCTCGACGCCTTCGTCGCGGACGTCCCGGACCGCGTCGCCCTGGTGATGGGGACCGAGGGACAGGGGCTCACCGCGCGGGCGATCGCCGCGGCCGACACGACGGTGCGCATCCCGATGTCCCACGGGGTCGACTCGCTGAACGTCGCGGCGGCGAGCGCCGTCGGCCTCTGGGCGGTGGCGCACGCGCAGCGTGCGCGGCGGGCCGGCTGACCGCACGCCGGGCCCAGGACCGGCCAGACGCGCGCGGGAGGGCGCGGACGCGCGAGAGGGCGCGGACGCGCGAGAGGGCGCGGACGCGCGGGAGCGCGCGGACGCGCGGGAGCGCGCTGACGAGCGCGAGAGCGTGCGGACCGAGCGGGCGCGCGGACCGGCCGGGAGGCCCGACCCGCGTTCTCCACAGGTCGTGCGTCCTCACGGGGTCGCCCCGCGCCTCCCGGCTAGGCTCCTTGGCTGTGCCACGAGTCGTCCGCCGCCGAAGTTCCGCCGTCCGGCGGCCCGTGACGATCGGCGCGCTGGCGGTGCTGGTCCTCGCCGTCGGGTACCTCGTGGCCGCCGCTGTGGTGCCGTTCGCCCCGGCGAGCGCCGCGACGACGACCTACTCGGCACCGAGGTCCACGGTGCCGGACCTGTCCTTCCCCGGCTACGGCGCCACCGCCGTCGAGGCGACGGACTTCCCCGAGAGCCTGCGGACGAGCGGCGACCGGGAGCCGCGGTCGATCGCGAGCATCACGAAGGTCGTGACCGCACTCGTGGTGCTCGACGAGAAGCCGCTCCGGGCGGGTGAGTCCGGGCCGACGATCCGCTTCACCGCGCCCATGCAGGCGTTGTACGCGACGTACCTGGCGAAGAACGGCGAGGTCGCGCCGATGCCGGACGGGCTGCGGCTGTCCGAGTACCAGACGTTCCAGGTCATGCTCATGAAGTCGGCGAACAACTACGCGGGTGCGCTCGCGCTGTGGGCGTTCGGGTCGATGGACGCCTACGAGAAGGCGGCGGGCACGTGGCTCGAGGAGCACGGACTCGACGACACGGTGATCCACGAGCCGACCGGCCTCGACCCCCGCAACCGGTCGACCGCGACCGACCTCGTCGACCTCGGGCAGCTCGCGCTCGCGAACCCCGTGGTGAAGGAGATCGTCGGGACGAAGCAGGTCACCGTGCCGGGCGCTGGGAAGATCGAGAACTCGAACAAGCTCCTCGGCCTGGACGGGGTCGAGGGGATCAAGACGGGCACGCTCGACGAAGCGGGAGCCTGCCTCTTGTTCGCGGCGACCTACGAGCGGGGCGGGCGCCAGGTGACGGTCGTCGGCGCGATGCTCGGCGGCGTCGACCACGACTCGCTCGACGACGACGTGCAGCGGCTGCTGCGGTCGGTGGCGGACAACTTCCAGGTCGTGACACTGACACACAAGGGGCAGACGTTCGGCACCTACAGCACGCCGTGGCAGGACGGGGCTGACGCGGTCGCGGTGCAGGCGTCCGAGGTACTGGTGTGGGGGAAGACCACGGTGACGGCGAAGACCCACCTCGACCCGGTGACCGTCGGTGACCGTGGGGAGCGGGTCGGCCGCGTGCGGTTCACGATCTCGGACCACGATGCGGTGACCGTCCCGCTCGAGCTCGACCGTTCGATCGCGGACCCGGGCGTCTGGTGGCGCTGGACCAACCCGTTCCGCGGCACCTGATCCTCCGCTAGCGTCGTCCCCGTGACGACGACGTTCCCCCGCAGCACCCCGTCCGCCCTCGACATCGACGCTCGCGGGATCGCCGCGTTCCTCGACGCCCTCGAGTCCACGCCCGACGTCGAGGGGCACTCCTTCGTGCTCCTCCGACACGGCCAGGTGGCAGCCGAGGGCACCTGGGACCCGTACCGTGCGGAGTCGGTGCACCTGATGTACTCGCTGAGCAAGAGCTTCACCGCGGCTGGTGTGGGCATCGCCGTCCGGGAGGGGCTCGTCGACCTCGACGCCACCGTGCTGTCGTACTTCCCGGAGCTCGACGCCGAGATCACCGACGAGCGCAGCCGCCGCATCCTCGTCCGGCACGTCCTGGCGATGGCGAGCGGCCACCGCGAGGAGACCCTGGAGCGCGCGCGGGCGATCGACCCGACGAACATCGTCCGGGGCTTCCTGCTGCTGCCGCCCGACGAGGAGCCGGGCTCCGTGTTCGCGTACAACCAGCCGTGCACGTACACCCTCGCGGAGATCGTTCGCCGGGTGTCGGGCGGCTCGCTCGTCGACTGGTTGCGACCGCGGCTCCTCGACCCCCTCGGCATCACCGACCTCGCGTGGAAGCGCGACGAGCAGGGCAACGAGCTCGGCTTCAGCGGCTGCTACGCCCCGGTCGACGCGGTCGCCAAGCTCGGGCAGCTGTACCTCCAGCGCGGCGTGTGGGACGGGCAGCGCATCCTCGACGAGGACTGGGTCGACGCCGCCACCCGGGTGCAGGTGGCGAACCCGCTCGAGGAGAACCCGGACTGGAGCCAGGGTTACGGCTTCCAGTTCTGGATGGCCCGCCACGGCTTCCGCGGCGACGGCGCGTACGGCCAGTTCTGCGTCGTGCTGCCGGAGCTGGACGTGGTGCTCGCCCTGACCGGGCAGAGCCTGGACATGCAGGCCGTGCTCGACGCGGCCTGGCGACACTTCCTGCCCGCCGTCGACGGCGCCGCCGCCGGGACCGACGCCGACACCGCCCTGGAGGCACGGATCGCTTCCCTCGGACTGCCCCCGGTGGCGGGGGAGCGGCTCCCCGACGACGCTGCCCACGGTCCGCTGCGGCGTGACGGCGCCGCGTGGCGCCTGGAGCTCGACGTCGAGGGCGGACACCTCTCCGTCCCGGTCGCCGAGGGTGCGTGGGCGGTCGAGGGGCCGCTCGCCGGGAGTGCCGCGCTCGTCGACGGCGGCTCCGCGGTGGTCGTGGACGTGCGGTTCGTCGAGACCCCGCACCTCGCGCACGTCCGGATCGCGACCGACTCGGGCGACGCCACGTTCGCGTGGGCCACGGAGCCGCTGCACGACGGCCCGACGACCCTCCGCCGTCCCGCCGACTGACGGCGTCCGGCCGCGCCGCCGTCCGCTGGAGGGCGCGGCGTGGTCGGCACGGGTCCGTGGTCAGCCGACGTCGGCGGTCAGGGCGGATCGGACTCCAGGGCGGATCGGACTCCGGGGCGGATCGGGGTCCAGGGCGGATCGGGGTCCAGGGTCCGTGGGCGATCAGGGCCGGTCGGCGATCACGGCGTGTCGGAGCGGTGCTCGACGACCGTCTGCAGCTCCGGACGCTTCGGGGACACGCCGTCGCCGGACGAGGTGTGCTTGATCCGTCGCACGACCCACGGGACGAGGTACTCCTTCGCCCAGCCGAGGTCCTCGACGCGCGCCTCGCGCCAGGGCCGGGCCTCGAGCGGTTCGGGGGCGAACGGCGCGAGGCCGTGGTCGACGCCGAGCGTGTCGAGCACGGCGGCTGCGACGGTCGCGTGTCCCGTCGGGGAGTGGTGCAGCCGGTCCGGCGCCCACATGCGCGGGTCGCGGAGCACCCGGAGCGCCCACATGTCGGCGACGAGTGCGCCGTGCTTGAGCGCGATGGCGTGCAGGTTCTCGTTGTAGATCGCGGTCTTGCCGCGCACCATGCCGAGCACCGGGGTCATGCCCACGTCCGGGCCGGTGAACATCACGACGGTGGCGCCGCCGCTGCGGAGCCGTTCGATCATCGCGTCGACCTTCGCGGCGAGCTCGTCGGGGTCGGTGCCGGGGCGGATGATGTCGTTGCCGCCGGCCGACACCGTCACGAGGTCCGGGCGGAGCGCGAGCGCCGGCTCGACCTGCTCGTCGATGATCTGCTGCAGCAGGCGACCCCGGACCGCGAGGTTCGCGTAGGCGAAGTCGTCCGTGCCGGACGCGGCGGCCTGGTGCGCGAGGACCTCGGCGACGCGGTCCGCCCAGCCGCGGTTGCCGCCGGGAGCCGTGGGGTCGGGGTCGCCGATCCCCTCGGTGAACGAGTCACCGATCGCGACGTACCTGGACCACGGATGACGTTCTGACACGTCTCGGACCATAGTCTCGTGGCATGAGCACGGCCAACCCGATCCCCGCCGACCTCCTCGAGCGCATGGCCGCACGGGCGCCCGGGTACGACGCCGCGAACGCGTTCTGCGCCGAGGACCTCGACGAACTGCGCGCCGCCGGGTGGCTCCGGCTCGGGGTCCCGACGGAGCAGGGCGGGCAGGACCTCGGTCTCCGTGACACCGCCGCGGCACAGCGGACGCTCGCGCGGGCCGCTCCGGCGACGGCGCTCGGGCTGGGCATGCACCAGGTGTGGGTGCAGGCGGCCCGCAGCGTGCGCGCACGGGGCGGGTCGTTCCTCCAGGTCGTCACCGACCACGCGGCGGACGACCACCTGCTCGCCTTCGGCGTGAGCGAGCCGGGCAACGACGCCGTGCTCTTCGACTCCCTGACGACGGCCGAGCCGGACGGCGCCGGCGGCTACCGCTTCACGGGCACGAAGGTGTCGACGTCCCTCGCGCCCGCGTGGGACGTGCTCAGCGTGTTCGGCAAGGACACCACCGGGCCGGAGCCGGTGCTCGTCCACGGCTTCACGGTCCGGTCGGACGGCGGCGTGACGCACCGGGATGACTGGGACACCCTCGGGATGCGGGCGACCCAGAGCCGGACCACGGTCCTCGACGGCGTGCACGTGCCCGCCGACCGGATCGTCCGGGTCCTGCCGGTCGGGCCGAACCAGGACCCGCTGACGTTCGGCGTGTTCGCCGCGTTCGAGCTCCTCGTCGCGTCGGTGTACGTCGGGATCGCCGAGCGGGCGGTGGAACTCGCGGTCGCGGCCGTGCGCGACCGGACCGCGCTCGACGGCACGCCGCGGTCGGCCGACCCGGACGTGCGTCGTGCCCTGGCGGACGCGCAGGGCGCGGTCGACGCGGTGGCGCTCCAGGTCGACGCGCTCGCCCGGGACGTCGACGACCTCGTCGACCACGGGTCGCGGTGGTTCCCGCTGCTCGTCGGGACGAAGGCCCGGACGGTGGACACCGCGCAGCGCGTGGTCGACGAGGCCGTGCGCGTCGTCGGCGGCTCGGCGTACCGCGCCGGCGGCGAGCTCGCCCGGCTCTCCCGGGACGTCCGGGCCGGGCAGTACCACCCCTCCACGCGCGACTCGGCCGCGCGCACCATCGCCGCGGCGCTCCTCGGACCGGTCCGCTGACGAACCCCGACGCGGGCCTGTCGGTGGTCGGTGGCATCATCACCGTGTGAGCAAGCAGGACGGACGCAACCGGCTCGTCTCCGACGCACCGGTCGACGACGTCAGCGCGACGGTGCTGCACGTCGACATGGACGCGTTCTTCGCCTCGGTCGAACTGCTCGACCGCCCCGACCTCGTCGGCCTGCCCGTGATCGTCGGGCAGGACTCCGACCGCTCGGTGGTGACCGCCGCCACGTACGAAGCCCGTCGCTACGGCGTGAACTCGGCGATGCCGATGGCGGTCGCGAAGCGGCGCTGCCCGAACGCCGTCATCGTGGAGCCGCACTTCGAGAAGTACCGCGAGCAGTCCGCTGCCGTGATGAGCGTCTTCGACCGCTTCACGCCGCGCGTCGAGCGGCTCGGCATCGACGAGGCCTTCCTCGACGTCGCCGGGGCGCTCCGTCTCTACGGCACGCCGTGGCAGATCGGCACCGCGATCCGCCGGGCGGTGTTCGAGCAGACCGGACTGCACTGCTCGGTCGGCGCGGCCGCGACGAAGTTCGTCGCGAAGCTCGCGTCGAGCCGTGCCAAGCCGGACGGCCTCCTGGTCGTGCCCGCGGCCCACACGGTGGCGTTCCTGCACCCCCAGCCCGTCTCGGCGCTGTGGGGAGTCGGCGGGAAGACGCAGGAGACCCTCGAGCGTCGTGGCATCCGCACCGTGGGCGACCTCGCCACGACGCCGCTGCCGTCGCTCGTCGCAGCCCTCGGGCCGGCGGGCGGGCAGCGCCTGCACGACCTGTCGTGGGGTCGCGATCCGCGCACCGTCGAGACCGGGGTCGGCGAGAAGTCCATCGGGCACGAGGTCACCTTCGGTCGTGACCTCACCGAGCGCGACGACGTGGCTCGCGAGCTCCTCCGGCTCGCCGACAAGGTCGCGGTCCGACTCCGCCGAGCCGACGTCCAGGCCCGGACGGTCGCGCTCAAGGTGCGGTACACCGACTTCTCCACCCTCACCCGGTCACGGACCCTCGCCGAGCCCACCGACGTCGCCAAGCGCATCCACCACGAAGCCGTCGAGCTCTACGACGTCCTGCACCGCCCCGGCAACCGCATCCGCCTGATCGGCGTCCGCGGGGAGAACCTCGTGCCGGCGGCCGCGAGCAACGCCCTCTGGGACGACGACGCGCCGTGGCGCGAGACCGAGACGACCGTCGACGCGGTGGCCGCACGCTTCGGCGCCGGCGTGCTGAGACCGGCATCGCTCGTCCGGAACGCTCCCGAGCAGCGCGCCCCGCACGCCCGGCAGGACCCCGCGTGACGGTAGGATCGCCTGAAGTGAGCGCAGCGGAGTACGACGACCAGCAGGAGCCCGCCACGTTGTGGGGTGACGCGCCGGAGACGCCGTCCGACCACACCCCGCGTGGCGTGGACGGCGGCGACGCCACCGGCACCGCGGCTGCCGCCCGCCCCCGCGACGAGGCCGCCACCACCGCGCCCGCCGCCCGCCCCCGCGACGAGGCCGCCGCCGCCGCCACCGCGCCCGCCGCCCGCCCCCACGACGAGGCCGCCGCGCAGGCCGAGGCTGCGGGCAACGCGGCAGCCGAGCACCTGTCGCCCGCGTTCCCGGACCGCGCCGCCTGGGGCACCGCCTCGAAGCTGCGTGCCTGGCAGGTCGAGGCCCTGACGAAGTACTTCGAGACCGAGCCCCGCGACTTCCTCGCCGCGGCGACGCCCGGCGCCGGCAAGACCACGTTCGCGCTCCGACTCGCCACCGAGCTGCTCGCGCGCGGCACCGTGGACCGGATCGTCGTCGTCGCGCCGACCGAGCACCTCAAGCGGCAGTGGGCGGACTCCGCGGACCGGGTCGGCATCCGCCTCGACCCGATGTTCAAGAACGGCGACGGCATGTTCGGCCGGCACTACCAGGGCGTGGCGATCACGTACGCCCAGGTCGGCATGAACCCCGAGGTCCACCAGCGCATCACCGCCGGCGGCAAGACGCTCGTCATCCTCGACGAGGTCCACCACGGCGGCGACGCACTCACCTGGGGTGACGGCATCCGCGAAGCCTTCACGAAGGCCACCCGCCGCCTGTCGCTCTCGGGCACCCCGTTCCGGTCGGACACCGCACCGATCCCGTTCGTGCAGTACGCCCCCGACGAGCAGGGGATCCGCACGTCGGTCTCCGACTACAACTACGGCTACGGTCGGGCGCTCAAGGACGGCGTCGTCCGCCCGGTCCTGTTCATGGCCTACGCCGGGCAGATGCGTTGGAAGACGCGCATGGGTGACGAGATGTCGGCGTCCCTCGGCGAGCAGGTGACGAAGGACATCACCGCCCAGGCGTGGCGGACCGCGCTCTCGCCGGACGGTGAGTGGATGCCCGCCGTCCTGACCGCCGCCGACAAGCGCCTGACCGAGGTCCGTCGCGGCGTCCCCGACGCCGGGGGCCTGGTCATCGCGACCGACACCACCACCGCGCGGGCGTACGCGCGGATGCTCACGCAGATCACGGGGGAGCGGCCCACCGTGGTGCTCTCGGACGAGGCCGCGGCGTCCGAGCGGATCGGCGCCTTCTCGGAGGGCGACTCCCGCTGGATGGTCGCCGTCCGGATGGTGTCCGAGGGCGTCGACGTCCCACGGCTGTGCGTCGGCGTGTACGCGACGAGCGCGAGCACCCCGCTGTTCTTCGCGCAGGTGATCGGCCGCTTCGTCCGGGCGCGGCGTCGCGGGGAGACCGCGTCCGTGTTCCTGCCGAGCGTGCCCGGGCTGATGGCCCTCGCCGCGTCGCTCGAGCTCGAACGCGACCACGCCCTCGACCGCCCGAAGGGCACTGACGACGGGATGTACAACCCCGAGGACGCGATGGTCGCGGAGGCGAACCGCGAGGACCGCGCGTCGGAGAGCCTGCTCGAGGTCCAGCCGTTCGAGGCCCTCGACTCGCAGGCGTCGTTCGATCGGGTGCTCTACGACGGGGGCGAGTTCGGCACCGGGGGAGAGGTCGGCTCGCTCGAGGAGCTCGACTTCATCGGCATCCCGGGCCTGCTCGAACCCGACCAGGTGCGGGACCTCCTCCGGGCGCGCCAGGCGACCCAGGCGAAGCGTTCGAAGGGTCGGTCCGGGAAGGACGGACTCCCCAAGCCCAAGGTCGACGAGAACCGCCCGATGTACATGACCCTCAAGGAGCAGCGCACCGAGCTCGCGCGGCTGGTGTCGATCTGGTCGCGCCACTCGAACGAGCCCCATGGTGCGATCCACGCCGAGCTCCGGCGGATCAGCGGCGGACCGGCCGTCGCGCAGGCGAGCGTCGAGCAGATCCAGAAGCGCATCGACGTCCTGCGGTCGCGCATCGGCGGACGTCGGTGACGGTCCGGTGATCGAGCCCGTCGACGACCGGACCTGGCTCGTCAAGCGCGACCCGGATTCCTCCCCGGAGGCGATCATCGACCGGTTCGGCGGGGGCTACCGGCTGCGGCGCTTCTCGCTCACGGAGTCCCGCCGCACGCCGCACGGCGTCTACACCGGGCCGGAGCTGGCCGAGACCGCCTGGTGGCGCCTCCGCGACCGTCGGCGCGACCGATCGGGTTGATCGCGGCTGCCGTGGCGCACCGACCGAGCCCGGGCGGTCGTCCGGTGGACGGTGGTGCTCAGCGCACCATCCGGACCGCGCGCTCGATCGGCCCGAACGACGACGTCGCGCCGTCCGTCGCGAAGCCGTTCCGTCGGTAGAACGCCTGCGCCCGCGGGTTGTCCTCGGCCACCCACAGCGACGCCGGGCGGTCGCCGAGCGCAGCGTCGAGCAACGCCTGCCCGGCCCCGGAACCGTGCGCGCGGGCGAGGACGTAGAGCATGTGCAGTTCCTCCGGCCGCACCGGTCGCTCGTCCGCCGTCGGGGGAGTCGCGTGCGTCCCGGCGAACCCGACCAGCTCGTCGCCGGCGAGTGCGACGACCGTGTCGTACGCGTGCTCGGTCAGGTTCGTCCGCCACATCGCGACGCGGGGCCCGACCGCGAACCACGGGCTGTCGTCCGGATCGTCGACGAAGCGCCCGTAGGTCTCCCGCCACGAGGTCGCGTGCACGAACGCGATGCGCTCGGCGTCCTCGAGCACGGCGGGTCGGACGACGATCGGTGCGGTCATGACCCGACCGTACCGATCCGGCGGGCGACCGCACCGGTCGACGACGGCGCGGCCTGGTGACGCCAGCAGGGAAACTCCGGTAGACCGGACACATGGCAGATTCGATCCCGCACGTCCTGGTCCTCGGAGGCGGCTCCGCCGGCTACACGACCGTCAAGCAGCTGCAGAAGCACGCTGCGACGGTCCCGATGCGCATCACGCTCGTCGACCAGAACACCTACTACACGTACCTGCCGTTCCTGCCCGAGGTCGCGGGCGGTCACATCGCGCCGAAGGACGTCACCTTCGAGCTGCGGCGTGCGCTCAAGCGGACCCGGGTCATCCAGGGCAAGGTCACCGGGATCTCGTCGAAGGACAAGACGGTGTCGATCTCGACCGCCGGCGGTGACGACCGCACGCTCGGCTACGACCAGCTCGTCGTCGCGCTCGGCTCGGTGACGCGCACCTTCCCGACGCCCGGGCTCGAGGAGCACGGCGTCGGCTTCAAGACCGTCGAGGAGGCGGCGTACGTCCGCGCGAAGCTCCTCGACAACATCGCCAAGGCCGCCGCGACCCGCGACGAGGAGGAGCGCCGTCGTCTGCTCACCAGCATCTTCGTCGGCGGCGGCTACACCGGGGTCGAGGCGATCGGCGAGCTCTTCGACGTGTCGCAGGCCGCGATCAAGACGTACCCGTCGCTGGCGGGCGAGCACCCGCGCTGGGTCCTGATCGACGCACTCGACCGCGTCGCGCCCGAGGTCGGCCCCGAGCTGTCGAAGTGGACCCTGGAGTCCCTCCGTGCCCGTGGGATCGACGTCCGCCTGAAGACCACGATGCCGAGTGCCGAGGGCGGCGTCATCAAGCTGTCCGACGGCGACGAGTTCGCGGCCGGGCTGCTCGTCTGGACCGCCGGCGTCAAGCCGAACCCGCTGCTCGACGCGTCCGACCTGCCGCGCGGACCGAAGGGGCACCTCGCCGCCAACGCGAAGCTCCAGGTCGAGGCGGAGGACACGCACGAGGTCGTCCCGGGCGTCTGGGGGCTCGGCGACGTCGCCCAGGTGCCCGACCTCACCGCCGAGAAGCAGCCGGCCTTCTACCCGCCGAACGCGCAGAACGCGGTCCGGCAGGCCGTCGTCGCCGCCGACAACGTCGTCGCGACGATCACCGGCAAGCCGCTCGAGGAGTACCGCCACCCGTCGATCGGCACCGTGGCGTCCTACGGCGTCGGCAAGGGCGCGGCGAACATCAAGGGCGTCAAGATGACGAACCTGCTCGCCTGGCTCGCGCACCGGGCATACCACGTGTACGCGATGCCGACGCTGAACCGGAAGGTCCGCATCGTCATCGGGTGGATCACCGGTGCCGTGTCCGGTCGCGACGCGACCTCGCTCATCAAGGAGACGGACCCGCGACGCAACTTCGTCGAGGCGTCGAAGAGCTAGGAGACGGAACGCGGGTTCATGCCGCATTTTCGTCGAGCCGTCGAGGCGTCGAGACGTCCGAGAGCGAGACGCGACCACCTGACGGACGGGAGGCGCGGTGCCGGCTGGCACCGCGCCTCCCGTCCGTCGACGGGGTCGCGCCGGTCCGCCCGGTGCGGCAGACTGTCTCCCTCGGTGCTCACGCACCGGGGTCCCGGAGGACTGAGGCCGTGACCACGACCATCTCGTGCACCCGCTGCGGTGCCGCTCGCCCGCCCGCGGCCGTGCACCGGTGCCCCGGCCCCGCGGACCCCGAGGACGCGCTGGGCGTGACCGGTGCCGTCGCCGCGCTCCTCGCCGTCCTCGGCGGCGTGGGCCGCCCGTTCCTCGTCGGCGGGGTGGTCCGTGACGCCGTGTTCCGCGAGATCGGGCGGTCGGGCACCGACCCCGAGCACGACGTCGACGTCGAGGTCCACGGCACCGAGACGGCTGCGGTGGTGGACGCGCTCCGGGCGTCCGGGGCCGTCGTCGTGCTCACCGGCACGCGGTTCGAGGTGCTCAAGGTGGTGTTCCTCGGTGTGCAGGCCGACGTCGCCGTGCTCCCGAGCGGCAGCGACGACGCCGACCTCGTCCGGGCAGCCGCTCGTCGCGACTTCACGGTGAACGCGATCGCCTGGGACCCGGAGACGAACGAGTACGTCGACGCGTTCGGCGGGATCGAGGACGCCACTCGTGGGATCCTCCGGCACACCTCCGAGCAGTTCGGCGACGATCCGCTGCGGGTGCTCCGGGCCGCCCAGCTCGCCGCGCGCTTCGACCTCACCGTCCACCCGGCCACGCTCGCCGTCGCCCGGTCACTGGTGCACCTGTTCCCCGCCGTGGCACCGGAACGCACCTGGCCGGAGGTGCGGAAGGTGACCACGGGCGACCACCCGTCGCGGGCGCTCGACGTCCTCCACGCCACGGGGTGGGAGGGGCACTTCCCGGAGCTCGCCGCGGTCCGCGACGTGCCGCAGGACCCGCACTGGCACCCGGAGGGGCCGGTGCACGTGCACCTGGGTCTCGCGGCGGACGCCGCGGCGGCGGCCTGCACGGCCGACGGGGTGACGGGGGAGGACCGCACGGTCGTCGTGCTCGCCGCGCTCCTGCACGACCTCGGCAAGGCGGGCGACGGCACGCAGCGGGTCGAGGGCGAGGACGGCACCGTCCGGATCCGGAGCCTCGGACACGAGGTCAGCGGTGCCCGTGCTGCGCGGTCCCTGCTCCGCCGCATCGGAGCACCGCGGGCCGTCGTCGAGCGGGTGGTCCCGGCGATCCGGGAGCACATGGTGGCGCACTCGACGGCGGGCGCGCCGCCGTCCCTCCCGGCCGCACGACGACTCCGGCGCCGACTCGGCGGTCCGCTGTCCGCCGTGGAGGTCTGGGCACGGGTGTGCGAGGCGGACGCGCGGGGTCGTGGCCCGGGGTCGGGGCCGTCACCGGCGTGGGCGTGGTTCGACGTCGTGCTGGCCGACGAGGTGTCGGGGCCGCGGCCGCGCCTGGTGACGGGCCGCGACCTCATCGACGCGGGGCTCGTCCCGGGGCCATGGTTCCGTGCGCTCCTCGACGCAGCGGCGGAGGCGCAGGACGACGGGCACCTCGTCGACGCACAGGATGCCGCGCGGTGGGTGCGAGCGGCGATCCGACCCTGACGACGGGCCCGGGTCGCCGCCGCGGCCGGTACGGGCGAAGCCCCCTGGCCGATGGCCAGGGGGCTTCGTCTTCGTGTGTCCGAGGGGGGACTTGAACCCCCACGCCCTAATACGGGCACTAGCACCTCAAGCTAGCGCGTCTACCAATTCCGCCACCCGGACAGGTGTTGTTCTGTTGTTCCAGCCGGTGCTCCGGGGCTGTTTCCCCGGCGTTCCTGCCGAGAGAAGACACTAGCACGGGTCTGAACGAGCGATGAACACGGCGGCGCATCCCGGGCGCGTCCCCGGTCGCATCCGCGGAACGACGCGGGTCGGCGGTGTCGGTGACGGCCAGTAGGTTGGTGGCCATGACTGACCTCCAGGGGCGCGAGACGGCCGAGACGGACCTCGAGGACACCGCGGCGATCGCCCGTGACCTCATCCGGATCGACACGACCAACTGGGGCGAGGGGAAGTCCCGCGGAGAGACCGAGGCGGCGCACTACGTCGAGGCGAAGCTGCGCGACCTCGGCCTCGAGCCGCAGCTGTTCGAATCGGAGCCGGACCGGGTGAGCGTCGTCGCAAGGGTGCCGGGGCGTGACCGCGACAAGCCCGCCCTGGTCGTCCACGGGCACCTGGACGTGGTCCCCGCGGACCCCGCGAACTGGTCGGTGGACCCGTTCGGCGGTGTCGTGCGCGACGGCATGCTCTGGGGTCGTGGCGCCGTCGACATGAAGAACATGGACGCGATGATGCTCACGGCGCTGTCCGACGTCGTCGCCGCGCAGGGTGCGCCAGAGCGGGACCTCGTGATCGCGTACTTCGCGGACGAGGAAGCCGGTGGCGTGCTCGGCTCACACCACGTGGTCGAGCAGCACCCGGAGGTGTTCGCGGGGGCGACGGCCGCGATCAGCGAGGTGGGCGGGTACTCGATCACGCTCGGGGACCGCCGCGCCTACCTGCTCCAGACCGGCGAGAAGGCCCTCATGTGGATCAAGCTCGTCGCCCGGGGAACGGCCGCGCACGGCTCGCACGTGATCCGGGACAACGCGGTGACGACGCTCGCCGCCGCGGTCGCCCGGATCGGGAGCGAGGACTGGCCGGTCCGGCTGTCGGCGACGACCGACGCGATGGTGTCCGAGGTCGCACGGTTCCTCGGGGTCGACCCCGCCGTGACCGGACCGGACGAGGTGGCGCTCGCGACCGGGTCGGCCTCGCGCTTCATCCACGCGGCGCTGCACACGACGACGAACCCGACGGTCCTCCAGGCCGGGTACAAGCACAACGTGATCCCGGACACCGCAGAGGCACTCGTCGACATCCGCTGCCTCCCGGGCGACGAGGAGACCGTGCTCGCCCGCGTCCGGGAGCTCGCCGGCGACGACGTCGAGGTCATCACGTCGTTCCGGGACATCGGTCTCGAGCAGGACTTCGGCGGGCCGTTGGTCGATGCCGTGCGCGACGTGCTCGGGCGTCACGATCCCGGTGCACCGGTCCTGCCGTACCTGCTCTCCGGCGGTACCGACAACAAGGCGCTGTCGACGCTCGGCATCGCCGGCTACGGCTTCGTCCCGCTGCAGCTGCCCGCCGGGGTGGACTTCCCCGCGATGTTCCACGGGGTCGACGAGCGGGTCCCGCTCGACGCGCTCGCGTTCGGGCGGCGCGTCCTCGGCGACCTCTTCGCGACGTACTGATACATTGCTGGGTCGCCCTCGTGGCGGTGTCCTGACAGACCTCCCTCCGGAAGGCCGGTGCCATGCACATCCTCGAGGCGATCTTCCTCGGCTTCGTCCAGGGGCTCACCGAGTTCCTCCCCGTGTCGTCCAGCGCGCACCTGCGGATCGTCGGGCTCTTCCTGCCCGACGCGCAGGACCCGGGCGCCGCCTTCACCGCCGTGACGCAGCTCGGCACCGAGACCGCGGTGCTGATCTACTTCTGGAAGGACATCACCCGGATCGTCGGGCGGTGGTTCCGCTCGCTCTCCGGTCGGACGGTGCCGCGGAACGACCCGGACGCCCGCCTCGGGTGGCTGGTCATCCTCGGCACGATCCCGATCGGCGTCGCCGGGCTGCTCCTCAAGGACTCGATCGAGACCACGTTCCGCTCGCTGTGGATCGTCGCGATCGTACTCATCGGGTTCGGCATCGTCCTCGGCGTCCTCGACGTCGTGGGGCGGAAGACGCGGCGCATCGAGCACATGACGTTCGGCGGCGGTCTGCTCATCGGCCTCGCGCAGATGCTCGCCCTGGTGCCGGGCGTCTCCCGCTCGGGCGCGACGGTCTCCATGGGTCTGGCGCTCGGATACACCCGTCCGGCGGCCGCACGGTTCGCGTTCCTGCTCGCCGTCCCCGCCGTGTTCCTCTCCGGCCTGTACGAGGCGGCGACGAGCCTCGGCGACACCGGAGCGCCGTTCGGCCTCGTCGACACGCTCGTCGCGACCGTGGTGGCGTTCGTCGTCGGCTTCGTGGTGATCGCGGCGTTCATGAACTACATCAGCAAGCGGAGCTTCCTGCCGTTCGTGGTCTACCGGATCGCACTCGGTATCGTTCTCATCGTGTTGCTGTCGCTTGGTGTGATCCAGCCGTGAGGGCCTGGCAGGCCCCGTCCGTCCCGTCCGTCCGCGGCTCGGGCCCCCGTCCCGTCGTGCACGACACCGCCACCGGGAAGCCCGTCGACCCGACCCGGGGCGCCGAGCAGGCGGCGCTGTACGTGTGCGGCATCACGCCGTACGACGCGACCCACCTCGGGCACGCCGCGACGTACCTCGCGTTCGACTCGCTGCTGCGTTCCTGGCGCGATGCCGGCCTCGACGTCGCGTACGCGCAGAACACGACCGACGTCGACGACCCGCTGCTCGAGCGTGCGGCGCGCGACGGCGTCGACTGGCGCGAGCTCGCGGCGTCGCAGATCGACCTGTTCCGCCGGGACATGGAAGCGCTGCGGATCGTGCCGCCGGACGACTACGTCGCCGTCACGGAGGACGTCGAGCGCATCGCCGAGGCCGTCGCGTTCCTGCAGGAGACCGGCTACGCGTACGACGTGCCGACCGACGACTCCGACGGTGACGACGTGTACTTCGACGTCAGCCGGCCGACCGAGGCCTGGGCGCTCGGCGACGAGAGCGGTCTCGACCGCGAGACGATGCTCGCCCTGTCGGCGGAGCGCGGCGGCGACCCCGAGCGTCCGGGCAAGCGCGACCCGCTCGACCCGCTGCTGTGGCGCGCGGCCCGCGACGGAGAACCGAGCTGGGACACCGTGCTCGGCCCGGGGCGTCCCGGCTGGCACATCGAGTGCAGTGTGATCGCCGGCGACAAGCTCGGCCTGCCGATCAGCGTCCAGGGCGGCGGGAGCGACCTCGTCTTCCCGCACCACGAGATGAGCGCCGGACACGCGGCGGCACTCGCGCACCAGCCGCTCGCGAACGCCTACGTCCACACGGGCATGATCGCCTACCAGGGCACGAAGATCTCGAAGTCGCTCGGCAACCTCGTGACGGTGCGCGGCCTGATCGACGACGGTGCCGACCCACGGGCCGTCCGACTCGCGCTCCTCTCGCACAAGTACTCGGACGACTGGGAGTGGTTCCCGGCCGAACTGGAGTCCGCGACGACCCGGCTGGCGTCGTGGGACGCCTGGGCCGGGGGAGCGCCGTCGCACGCCGACGACGCCGACGACGTGGTCGCTCGCATCCGTGCGCGCGTGGCGGACGACCTCGACACGCCCGGTGCGGTCGCTGCCGTGGACACGGCCCTGGCGGGCGGGATCGCCCCGACGCCCGAGCTGCTCGACCTCGTCGACGCCCTGCTCGGCATCCGCCTGGGCTGACGACTCGGCGCCCGACGCGCGACCGGTCACGCGCCGGCCGCGTCGGTCGCACGACGTGCCGTGCGCGGGCTGCGTTGGTCGTACAACGTGCCGTCGCGCCGCGCGTGAGCGGACACCTTCTGCGACCAACGCGGGAGCGGTCGGGTACGCGCGCATGCGACGGCCGGGAGGCCCGTGGCGGATCCGCCCCGCGCCTCCAGGCCGACACGCGCGTGCGTTGGTCGCACGACGTGCCGTGGGCGGACCGCGTTGTCGGGTACGCGCGCATGCGACGGCCGGGAGGCCCGTGGCGGGTCCGCCCCGCGCCTCCCGGCCGGAGCGCGCGTGCGTTGGTCGCACGACGTGCCGTGGGCGGACCGGGCTGGTCGCACGGCGTGCCGCCGCGCCGCGCCGGAGCCGACGCGTTCTGCGACCAACGCGACGGTGCGCCGGCCAGCAGCCCGGCCCCGCGCTACTGCGGCGGCTGCGGCGGACGGAAGCCCTCGCCGCCAGCGGTCCCGCCGTCCTTGCGCTCGCGGCGCCGGAGGTACTGCTCGAACTCCTGCGCGATCGCGTCGCCGGACGCCTCGGGCGAGTCGACCGTGTCCCGCGCCTGCTCGAGCTGCCCGATGTAGGAGGCCATGTCCTCGTCGTCCGCCGCGAGGGCGTCGATGCCCTCCTCCCACTCGGTCGCGTCGTCGAGCAGCGAACCGCGGGGGACCGTGACGTCGGTGAGCTCCTCGATCTTGTCGAGCAGCGAGAGCGTGGCCTTCGGCGAGGGGGAGTTGTGCACGTAGTGCGGCACCGAGGCCCACAGCGACAGGGTGGTGAGGCCGGCCTTGTCCACGGCGTCGGCGAGCACCCCGAGGATGCCGGTCGGCCCCTCGTACGACGACTTGTCGACGTCGAACGCTGCCCGGACCCCGGCGTTGTCGCTCGACACGAACACCGAGATCGGCCGGGTGTGCGGCACGTCCGCGAGCATCGCGCCGACGAACACCACGGCGTCGATCGAGTACACGTCGATGAGGTCGATGACCTCGGCGCAGAAGCCGCGCCACGTCCGCGAGGGCTCGGGTCCGACGAGGACGTACACCTGCCGGTCCGACTCGGACCCGGTCGCGCCGATCACCGGGCGTCCGTCGTCACCGGGCCCGTGCAGCACGATCCGCGGCCACTGGATGCCGCGGTTCCCATCGTCGTCGGTCCCGACCGTCGGCCGGTTGAACTGGTAGTCGACGTACCGCTCCCCGTCGATCTCGCGGAGCTCGTCGAGCTCCAGCGCGTCGACGATCCGTCGGGCCAGACCGCTCGCGGCCTCGCCCGCGTCGTTCCAGCCCTCGAAGGCGACGACGAGCAGCCGGCCGTCGCTGAAGGGGGAGTGCTGTGGCACGGGGCGGACCTCCTGGAAGGGGCGCGACCGGCTCGTGCTGACCGCGCGCGTGGGACGTTGACCAGGCACCCACTGTAGGCCCGTCAGGGTCGCGACCGGGTGTCGGTCCGCCCCCAGCGGAACGCCGACGACGCCGCGCGGACGACGCGGGCAGCCCGACGGCGGCGCCGGACCGCCCGACCGGTCATTCTCGGCCGGACGGTAGACTCGTCGCCCGTGACCGCCCAGCACCCCGACCGAGTCCTGCCCGCAGCCGTGCTGTGGGACATGGACGGCACGCTCATCGACACCGAACCGATCTGGCAGCAGTCCCAGGTCGAGCTGACGCAGCGCTACGGCGCCACCTGGACGCACGAGGACGGCCTGTCGCTCGTCGGCTCCGGGCTCGAGCGCTCCGGTGAGATCCTCCGCGACCGCGGGGTCGACATGGAGGTCGAGGAGATCGTCCTCTGGATGACCGAGTACGTCTCCGACCGACTGCGGCACGACGACCTGCCCTGGCGCCCCGGCGCACGAGAGCTCGTCGAGGAACTGCACGACCGCGGCGTCCCGACCGCACTGGTGACGATGTCCCGTCGCTCGATGGCGCTCGTCGCCGCCGAGGCGCTCGGTGCACGCGGCTTCCGGGTGGTCGTGGCCGGCGACGACGTCGAGCGTCCCAAGCCCTTCCCCGACGCCTACCTGTCCGCCGCCGCGCAGCTCGGCGTCGAACCGACCGCCTGCGTCGCGATCGAGGACTCCGCCACGGGCGTCGCCTCGGCCGTCGCGTCCGGCGCCGTCACCGTCGCGGTCGAGCACATCGTGCCGCTCGCGGAGATCGCGGGTGGCGACGTCCACCTCACCTCCCTCGCTGGCGTCGGCGTCGACCGTCTGGTCGACCTGACGAGCCCGGCCCTCGCGGCCCGCGCCGCGGTCGCCCAGCAGCCGGGAGGCACGGTGCCCGTCGCCGCGGAGGCCACCGTCACCGAGGGCGGTGCCTGGTGAGCGACCTCGGGAACGCCGGCGACGAGGCGGCGGTGATCCGCGCCTCCCGTCCGGACGACGCGGCGGCGTCGCTGCCGCACACCGCGGGCGGTGCGCCGCACACGCCGCCCCGCGGCCCGTTCCGGGCCGGCGACCGCGTCCAGCTGACCGGGCCGAAGGGCAAGCTGACGACGCTCTCCCTCGAGACCAGCGGCGAGTACCACACGCACCGTGGCGTGCTGCGGCACGACGACGTCATCGGGCAGCCGGACGGCTCCGTCATCCGTGCGACGACGGGTGACGAGTACCTCGCGCTCCGACCGCTCCTCAACGACTACGTCATGTCGATGCCGCGCGGCGCCGCGATCGTCTACCCGAAGGACGCCGCGCAGATCGTCGCGTTCGCCGACGTCTTCCCGGGCGCCCGCGTCGTCGAGGCCGGCGTCGGCTCCGGGGCGCTCTCGCTCTTCCTGCTCCGCGCGATCGGTCCGACCGGCCGGCTGCAGTCGTTCGAGCGTCGCGAGGAGTTCGCCGCCATCGCCCGCGGCAACGTCGGCACGTTCCTCGGCGCCGTGCCGGACAACTGGTCGGTGACCGTCGGCGACCTCGTGGAGGAGCTCCCGGGCGCCGCGGAGCCGCAGAGCGTGGACCGTGTCGTGCTCGACATGCTCGCGCCGTGGGAGTGCGTCGACGCCGCCGCCGACGCGCTCGTGCCCGGTGGCCTCATCGTCTGCTACGTCGCGACCGTGACGCAGCTCTCCCGCACGGCTGAGGCGCTCCGGGACACCGGCCGCTTCACCGACCCGATGCCGAGCGAGACCCTCGTCCGCACCTGGCACGTCGAGGGCCTGGCGGTCCGCCCGGACCACCGGATGGTCGGGCACACCGGCTTCCTGGTGACCGCACGGCGCCTCGCGGACGGCGTGGTGCTGCCGAACCTCAAGCGCCGAGCGGGCAAGGCCGAGTTCTCGGACGAGGACGTCGAGGCCTGGACCCCCGGTGCCGTGGGGGAGCGCAGCGCCAGCGACAAGAAGCTGCGGAAGGTCGCGCGACAGGCGGCTGCGCAGGCGCGCAGGGTCGCGGCGGCGGAGGCCGGGACGCCCGCGGACGACCGGTAGAGTACCGACCGTGCCCGTCCTGCATCGAACCATCCCCGCGCTCCTGGTCACCCTCGGTCTCGCCGCCTCGCTGACGGCGTGCTCCGCGAGCGGCGCCGGGACGACCCCGTCGAGCTGCGCCGCACCCGGTGCCGCGTCCGAGGCCGTCACCGCCACGGGTGCCTTCGGCAAGGAGCCGGAGGTCTCCGTGCCCGCCGGGCTCACCACGAAGGGCACGCAGGTCTCGGTCCTGAGGCAGGGCACCGGCCGCGAGGTCGAGGACGGCACCCCCGTCCTCATCGAGTACACGGTCCTGGACGGCGCGACCGGCAAGGTCGCCCAGACCAGCGGCTACTCGGGCCAGACCGCGCCGATCACCGCGGGCGCGTCCAACTTCGGCGCCCTCGGCGAGGCCGTCGAGTGTGCGCACGTCGGTGACCGCCTCGCCGTCGCGCTGCCGAAGAGCGCCCTGAGCGCCTCGTCCGGCGCCGCCGGGTCGACGTCGAGCAGCAAGGCCGAGGACGCCGTGATCGCCGTCATCGACGTGAAGCGGGCCTTCGACTCGCGCGCCACCGGCACCCCGCAGCTCGCCGGCGACCGGATGCCCGCCGTCGTGCTCGCACCGTCCGGCGCCCCCGGCATCACGATCCCCTCGTGGGACGCACCGAAGGCGGACGAGACCCACCTGCTGCGCAAGGGCGACGGCACGGAGCTCACCGCGAAGGACACCGCGGTCATCAAGTACACCGCCGTGACCTGGAGCGCCGACCCGTCGGTGACCGGGTCGAACTGGACCGACGGATCGGGCGCGGCGACGGTCCCGCTCGCGAAGGGCCAGATCGTCGACGGCGTCCGCGAGGCCATCGTCGGCCACCGCGTCGGCGACCAGGTGCTGGCGATCGTGCACAACCAGGGCTCGACGGACGCCTACGTGATCGACCTCCTCGGAGTGATGCCGCGCTGACCCGCGAGCGCCGTCCACCGACCGCCGCGCGGGTGCACTCCGGCGCACCCGCGCTGCCGTAGGATCGGCCTGTGCCAGCCTCTCGTACCCCCCGTGTGCCTGCCGAGGAGCGGCTGTTCAGCCTCGTGCTGGCACTGCTCTCGACGGAGTCCGGGCTGACGAAGGCCGAGATCCTGGCGAACGTGCAGGGCTACCGGCAGCGGTGGACGCAGGGCGGCGACAACGCCTCGCTCGAGCGGCAGTTCGAGCGGGACAAGGACGACGTGCGCGACCTCGGCATCCCGCTCGAGACGATCGAGACGCCCGGGTCGTCGGGGAACAACCAGACGCTGCGCTACCGCATCCCGAAGGGCGAGTACGACCTGCCCCTCGACGTCCGCTTCACCCCGGACGAGTCCGCACTGCTGTCCCTCGCGGCGATGGCGTGGCGTGAGGGCGCACTGTCGGCCGACTCCCGTCGGGCCCTGCTGAAGGTCCGCTCCGCCGGCGCCGAGGACGACGTCGCGACGGACGCGCTCGGGATGGACGCGTACGCCCCGCGGCTCCGCGCCCGCGATGCCGCGTTCGAGCCGCTGCGCTCCGCGCTCGACCGCGCCGCCGCCGTCCGCTTCGACTACATCACCCCGGGTCAGCACGCCGCGCGACGGCGTGAGGTCGCCCCGCTCGCGCTCGTGCAGCACGGGGGGCGGTGGATGCTCGCGGCGCACGAGTTCGCGACGTCCTCCGACAAGAACTACCTGCTGTCGCGGATCGTCGGTCCCGTGAGCCAGTACGAGGTCGGTCGCCACCCCGCCCCGTCCGGTGCCGCCGAACGCACGCTCGCCGAGCTCGACCGGATCTGGGCGACCCGGACCGCACGCATCCGGGTCGTCCCCGGGTCCGATGCGGAACGTCGACTGTCGCGACGGCGGGACACGGTCGCCGAGGCCGACGGCACGCTCGTGCTGCACCACGTCGACCCGCAGATCCTCGCCGAGGAGCTCGCGGCGTTCGGTCCCGAGGTGCACGTCCTCGAGCCCGCCGACCTCCGCGACCGCGTGACGGAACGGCTGCGGGCACTCGTCGCCGACCACGAAGGAGGCACCCGTGGTTGAGCAGCAGCCGCTCCAGGCGCAGGACAAGCTCGCCTTCCTCCTCGCCCTCGTGCCGTACCTGATCGACCGCGAGCGGGTGTCCGTCACCGAGGCCGCGCGGCACTTCGGCGTCCCCGAGTCCCGCATCCGCAGGGCCGTCGAGCTCATCGCGGTGTCCGGGGTCCCCGGCGAGACCATGCAGTACCAGCACGGCGACCTGTTCGACATCGCCTGGGACGACTTCGAGCAGAACGACATGATCGTGCTCACGAACCTCGTCGCGATCGACGACGCCCCGCGTCTCTCCGCCCGCGAGGCCTCGGCGCTCATCGCCGGCCTGCAGTACCTGTCGGCGCTGCCCGAGGCGGCCGACCGCGAGGCGATCCGGGCGCTGATGGCGAAGCTCTCCCGCGGGGCGGGCGGCGCCGCCTCGAACGTCGCCGTCGGGCAGGACCTGCACGACGCCACGCTCGCGACGATCCGCCGAGCCATGTCGGAGGGGCGCGGGCTCGCGTTCGACTACGCCGGACCCCGCAGCCGTGGGGGCACCCGCAGCGTGGACCCGCTGCGCGTCGAGTCGATCGACACCGACTGGTACCTGCGCGCCTGGGACCTCGACCGGCAGGCGCTCCGGACCTTCCGGCTCGACCGCATGTCCGCCGTCCGGGTGGAGGACCGCGCCGCGACCACCACCGCGGCGGACGTGGTGATCCCCGACACGCTGTTCCAGCAGGCGCGCGAGGACGTCATCGTCACCGTCGAGCTCGACTCGTCGTCGCTGCCGCTCGTCGCGGACTTCCTCGCGGACACGGCCGACGCGCCGGACGGCGTCGGTCGCGTGCGGATCCGGCTCGCCGCCTCGAACGGCTTCGACGGTGTCGTCCGACTGGTCGCCGGCCTGCCGGGACGCGCGGTCGTGCTCGACCCGCCCGCGGCGCGCGCCGCGATCCGCGACTTCGCGGCCGCCGCCCTCGCCCAGGCCTGAGCGCACGGGGCGGGGTCCCGGCCGTCGCGGACGCGACCACCGGACGGACGGGAGGCACGGGGCGCGCCCGCACCGCGCCTCCCGTCCGCCTGTGCGAACGCACGCAGCCGCAGCGCCGTGTCGGACCGGTCCCGTAGGATCGGCACATGGCTTCGACGACCGCAAGCGGGCGAGCGAAGCGGCCCGGGCGTCCGAAGAAGGACGCCGAAGGCCGCATGTCGCTCGGGCAGCACCTGATCGAGCTGCGCAACCGCCTCTTCCGCGCGGTGATCGCGGTCGTGGTGTGCGCGGTCGGCGGCTGGTTCCTGACCCCGTTCGTCCTCGACGCCCTCCGTCAGCCCGTCCAGCAGATGGCCGAGGTCGGCGGGCACACGGCCGAGCTGAACTTCCCGATGATCACCGGGGCGTTCGACCTCCGGCTGCAGATCGCGATCACGATCGGCATCGTGATCTCGAGCCCGGTGTGGCTGTACCAGATCTGGGCGTTCATCGTGCCGGCCCTCGTCCGGCGTGAGAAGCAGTACGTCTTCGGCTTCCTCGGCACCGCGATCCCGCTGTTCTTCGCCGGCTGCTGGTTCGGGTGGTACATCCTGCCGCACGTCGTGCAGATCCTCGGCAGCTTCGTGTCGAGCCAGGACACCTCGATCGTCGATGCGAAGGCCTACTACAACTTCGTCATCAAGCTCATCGTGGCGGTCGGCATCGCGTTCGTCCTGCCGGTGTTCCTCGTCCTGCTGAACTTCGTCGGGGTGCTCTCCGCCTCCGCCATCATCAAGTCCTGGCGCATCGCGATCCTCTGCATCCTCGTGTTCTGCGCGATGGTGACGCCGTCCGCCGACGTCATCTCGATGTTCCTGCTCGCGATCCCCATGGTGGTGCTCTACATCGCCGCCTGCGCGGTGACGTGGGTGCACGACCGCCGCGCGGCCAAGCGGCAGGCCAAGCTCGACGAAGAGTACGGCCTGTGACGCACACGGACCTCAGCCCCGCCGAGCGGTACGCGGCGGCGAAGGTCCGGAACCGCTCGCGCAACCTCGAGCTCTTCCGGTCCGACCTCCGCTTCGACCTCGACGCGTTCCAGTTCGCGGCGTGCGGCGCCATCGACCAGGGCCGGAGCGTCCTCGTCGCGGCGCCGACCGGTGCCGGCAAGACGATCGTCGCGGAGTTCGCGATCTGGCTCGCGATGCGCCAGCCCACGGCGAAGGTGTTCTACACGACGCCGATGAAGGCGCTGAGCAACCAGAAGTACTCCGAGCTCGTCCGTGCGTACGGCGAGTCCGAGGTCGGCCTGCTCACCGGCGACACGAACGTCAACCCGCGGGCGCGCGTGGTCGTGATGACCACCGAGGTCCTGCGGAACATGATCTACGCGGACTCGGACCTGCTCGACGACCTCGCGTGGGTCGTGCTCGACGAGGTGCACTACCTCGCCGACCGCTTCCGAGGTGCCGTCTGGGAAGAGGTCATCCTGCACCTCCCGACGGAGGTCCGGCTCGTCTCACTCAGCGCGACCGTGTCGAACGCCGAGGAGTTCGGCGACTGGCTGCAGACGGTCCGGGGCGACACCGACGTCATCGTCTCCGAGGACCGCCCCGTGCCGCTCGAGCAGCACGTCCTGGTCGGCTCGAAGCTGGTCGACCTGTTCGACTCCAGCGGCGCCGCCGCCACGAACCGCGTGAACCCCGAACTGCTGCGGCTGGTCGGGGGAGCCTCCCGGAGCGAACGGCACGGCGGTGGGCACCGCGGTGGTCGGGGCCGCGGCGGTTACCACGACCGCCGGGGGCCGCGCACCGAGAAGCTGTACCGCGAGCAGATCGCGCACATGCTCGACGACCGGATGCTCCTGCCGGCGATCTTCTTCGTGTTCAGCCGGGCGGGGTGCGACCAGGGCGTGCGGAACGTCCTGCGCTCGGGGCTGTCCCTGACCACCGCCGACGAGCGCCGCGAGATCCGCGAGACGGCGGAGTACCACTGCCGCACCCTCCTCGACGAGGACCTCGCCGTCCTGGGCTACTGGGAGTGGCTCGAGGGGCTCGAGCGCGGGGTGGCGGCACACCACGCCGGGCTCCTGCCCGCGTTCAAGGAGGTCGTGGAGGACCTCTTCCAGCGCAAGCTCCTCAAGGTCGTCTTCGCCACGGAGACCCTGGCGCTCGGGGTCAACATGCCGGCGCGCACGGTGGTCCTCGAGAAGCTCGAGAAGTTCAACGGCGAGGCCCGCGTGCCGATCACGCCGGGGGAGTACACCCAGCTCACGGGGCGCGCCGGCCGACGCGGCATCGACGTCGAGGGCCACTCGGTGATCCAGTGGACCGACGGGCTCGACCCGCAGGCCGTGGCGTCCCTGGCGAGTCGCCGGACCTACCCGCTCAACTCGTCGTTCAAGCCGACGTACAACATGGCGGTGAACCTCATCGACCAGTTCGGGCGGCGACGCACGCGTGAGGTCCTGGAGACCTCGTTCGCGCAGTTCCAGGCGGACCGCTCGGTCGTCGACCTCGCCCGCAAGGTCCGTTCGCAGCAGGAGTCGCTCGACGGCTACCAGCAGGCGATGACCTGCCACCTCGGCGACTTCACCGAGTACGCGGCGCTCCGGCGCGAGCTCTCCGACCTCGAGCGGACGAACGTCCCCGGCGGACGCGAGGCCTCGCACGGCGCCCGCAAGGAACGCCAGGCGGCCATCACCGACGTCCGTCGACGGATGCAGCGGCACCCCTGCCACGCCTGCCCCGACCGCGAGGCCCACGCACGCTGGGCCGAGCGCTGGTACAAGCTCAAGCGCGCCAACGACAAGCTCGTGCACCAGATCCGGTCCCGCACCGGCGCGGTCGCGACGACGTTCGACCGCGTCACCGACGTGCTGCTGCAGCTCGGCTACCTGGTCGCGACCGGCGACGGCGAGGCCACGGTCGCGGCCGGCGGCCGACGGCTGCAGCGCATCTACGGCGACCGTGACCTGCTCGTCGCCGAGTGCCTGGAGGCCGGCGTGTGGAAGGAGCTCACGCCCGCCCAGCTCGCCGCGATGGCCGCGACGATCGTCTACCAGCCGCGACGCGAGGACGCCCCCGGCACCGAGCACGCACTCCCGCGCGGCGCGTTCCGTCCGGCGCTCGACGAGACCCTGACGATCTGGGCGCGGCTCGACGACATCGAGCGTGATGCCCGCCTCGCCGGATCCCAGCCGCCGACGCCCGCGATGGCGGTCGGGATGTTCCGGTGGGCGTCGGGTTCCGCCCTCGACGACGTCCTCCGCACGCTCGACATGCCCGCCGGCGACTTCGTGCGCTGGTGCAAGCAGGTCATCGACCTGCTCGACCAGGTCCGGAACGCGGGCGACGACGAACTGACCCAGACGGCCCGCCGTGCGACCGACGCCGTCCGCCGCGGTATCGTCGCGTACGCGGCGGTCTGACGGGAGGCCCGGTGCACGACCCCGAGTCCGACCTGCGTGCGCGCGTGCGTACGTCCGCCCCGACGCGGCCGGCGCCGGCCGGCTCCGGGGCCCGTACGGCGGGCGTGCCCGCCGGCGAGGCCCGCAGCGGTGCGGCGCGCACCGGTGCGGCGCACACCCGTGCGGCGCACCCCCGCGTGACAGGCGCTGCGGATCCGTTCCGTGCCCTCCCGGTCGGGACCGCGCTCCCGCTCGCCGTCATCGGGGGCGTCCTGCTCGCGCTCGCGTTCCCGTCTCCCGGCTGGTGGTTCCTCGCGTTCCCGGCGGTCGCGTGCCTGCTCGTCGCGGTCATGGGCCAGCGCGCTCGGCGGGCGGCCTGGCTCGGCTATCTGGCCGGTGTTGCGTTCTGGGTGCCGGCGATCTCCTGGGCGGGCCGGTACCTCGGACCGGTCCCGTGGTTCGCTCTGGCGCTGTTGGAGGCCGCCTACCTCGCACTCGGCAGCGTCGCGATCGCGCTCGCGTACCGCTGGGTCGCACGGGTCGTGACGACGACCGCCGGACGGGTGTGGGGCCTCCCGGCCGTGGTGGCCGCACTCTGGACCGGACGCGAATGGTTCTCCGGGAGCTGGCCCTACGGCGGGTTCGCCTGGGGGCGCATCGGACTGTCGCAGTCGCAGGGACCGTTCGCCCACCTCGTCGCGTACACGGGCGTCCTCGGGCTGACCTTCGTGGTCGTCTACTGCGTCGCGGTCGTCGTGTCGCTCGCGCTCGTGGTGCCGACGGCTCCCGGTGCCTCGGCCCGTGTGCCGACGAGGATCGCGACCGCGGGGCTGCTCGTTGCCGCGGTGCTGGCGGTGCCCGCGTGGCCGACCGCTGTGGACGGTACCGTCAGGATCGAGTCCGTCCAGGGCAACGGACCCGCCGGCTACTTCGACGGTGCGCAGCCGGGGGAGGTCCTCGCATCGCAGGTCGCCGCGACCGACGTCGAGGCCCGGGGCGTCGACCTCGTCGTGTGGCCGGAGGCCTCGGCCGAGTTCGATCCACGTCGCCAGCCCGTCGTGGCCTCGGCGCTCGACTCGGTGGTGCGCTCGGTCGGCGCGCCCATCGTCGCCGGAGCGATCACGCAGACGTCCTCGGGCGTGCTGCACAACACCTCGTTCGTGTGGACCGACGCGGGCTGGCAGTCGTCCTACGACAAGAAGCGACCCGTGCCGTTCGGCGAG
Organism: uncultured Curtobacterium sp.; assembly: GCA_913778205.1. Classification (GTDB taxonomy): domain Bacteria; phylum Actinomycetota; class Actinomycetes; order Actinomycetales; family Microbacteriaceae; genus Curtobacterium. The sequence goes on from CAJYUW010000002.1 coordinate 48,003, forward strand.
TACGTGCCCGACCGCTGGTTCTTCTCCAAGCTCGCGCCGTCGCTCATCGGGCTCCTCCAGCGCGACTACAGCCCCGGGACGAAGCCCAACGTCCTGTCCGTCGCCGGCATCGAGGCCGGCGTCTCGATCTGCTTCGACATCGTCGACGACGGACTGACCACCGACATGGCTCGTGGGGGAGCGCAGGTCATCCTCGCCCAGACGAACAACGCCGACTTCGACGGCACGGACGAGAACCTCCAGCAGCTCGAGATCGCTCGGATGCGGGCCATCGAGACCGGGCGCTCGCTCGTGAACATCTCCACGGTCGGGGCGTCGCAGGTGATCGACCCGAGCGGTCGGACCATCGACCGCGTGCCGGCGTACACCGCGGCGTCGATGGTGACGGACGTACCGCTCGGGACGTCGACGACGCCCGCGACGCGCTTCTCGGGCTCCCTGACGCTCCTGCTCGGGCTCGGTGGGCTCCTCGTCCTCCTCGCCTGCGCGCCGTGGTCTCGTCGCGCGCGCACCTCCGGTTAGCCCCGCTGTCCCACGGAGCGGACCGGGTGGTCGGTCGCACCCCGCACTCCGTCCGTCGTGCCGTCCGTCGTGCCGTCCGTCGTGCGGTCCGTCGTCCGCGACGGCGGAGCGAGACGATCAGGTCTTCCGGCGCGGTGTCACCCACTGGGTACTGACTGTGAATGCGCCCATCGAGGAACGAACCCCCGTGGGACAGTGTTGTGGAGGGCAGGACGAGCGGAAGGAGTACACCGATGGCTGATCGAAGTCTTCGCGGCATGCGGCTCGGGAGTCAGAGTCTCCAGAGCGAAGAGGGCGTCGAGCTCTCCGACCGGAAGCGAGCGGTCTACCAGTCCGATTCCGGTGAGACCTTCGACGTGGTCTTCTCGGCTGACGCCGACGTGCCGTCGACCTGGTCGGACCCTCGGTCCGGGCGTGAGGGGCGCCTCCTCGGCGATGACGGCGTGCCGGTCGAGGTCGCGGAGGAAGACGTGAAGGCCCCCCGCACCCACTGGGACATGCTGCTCGAGCGTCGCTCGCGCGAGGAGCTGGAGGAACTCCTGCAGGAGCGCCTCCAGTACCTCCGCGCTCGTCGCGGCGCTTGAGCCCGCGCCGGGCCGTGCCCGGCGACACGACGAAGCCCGCCCCGGGACTGGTCCGGGGCGGGCTTCGTCGTGTCGCCGCGGTGTGCCTACTTCGTCTCGCCGAGTCGTGCGTCCGCGGCGTCGTCGGCTGCGGCGAGCCGCGCGTCGACGCTCCGATCGGACTCGGCGAGGCGCTGGTCGAGGTCCGACTCGGGGACGATGTCCGCGGCAGTCGCGTCAGGTCGGGGAGCGGCCGACGCTGCACGGTCCGCCGCCGCGGTGTTGGCCAGGCTCTCGTTCGCCAGCTTCGAGATCCGGTCGAGGAAGTCCGCACCGGCACCGGCGCCCGCGCCCGGGGCGCCGCCGCTCCGGCCGGCGGTGAAGCCCTCCGCGATACCGGAGAGCGCCTTCGTGAACTCGCTCGGGATCATCCAGAGCTTGTTCGCGGTGCCCTCGGCGAGCTTCGGCAACGTCTGCAGGTACTGGTAGGACAGCAGCTTCTCGTCCGGGTCGCCGGTGTGGATGGCGTCGAACACGGTCGCGATGGCCTGCGCCTCACCCTCGGCCCGGAGGACCTGCGCCTTGGCGTCACCCTCGGCCTGCAGGATCGCCGCCTGTCGCTGTCCCTCGGCCTCGAGGATCTGCGACTGCTTCGTGCCCTCGGCCTGGAGGATCGCCGCGCGCCGGTTCCGTTCGGCGCGGAGCTGCTGCTCCATGGCGTCCTGGATCGACACGGGCGGCTCGATGGCCTTGAGCTCGACACGGCCGACGCGGATGCCCCATTTGCCGGTCGCCTCGTCGAGCACCACCCGGAGCTGCCCGTTGATGTTGTCCCGGCTCGTCAGGGCCTCTTCGAGGTTCAGGCCACCGACGACGTTGCGGAGCGTGGTCGTGGTGAGCTGCTCGACGGCGCCGAGGTAGTTCGCGATCTCGTAGGTCGCGGCGCGGGCGTCCGTGACCTGGAAGTAGACGACCGTGTCGATCGAGACGACCAGGTTGTCCTCGGTGATGACCGGCTGCGGCGGGAACGAGACGACCTGCTCGCGCATGTCGATGAGCGGGCGGAGCCGGTCGATGAACGGCACGAGCAGGTTCAGGCCCGGGCTGAGGGTCTTGTGGTACTTGCCGAGCCGCTCGACGATGCCGGCCGTTGCCTGCGGCACGATCCGGATCGCCCGTGCGAGCACGACGATCACGAAGATGACGACGACGAGGATGAGCAGGAGGAGCAGGATCGTCCCCGGTGCGAGGTTCATGAGGCGTCTTTCTGGTCGATGCGGACGACGGCGGTCGAGCCCTCGATGGACTCGACGACGACGGGGGTGCCCAGAGCGGGCAGTCGGTCGTTCGGGGCGCCGCTGAGGCGTGCGCTCCAGGTCTCACCGTTCGCCAGACGGACCTGGCCGGGTGTCGAGGCGGTGAACGCGACGGCGACGGTGCCGGAGAGGCCGACGAGCCCGTCGATGCCGGTGCGGTGCGGATCGGCTCCGCGGTCCAGTGCGTGCAGGAGCCGCGGACGGACCAGGAGGAGCAGGAGCAGCGCGAGGGCGGCGGCGACGAGCGCGGACAGCCACCACGGTGCACCGAGCAGGGCGGCGATGAGCCCACCGGCGGCGCCGGCCGCGAGCATGATGAAGATGAAGTCGAGCGTGAAGATCTCGACCACCCCGAGGATCAGCACCAGGCCGATCCACACGATGGTCTGGATCCAGTCGGGTCCGGACACGCGATCTCCCTCCCTCGGTCGCGCACGGCGTTCGCTGCGTCGCGACGGCCGGTATCACTCCGTTCAACATATCAACCACGAACGACACCCGCGTGCCTGGCGGTAGGCTCGTTGCGGCATTGAGACCTGCGACCCCTACCTGGAGCACGACTGTGAGCACCCCCCTCGCCCCCGGATCCCTCGCCGACAAGCGCGCCCTCGTGACGGGTTCGTCGCGCGGCATCGGCGCCGACACCGTCGGGTACCTGGCGGAGGCCGGCGCCAAGGTCGTCGTGAACTACCGCAACAAGGCCAAGCGCGCCGAGCAGATCGCGGAGAAGGTCGTCGCTGCGGGCGGTTCGGCCCTCGCGATCGGTGCGGACCTCACCGACCACGACTCGGTCCAGGCCATGGTCGACCTGGTCGTGGCGGAGTGGGGCGGCATCGACCTCCTCGTGCTCAACGCGTCCGGCGGGATGGAGTCCGGCGTCGGCGAGGACTACGCGCTGCGGCTCAACCGCGACGCCCAGGTCGACATGCTCCGCACCGCGGTGCCGCACATGCCCGCCGGGTCGCGGGTCGTGTTCGTGACCAGTCACCAGGCGCACTTCGTCGAGACGGCGGAGACGATGGACGAGTACGTCCCGGTCGCCAAGAGCAAGCGTGCCGGCGAGCTCGCCCTGCGCGAGCTCATCCCGCAGCTCGAGGCCGCCGGGATCGAGTTCGTCGTCGTCTCCGGCGACATGATCGAGGGCACGATCACCGCGACGCTCCTCAACCGCCTCAACCCGGGCGCCATCGAGGGCCGCCGGCAGGAGGTCGGCAAGCTCTACAGCGTCTCGGAGTTCGCCGCCGAGATCGCCCTCGCCGCGGTGGAGCCGATCCCGGCGGACCACACCAAGCTCGTCGGCGACGTCAGCGGCTTCGGCGCGTAGCCGGACCGGCGCGTAGCCGGACCGGCGCGGTGACGTCACGGCGCGTAGCGTCGGCGTCGTGACCGCGAAGCCCGGCCTGCGACGTACCTCCCGAATCCTGCTGCTCGACCCGGACGGACGGGTGTTCCTGATGGACACGCGTGCACCGTCGTCGGACGGCTTCCACCGGTGGATCACCCCCGGTGGGGGCGTCGACCCGGGGGAGTCGCACCGCGACGCCGCCGTCCGCGAACTGCGCGAGGAGACCGGGATCGTCATCGACGACCCCGGCGAGAGCGTCTGGTCGTGGGACTTCACCGTGACCTGGGACGAAGCGGACCACGACCGGGGGCACTCCGAGTTCTACGTCGTGCGCACCGACGGCTTCGAGCTCTCCGACGCCGGCTGGACCGACGACGAGCGCGTGGACATCACCGCCGCACGCTGGTGGACGGCGGACGAGCTGGACGCGACCGACGAGCCGTTCGAGCCCGCCGAGCTCCCCGACCTGGTCCGCCGCTCCGCGCCGTCCCGGTAGCGCCCTGCTCCGCAGCGGCCTGGAGGCACGGATCGCGGCAGACGGGTCGGCCCCGTCCACAGCGTGGGCCGGCGGACACGGGCCCGCGCTCCCGTGGTCCACCTCGATGAGCCGGGTGCCGTCATCGTGGTCGGGGAGCCGACCACCTGGCTCCACCCTGCCCGACTCGTCGCCGGACGCGCGACCGTCACCGCGCAGTACCTCGCCGACTCCGTGGGGGCCTGAACCGACCCGTCGAGGTCGCGGATGCGCATCGGTCGGCACGCCCAGCGCGCCGGGCGTACGGTCCACCACATGACGTACAGCCAGCCTGACCCCGCCGAAGAGACCACCGCGGGCGGATCGCCCCTGCAGCCGGACACCGACGAGCAGTTCCTCGAGGAGTCGGGACGCGAGGACGCCGCACTCGAGATCGACGCCGAGGACGTCCCGACCCAGAGCGACGACAGCGGGGACGACACGCCGGGGGAGTGAGCGCCCGCCCGACAGGGCACCCCTGACGAGACGAGCCGCGGATCAGCGGTGTCGGGACATGCGCTGCCGGAGCGAGAGCGCGGCGGTGCGGACCGCGGAAGGCAGGGGAGACGAGACGACCGTCGTGAACGGTCGTTCCGTCGCCCCGAGCGACATCTTGAACCGGCTGATCCCCTCGTCGACCCAGCCGACCAGGTCGACGGCGGTGTGCCCGCGCTCGAGTGCGTACCGGAGCAGGTCGAAGAACAGGGGCGTGCTCGGGTTCACCGAGCGGAACGCGCGGAGGGTGCCCCCGGCCCAGCCGGTGACGACCGGGTGCCGGGTGAGCGCGACGATGACGCCCGCGACGGCTCCGTCCACCAACGCCGTGGCGGTGTAGACGTCGTCGCGACCGGAGGCCCACCGCTCGACCCGGGCACCGATGTCGGCCGGGTAGGGCGAGGGGACACCGCGACTCGAGTAGGACTCGCTGAGCACCACGGGCAGGAACGCGGTCAGCTCGCCGGGTTCGGACGCCCGGACCTCGACCCCCTTGCGCTCGGCGACACGGAGCGCCTGCCGCGCGCCACGCTTCATGCCCATCTCGAGCTGTTCGACCGTCCGGTCCACGAGGTCGACGACGTACGTCCGGTCCGGCGAGCCGAGCACGCCGGCCCGGGTCGTTGCGGACCCCGCGTCGACGGCGGCACCCGGCCCGAGGTCGTACCGGGCGACGAGCACGCCGTGCCGGAGCTGCCACCGCCGGAACGCCCGGAGGGTCGCCGCGAGCAGGTGTTCCGGGACGAGCGGCCCGGCGAACGGGAACGGAGCCTGCACCGGCCGCCGCAGGGGTCCCGGGTGCAGGAGTACCGGGAAGACGCCGACCGCGGTGTCGTCGAGCGTCACGACGAGCCCCTCGAACCGCCAGTCGAACGACGCGGCCTGGAGTTCGAGCCAATCCCAGTCGTGGAACCCGGTCGCGCCCGGGTGTGCCGCGACGAGCGCGTCCCACCCGCGTGCATCCCGCGTCCGCCGGAACCGGATCGTCCCACCCACGTCGACCTCCCGATCTCGGACACCGTCCGCGGAGCCCGCCGGAAGCCTACGCAGCGGTCGGGCACGGGACACGTGGTGTGCGAGAACTCTGCGCGAAGCCGTCAGGCCCGCTGCAGCCTCCGCACGCGTGCGCCGATAATGCATATTATGTCAACTCTAACCCGGTATTATCCAACCAGACGCAAGATCCTGGCCTCGAGCCACTCCGACCACTGGCCCGAGCCACCTTTGCTCGTCTACGGGCATATTTGGGGCGCTCGGTCCCTGCGGGCGGGCCACGCGACTCGCCGCGCGAAGTCTAGACGCGCCGATCCGAACCCACTGCTTGCGCGGATCCTTCAGCTGATGCACGATTCTCGCGTCTCGTGAAAGGATCGGAATGACTGTTGACGACCGGGGCCTGTTCGTCGTAGACCCTCACCGACTCCCCCTTCTCCGCCCTGATGCGCAGACGTTCGAGGAGATGCTGCATGGTTTCCGAAATCAGCAGCTTGCCCGGAGCCTCGCCCTCAAGACGGTTGAGCAGCGCGAACGGTTGGTGGGGACTGATGTCGGTTCGGTTGACTCCTGACCTGTGGGGACGTGGTCCTCGCTGGAAGGATGTCGATCATGGCGAAGCCCTATCCGGAGGAGTTCCGACGCGACGTGATCGCGGTCGCTCGTCGCGGTGAGATCCCGTTGACGCAGGTCGCGAAGGACTTCGGCATCTCCGAGGGGACTGTGACGAACTGGCTCCGCCGAGCGGACATCGACGACGGGGTCCAGTCCGGGCCCACGACGACCGAGAACGTCGAGCTGCGAGAGCTGCGGAAACGGAACCGGCTGCTGGAGCAGGAGAACGAGATCCTCCGCCGTGCCGCTGCGTATCTGTCCCAAGCGCACCTCCCAAAATGATGTACCCGCTGGTCCGTGAACTGGCCGCCGACCGGATCCCGGTCGCGATGACCTGCCGGGTGCTGGGCTTTCGGTCGGCAAGACGACGTCGTCGGCTACGAAGACGGGCTCGCACTCCGGGACCACATCCGCGAGGGAGCTTCGTCGTCCTCGACGGTGCCGGACACAACGTGCACCTCGAGCAACCCGGCATCACCAACGCCCTGGTCCGCGACTGGCTCGCACAGATCGACCGCTAGCCGATCGACAACCGGAACCACTGCGGCGACACGGTTGCGACACAGCCAGTGGAATCACTGGTGCTCCCAACCCCACCGGTATGTCAGCGTCGACCATGACGGGACACCCCACTCGTCGATCACCACCCACCCGGCCCATGGAGCACCATGATCCCCCACTGTCGATCCAGTCCCCCGCCCAGGCCGACGTCTTCGACGTCGAGCGCATCAAAGCGATGCGACTCGTCGCCGAGCATGCGGAAGGTGGCTGGTTCGTTGGTGACGAAGAACTCGGCGCGGTCTTCACCGGAGCCGGGACGATCACCGCGAACGGCTTGGTCACCGCCCGCGCAGACGTGCGCGTCGACGACCTGAAACAGCTCCGGCGGCGACTGAGCCCGGACCAGGCGCTCCAAAGCATCCAAGTCGGGACGGACGCCTCGGCCGAGCAGACCGAATGGGCTGCAGCGCTCGGGTTCACGCGCGCCGGAGGGATCCCCACGATGACTATGGATCTCCGCGAAGCCGCGGAGTTCCTCGAGCACCCATTCCGCGTCCGGCGCGCGGAGCGGAGCGATAGCGACGCGATGGCTCAGTGCATCGCCGACGGCTTCGAGCTCGACACCCTCGCCGAGAGCGCCCCGTTCGCGAACGCCGCACTCCTGGCCCGTCCCGAGGTGACCGGCATCGTCGTCGAGTCAGCCAGCGGCGAGATCATTTCGGCAGGCATGTCCACCCAGACCACGCCCGATGCCGTCGGCCTGTACGCGATCGCGACCCGCCCCGAACACCGACGACAGGGCCACGGCGCAGCCGTGACACGAGCGCTGATGGCCGCCGCTCGGGAGCAAGGTGCGTCCGTTGCGTACCTTCAGGCGAGCCCCCAGGGAGCGCCGGTCTACTCCCGCATCGGGTTCACCCACGACTCCACACGGACCTACATGTTCTGACAACCGGCGCACGAATCGACCGGCGCCGTATCGGTACCTGCGTCGACCGCAGCACCAGCAGTCGTGTCCGATAGCCGAGCCTTGAGGTCCAGGTGGCCGTTGCAACACCAGCGTGATTCGCGGTGTTGCAAATGGAGTCCAGGCTGGAGCAGCGTGGCCGGGAGGCGGGCTTTCTGGGTGTTCCGTTTCGGCTTGAGTGGATTGAGAGCCTCCATCAGCCGTGGTGTGGGACAGCTCCTCGGTGCTCTTCTCCGAAGTGAGGACAACCGGGCAACCCTTCGATGAGCCCGAGACTGCCGCAGGTTCCCATGTCAAGCAGCCAATCGGGCATCGGAACGGTTCAGCGGGCGACGGTGAGTGCGAAGGGTACGAACCCGAGTGCGCCGAGGAGGCTGGGCACCATGAGTGCCATGGCTTCGGTACCGCGGGCGGTGCTGATCCCACCGAGGTCGAGAATCCAGTCGTCATCCCACCCGAGGTCCTGCAGGACGGTCCGGACGAGCCGCTTCGCGTCGACGTCATCGCCGGAGACGAACGCGGTAGGTGGGGCCGTGAGGTTCCCTGGAGCGGTCATGACCGAGAACAGCATCGTGTTCAGGGTCTTGACGACCTTTGTGTCGGGCAGGGCATCCTGCAGGAGCTCGCCGAGGCTGACGTCGGGGTAGAGGAGCCCGCCGGGGAGACCGTCGGTGCTGCGGACTGTGGCGTTGGAGACGTCGAGGAGCACCTTGCCGGCGAGAGCGTCACGGTGGCCCACGAGCCGTTCCAGGGTCGTGTCACCCGGGGTTGCGTTGACGATGAGGTCGCTGGTCTCGATCGCCGTCGCGACGTCCGAGGCGAGGACGTCGTGCTGGGCGGTGCCGGGGTTACGGACACCGAGCGTGACCTCGTGGCCGGCGGCCGCGAGTCCGGTTGCGAGGGTGCTGCCAACCCGGCCTGAGCCGAGGACGGCGATGGTGATGCTGCTGGTGGTGGTCATGGGGACTCCTGGAAGTGGAAGTGGAAGTGGAATGGAAGTGGTTCGGTGGGTAGGGGTGTCAGCGGAGGACTGCGGCGATGCTCGGCGCGAGGCCAGGGGTGGTGGCGATGAAGTCGGGGCTGGTGAGCGTCCACGGGATGCCGGTGGTGTCGATGACGGCGCCGTGGGCTTCCTGCACGAGCAGGGCGCCGGCGAGAAGGCCGGAGCGGACCTGGCCGTACTGCCAGAACGCGTCGGTGTGCCCGGCGGCGACCTGGACGAGCTGCAGGGTCGCCGGGACCGTGGCTGAGACGAGCAGCGCCGCGTCGAGCATCCGATCAATGGATCCGCTCATTAGACGGCGCACCTCGGGGGCTTCGCCGGGCTTGGCCTGCCCGGTGCCGACGAGCGCCGCGGCGAGGTCGGACTTGGCCGACACTGTGATCGGAGACCCGTTCAGGAAGGCGCCCCCGCCACGGACGGCGGTGAACGTCTGGCCGAGTGCGGGCAGGAACACTGCGGTGATGACGGGGACGTCGTCGCGGACGAGGGTCGCGGTGACGCCCCAGTTCGCTCCGCCGTGGATGTGGTTCACGTTGCCCTCGGCAGCGTCCGCGACCCACCACTCGCCGGCACCGAGGCCGCCGTGACCTTCCTCGTCGTCGTCCCACCGTGCCTCCGGGCGGAGCTGCTCGAGCGCTGGGCGGAGCACTGCGGTGGACGCGTCGTCGTTGTCGCCGATCGCTGCCAGGAGTGCGTCGCGGTCCTCGACGCGGTTCGCCGTCGAGAACCGGTCGAGCAGGACGGTACCGGCCTCGGTGACGGCGGCGACAAGGCCCTCGAGCAGTGCCGAGTCGTCGGTGGTCTGGACGGATGCAGTGGTCTCGTTCATGGGTTGTTCTCCCTTGTCGCGACGGGTGTCGTCGCTCTGGTGGCAACGGTAGGAGTGCTCTCACCTGCGCACAAATACAATCCGTGCACGTGTAAATTGCGTTTCGTGCAACTTGATCTGAACCTGCTGACCGCGTTGGATGCGTTGCTGGAAGAGGAAAGCGTGACCGGCGCCGCGGATCGGCTGCGTCTCTCCGCGCCTGCGATGAGCCGCACACTCGGCCGGATCCGCCGCGCGACGGGGGACCAGATTCTCGTCCGCACGGGCCGAGTGATGCGGCCCACCCCTCGGGCGCTCGCGCTCCGGGACGAGGTGCGGGCACTGGTGCTGCGGAGTGCTGCTGTCCTCGCGCCGGAGCGAGAGTTGCACCTCGGAACTCTGCAGCGGACGTTCACGGTGCGGGCCCACGACGCTCTGACTACGGCGCTGGCGCCCGTGCTCACACAGCAGGTCTCGTCGAGTGCGCCCGGGGTGCGGGTGCGGTTCCTCGGCGAAGCGTCCGGCGAGGACAACGACCTCGGACGAGGCGTTGTCGATCTCGAAATCGGGTCGTCCGCTCCGACGTCCTCAGCGATCGACCACGACGCCGCCGGTGCGGACGAACTCGTCGGGGTCGCTCGATCTGGTCACCCGATCCTCACGGCACCCGTCGACCTCGACCGGTGGGTCGCCGCGTCACACGTGATCGTGTCCCGCCGCGGGCGACTGCGAGACCGCATCGACGAACACCTGGAGTCGATCGGCAGGTCCCGCACGGTGGTGGCGTCACTGGCTGCCACGGGAGCGGCGGTCGAGGTGGTCCGTGCCACCGACACGCTCGCAGTCCTGCCGGCATCCGTCGCCGCGCAACTCGGCGCCGACGTGGCGCAGTTCCGCCTCCCGATCGACCTGCCGCCGATTCCGATCATCCTCGCCTGGCACCGTCAATTCACCGCCGACATCGGCCATCAGTGGTTCCGAGCCCTCAGCCGTGACGCCCTGCTCACGAATGGCGGTTAGCCCTCTCCGCCGACTGGTGTGCCCCGCGGGCAACAGCGCCGCTGACCGATGGTCCTTCGGGCGCATCTCTGACTCGGGTCAGGACAGGCTTCATTCACCCGTCGGTTGACGGGGCCATCGGGCCGCCACGCTCTCGGATTCGGCGTGCCGAAATATTGCATAGTGGCGGTTCGGTGCGCATCATCGGTACTGAAGGGGAGTAGCTCCCACAGTCCTCCGGGGCGATGCGGCGGATGTCGACATACTGGCGGTCACGATGACCAGCCCGGCACCCCACCCCGATCAGGGGCGAGCGAGACCTTCGGCCATCAGTCGACGGCCGAAGCTCCTCTCCGAGGCGGTTCGGTTGCGGCTCAGACCGAAAGCATCACCATGCCCCGTACTGCTTGGGCTCGAATCGCCCTCTGCCTTGCCTTCATGGCACCAGGCGTCGTGTTCCGAATCACCGGGTTCGCACCGAGCCCCGTGGTCGACTTGTTCATCTTCGGCGGCGCAGTCGTCGCCGCGTCGTTCCTGCTCGCGTGGGCCGCGGAAGCAGCACAGCTCGACATCTCCGGCCCCCTCGCGATCGCGATCCTCGCGCTGATCGCTGTGCTGCCCGAGTACGCGGTCGACCTTTACTATGCGTTCCGGTCTGGCTACGACCCCTCATACGAGCAGTTCGCGGCCGCGAACATGCTCGGCTCGAACCGGCTGCTGCTGGGTTTTGGGTGGCCGCTGGTCGTGTTCGTCGCGATCATCGTCGCCGCCCGCTCGCTGCGTGCCGGGAAACCCGACACTGGGGACGCGCGTATCGAGGGCCGCAGTGCGTTCCTGCAGCTCAACCGTGGTGTCCGCACCGAGATCGGCTTCCTGGTACTCCTCGCCGTGGTCGCGTTCCTGATCCCCATTCTCGGGATCATCCCGATGTGGTTCGGCCTGATCCTGATCCTCGTGTTCGTGGCCTACCTCTGGCGAGCCGGGCAGGCCGAACAGGACGAGGACGAAGAACTCGTCGGCATGGCCGCCAACATCGGCGCGCTCCCCCGCCGCCGCCGCCGCATCACAGTCGTGGCGATGTTCGTCATCGCCGCGGCAGTCATCCTCGCCTCCGCGGAACCGTTCGCAACCGCCCTGGTCGACAGCGGCAGCAAGCTCGGCATCGACAGCTTCTTCCTCGTACAGTGGCTCGCCCCGCTCTCGTCGGAGGCGCCGGAGTTCATCGTCGCGATCCTGTTCGCCCTCCGCGGCAACGGTGCGGCGGCGATCGGAACGCTGATCGCATCAAAGGTGAACCAGTGGTCACTGCTAGTCGGTTCCCTCCCGATCGCGCACGCCGTTGGCGGCGGCGGGTTCGACGTCGTCCTCGACGCCCGTCAGACGGAAGAGTTCGTGTTGACCGCGTCACAGACGCTGATGGGCGTCGCCATCATCATCGGGCTCCGATTCCACCGATGGGCCGCGATCGCGCTGATTGCCCTGTTCGCCATACAGTTCGCGATCACCGGCACGACCGGCCGGTACATCCTATCCGCCGCGCACCTCCTTATCGCTCTCGTCGTGTTCTGGACCCAGCGGCACCACATCCTGCCAACCCTTGCCGCCCCATTCCGTAGACCCGTCAGCGACTCCGACGAGCCTGATCGAGTACCGGCCATCTAGCACTAACGCACGCGGACGATGAAGGCCCCGGATCATGTGATCCGCGGGCCTTCATCGTCCCTGCGTCTCAGAGCGCGACGGTCTCGAACTCGAGGAGCTCGGCGCCCGTGCCGGTGGGGAACGACGTGACGAAGAAGCGTATCAATAGCCGATCGGCTATCTCTAATGGTTCTTGGTCGGCCTGGGGTCGGCTGACAGGCTGGCACCGGTCCCGGCTCGTGGTGTGACTCTTCGGCTATCTGCCTGTCGTTATGACGTGGCATTGTCTCGACTCGT
>CAJYUW010000003.1 GCA_913778205.1 uncultured Curtobacterium sp.
CCGGGGGGGGGGGGGGGGGGCGCGCCGGAGGGGTGGCCGGGGGGGGGGTCGCCCCGGGCCTCCCGTCGGGCGGCGGGTCGCCGATCAGGCGGGGACCGCTGGGCCGACCGGCCAGCGCAGGAGCGCCGCCGCGGCGGCACCGCCCGGCAGTGACGCCGCGTTGACGAGCACGAGCTCCGCGTCGGTGAGCACAGCCGCACGGACGAGCGCGCAGACGGCCGGCACGGCGCCGATCACCGGGACGCCGCCGGCCTGCTCCGGGGCGGTCGCCACCCACGGCGCGGCACCGAGGGCGAGGAGCGTCCGGTCGCCGATCGCCACGGCGTCCAGGGCGACGACGGACCCCTGCGCCTGCTGGAGCGCCTCGACCACGGGCCCGAGGCCCGTCACTGCCTGGTTGTCGCCGCGGCCCACGTGCGTGCGGAGGAGGTCCTCGAGGTCGTGCCGGCGGGTGGCCACCACGCGGGCGAGCGCGACGTCGACGTGCTCCGCGAACGCCTGCCTCGACGCGGCGTCCGCACGGGGGTCACCGGGGAACACGGACACGAGGGCGCTCGTCTCGGCCGAGAGCGACCGCACGAGCAGCTCGCGCGCGGTGACGTCCCCCGCGATCACGACGAGCCCGGGGCGACGTTCGCGGACCGCGGCATCGAGGGCGACCGCGAGCTCGGACTGGTTCTGCTTCCAGATCTCCTCGGTGTGCTGTTGCCAGTGCGGCTGCTTCCAACCGGTGCCGGCCTTGGCGTAGTGCAGGGTGTCGTTCCGGCCCGCGACCTGCTGCTCGTCGGTCGTCACGGGGGCGTGGCCGAGGCGGTAGCTGCGGAACGCCCCGCCTTCCTTGCCGGCGTGCACGACGAGGAACGGCAGGTCGACCGGGCGGTGGGCGACGAGCGGCACGAGGTCGGGGACGGCTCCCACGCCGACGGACTCGGCACCGTGCCGGTGTCCGGGGAGGACCTCGCTCAGGACGACCGACCCGTCGTGGACGAGCACGTAGCGGCTGACGGGCGAGGGGACGCCGGCCTCCTGCTCGAACTCGGCGGCGATCGCGTCGACGACGGAGTCCGGAGCGCCCTGGGCACGGAGCGACTCCTCGACCGCGCGGAGCTTGAGCGCCGCCTGCCGCCTCGGGTCCTCCACGTTCCCGGAGACGTCGGCGTAGGCCCAGGCCCAGGTCCCCCCGTCCTCCAGCCGCTGTCCCAGGACCCCGTGCAGTTCGCTCGTCGCGTTGGTCGACGTCATGGCAACTCCTTCCGCTCGGCGTGTCGGAGCAGGACCGCCCCGACGGCGGACGGGACCGTCGGACCCGCTCACGGTCCCCGGCGTCCGCGTTCGCCCACGATCCACCCGTCGCCCCGGGTGCGTCCGCAGTGCGGAGGCAACGTCCAGCGACCTGCGCGAAAGTACAGCAACGCTCGGTTTTGTGACAGGCTGGGCGGGACCCCGATCGACGACGAACCGGAGCCGTGCGATGACGCCGACAGGCAGAAGAAGCCCCATCACGAGACGACAACTCCTGGGCTTCGGCCTGGGGACGGCCACGGCGGGTCTCCTCGCCGGCTGTGCGGTGCCGGGCTCCACGAACGTCAACAAGGCGGCGCTCATCCCCGCCGCGTCGGGCGGCGAGACCGTCCAGCTCACCTACTGGGCGTGGCTCAAGGACCTGCAGAAGGTCTGCGACGTCTGGAACGCGAAGAACCCCCGCATCCAGGTCACCGCGAACTGGATCCCCGGCGGCAACAGCGGCGGGTACCAGAAGATGTACTCCGCGCTCGCGGCCGGCGGCGGCCCGGACATCGGGCAGGTCGAGCTCCGTCAGATCCCCGAGTTCATGCTCGCGAACGGCCTGACCGACCTCGCCCGGTACGGCGCGAAGGACTTCGAGTCGAAGTACGACGAAGCAGCGTGGGCGCAGGTGTCGTTCGTGGACGGCATCTACGGCATCCCGCAGGACACCGGCCCGATGGGCTTCTACTACCAGACGGCGATCCTCGAGCAGGCCGGCGGTGAGCCCCCGGCGACGTGGGACGACTGGAAGGTCCTCGCCGAGCAGGTCCGGAAGACCGGCAAGCAGAACTACCTCGAGGTGTTCCCGGTGGCCGACGCCTCGCCGTTCGCCGCGTACGCGCAGCAGGCCGGCGCGCGGTGGTTCCGGATCGACGGCGACGAGTGGGTCGTCGACATGACCGACGACAAGACGATGATGGTCGCCGAGTTCTTCGACGGGTGCATCGACGAGGGGCTCGTCGACACCAGCGCCGGTGCGTACTCCCCCGGGTGGTACGCCGCGTGCGCGAGCGGACGGATCGCCGCCGTCACCAGTGCGAGCTGGGGCGACGCCCTCATCCAGTCGGTGCAGGGCGGCGAAGGCAAGTGGAAGGTCGCGCCCATGCAGACCTGGGGCGACACGGGCTTCGGGTCGAGCGCGATCGGCGGCTCGACGGCGGCCGTCCTCGCGAACGCGAAGCACCCGGCCGAGGCGCTCGAGTTCATCACGTGGATGACCACGTCGAAGGAGGGCATCGACGCGATGATCAAGTACTGCGGCATCGGCTGGTCGCCCGCGGTCGACTACATCGGCGCCGCACGACAGCAGCCCAGCGAGTGGTTCTCCGGCCAGAACTACAACGAGGAGGTCTTCGTGCCCGCCTCGAAGGAGCAGAACGTCGACTGGTCGTGGTCCCCGGTCACGCAGTCCGCGTTCACCAGCCTGCAGAACCAGTTCCGTCGCAAGCTGACCGGTGGCCTGAAGCTCACCGACGCGGTCGAGCTCGCCCAACGGGAGATCGTCCAGTCCTTCCGGGACAAGGGCCTGAGCGTGAGGACCGCACGATGACCGCCACCCAGGACCGCGCGACGGCCACCTCGCAGCCGCGCACCGGCTTCCGCACGAGCACCAAGGCAACGGCTGCCCAGAAACGGGCCCCGTGGATCCTGCTCGGCCCCTTCCTCGCACTGTTCGTCCTGACGTTCATCATCCCGATCATCAGCGCGCTGTTCCAGAGCTTCACCACCGTCGACCGCAAGGGGCTGTTCGGCGAGGACGGCGTCGTCGGCCGGTTCGCCGGGTTCGACAACTACGCGATCGCGCTGCAGGACGCGGGCTTCGTCGCCTCGATCGGCCGCATGCTCCTGTTCGGCATCGTGCAGGTCCCGGTGATGATCGTCCTCTGCACGATCCTCGCGCTGCTGCTCGAGTCGGCGAGCGCCCGCTGGCCCGCGTTCTTCCGGGCGGTCTACTTCATGCCGTACGGCGTGCCCGGCGTGATCGCCACGATCCTCTGGTCGTTCCTCTACGTGCCCGGGCTCTCCCCGATCGTGGCGCTGCTGCAGTCGATCGGGCTCCAGCCGGACTTCCTCGGCGCGAACAGCGTGCTGTGGTCGATCGCGAACATCGTCACGTGGACCTACACCGGCTACAACATGCTCATCATCGTGGCCCAGCTGAAGTCGATCCCCGGCGAGGTCTACGAGGCCGCGAAGATGGACGGCGCGAACGCGTTCCAGGTCGCGTGGCGCATCCAGATCCCGCTCATCGCACCCGCGCTCGTGCTCACGACGGTCTTCTCGATCATCGGCACACTGCAGCTCTTCGCGGAGCCGCAGATCCTGTCCACGGTCGCACCCGCGATCGACACCGAGTACACCCCGAACTACGCCGCCTACACGAACGCGTTCGCGTTCAACGAGTACGGCGTCGCCTCGGCCCAGGCCGTGATCATCGCGCTGGCCGCGTTCATCCTGTCGTTCGCGTTCCTCGCGCTGACGAACCGCCCGCCGAAGAGCGAGCGGGACCAGCGGAAGCGCGCGAAGCGCGACGGCCTGGAGGCACGGCGTGAGCTCCAGACGCGCGTCACCGCCGACGGTGGGTCGCGACCCGCCACCGGCGTCGCGAACCGCAGCACGACCACCGGAGCCGCACCGCGCCTCCAGACCGGCAGCAGCCAGCAGAACGGAACGAAGGGGGCGGAAGCATGACCAGTGAAGCCATCGAGGCGCCAGTGACCAAGCGGGCCGCCGAGCCCGTGGACACCACGTCGATCACGGCGCACCAGCGCCGGAAGCTCGACCGCTCCGGGAAGTCCCAGATCGTCGTGACGGGGATCCTCGTCATCGTCGCGATCTACTTCCTGGTGCCGCTGTACTGGGTCGTCATCGCGGCGACGAAGACCACCGGGGCACTGTTCGCGACGAACGGGTTCTGGTTCGGCGGCGAGTTCGCGCTCTTCAGCAACATCGCGCAGGTGTTCTCGTACGACGGCGGCATCTTCGTCCGGTGGATCGCGAACAGCATCCTGTACTCGGGCGTCGGTGCCGTGCTCGCGACGTACTTCGCCGCCGCGGGTGGCTACGCCCTCGCGAAGTACGAGTTCCGCGGTCGGCAGCTCGTCTTCGGCACAATCCTCGGCGGCGTGCTCGTCCCCGGGACCGCGACGGCGCTGCCGCTGTTCCTGCTGTTCTCGACGCTCGGCCTGACCGACACGTACTGGAGCGTGCTCATCCCGAGCCTCGTCTCCCCGTTCGGACTGTTCCTCTGCCGGGTCTACGCGGCGGCGTCGGTCGACACCGCACTGCTCGAACAGGCGCGCATCGACGGCGCCGGGGAGCTGCGGATCTTCCACACCATCGTGCTGCGGCAGATGACACCGGCGCTCGTGACCGTGTTCCTGTTCCAGGTCGTCGGCATCTGGAACAATTTCTTCCTGCCGCTCATCATGCTGGCGGACCAGAAGCTGTACCCGATCACCCTGGGCCTCAACAACTGGCGTGCGCAGGTCGATCGTCTGCCAGAGTTCTACCAGCTCACCACCGGCGGAGTGCTCGTCTCGGTCATCCCGCTCGTGATCGCGATCATCGTCCTGCAGCGCTTCTGGCGCGGGGGCCTCACGGAAGGATCGGTCAAGGGTTGACCGTCACTGCACGACCATCCGCCGACTCGGCACTCGCCGACCTGGCGTCCACCACCCCCGGTTCCGACTCGCGTCTCGCGCCCCGCGCGTGGTTGCACACGGACGCCCCCTCGCTGTCACTGGACAGCGAGTGGGACTTCCGCTGGGCGCCGGTCGCGGACGTCCCGCTCCCCGGTGCCGACGACGAGTGGGGGTCACTCCCCGTGCCGTCGCACTGGGTGCTCCACGGGCACGGGGCACCGAGCTACACGAACCTCCAGTACCCGTTCCCCATCGACCCGCCGAACCCGCCGGAGGAGAACCCCACCGGCGACCACCGGCGCACGTTCTCGCTCCCGGGGTCCTTCGATGCCGCAGCACGTGTGCTGCTCCGGTTCGACGGGGTCGAGTCGCACTTCCGGGTGTGGCTGAACGGCACGCTCGTCGGCTGGAGCACCGGTTCGCGGCTCGTGACCGAGTTCGACGTCACCGCCCTGCTGCGGCCGGGGTCGAACGAGCTGCTCGTGCGCGTGCACCAGTGGTCGGGCGCGTCCTACCTGGAGGACCAGGACCAGTGGTGGCTGCCGGGCATCTTCCGCGACGTCACCCTGCTCGCGCGTCCCTCGGCACCGATCGACGACGTGTTCGTCCGCGCTGGTTGGGAGCCCGTGCTCGGGTCGGCCGCGACCGCGGGGACCGCTGCGTCGGGCCGGCCGTCGACCGGCACGGGGACGATCTCCGTGCCGACGATCGACGCGACGTTCCCGGTGCGGTTCTCCGTCCCGTCGCTGGGCATCGACGTCACGTGGGCGTCCGCGTCCGACGTCGCTCCCATCACCGTCGAGGGCGTCGAGCCGTGGAGCGCCGAGCTGCCGCAGCTGTACGACGCGACCCTGTCGACCGGTACCGCTGCGGGCGGCCGAGCCGGCGGTGAGACGGTCTCGCTGCGGCTGGGCTTCCGCTCCGTGCGGATCGACGGCGACCGGTTCCTCGTGAACGGTGAGCGCGTGGTGTTCCACGGCGTCAACCGCCACGAGACCCACCCCGTGCGGGGTCGGGTCTTCGACGAGGAGCACGCCCGCACCGACATGGCGCTCATGAAGCGCAACAACGTCAACGCGATCCGGACCTCGCACTACCCGCCGCACCCCCGCGTGCTCGACCTCGCGGACGAGCTCGGCTTCTGGGTGGTCCTGGAGTGCGACCTCGAGACGCACGGCTTCATCTTCACCGGGTGGGTCGGCAACCCCTCGGACGACCCGGCATGGCGTGACGCGTACCTCGACCGGATCGCGCGGACGGTCGAACGGGACAAGAACCACCCGTCGATCGTGATGTGGTCGCTCGGCAACGAGTCCGGCACCGGGCGGAACCTCGCGGCGATGTCGCAGTGGGTGCACGACCGCGACGACGAGCGTCCGGTGCACTACGAGGGCGACTACACGGGCGAGTACACCGACGTGTACTCGCGGATGTACCCGACGCTGCAGGAGACCGAGTCGATCGGCGGCGGCACCCCGACGCCCCTGCTGGAGTGCGGACCCGCCGAGGCGGCCCGGCAGCGGTCGAAGCCGTTCATCCACTGCGAGTACGTGCACGCGATGGGCAACGGACCGGGGCAGATCGCCGAGTACGAGGCCCTCGTCGACCGGTACCCGCGGCTGCACGGCGGGTTCGTGTGGGAGTGGCGGGACCACGGGCTCCTCACCCACACCGCGTCCGGCCAGGCCTACTACGGGTACGGCGGTGACTTCGGCGAGGTGGTGCACGACGGCAACTTCGTGATGGACGGGCTCGTCCTGCCCGACGACACCCCGACCCCGGGGCTGGCGGAGTTCGCGGCCGTCGTCGCGCCGATCCGGATGTCGTCGTCGGACACCACGCTGCTCGTCGAGAACCGGTACCACTCGGCGTCGACCGCCGGCTTGCGCTTCTGCTGGACGCTCTCGCGCAACGGCGTCGTCGAGGCGTCCGGACGGTTCGCGCCGGGCGTCATCGCGGCACGGGCGTCGGCGACCGTCCCCGTACCGGACGAGGTGCTCGAGGCCGCCGCCGGCTCGGTCGCACCCGGCGAGGAGCTGTGGTTCGACGTGACCGCAGAACTCGCCGGGCCGACGGCCTGGGCGGACACCGGCCACGTCGTGGCACGCACCCAGCGGCTCGTCGCGAGCCGACCCGCGGACGCGCCACGGGCCTCCCGGCGGGGGTGGGACGGCGATCGTCTCGGTGACGGGACCTTCACCGCCCGCGGCGACCTGGTCGGCTTCAAGGGCCACGAGGTCGCAGGTCCCCGGCTCGAGCTGTGGCGCGCACCGACGGACAACGACCGGCTCGCGTCGCAGGGCGGCTACGAGACGGCCGATCCGGTGCTCACCGGCGGGGTCGGGGACCCGGACGCCCCGGCGTCGGCCGTTCGGTGGACCGAACGCGGGCTCGACCGGCTCACGCACCGGCTCGTGTCGGTCGAGCGGACGGAGCACGGGCTCGTGCAGCGGGTCCGTGTCGCGGCGGCGAACAGCGGGTGGGGCGTCGACGTCACGCACCGCTGGACCCTGACCGACGCTGGGCTGCAGCTGCAGACGGACGCCGTGCCGTTCGGGGCGTGGGACGTCACGTGGCCGCGGCTCGGCGTGCGGTTCGACCTGCCGGTGTCGTTCCTCGACGAGAGCGCGACGTGGTTCGGTACCGGTCCGGAGGAGTCGTACCCGGACTCGTCGCACGCGGCCCGGGTCGGTCGGTTCACCGCGCCGGTCCGCTCGCTGACGGTCGAGTACTCGCGGCCGCAGGAGTCCGGGCACCGGCCGGGGCTGCGGTCGCTCGCCGTCGGCGACCTCTCCGTGACCACGGTGGGGGCGCACCGGGCGGGCTTCTCGCTCACGCCGTGGACCGCGCAGCAGGTCACGCGGGCAGGGCACCCGTACGAGCTGCCGACACCGGACCACGCGTACCTGTACCTCGACGCGGCGCAGCACGGGCTGGGGTCGCGGGCGTGCGGGCTCGACGTGCTGCCGGAGCACCAGCTGTGGCCGCACGCGGCGTCGTGGAGCGTGGTGCTGGCGTAGAGCGCGCGGCGCGCGTTCGCACAACCAAAGTCACCCCGAACCACGCGGAACCGTGGTTCGGGGTGACTTTGGTTGTGCGCTGGCGACTCGCACCGCGGGCGCGGCGCGGCGCGTCGCGTCGCGTCGCGCTACGCGCCGAGTGCGCGCAGCGCCTCCGGGTCGCTCTGCTCGAGGAACGCCGTCAGCCGCTCGGGCTCGCCGTCCTCGCCGATCGCCTCCGCCGCGCGCCGCAGGGCGAACAGTGCCCGGAGCACGCCGCGGTTCGGCTCGTGCGACCACGGCACCGGCCCGGCACCGCGCCACCCGGCCTTCCGCAGGGCGTCGAGGCCGCGGTGGTACCCGACCCGGGCGTAGGCGTACGACTCGAGGGTGGCGCCGCGCTCCCAGGCCTCGTCGGCGAGGAGCGCCCACGCCAGGCTCGACGCCGGGTGCGACACGACGACGCTCGCGACCGGGGTGTCCGCGGCGAGCGCCGACGTCACCTCCGGCTCCTCGGGCAGCAGGGTCTCGGGGGTGGCAGGGTTCGGCAGCAGGTTCTCCGGCATGCACCCAGCCTGTCACGCCGGACGCCCTGTCACGCCGAACGCCCTGTCACGCCGAACGCTCGGAGCCCTTGCGCGGCTGCACCTCCAGGCCTAGCGTGGTGCCTACCCCGTCGTCACCACGGGGTCGCGGTGCGGGACGACCGGCCGCCGACACGGGTGACGGCCACGGGGGTCCCCCGACGGAAGCAGACGGATTGCTGTCGATCACCGGTTCCGCTCAGCCCACGCGCTGACACCGTGATCGCGCCCGCCGTCGGGCGCTCCGCCCCCCCTCGTGCTGACGCACGGTGGCGGCTCCGGTGTCGTGCGCCCAGCACCGACAACCGGGGAGGCACCCGCATGCCCATCAGTCCGTCCGTCGTCCTCGACGACCTCAGCTTCACCTGGCCCGACGGCACCGTCGCGCTCGATCACTGCTCCGCCGCCTTCGGCCGCGGCCGCACCGGCCTGGTCGGGAGGAACGGGGCCGGCAAGTCGACGCTCGTCCGGCTGGTCACGGGGCGGCTCCACCCCACGTCGGGGACGGTCACCACGACCGGCCCCGTCGACCTGCTCCCCCAGCGCATCTCGGCGCGACCCGACGACACCGTCGCCGACCTGCTCGGCATCGGGCCGACGGTCGCCGCGCTCCGAGCGGTCCTCGACGGTGACGCGTCGCCGGAGCACTTCGACGTCATCGGCGACGAGTGGGACGTCGAGGAGCGTGCCGCCGCCGCACTGTCGGGCATCGGGCTCGGTCTCGACGGCAGCGATCTCGACCGCCCGGTCTCGACGCTCTCCGGCGGGCAGGCCGTGCTCGTCGCGGTCGGCGGGATCCGGATGCGCCGCGCGCCGATCGTGTTCCTCGACGAGCCGACGAACAACCTCGACCGACGGGCCCGCGGCGTCCTGCTCGACATGGTCGACGGGTGGTCGGGGACCCTCGTGGTGGTCAGTCACGACCGCGAACTGCTCGAGCACGTGGACGAGACGGTCGAACTCCGAGCCGGTGGGATGACGGTGTTCGGCGGGTCGTTCAGCGCGTTCGAGGAGCACCTCGCCGTGCAGCAGGCCGCGGTCCTGCGCGAGGTCCGGGTCGCCGAACAGCGCCACCGCACCGAGAAGCGGCAGCGCATCGAGGCCGAGACGAAGATCGCACGCCGTGCTCGCGTCGGACGGAAGTCCGCCGAGAACATGCCGAAGGGGTGGGCTGACGAACGGCGGAAGCACGCCGAGCAGACCGCGGGACGCCTCCGTGCCGGGTACGCCGGAGACGAGGCGGCAGCGCTGTCCGCGAAGCACGAGGCCGAGGCGCGGCTCCGGGCGGACGAGTCCATCACGGTCGTCCTGCCCGATCCGGAGGTGCCGGCGTCGCGGCTGGTCGCCACCGTGACGGTCCGCGGACGGGACACGATCGTGCAGGGGCCGGAGCGGGTTGCGGTCAGCGGGGACAACGGGGTCGGCAAGACGACCCTGCTCGAACAGCTCGTGGGCGTCCCGGGCTCCCGCGAGCACCCGCTGCCGGAGACCCGCGCCGTCGCACACGTCGACCGCATCGGGTACCTGCCACAGCGGAAGGACTCCCTCGACGACACCGTGAGCGTGTTCGACAACGTGCGCCGGCACGCCCCGACGGCCTCGGACGCCGAGGTGAAGAACCGGCTGGCCCGGTTCCTCGTGCGCGGGGACGCCGTCGACCGGCTCGCCGGGGACCTGTCGGGCGGGGAGCGGTTCCGCATCGCGCTGGCGGCCCTCGTCCTCGCCGACCCGCCGCCGCAGCTGCTGGTGCTCGACGAACCGACGAACGACCTCGACCTGACGAGTGTCGACCAACTCGTGGACGCGCTCCGGGCCTACCGGGGTGCGCTCGTGGTGGTCAGCCACGACGAGACGTTCCTCGACCGGCTCGACCTCACGACCCGGATCGAGCTGTCGTGAGCGGGCCGGTGCCGCTCAGCGCCGCTTCGTCGGCCGGATCGCGAGCGACTCCACGGTGCCGCGCTCCGGCAGGTCCACCACGGCGCGGACCGCGGCGGCGACGTCCTCCGGGGCGAGGTAGTACGCGGTGTCGTACTCCTCGCCGAGCTTCTCGGTGAGGGCACGCTGCATGTCCGAGTCGGTACGGCCCGGGTGCACGCTCGACACCCGGACGCCGTTCGCCCGCTCCTCTTCCCGCAGGGCGTCGGCGAACGCGCGGAGGGCGAACTTCGACGCCGCGTAGACCCCGCCGCCGGGGCCGGAGTGGAAGCCGGAGCCGCTGTTGATCGGCACGACGATCCCCCGGGCCGCGCGGAGCGCCGGGAGCGCCCGTCGGGTGAGCTCGGCGACGGCGAAGAGGTTGGTGGCGAAGACGCGCTCCCAGACCGCCCGCTCGGTGTCGGCGACGGTGGTGCCCTCCTCGACCCCGGCGTTGTGCACGAGGACGTCGAGTCGGTCCGGCAGCGCGGGGGCGTCGCCGGCGCCGAGGTCGCCCACGAACGACGACGCGTGCGGGAGCTCGGCGACGAGGGCGTCGACCGCCTCGGCGCTCCGGCCGCCGACGAACACGTGGTGCGTCCGGCCGAGGTCGAGCGCGATCGCCCGGCCGATCCCGCGGGTCGCGCCCGTCACGAGCGCGGTGGGCAGGCTGACGGGAGGCGCGGTGTCGGTCATGCCCACCAGCCTACGGAAGCGGTCTGACGGGGCCGCACCGTTCCTCCAGGCCGGGTCGTGGCGGTGGCGGTCCGACAGGAGCCGGTCGACGCAGCCGTGGCCCGACCGCGCCTGACAGGCGTCAGCGGGAGGCGACGGACGCGCCGCGCCGCCGGCGGAGCACGACCCACCCGACTGCGCCGACCGCGACCACGAGGGCGATCGCGGCGACACCCCACTGCGAGCCCGCGACCGCGGCGAGCACGGCCCAGAACACGGCGAGCCCGACCGTGGCGTAGACGAGCGCCCAGGCCACGCAGCCGACGAGCATCGCGGCGGTGTACCGCCACCACGCGACCCGGGCGAGGCCCGCCGCGGCGTTCATCACGGTCTGGAGGCCGACCGTGAGGAAGCTGACGGCGACGACCGGCAGTCCCCAACGGTCGAGGAGGGCGGAGCCCCGGCGGACGGCGGCACCGTCGACCCACCGCCCGAGGCGCGAACGCGACGCGCCCGTGACCGCCAGTCGCGCAACCCAGTACGTGGCCTGCGCGCGGCAGAACACGATCACGAGGAGCGCGGCGACGAGCGGCCAGAACGGCAGCTCGTCGAGGAAGGTCGGCACGCCAGGACGGTAACGTCTCTGGCCGGGAATGTGCTCGGCGTCAGGTGGAGGTCCGGCGGACCGGGCGCCCCCGGGTCAGCGACGGTCGGCGCCCTGCCGGATCTTGATGCCCTCGAGGACATCCTTGGCGCGCTGCGCGTCCTGCTTCTCGATCTGCCGGGTGTCCCGCTCCGGGAGCTGGATCTCCTCCTCGGCGCGGATGCCGGCCTGCAGCTCCCGACTGCGTTCCAGCTCGGCGTCGAACTCCGCACCGAACAGCAGCGCGTTGTTCGTGATCCAGATCCAGAGCAGGAAGACGATCACGCCGCCGAGGGAGCCGTACGTGGCGTTGTAGTTCGAGAAGTTGCCGACGTAGAACCCGAAGCCGAGGCTCGCGACGACCCAGATGAGGATCGCGACGATCGACCCACCGCTCACCCAGCGGAACTTCGGCTGCTCGACGTTCGGTGCCCAGTAGTAGAGCACCGCGACGACGACGATCGCGATGGCGAGCAGGATCGGCCACTGCACGACGAGCAGCACGGTGGCGGCTGCGTCGCCGAGGCCGACGAGGTCGCCGACGCTCTTCGCCAGCGGGCCGCTCACGAGGACGACCAGGCCGAGGACCAGCAACACGACGGTGAACAGCGTCACGCCGAGCATCGTCGGGCGGAGCTTCCAGATCGGCCGGCCCTCGCGGACGTTGTAGATGCGGTTCATCGCACGGCCGAAGGCGCCGACGTAGCCGGAGGCCGACCAGAGGGCTCCGAGGAGACCGACGACGAACGTGATCGGCGCCGCGGGCGAGCGGACGAGGCTCTCGATCGGCTCCCGGACCAGCTCGGTGACCTGGCCGCCGCCGATGTTCTGCACGACGGCGAGGACCGTGTCGATGGTGTCCGTCGGGTTGTGCACCAGCCCGAGGATCGAGACCACGGCCAGGATCCCGGGGAAGAGCGCGAGCACGGTGTAGTACGTCAGGCTCGCCGCGAGGTCGGTGCACTGGTCGCCCGAGAACTCACGGAGCGTCTTCTTCAGCGTGTACACGACCGACGGCTTCGTGAGGTCGGTCGGGCTGTCCGGCTTGCGAGGGTCGTCGGGGGTCGGCTTCGTACGCTCGCGTGCCATCGTCAGCCCCTCGCCGCGGCCTTGGCGGCCGCCTTCGCCCGGGCAGCGGCCTGCTTGCGGTTCTTCGTCGCGCGGCGCTGGACGGCAGCGATGCCGGCGCGCTGCTTCACGCGGTTGCGGTGCACCGGGTCGCGGTCGAGCGCCTGCTCGGCCGCCTTCTTCCGCGCCTTGCGACCCTTCTTGCCGGGCTGCGACTGCTCGGCGGCCCCCGGACCGTCGCCACCGCGTGCGCCGAAGGGCAGCAGGGCGGTGAACGCGGTCGACGCCGGCGGCTTCGCCAGGTGCCCGGCGTCGGTGCGGCCGATCCGTGCCCCGAGGACGATCGCCGCGACGCCGGCCGCCGCGGTGATGCCCATCGCCACGAGCGGGGTGGGGTCGCGGTGCCAGCGCTGCTTCGTCTTCGCGATCGCGAGCCGGGTACGTGCGGGCACGTCGGTGCGACGGCGGATCTCCGCGACGGTGTCGGTGATGCCCTCACGCGCGCGGGCGTTGGCGAGTTCGAGCTCGGGCAGGCTGTCGTTGGGCATACGTCGTGCCTACCAGGGCCGATCCACGACGGCCCACAGTTCGCAGGCGACTCCGGTGCCGGATGCACGGCTCCCGACCGTCGTGGCACCCACCGTGCCGGATGGTCGGCTCCGGCACGGTGTGGCGGGCTGGACCGGGGGACGCACGGGAGGCGCGGTGCGGGCCCGCACCGTGCCTCCCGTCCGGTGGTGGTCGCGGCTGGAGGCGCCGCCGCGTCGTCTGCGGCTGTGTCGCTGGCGACGCGGCGTCCGCGACCGGGTCACGACAGCGACAGATGGCACGGCTGCTGCCGCACGGTTCTGTCGCTGTCGCTGTCGACGCCGGGCTACTCGGGGACGACGACGTCCTCGGGCAGGCCGGACGCCGCCGAGCGCTGCGCAGCCTCCATCACCGCGAGGCTGCGCAGGTTGTCGCGGCCGCTCGTCTCCGGGGCCGGCCCGCCGAGGACCGAGCGCGCGAAGGCCTGCAGCCCGCCCTGGCGGTCCGTGTGCTGCATCGTCGGCAGCTCCACGACCTCGGCCTCGTCGTCCTGCGTGCGGCGGAGGGTCACGCGGTCCCCCTCGACGGCGTTCGGCTCGCCCGAGCGGCTCGTGAACCAGAGCTCGCCGTCCGACCCCTGGATGCTCCACTCGCCAGCCCAGGCGGTCCGGGGTGCCCGGGAGAGCCAGCTGCCGCGGTAGCTGACGACGAGCCCGTCCTCGAGCTCGATGAGCATCGACGCGATCGCCTCGTCCTGGTACTTGCTGAACGACGGCGACGAGGCGCGCGCGTACACGCGGACGGGCTCGCGGCCGGTGACCATCCGCATCAGGTCGAAGTGGTGGATGGCCATGTCGTTGATCATCGCGTGCGGGAAGCGGTAGTGCGGGTGCTCCTCGAACGGGAGGTCGTTGTCCCACTGCCGGAAGTCGACGTCGATCGTGGCGACCTCGCCGACGACGTCCGCCTCGAGCAGCTCGGTGACGACCCGAGGGGCGGGGTACCAGCGGTAGTTCTGGCTGACCTGGAGCACGAGCCCGAGCTCCTCGGCGCGGCGGACGGCGGTCGCAGCCTCCTCCGCGGTGTTGGCGAAGGGCTTCTCGACGAGGACGTGCTTGCCGGCGTCGAGGGCCTCGAGCGCGAGCGGCACGTGCGTGACGGCGGGGGCGGTGATGACGACCGCGTCGGCCTCCACCCCGGCGAGCGCCTCGGTCAGTGACGCGAAGGCTGCGGACTCCGGCAGGGCGAGGTCCGTCCGCACGGCGTCGAGCGTCGTGGGCACGGGGTCGACGATGCCGACCACCTCGACCTCCGACACCTCGGGGATGGCGGTGCGGGCCCAGTTGCCGCCCCAGCCTCCGAGACCGACGTGGATGATGCGGACCGACATGCGAGCACTCCTTCGTGTTGGACGCGTACGCCGGCCACGACGCACGCGGCGTCCAGTCTGTCAGGCACCGGTGACGCTCGGGGCGTCGGGCGGGGCGGGGCGGGCGCGGGCGTCAGCGCACGAACGCGTACGCGATGAGCGCCATCGTCACGAGGAACCCGGCGAGGTAGTTGATCCAGAGGAAGCGCTTCCACCCCGCGTTCGCCGCCTCGGCCCCGGCGTCGGTCACGTTCCACCACGGCAGCACGTTGAGCGCGTACGGCACCACGACGACCGCGGCGATCGGGCCCGGGAACGCCGAGAACAGCAGGACGACGCCCGCGACGACGTACGCGACGAACGCCAGCCGGACGGTGGCACGCGCCCCGATCACGGTCGCCACCGAGCCGATGCCGCCCGCCCGGTCGGCGAGCACGTCCTGCACGGCCCCGAACGCGTGCGACGCCACTCCCCACAGGAAGAACGCCACGACGACCGCGACGAGCTGCCCCGTCCAGTGGGGACCGGCGAGCGCGAGCCCGTACACGGCCGGCGACACGAAGTGCGTCGACGAGGTCAGCGAGTCGAGGAACGGCTTCTCCTTGAACCGCAGCCCCGGCGCCGAGTAGGCGATGACCGCGAACACGCTGATCGCGAGGACGAGCCACGACCACGGGCCGTTGCCGCTCAGCCCGCCGAGCACGACGAGCGCCACGAGGAACGGCACGTTCGTGACGACGACGGCCCAGAGCGTCGTGCGGTGCACGCTCTTGTCGAGCAGCGCCCCCTCGACACCGCCCTTCCGCGGGTTGCGCAGGTCGGACTCGTAGTCGAAGACGTCGTTGATGCCGTACATCGCGAGGTTGTACGGCACGAGGAAGTACACGACCCCCACGATGAAGGTCACGACGCCGAGCACGGACCCGAACACGTCGGCGCCGAGCAGGTACGCGGCACCGAACGGGTAGGCGGTGTTCACCCAGCTGATCGGCCGCGAGGACGTGAACAGTGCGCGCATGGTCGACGGCCGGGAGGCACGGGTCGCGGTCATCGGGTCGGCTCGCCTTCTGCGGACGGTCGCGCACCGGGCTCGGAGCGGGACGGGTGCTCCGGCGACGCGGAGCGGGACGGGTGCTCCGGCGACGCGGAGCGGGACGGCCGGTCCAGCAGCACCCACAGGGCGGGGAGCAGCAGGACCGCACCGATCGAGTACGCGAGGTCCTCGACCGGGATCGCACCGATCTTCGCACCGCTGATGAGCGACGGGTCGTACGCCACCACGCGCAGGGTCACGATGACGTTGTCGAAGACGATCGTCATGCCGAGGAGCACGGCCCCCGCGACGATCCCGCTCACGACGGCGACCCGACGCCCGGATCCCGCGGGTCGTCCGGCGTCCCGCGCCCGGCGGGCGGCGACGACCCCGGCGAGCACCGCGACGAGGACCGCGACCGCCAGGAACGGCACCGCGAGGAGGGCGTAGGCGGCGTGCGAGCTCACGTCCGCCGCCGATCCAGCGCCCTCGCCACGATCGGCGCGACCGCACCGAACGCGTTCATGGTCGTGTAGCAGAGCAGCAGGAGGAAGAAGAGCTCCTCGACCGGGACCTCCGGTGCCACGACGAGCCCGGTGAGCAACCGTTGCGGCCCGATGAAGAAGATGCCCGCGGCGACCCCGGCGAGGTCCCACACGAGGAAGAACGCCATGCCGATCGCCATCACCGCGGTCGCACGCCCCGGTGCCCGCCAGAAGAACAGGCGGAAGCGGGCGTCGAGCACGGTCATGCCGACCAGCGACACGACCAGCCCGGCGAGGTAGAGCCCCGGCATCAGACCGCCGCGTCCCGCACGAGCGGGGTCGGGAGCGGTTCCGTGCTCGTGTCGCCGTGCAGACGCTTGATGAGCACCTCGGCGCTGATCAGGCACATCGGCAGGCCGATCCCCGGTGTCGTCGACGCGCCGACGTAGTAGAGCCCGTCGACCTTCTTCGACCTGTTCGGCTCGCGGAAGAACGCGCTCTGCCGGAGGGTGTGCGCCGGCCCGAGCATCGAGCCGCTCCACGCGTTGAGGTCGTCCGCGAAGTCCTGCGGCCCGATCGTGCGGCGCACCCGGATGCGGTCGCGGAGGTCGGGGACCCCGGCGCGCTCGGCGATCACCTCGATGGCGCGGTCGGCGATCCGCTCCACCTCGTAGTCGCCGGCGCCGTCCACGCCGCCCTTCCCGATCGACAGGTCGGCCGGGAGCGGCACGAGGACGAACAGGTTGCTCGATCCGGGCGGGGCAACGGTCGGGTCCGTCTCGCTCGGCGCGCAGACGTAGATCGACGCCGGGTCCGGCACGTGCCGGTCCTTCCCGAAGATGGCGCCGAAGTTCGCGTGCCAGTCGGCGGTGAACACGAGGGTGTGGTGCAGGAGCCCCGGGACCGGTCCGTCCACGCCGAGGTACACGAGCACCGCGGACGGGCCGGGGTCGCGCTTCTGCCAGTGCTGCTCCGGGTACGTGCGGTGCTCGGGGTCGAGCAGCTGCAGCTCGGTGTGCCGCAGGTCGGCCGCGCTCACGACGAGGTCGGCGGGCGCGACGTGCTGCTCGCCGTCCCGGTCGCGGTGCACGACACCGGTGACGTGGCCGTCCTCGACGAGGATCCGCTCGACCTTGGCGCCGGCGATGACCTGGGCGCCCTCGGCCCGGGCCAGGCGTCCGATCGCGCCGATGATCTCGTGGATGCCGCCCTGTGGGTACTGCACCCCGTCGGCGAGGTCGAGGTGGCTCATCAGGTGGTACATGCTCGGCGCGAGATACGGACTCGTGCCGAGGAACACCGCCGGGTAGCCGAGGACCTGCCAGAGCCGACGGTCCCGGACGGCCGTCTCCGCGTACTTCGCGAGCGGCTCGGTGAGCAGGCGGAGCAGCTTCGGCAGGCGCCGCAGGACGTCCGGCGCCGCGAGCTTCCGGAGGTCCGCGAAGGTCGTGTAGAGGAAGCGCCGCACCGCCATGGCGTAGGTCTCCTCGGCGGAGTCGAGGTACCTGCGCATCCGCTCGCCGGCGCCGGGCTCCACCGACTCGAAGAGCGCGATGTTCGCCTCCTTGTCGGCGCGGAGGTCGAGCGGCTCCTCGTACCCCTCGGAGTACACGCGGTAACCGGGGTCGAGCGTGACGAGGTCGAGCTGCTCCGCCGCGGTGGTGCCGAGCAGCTGGAAGAAGTGGTCGAACACCTCGGGCATGAGGTACCACGACGGCCCGGTGTCGAAGCGGAACCCGTCCCGCTCCCACGACCCGGCGCGACCGCCGAGCTGGGCGCGCTGCTCGAGGAGCGTGACGGCGTAGCCGTCCCGCGCGAGCAGCGCGGCGGACGCGAGTCCGCTGATGCCGCCGCCGATCACGACCGCGCGACGCGCGGGGACCTTGCGCCGGGTGGTGGACACGGATCCGGTCGGACGGGAGGCGCGGGGCGGGGTCATGCCGTGCCTCCCGGCCGTCGCGTGGCCGGTCCGCGGCCGGACAGCACCTGCGCCGCCAACCGCACCTTGACCGGATCGGGCACGCGCACGCGCGTGGCGACGAGCTGCGACGCGGGTGTGCGCGCGATGCGCTCGTTGAGCTCGTGGAAGAGGGCGTGCGCGAGGCCGACCGCGTGCCGCGCGTCGCGGGGCAGGAGCGGGATCGTCATCGCGGCGCGGTCGAGGTCGGCCCGGACGTCGGCGACGAGCCGGGCCTTCGTGGCCTCGTCGAACGTGCGCAGGTCGACGCCGGGGAAGTACGAGCGGCCGAGGACCTCGAAGTCGGCGTGCAGGTCGCGGAGGAAGTTGACCTTCTGGAACGCGGCGCCGAGTGCCCGGGCGCCGTCGACGAGCACCGAGTCGTCGAAGGTGGGGCGACCGGCGCGGTACACGAAGGCCCGGAGGCACATCAGGCCGACGACCTCGGCCGAGCCGTACACGTACTCCCGGAAGGAGACGTCGTCGTGCTCGGTGCGGTCGAGGTCCATGCGCATCGACGCGAAGAACGGCCTGGTCAGCTCGGCACCGAAGCCGGTGACGCGGGCGGAGCGGGCGAAGGCGTGCACGACCGGGTTGGTCGAGAAGCCCAGCTCCATCGCGCGCTCGGTGTCCCGTTCGAGCTCGTCGAGCACGGTGCGGGCGAGCGCACGGTCGAGCCCGGCCTCGGTCGCCGGCCCGTCCACGACCTCGTCGGCGACGCGGACGAGCGCGTACACGTTGCGGATGTGCTCGCGGGCGTCCTTGCGGAGCAGGCGCGAGGCCAGGCCGAACGACGTGGAGTACCGGGCGATCACGACCCCGGACGCGGCCTCGGCGGTGGCGTCGTACAGCGGGAGTCGGGCGGGGCGGGGCGGTTGCACGTGGTGCTCGACGGTCACCGGGCTCGCTCCACGAGTTCGGACACGATGGACTCCAGTCGGTCGGCGAGGTCGTAGGGCAACCCCGCGAGTTCGGCGCGTGCGAGCGCCGTGTGCTCGGCGACGCGCTGCTCGGCTGCGGCCTTCGCGCCGCAGGACACCAGCGTGGCACGGAGTTCGGCGGCCCGCTCCTCGGTGAGGTCCGGGTCGCCGAGGTGCTCGGACAGCTCCGGCCAGCAGTCCGTGGCCGCGGCGTGCGCGATGAGCACGGTCCGCTTGCCCTCGCGCAGGTCGCCGAGGACGGTCTTGCCGGTCTCGGCCTCGGCACCGAACACGCCGAGCAGGTCGTCGACGATCTGGTAGGCGATGCCGATCTCGCGGCCGAACGCGCCCAGCGCGGCGACGACCGACTCCGGGGCCCCGGCCAGCACGGCACCGGACTGGAGCGGCGCCTCGAACGAGTAGACGCTCGTCTTCGCCCGCTCCATCGCCAGGACCTCGTCCACGGTCGGCATCGGCCCGAGCGCGAGGTCGACGTCGGCCATCTCGCCGGCGGCGCTCGCGAACACGGCCTCGTCGAAGATGTCGAGCAGGCGCGCTCGCCGCTCGCCCGTGACGCCCGACGCCTCGATGAACCGCGGGGCCGCGGCGAGCGCGAGGTCGCCGGCGATGACCGCGGCGCTCGTGCCCCGGTGCTCGGCGGTGGGCAGCGGGAGCCCGCCGGTCGTCCCGGTGTCGCGGAAGGACCCGGCCACGTTCGGCTGACCCCGGCGCGACCAGTCGCGGTCGATGACGTCGTCGTGCACCACGAGGGCGGTGTGCAACAGCTCGTACGCCGCACCGACCGGCACCGCGGCGGCCGTGTCGCAGCCCCCGAGCGCCGTGTAGGCCGTGAGCACCATGCGCGGCCGGAACCGCTTGCCGCCCATGCTCGCCCGGCGCAGCACGCGCCAGAGCTCCGGGTTCGGGCCGCCGTAGCGCTCGGCCCGAGCGCTCGAGACGGCGAAGAAGCGCTCGAGGCAGTCGTCGACGAGCGCAAGGTCGTTCTGCGCCACGGTGGTCGCTTCCTCGCTCATTGGCCTAACCTATCGGTGCAGATGACGACTTTCCCTGAATCCGTGGTGTTGCTGGACGACGACCGTACCCCGGTCGGAACAGCGGACAAGTTCACGGTGCACACCGACCACACGCCCCTCCACCTGGCCTTCTCGTGCCACGTGCGGAACACCGCCGGGCAGGTCC
This sequence comes from uncultured Curtobacterium sp., assembly GCA_913778205.1. GTDB lineage: Bacteria > Actinomycetota > Actinomycetes > Actinomycetales > Microbacteriaceae > Curtobacterium. The sequence continues at coordinate 20,310 of CAJYUW010000003.1, forward strand.
TCGTGACCCGTCGCGCGCTGTCCAAGAAGACCTGGCCCGGGGTGTGGACGAACACCTTCTGCGGCCACCCCGGCCCGGACGAGACGTTCGAGGACGCGATCGCCCGCCGGGCGTCGCGCGAGCTCGGCATCACGGTCCGCGACGTGGAGTCCGTCCTGCCCGACTTCCGGTACCGGGCGGTCGACGCGTCCGGGATCGTCGAGAACGAGGTCTGCCCGGTGTTCCGCGCCGTGACCGACGACGTCCCGGCCCCCGCGGACGACGAGGTCGCGGAGTACGCGTGGGTCTCCGAGGACGAGCTGCGGGCCTCGGTCGCCGGCGCACCGTTCGCGTGGAGCCCGTGGCTCGGGTGGCAGCTCGCCGAGACCGAGCAGGCCGGACTCCGCATCACCCCGTAGCCGGTCGACGACCGCGGGGCGGCGACCAGCGCGTCCCCAGCGCTCGGCATCGACAATGGTCGGCATGACCACCACGGAGCGCGACACCACCAGCGCCGCCGACGCCCTGCTCGACGCGCTCCGTGACGACCCCGTCATCGCCAGCGTGAAGGACGTCGGCGCGCTGGACGACGTCCTGGCCTCGGACCGCGGGGTCGTGTTCGTGCTGTTCGGCAGCGTGCTCGACGTCGCCGACGTCGTGGCACGGGCGAAGGACACGGGCAAGACCGTCCTCGTCGACGTCGACCTGCTGGACGGCTTCTCCAGCCGCGACGTCGTCGTGACGTGGCTCGCCGCGAACACCCGTGCGGACGGGGTCCTCTCCACCAAGTCGAACCTCGTGCGGGCCGCCCGTCGCGCCGGACTCGTCGCCGTGCAGCGGTTCTTCCTCGTCGACTCGTTCTCGTACCACCAGCTCCCCCGGGTCGTCGAGCAGGCCCGTCCCGACGCGATCGAGATCCTCCCCGGGTGCATGCCCCGGGTGATCACGTGGCTGCGGTCCGACACCGACGTCCCGGTGATCGCCGGCGGCCTGGTGTGCGACAAGGCGGACGTGATGGCGGCGCTCGGTGCGGGTGCGGTCGCGGTCGCCTCGTCGAACCGCGACGTCTGGGACATGTGACCCGGCTCGACGTGGGCGGCCGGCGAGCGTAGGCTCGCTCACCGGACTGCACGCGGCAGTCCCCGGACGACCAGGAAGGCAGGTGAGGCGCGATGTCGGGTGACCATCCTCGATCGGGCCGACGGATCCTGCCCGGACGGATCCGCGCGCCCCGCTCCTGATCCCCCGCCGCCCACGGGCGGTTCGCGCCTGCCTGCTCCCGAGACCGCAAGGAGCACGCCATGGCACTGATCGACAACGCCGTCTACGTCGCAGGACACCGCGTCGACTCGCCGTCGACCCCGTCGCGGCCGACGCGGGGCGACCTCGCGTGGATCGGCCTGCTCCGACCCGACCCGTCCGAGCTCGCGGCCGTCGCGACCGAGTTCGACCTGCACGAGAACGCCGTGGAGGACGCCCGCAAGGGGCACCAGCGGGCGAAGCTCGAACGGTACGGCGACACCCTGTTCCTCGTCCTCCGGCCCGCCTGGTACGACCGCTCCGCGGAGGAGGTCCGCTTCGGCGAGGTGCACCTCTTCGTCGGCGACCGGTTCGTGGTGAGCGTCCGGCACGCCGAGCGCCCGGACCTCGCCGCGCTGCGCGCCCGCTGCGAGGCCGATCCGGACTTCCTCGCGCGCGGGTCGGAGGCCGTGACCGCGGCGGTCCTCGACGAGGTCGTCGACGGCTACGCACCGATCGTCGAGATCCTGCAGGAGGAGATCGACGCCATCGAGGACCAGCTCTTCGCCGGCCAGGTCGACCCCGGCGTCTCGAAGCGGATCTACCAGCTCCTCAGCGAGGTCCTCGGGTTCCAGCGTGCGACGACGCCGGTGCCCGCCATGGTGCAGGGGCTCCTCCGCGGGGCCGACAAGTACGGCGTCGACGAGGAGGTCCGACACCGACTCGGCAACGTGCTCGACCACGCGCTGCGGGTCACCGAGCGCGTGGACTCGTTCCGGGCCCTCCTGGAGAACGCCCTCACGCTGCACGCGACGCTCGTCAGCCAGGAGCAGAACGAGGCCATGCGGCGGATGACCAGCGCCAGCCTCGCGCAGGGCGAGGAGAGCCGACAGCTCGCCCGCGCCGCGCACCGCCAGGGCGAGGAGGTGAAGAAGATCTCGTCGTGGGCGGCGATCCTCTTCGCCCCCGGCCTCATCGCGGGCATCTACGGGATGAACTTCGACGACATGCCGGAGCTGCACTGGCGGTTCGGGTACCCGGTCGCGATCGTCGCGATGCTCGTCCTGATGGGCGTGCTCTGGGCGATCTTCCGCAAGCGCAACTGGTTGTAGGCGCTGACGCGACCCACGACGGCCGGGAGGCACGGTGCGGGCCCGCCCCGTGCCTCCCGGCCGTGCGCGGTCGCGTCAGCCGACGACGGCTGCCGTCCGCTGGTAGATCGCGTCGGTGTGCGCGGTCACGTCCGCGTGCACCGCACGGAGCGCGTCGTAGACGGCGGCGTTCGCCGCGACGGGTGCGAACCGGTCGCGCTCGACGACCATGGCCGTCACCGCCGCGTCGAACGAGGGGTGCACGCCCGTGGCGACCGCCGCGCAGATCGCCGCGCCCCGACCCGCGGCGCTGTCGCCGACCACGCGGATCGTCGGCACCTGGAACACGTCCGCCATGATCTGCATCACCAGCTCGGAGCTCGAGCCGCCGCCCGAGACGACCACGCGCTCGTACCGGGTGCCGAGCTCGGCGCCCATCGCGTCGGCGCGGTGCCGCGTCGTCATGGCGATGCCCTCGAGGATCGACCGGTAGACGTGTGCCCGCCCCTGTCGACCGTCGAAGCCGAGGATCGACCCCTTGCGGTACGGGACGTCGGTCGGCGCCAGCCAGTCGAGCACGGTGAGCAGGCCGTCCGACCCCGGCGGGACGAGCGCGGCCTCACGGTTCAGCCGGTCCTCCACCCGTTCCCCGGCGGCCTCCGCGGCGGCAGCCGCCTCCGGACCCAGGAGGTCGCGGAACCAGCTGACGGTCCACATGCCCCGTCGGATGCCGCCGGACTCGTAGAGCCAGCGGCCCGGCTCCGCGCCGAAGTTGGTCCAGAAGTCGGTCGCCTCGCGGATGTTCCGCGCACCGACGGACATGCCGGCGATGTAGGTGCCGAGCGACACGAGCAGCGTCGTCGGGTCGAGGAGCCCGCACCCGAGCGCCTCCACCGCCTTGTCGTTCGCCGTCGCCACGACCGGCAGACCCGCGGGCAGCCCGGTGGCGGCGGCGGCCTCGTCGGTCACCGCGCCGAGGACGGCCCCCGGGTCGACGAGCTCGAAGAGCTGCGACCGGTCGAGACCGGTCGCGCCGTACGGGGCCTCGTCGGTGCTCCACCGCCGCGTGTCCGTGTCGATCGGCCACGAGCCCTGGTAGTTCGCGGCGGTGTCCCGGAACGCGCCGGTGAGCCGGTGCGTGACGTACCCGGAGGACGTCGTGACGAAGGCGACGTCGTCGTGCTCGGCGACGAACGGTCGACCCACGCGGGCGTCCATCCACGACATGACCGGTTGGGCGAGCGACCCGTCGGCGCGGAGCACCGCCCGGCAGAACCGGATCGTGCAGAGGCCGACGCCGACGATGTCGGACGGGTCCCCGCGGAAGGCCGCCATCGCGGCCCGGCACGCGGCCGCGATCGAGTCCCAGAGGTCGTCGTCGGGGTGTTCGACCACGCCCGGCGCCGGGGTGTGGTTCGGCCGGAGCGGGACCCGCCCCTCGGCGACGACCCCGCCCCGCTCGTCGAAGATCGTGACCTTCGACGACTGCGAGCCGTTGTCGATGCCGACGAGGTAGCGGGTCATCCCTCGCGGACCCCGTCGGTGCGTCGGCCGAACGACGTGTCCGGCTCCGCCGCGGCGGGCTGGATCGCGCCGGCCGCGGGGAAGATCGTGCCCTTGTTCATGATGCCGTTCGGGTCGAACTGGGCCTTGAGCCCCTGCATGATCGCGAACGCCGAACCGTGCTCCTCCTCGACCCACGGGGTGCGGTACTTGCCGACGCCGTGGTGGTGGACCATCGAGCCGCCGTGCCGCAGGGCTTCCTCGACGATGATCGCGTTGAGCGGGATGTGGTACTTCTCGATCTCCTCCTCGGGGGAGCAGTCGATGCGGTAGTCGTACACGAAGTACATGTTCGTGCCGGTCTGGTAGCTGTGCGAGGAGTGCCCGCCGAGCATCGTGAGGTCGCCGGCGTGCGGGTACTCGGTGCGGATCCGGTGCATCACGGCGTCGTACACGTCGGCGACCGCGGACCAGTCGGCCGAGATCTCGGTGGTGTAGCCGAGGTGCTGGTCCTGCAGCATGGTGCGCTTCTCGGCGTCGATCTTGTCCTGGCCCCAGTTGAGGTTGTCGAACCAGGACTCGATGAGCGCCGGGTCGACCTTCTCGTGCGGGTGCTGGTCGAGGACGCGCTGGATCTCGGCGCTCGTGGCGGTGACGATGCCCTTCGGGCCCTCGGCGACGAACACGACGACGCACTTGCCCTTCGAGAAGTGCGCGAAGTGCTGGTTCGCGTCCTCCGGCGAGTACAGGCGCACGACGGACGGGCGGAAGCCGCCCACGATGACCTCGCGCAGGATCGCGATGCCCGTGCGCACGTCGTCGACGAGGGCGCCGTGGAACTCGTTGTTCTCCGGCTGGTACCGGAAGACCTTGATCGTCACCTCGGTGATGACGCAGAGGGCGCCCTCGTTGCCGATCACGACGTGACGGATGTCCGGGCCGGCGGAACGGCGCGGGACGGCCTTGATGCGACGGACCGCGCCGCCGGGGAACACGGCCTCGAGTCCGACCACCATGTCCTCGATCGCGCCGTAGAGCGTCGAGAACTGCCCGATCGAGCGGGTCGCGACGAGCCCGCCGTACTGTGCGAGCGGCTTCGACTGCGGCGAGTGGCCGGTCGTGAGGCCCTGGGCGCGGAGCTCGTCCTCGAGGCGCTGGAGCGGGACACCCGCCTGCACCGTGACCTGCATGTTCTCGGGGTCGATGCGCAGGACGGCGTCCATCCGCGAGCAGTCGAGCACGATGGTGTCCACGACGCTCGTCTCGAGGCCGCCCTCGGTGCCGGTGCGACCGGTGCGCGGCACGATGTTGACCAGGTTCTCGTCCGCGAACGCCAGGACCGCGGCGACGTCCTCGGTGGACTCGGCGTTGACGATCGCGACCGGGGTCGGGGCGTCGTGGATGCCGTGCACGGCCTGGTACTTCTTGAAGCGGTCGACGCTCGCGTCGAGCAGGTGCTGCTCGTCGGTGTCGATCTGCTCCGGGCGGACGACGGTTGCCAGGCGGGCGAGGATCTCGGCCCGGTCGAGCGTGGCGATCGAGTCGATCATGGTGGTGGTCCTTCCGTTGGTGGATCGTGGTGGGTCCGGTGGGGGACCCGGTGAGGTCGTCGGGCGTCAGCGGACGAGGTAACCGCCGTCGACGGTGAGGGTGTGGCCGTTCACGTAGTCGGATGCGCGGGACGCCAGGAAGACGGTCGCCCCCATCAGGTCGGCGACGTCGCCCCATCGTCCGGCCGGGATGTGGTCGAGCACGCGCTGGTTCGTCTCCGGGTCGGACCGCGTCTGCTCGGTGATCTTCGTCGCGAAGTACCCGGGGGCGATCGCGTTCACCTGCACGTTGTGCTGGGCGAGCTCGTCGCAGTACGCCTTCGTGAACCCGACGATCCCGTGCTTCGTCGCCGCGTACGCCGGGGACCACTGTCCGCCGAGGAACGCGAACAGCGACGCGATGTTGATGATCTTCCCGGAGCCCTGCGCGACGAACCGCCGTGCGACGGCGTGCCCGAGGGCGAACGGCGCCGTGAGGTTGACCGCCACCATCGGGTCCCACTTGGCGCGGTCGAACGCCTCGACGTCGTCGAGGAGGCAGATGCCCGCCGAGTTGACCAGGACGTCGATCCCGCCGAGGCGCGCCTCGCACTCGGCGACGATCCGCTCCGGGGCGTCCGCCGCGGTGAGGTCGACCTCGAGGAACTCGTATCGACGCCCCTCGGCCTCGACGAGCGCCCGCGTCGTCCCGTCGTCGTCGACCACGCTCGGGACGAAGACGTCGGCACCGGCCTTGGCGAGGGCGAGCGAGAACGCCTGCCCGAGGCCGGAGTTCCCGCCCGTGACGACGGCGCGCTTGCCCGCGAGGGAGAACAGGTCCAGCGAGAAGTCGCGGATGTCCATGGGATGGGGTCCTTTCGTGAGGGAGGTCAGGCCGCGGCGACGACGGCGTCGTCCGGCGTTTGGCGGGCGCGGTCGCGGGACCGGACGCGCATCGTGATGGTGGTCGACAGGACGCCGAGGAGCGCAGCGGCCAGGAGGACGGCGAACATCGTCGTGTAGCCGCCGCCCTGCTGCGGCACCCCGTTGGCCGGGTCGCCGACCCACCACGCCGCGACGGCCGGCAGGAACGCGTCGGGCAGGTAGGCGATGCCGGACGCCAGGCCGATCACGCCGCCTCGTTGGGCCAACGGGACCTCGACCTCGCCGACCTGCGCCCAGTAGACGCCGCGGGAGGTGAAGACGGCGAGGCACATCACGATCATGAGCACGACCGCGACCCAGACGAGCGCGGGGCGCTGCGGGAGCAGGAGGAAGCCGAGGGCGCTGACGGCCGCGACGACGAACGCCCACCGGAGGAACGCGGGCGACGACCTGGTCCACCGCGCCACGAGCACCCCGCCGGCCGGCCCGCCGAGGATCTGGAAGACGTAGGTGCGGACGACGCCGATCGCGCCGAGGAGCACGACGGGCACCGCGTAGCCGTACTGCAGCAGCGGCGTGAGGTACCCGAGCAGCGTGTAGAAGCAGTACATGAGCATGATCGACGCACCGATCAGCCAGGTGTACTTGTTGCGGGCGGCTGCGGCGAGCTGACGCAGGGTGACGGTCTGCTTCTCGACCCCGTCCAGCGCGGCCCGGTCGACGCGGACGACGAGCAGGACGAGCACGGCGAACACGAGGCAGAGCGCGCCGTAGATCCGCATCACCCAGAGCACGCCGGCCGACTCGGCGATCGCCGCGGCCACGACGCCGGCGCCGATGAACCCGACCACGGTGGACGTGATGCCGCGGACGCCCTCGAGCCAGCCGAACAGCCACCCCTGCTCGTCCGCCGACCCGAGCATCGAGACGAGCTTGACGAGCGAGGACCAGTACAGCCCCATGCCGAGCACCGCCATGAGGACGTGCGCGACGACGACGCCGGTCTCGCCCGGGACCGTGGAGAGCCAGAGGTCGACCGCCCCCGTGCCGGCGAGCGCGACGACGATGAGGACCTTCGGCGAGAAGCGGTCGGCGAACCAGCCGCCGCAGAAGTACATGACGACCGCGACGGCGCCGAAGATGCTGGTGACCTCGCCGTAGCGCTGGATCGAGAGGTCGAGGGCGTGCGCCGTGTCGGCGAGGAAGACGAACCGGATGTACGCGACCTGGAAGATCACGCCGCCGGTCATCGACAGGACGATGAAGCTCGTCAGTCTGCGGGCCTTGGTCAAGACCACTCCTTCGTGGTGTGCGGGACGGGGAACGAAAAAACAGCGACACCCTGAGCGCTGGTGCGCTGCGGGTGCCGCTGTTCTCTGAGGTCTGGAGCGACTGCCGTCCGCGGGCGGACGGCCGATCTGCAGTTGTGGTGATCCGCGATATGCCGGATACGGCGTGAACGGTACCGCACCACGGGCGCGGGCACAACTCCCCCGGGACTCGGCTGGCGTCGAGGGACGGGACGTGCATAATGATCAGGCCCGGAATGTGAACGTGCACATCGGCGTGCCACGGCATCGGGCGGGAATGAGCAGCAATGGCGACGACGCGAGCACAGCAGTCGCGTGCGCCCAGCATCCGCGACGTCGCGCGGGTCGCGGGGGTGTCGCACCAGACCGTGTCGCGGGTCCTCAACAACTCGGACGCGATCCGCGCCGAGACCCGTGACCGGGTCCTCGCGGCGATGGAGCAGTTGCAGTACCGGCCGAACCGGGCCGCGCGGGCACTGGTCACCAGCCGGACGCACACGATCGGCGTCCTGACCGCCCGGCGTGCGCACTACGGACCCGCGGTGGCGCTCCAGGCCATCGAGGATGCGGCGGTCGACCGCGGGTACAACGTGACGACCTCGACCCTCACCGAGACGACGGACGACGCGGTGCGCGAGAGCATCCAGCGGCTGCTCGACCTCGACGTCGAGGGCATCGTGGTGATCGCACCGCAGCAGAAGGTGTTCGACCTCATCGAGGAGCTCGGCATCCGCACGCCGTACGTGACGATGCGCGCGAGCGTCGGCGAGGACCCGACGGCGCTCTGGGTGGACCAGATGGAGGGCGCCCGGCTCGCCACCGCACACCTCCTCGACCTCGGGCACGAGTACGTGCGCCACATCGCCGGCCCGCAGGACTGGATCGAGGCCGACGCACGGATGCAGGGGTTCCTCCGGGAGATGTCGGACCGCGACGTGCCCGTCGTCGCGCCGATCCTCGGGGACTGGACCGCCGACTTCGGGTACCACGCGGGGCGCGAGCTGCTGCGGTGGCGGGACTGCACCGCGGTGTTCTGCTCGAACGACCAGATGGCCCTCGGGCTCATGCACGCGGCGCGCTCGTACGGCCTCGACGTACCGGGCGACCTGTCCGTCGTGGGCTACGACGACATCCCCGAGGCGAAGCACTTCTGGCCGCCGCTCACCACCGTGCAGGTGGACTTCGCGGAGCTCGGCCGGCGCTGCGTGGACCTCCTGCTGCCCCGTGACGACGAACAGCTCCGGCCGATCGACATCGTCCCGCAGCTTGTCGTCCGCGGGTCGACGAGCGCCCCGCGGACCCGCTGACGCGGGGGACGGGAGGCACGTGGCGCGTCCCGCTGACGCGGTGGACGGGAGGCACGCACCGCGTCCCGCGGACCCGCTGACGCGGCGGACGGGAGGCACGCGCCGCGTCCCGCGGACCCGCTGATGCGGCGGACGGGAGGCGCGCGCCGCGCTCGCGCTGACGCGCGTCCCACCGGCCTGGAGGCACGTGTCGGGGCCGCCCCGCGCCTCCCGTCCGGACCGTGCGGGATCCCGCATCCGCACGTCGCGACACCCCACACCGGGGGGGCACCGGACGGCGCGTCGCGCCGGATGACGCGGGCCGTTACACAACCGCGACAAAGACGAATTGACAGCATCCGGACACCTGTGCGTAGGATTGCCCCCGTTCCAGCCGATGTGACCGTTCACATGGACCGTCACACGGCCGGGGCACCGGACGCGACAACGAGGTCCACGCAGGTGACTGCGCCCCCGCTGCCGCTGTGTCAACCCGAATGACTGCCGCGCTGGAGCGGCAGAAGGAGATGCACCGTGGCGTCAACCCCACAGGGCCCCGACCTGGCCACCAGGTCGGTGACCGCAGCTGAGACCATCCTCGAGATGCGGTCCATCACCAAGGAGTTCCCGGGCGTGAAGGCCCTCTCCGAGGTGTCGCTCGACGTCCGCGCCGGCGAGATCCACGCGATCTGCGGCGAGAACGGCGCGGGCAAGTCGACCCTCATGAAGGTGCTCTCGGGTGTGTACCCGTACGGCACCTACGAGGGCGAGATCGTCTTCGAGGGCGAAGAGGTCCGCTTCAAGGACATCAAGCAGTCCGAGCAGGCCGGCATCGTGATCATCCACCAGGAGCTCGCGCTGATCCCGGAGCTCTCGATCACCGAGAACCTCTTCCTCGGCAACGAGCCGTCCCGGTTCGGCGTGATCGACTGGACGAGCGCACAGCTCCGTGCCCAGGACCTCCTCGCCCGCGTCGGGCTCGCCGAGGACCCGGACACGCAGATCAAGAACATCGGCGTCGGCAAGCAGCAGCTCGTCGAGATCGCCAAGGCCCTGCACAAGGACGTCAAGCTCCTCATCCTCGACGAGCCGACCGCCGCGCTGAACGAGAACGACTCCCAGCACCTCCTCGACCTCATCGTCGGGCTGAAGGCCAAGGGCATCTCGAGCATCATCATCAGCCACAAGCTCAACGAGATCGAGCAGATCGCGGACAGCATCACGATCATCCGTGACGGCAAGACGATCGAGACCCTGAACGTGAAGGGCGACGGCGTCAACGAGGACCGGATCATCCGCGGGATGGTCGGCCGCTCGCTCGAGAGCCGCTTCCCGGACCGCACCCCGAAGATCGGCGAGACGTTCTTCGAGGTCCGCAACTGGACCGTGCAGCACCCGCTCGACCCGTCGCGCCTGGTCTGCAAGGGCTCGAACTTCTCCGTCAAGCGCGGCGAGATCGTCGGGTTCGCCGGGCTCATGGGCGCCGGCCGCACCGAACTCGCGATGAGCATCTTCGGCCGCTCGTACGGCACCTGGCTCGGCGGCGAGATCATCAAGGACGGCCGCGAGATCAAGGTCGCGAACGTCCAGCAGGCGATCGAGAACGGCATCGGCTACGTGTCCGAGGACCGCAAGGCGCTCGGGCTCAACCTGCTCGACACGGTCAAGCGCTCCACGGTCGCCGCCGACCTGCCGAAGATCTCGAAGGCCGGCGTCGTCGACTCCCTCGAGGAGTACAGCGTCGCCGAGCGCTACCGGAAGCTGCTCCGCACGAAGGTGCCGACGGTCGAGGAGAACGTCGGCAAGCTCTCCGGCGGGAACCAGCAGAAGGTCGTCCTGTCGAAGTGGATGTTCACCGACCCCGACCTGCTCATCCTCGACGAGCCGACCCGCGGCATCGACGTGGGCGCGAAGTTCGAGATCTACGGCATCATCCAGCAGCTCGCGGCGGAGGGGAAGGGCATCATCCTCATCTCCTCCGAGCTCCCCGAACTCCTCGGCCTCTCGGACCGGATCTACACGATCTTCGAGGGCCAGATCACCGCCGACGTCCCCGCGGACCAGGCAGACCCCGAAACCCTCATGCGCAGCATGACCTCCGCGCGGAAGGGCGCACTCGTCTCATGAACAACCTGAAACTGCTCTTCGGCAAGGGCAACAGCGTCGGCCAGTACGGCATGATCATCGCGCTCGTCGTGATCGTCGCCTTCTTCTGGTTCACCACGGGCGGGCTCATCCTCGAGCCCACCAACGTGATCAACCTGTTCCTGCAGTACTCCTACATCCTCATCCTCGCGCTCGGCATGGTGATGGTGATCATCGCGGGCCACATCGACCTCTCGGTCGGTTCGGTCGCGGCGTTCGTCGGCATCATCGTCGCCCAGTCGATGTCCGTCTGGCACTGGCCCGCGTGGGCGGCGATCCTGCTCGGCCTCGGCGTCGGCGCGCTCGTCGGCGCGTGGCAGGGCTTCTGGGTGGCCTTCGTCCGGGTCCCCGCGTTCATCGTGACGCTGGCCGGTCAGCTCATCTTCCGCGGTGCGAACCAGATCATCGGCCAGTCGACCTCGGTGCCGACCCCTGATTCGTACAACGGCATCGGCGCGGGCTTCCTCGGCGACTTCGGCCCCGACTTCGGCTACTCGAACGGCACGCTGCTGCTCGGCCTCGTGACCATCGTCGCGCTGATCATCATCGAGGTCCGTGGCCGCGCCCGCCGTCGCAAGATGCAGGCCGAGGTCCCGCCGCTGTGGGTCTCGATCGTCCGGACGGGTGTCCTCGTCGTCGTCACGCTCATCGCGACCTACCTGTTCGGCGCCGGCCCGGTCGGCACCTCGGTCCCGATCGTCGCGATCATCCTCGGCGTCCTCACGATCATCTACGGCTTCATCACGAAGAACACGATCTTCGGTCGCCAGGTCTACGCGGTCGGCGGCAACTCGAACGCGGCCGTCCTGTCCGGCGTCAGCGCCCGCAAGGTGAACTTCTTCGTCATGGCGAACATGTCGGTCCTGGCCGCGATCGCCGGCATGGTGTTCGTCGGGTACTCGAACGCCTCTGGTCCCGCCGACGGCACCGGCTGGGAGCTCGACGCGATCGCCGCCGTGTTCGTCGGTGGCGCCGCGGTCGCCGGTGGCATCGGCACCATCTCGGGCTCCATCATCGGTGGTCTCGTCATGGCGCTCCTGTCGAACGGCCTCCAGCTCATGGGCATCGAGTCGAACAAGGTCCAGATCATCCGTGGTCTCGTCCTGCTCGTCGCCGTCGCCTTCGACGTCTACTCGAAGTCCCAGGGTCGTCCCTCGCTGATCGGCGGCATGATGCGCCAGTTCCAGCGCAAGGACACCGAACAGAACACGGTCGCTGCCCAGCAGCCGCGGTCCATCGAGGACCAGCCGGAGAAGGTCAACGTCCAGTAGCACGTGGCGCCGGGCGGGCACCAGTCCGCCCGGCGCACGAATCCCCACCACCACAGCACCACCCCCTCAACGAAGAGAAAGCAATCTCATGCGCAAGAAGCTCATCGCCGGCATCGGTCTGGCCCTCGTCGCGGGCCTCGCCCTCAGCGGCTGCTCCGCACGCGGCACCTCGGACTCGGGCAGCGCCTCGGGTGCGACCATCAAGAAGGGCGACCTCATCGGCGTCGCCCTGCCGGCCAAGACCTCGCAGAACTGGGTGCTCGCGGGCGCCGCGTTCAAGAAGTCGATCGAGGACGCCGGCTTCAAGGCCGACATCCAGTACGCCAACGCCGGCAACCCGGTCCCGGACCAGCAGTCCCAGATCTCCAGCATGGTGACCAAGGGCGCGAAGGCCGTCATCATCGGTGCGGCCGACGGCTCGCAGCTCGGCTCGCAGGTCAAGGCCGCGAAGCAGCAGGGCGCGACGGTCATCGCCTGGGACCGCAACATCCTCAACACGAAGAACGTCGACTACTACGTGGCGTTCAACAACTTCAAGGTCGGCCAGCTGCAGGCGCAGGCGCTCCTCGACGGCCTCAAGGCCAAGAAGGGCAACGGCCCCTACAACATCGAGCTCTTCGCGGGTTCGGCCGACGACGCCAACGCGACGGTCTTCTTCAACGGTGCGATGGACGTCCTCGAGCCGAAGATCAAGGACGGCACGGTCAAGGTCGTCTCCGGGCAGACCACGTTCGCCAAGGTGAACACGCAGGGCTGGCTCGCGCAGAAGGCCCAGTCGCGCATGACCGACCTGCTGTCGCAGTACTACACGGGTGACACCAAGCTCGACGGCGTCCTGTCGCCGAACGACACGCTCGCCCGTGCGATCCTCACCGCGACCAAGGCCGCGGGCAAGGACACCCCGGTCATCACCGGTCAGGACTCCGAGACCGCCTCGATCCCCCTGATCATGAACGGCACGCAGTACTCGACGATCTACAAGAACACCACGGAGGAGGCGCAGGCCGCCATCGACCTGGTGTCGGACCTCGCCGACGGCAAGACCCCGAAGACGGTCCAGGACAAGAACAACGACAACGGCGTGAAGGTCGTCCCGACGGTCGAGCTCACCCCGATCCTCGTCACCAAGGAGAACGCGGTCGAGGCCTACCAGGGCAACGACACCCTCGAGGCGCTCGCCAAGCAGGGCTGACGCTCCGGCGACACCGCACACAGCACACGGACGGCCCCGTCTCGCACCGCGAGACGGGGCCGTCCCGCGTTCCCGGGACGGCGGGGCACGGCCGGGAGGCACGGGGCGGGTCCCGTCGTCAGCGGGCCGCGGCGTCAGCGGGTCCCGTCGTCAGCGGGTCCCGTCGTCAGCGGGTCCCGTCGTCGACGTGTGCCGCCCGGAGGCGGCGAGCCGCCGCGCACAGGTGCGGGACGTCGGTCCGCGCCGTGCCGAACACCACCGCGGGCGTGGTGTCGAAGTAGCGGCGCGTGAGGCGTTCGGCGAGGAGCGACACCTTCGCCCAGGGGATGCTCGGCTCGGCCGCCGTCAACTCCCCCGGCAGCATCCGCACCGCCTCCCCGATCTCGACGAGGCGCATCCGCACCGCGTCGTACACCAGGTGCTCCGGCAGCGCGTCGTCGTGGACGTACTCCCCGATCACCCCGCACGCCCGGATCACGTCGTCCAGGCGCTCCCCCGTCCCCCGGGTCACAGCGGGATCGCCTCGCGGACCACGCGCGGGTCCATGCCGGCGGCGTCCACGACGTCGACCCGCGTGCCGAGGAGCTGCTCGGCCTCGTCCTGGATCCGCATGAGGGCGAAGATGCCGAGGCCACGACCCAGGTCCACCATGAGGTCGACGTCGCTGCCCGGGCCGTCCTCGCCCCGGGCGACGCTGCCGAAGAGCCGCGGGTTGCTGCCGCCGAGCCGGTGCACGATGTCCCGGAGTTCCTCGCGCGCCGCGGTCACACGGTCGCGGAGCGGCGGCGGTTCCTCCACCGGCTCGAGCTCGATGGACACCGTGAACCCCGCCGCGAGCAGCAGGCGTTGCATCGCGGCGAGCGATGGTTCACGTCGCCCGTTCTCGTAGGTGCTGATCACGCTCTGGGTGACGCCGGCGCGCACGGCGAGCTGGACCTGGGTCAGCTCCGCGCGGATGCGGGCGTCGCGGATGAGCTCGGCCGCCGACACCGGCGGCGCGGGCCTGGGCAGGACTGCGGACATGCGGCCACGATACACAGAATGCGAAATTTCTCGGCGCACAGATAACTGTTCGCCACAAGCGGTCCTGGGGATTGCTCCTGCTATATCGCGCTCGGTCGTTGCCGAACCCGTCCCGTGCGGGGCGGACGCCGATCAGTCGCGCGTGGAGACGTCCGTGCGGTGGAAGTTCTGCGCCGAGCGGGACGCCGTCGGACCGCGCTGACCCTGGTACCGCGACTGGTACTCGGCGGAGCCGTACGGCTTCTCGGCCGGGCTCGAGAGCTGGAAGAAGCAGAGCTGGCCGATCTTCATGCCGGGCCAGAGCTTGATCGGCAGCGTCGCGACGTTGGACAGCTCCAGGGTCACGTGGCCGGAGAAGCCCGGGTCGATGAAGCCGGCGGTCGAGTGGGTCAGGAGCCCGAGGCGCCCGAGCGAGCTCTTGCCCTCGAGTCGCGCCGCGATGTCGTCGGGCAGGGACACGACCTCGAACGTCGAGCCGAGGACGAACTCCCCGGGGTGGAGGACGAACGCCTCGTCCGGGTCCGTCTCCACGAGCCGCGTGAGCTCCGGCTGGTCCTCCGCCGGGTCGATGTGCGGGTACTTGTGGTTGTCGAACAGGCGGAAGTACTTGTCGAGCCGGACGTCGATGCTCGAGGGCTGCACGAGCGACGCGTCGTACGGGTCGAGGCCGATGCGGCCGTCGGCGAGCTGGGCGGTGATGTCGCGGTCGGAGAGCAGCACGCTGGAAGCCTAGCGGCCGGGCACCGCCGTCGATATCCTGTGAGGCTGCCCAGGTCCGGGCGGCGAACTGGAGCAGGACGATGACCGACGCAGCCCCCACCGAGACCGCGCCGTCGACCCGGTACGTGGTCGAGGAACTCGACGTGCCCGCCACGATGCAGGACGACCCCGCACGCGTGACGGCGTTCCGTGACTGGCTGGAGGTGTCCGACCGTGCCGAGGGCGCGGTGCACGGACTGGCCGAGCTGGCCTGGACACCGGACGAGTACCTCCCGATGTGCCACACGCCGGGAGCGCCCACCCGGCTGTTCGTCGCACGGGACGCCGACGGGACGGTCATCGGCGCGGCGGCGTACGACTCGAAGACCGAGCCCGGGACGACGAACTGCTGGCTCGCCGTCGGCGTCGACCCGGCCCACCAGCGCCGCGGGGTCGGCACGCTGCTCGCCGACCGGGTCGAGCAGGTCGCGCGCGACGCCGGCCGGACGCAGTGGAAGACGTACGCGGTGTCGCGGCAGGTGGGGCCGGCCTCCGGCGACGGGTACCTGCCGGCACCGACCGGGTACGGCACCCTGCCCGCGGACGAAGCCGCGGTCCGTTTCCTCCTCGGTCGAGGCTGGCGCTTCGGCCAGGTGAACCGGATCAGCCGGCTCGCGCTGCCCGCCGACGCCTCGGTGGTCGCCGCCCTCCGCGAGCGGGCCACCGGCGTCGCCGGTGCCGCGTACCGCGCGCACGCCTGGACCGGTCGGACGCCCGAGCAGTGGATCGACGGCATCGCTCTGCTGCACACCCGGATGTCGACCGACGCTCCCGAGGGCGACATGGAGGAGCCGGAGGACGTCTGGGACGCCGACCGGCTCCGCGAGCGGGAGGCCGAGCTCGAGCGGGCGCCGAGGACGATGGTGACGATCGCCGTGGAGCACGTCGCCACGGGCACGCTCGTCGGGTTCACGCAGCTGGCCGTCCCGGACGCACCCGAGCGTGCGGTCATGCAGTGGGACACCCTCGTCCTGCGGGAGCACCGTGGACACCGGCTCGGGTGGTTGCTCAAGGTGGAGGGCATCGCGTTCGTCGAGCGCGAGTTCTCCGGACGCCCGTCGATCGTCACCTTCAACGCCGAGGAGAACCGGCCGATGCTCGACGTCAACGAGGCCGTCGGGTTCGTGGGCGTCGGCAGCGAGGGCATCTGGGAGCACCGGGACTGAACCGGCGCCGGCAGCCGGGCCGGCCGTCGGGACCGACCCGGGCCGGACCGCAGCCGGTGCGGCGGACGCACACCGCGCCTCCCGGCTGGGGCGCTTACCATGGGACGGTCATGACCGTCACGTCCTCCGCACCCCCGTCCGGAGGCGCGGCGCCGGAATCGGCGCCCGTCACCGCGCGCACGTCCACCGTCGCGACGGTCCTCGTCGTCGCCGTCCCCCTCGCCGCGGCCTGCGCGGTCCTCGGCATGGTGGTCACCGGCGCGTTCGGCTCCGACCAGCAGCTCGTCTCCGCCGGCGACCTCGTCACCTACGGCCTGCCGATAGCGCGCGCCGTCCACGACGCCATGGCCGCGGTCACCATCGGCCTCCTCATCGTCGCGGCGTTCGCGCTGCCGGCGCGGAAGCAGGACCACGGATCGGTGTCGAGCGTGCAGCACCGGGGGACCCGGTGGGCGGCCGCGACCGGAGGGGTCTGGTTCCTCGCGGCGGTGGTGAGCATCGTCCTGACCGGCGCGAACACGCTCGGCGTGCCGCTGACGTCGCCGGTGTTCGCCCGGAACTTCCTGCTCTTCGCGTTCCAGGTCGAGATCGGCCAGGCGCTCGTCGTGTCCGCGGTCGCGGTCCTCGCCGCAACGGTCGTCGCCGCGTTCGCGACCCGGGTGACGACCCTCGCGGTCGCGACCGTCCTGTCGTTGTTCGCGCTCCTGCCGCTCGCGCTGTCGGGGCACGCCGCCGGGTCGCTCGAGCACGCGAACGCGGTGAACTCGCTCGCCGTCCACCTCGTCGGCGTGTGCGTCTGGGCGGGCGGCCTCGTCGCGGTGCTCGTCCTCCGCACCCGGACGAAGGGCGCCACGGGCCGGGTCGTGTCGCGGTACTCGACGCTCGCGGGGTGGTCGTTCGCCGCGGTCGCGTTCTCCGGGATCGTCAACGCCTCGCTCCGGCTCACCGGTCCCCTCGACCTCGTCACGACGACCTACGGCTGGCTCATCACGACCAAGGCCGTGATCCTCGTCCTGCTCGGCTTCGCCGGCGTGGTGCAGCGCCGCCGACTCGTGCCGGCCCTGCTCCGGTCGCCGCTCGACCGTCGGTCGTTCACGCGGTTCGCGCTCGCCGAGATCGTGTTCATGGCCGTCGCGATCGGCGTCTCGGTCGCCGTGTCGCGGTCCCAGCCGCCGATCCCGCAGACCCCGGTGACGGGCGACGACACCCGCTCCGGCCTGATCGGCTACCCGTACCCGCCGACGCAGACGCTGCAGACGTACTTCACCGAGTGGCACTGGGACTGGGTGTGGGCCGCCCTCGCCGTGACCGGTGCCGGGTGGTACCTGCTCGCCGTCCGGAAGCTCCGCAGGCGCGGGGACCGCTGGCCCGTCGGCCGGACGATCGCGTGGCTGGTCGGCTGCGCCGTCTTCCTCTGGACGACATCGGGCGGGCCCGCGGTCTACGGGATGATCCACTTCTCGTCGCACATGGTGCAGCACATGCTGCTCATGATGTTCGTGCCGCTGACGCTCGTGCTCGGCGGACCGGTGCTGCTCGCCCTGCGCACCCTGCCCGTGCGGAACGACGGCTCCCGCGGTGCCCGGGAATGGCTGATGCTCTTCGTGCACTCCCGCTACATGCAGTTCATGGCGAAGCCCGCGGTCGCCGGGGTGGTGTTCGCCGGCTCGCTCGTGGTGTTCTACTTCACGCCGGCGTTCGAGAACGCCATGCAGTCCCACGAGTGGCACGTGCTCATGGTCGTGCACTTCGTCCTCAGCGGATACCTGTTCTTCTGGGTGTTCGTCGGGATCGACCCCGGGCCCGCCCGACCGCAGTACCCGATCCTCATCATCGCCCTGCTCGCGACGCTCGCCTTCCACGCGTTCTTCGGTGTCGCGGTGATGACGTCCGCCTCGGTCTTCGCGGCCGACTGGTTCCACGCGCTCGGGCAGACGAACGACGTGGCGCTCCTCGCCGACCAGCACACCGGCGGCGGGATCGCGTGGGGCGCAGGCGAGCTCCCGATGGTGTTCGTCGCGCTGCTCGTGGTGCGGAACTGGGTCCGGACGGACGCGCGGGACGCGAAGCGCCTGGACCGCAAGGCGGAGCGTGACGGCGACGCGGACCTCAAGGCGTACAACCAGCGGCTCGCAGCGATGAACGACCGCGACTGACGCGGCTCGCGGCGCCGGGCGGCGGCGGGGGCGGGAGCGGGGGCGAGGCAAGCGTGGGGCCGTGTGGCGCCGTCCGCGTCCGCACGACCGAAGTCAGCTCGAACCGCGCGTCCGCGTGGTGTCGACGGACTTGTGGGTGCGCGTTCGCCGCTCGGGCGACAGCCGCCGCGTTCGCCGCTCGGGCGACAGCCGCCGCGTTCGCCGCCCGGGCGACAGCCGCCGCGTTCGCCGCCCGGGCGACAGCCGTCACGTTCGCCGCTCGGGCGACAGCCGCCGCGGCCGCTGCGGCCGCCGCGCGGGCGACGACCGGGTCGCCGCCGCGGAGCGTCAGTCCCCGTGCACCAGGCAGACGGCGTCGAGGTCCATCGCGGCCTCGATCGCGGCCGAGATCCCGGGCTCGCCGTCCGGCCCCGTCGGTGTCACGACGTCGACCCACCACAGGGGCACCTCGAGCGTCGGAGCCTCCGGCAGGATCCGTTCGACCTCGTCGAAGGCGTCCACCCGACGGACCCCGAGGACCGTGAGCACCGGGTGCGACGCATCGCGGCACACCTGCATCACGAGGCCGTCGTCGAGCGCCCGCACGCCCCAGGACTCGTCGTGCAGCAGCACCGCCTCGGCGACGTCCCGGACCTCGACCGCCCGCCGGCAGAGGAGCGTCACCTCACGCGGCACCCGGACCTCCGCCGACCGGGGCCCCCGTGTGGCCGTCCTCGTGCGCCGGGTCGCGCGGTGCCCCGCCGACGAGCCGGAGGAAGCGGTCCTCGTCGATGCGGTCGAGGAAGGCCTCGAGCGCCTCCCACCCGGCCTCGAACCGGACGATGAGTCCGGCATCGGCGTCGTCTCCGGCGTCGGCGACGGCATCGCTGCCGCTCCCGTTCCCGCTCCCACGAGCCCCGAACGTCGTCGTGGTCGTGTGCGGTGGCGGCCAGACGCCGTCACGGTCGAGGAACTCGGTCGCCTCGGAGCCGACCACCACCGCGAGCGGCGACGGCTCGCCGTGGGAGACGGCCCGGACGAGGTGGTCCGCGTCGCCACGGCGCTGCATGACGATGCCGAACACCGGCTCGACCTCGTCGGCGACCTGCTGCACGGCCGCGAACAGCCGCGGGGCCAGCGCCGGGTCGGCGTGCTCCTCGGGCACCGTGAGCACGGCCGACATCGTCTCGATGACGACACCGTCCCGCAGGTGCGCGGTCATCGTGGCCGAGAAGCCGTCACCGATCGCGTACGACGTCGACACCTCGGGCGCCTCGTGCTTCGCGTACTGCGTCACGACCCAGCGGTCCCACGGGACGGTGAGCGGCTCCGCGGTCCCCCACCGGGTCGGGCACGCGCCGACGGTGTCGCACAGCGCCTCGATCGCGGAGCCCATGTCGACCGCGCGTCCCTGGTGGTGCCGGAGCGTGAGGTCGATGCTGATCTGCCGCACCGAGTCCGACGACACCGGGTGCTCGGGCGACGGCGTCCCGACGAGCTCGGGCCCACGGCGCACGAAGTCCTCGATCCCGGACGCCGCGGCCCCCGTCCGGCCGTCGCGGAGCGAACCGTCGAGGTCGGCGACCGCCCACGCCGCGCCGTGCGCGCCGAGTGCGTGCCGCAACGCGGGCGTCAGCGCCGCACCGGCGCCGGTCCGCAGCACGACCGTCCGGCCGGCCGCCGACGCGCGGCGGAGCAGCGTGGCGAAGGCGTCGGTCAGCCACACCACCGATGACGCGGAGTCCACCACGATCGCCGAACCGACCACGTCGTCGATGAGGGGATGCCTGACCATCCGGTCCCTCCTCGGTCGTCCCGTCCGCTGAATCCCCCTGGACGGTACACACGAGGGCGACACCTGTCCGTCACGGCGGGCGGCTCACAGCGCCTACACGGCGACGGCCTGGAGGCACGGATCGCGTCGGTCGTGAAGGCTCCGGAGCGCGTCCGGCTGGCTTCCAGCGGAGAATCCGGTAGGGTTGACGTCGTCCCGCTGGGCGGGATGCGCGAGTGTAGTTCAATGGTAGAACTCCAGCTTCCCAAGCTGGTAGCGCGGGTTCGATTCCCGTCACTCGCTCCACACGTTCCCGGATCCACACCCGTCGGAACTCGATCCAGACTGGTCGGAACCGATCGGTGGCCTGCGGACACTCCGAGACATGAACCAGACCACGGGGGACCGAGTCGACAGCGACCGGACCGACTGGGCCCTGAGCGTCGCCGGGGACGGATCGGCGTTCGGGCGCGTCTTCGACCGACACGCCCCTCGGATCCGTCGCCACGCGTTCGGCCTCGTCCCCACCCCGACCGACGCGGACGACGTCGTCGCCGTCACGTTCCTCGAAGCATGGCGACGACGCGACCACGTGCGGTTCGTCGACGGCTCACTGCTGCCGTGGCTGCTCGTGACCGCGACGAACACGGCGCACAACGTCACCCGCGCGAGCACGAGGCACCGCCGGTTCCTCGCACGT
This sequence comes from uncultured Curtobacterium sp., assembly GCA_913778205.1. Lineage (GTDB taxonomy): Bacteria > Actinomycetota > Actinomycetes > Actinomycetales > Microbacteriaceae > Curtobacterium. Next base: position 41,297 of record CAJYUW010000003.1, read on the forward strand.
TTCCCGGTCGACGACCCGGCACCCGACCCCGCCGACGGGTACACCGACGGCGACGCCGTGTCCGCGATGCGGGGACTCGCCCTCGCCGACCAGCGGGTCCTCACGCTCTGCGTCGTCGAGGGGCTCAGCGAACGCGAGGCGGCCGCCGCACTCGGCGTGCCACCAGGGACCGTCAAGTCCCGACTCCACCGGGCCAAGGCTCGACTCCACCAGCGGTACACACGCACGGCAGACCCCCTCGGAGGCGCACTGTGAAGGACGACATCTCTCCCCGCCTGACCGCGATGCGCGACGCGCTCGTGGCCGAGGTCACCTCGACCAGGGCGGCTCCCGGTCGCCGTCACCGACCGACGAGGGGAGCCGTCGTCGCGGTCGTCGCGGCGTTCCTCGCGGGTGGTGCGCTCACCGGCGCGCTCACCGCCGCAGCGCTCCCCGGCGACGACCCCGACGCCGCGGCGGAGACGACGCTGTCCAACACGGCGAGGTACCTGGTCGAGGAGGTGAACCACGGCGCCGTGCTCGGGACACCGAGGTTCCGGACCGCCCACGGCGACTCGAGCTCCCCGCTCACGCACCGCCCGGCCGGAGCCGACCGTGTCGTGGTGGCGTGGGCCTGCACCGACGGCGACGCTCCGTCCGTCGAGGTCGACGGCGAGCCCGTCGTGGGAGCGACCTGCGGCCGCGGTGACGCTGCTGCCGACCGGATCGGCTGGGGAACCGCTCCGGCACCGGCTTCCGGCGACGCCACCGTGACGGTCACGGCAGGCGACGCCGACCGGTACGCGCTCTGGGTCTCGTGGGGGAGGTCTCCGCGGACCGCCGCTCCGTCGGCGCAACAGCGGGCCGAGACCGCGAACGGCGTCGTCACGCTGGACGAGTACCGGACCGCTTTCAACCGGCTCGCCGCCTGCCAGGCGCAGGCGGGCCAGCCCCTCGGCGACGCCCCACTGCTCTGGTACGCGGACGGGATGTGGAACTCGGCCGGCCGCGGTGCAGGCCCGTGGTACTTCGCCTCGCCTCCGTCGACCGGGTCCGACGTCTTCGACACGCAGTGCTACCCGCGAGAGTTCGCGGATGTCGACGCCCTCTGGCAGTCAGAGCACCCCGAGCCCGACGAGGCGCCGCCCGTGGCGGGCTGATCGGGCACCGCTCCCGGCTCGTGCGGCTCCGGCGGACGGGAGGACGTGGATGCCGTGTCCTGCTCGGTACCGCCCCGCACGTGCGGCCCCGTGCGGGACCGCACTACGCTCGCCCCATGCCCGCCCACGAGTCCCCGTCGGTCCACGTCGTCGTCGGCGGCGGGGTCGTCGGAGCCGCGACCGCCTCCGCCCTGACCGCCCGCGGCGAGCGCGTCGTGCTCCTCGAGCAGTACGGCCGCGGGCACGACCGGGGCTCGTCGCACGGCGCCACACGGATCTTCCGCCAGGGCTACGCCGACGCCGAGTACGTGGCGCTCACGACCCGGGCCCTCACGCTCTGGGAGGCGCTCGAGGAACGCACGGGCGCGCGGCTCCTCGACCGGACCGGTGCGGTGGACCACGGTCGGCCGGAGGTCGTCGACGCCATCGCCGCGGCGCTGGCCGACGCGGGCATCCCGCACGAGACGCTGACCCCGGACCAGGCGGCCGATCGCTGGCCGGGCATCGCGTTCGAGGGGCACGTGCTCGCCCACGCGACGGCCGGGCGCATCCGCTCGGCGGAGGCCGTCGAGGCGTTCCTGACGCTCGCCGTGTCCACCGGGCTGGCGGACCTCCGGTTCGACACCCGGGTGACGGGCATCGCGGACCACGGCGACGAGCTGACCGTGTCGACGAGCGACGGAACGCGGATCCGGACCCGGTCGGTCATCGCGGCCGCGGGCTCGTGGGCCCCCACGCTGGTCGGCGAGCTGCTCGCGCGACGCGGGGCGCGCCTCCCGGCCATCCGCGTGACCCAGGAGCAGCCCGCCCACTTCCCGAGCCGCCTGCCGGACGCGGCGTGGCCGAGCTTCGTGCACTGGGCCGACGGCGACGACGTGTACGGGCTGCTCACCCCCGGCGAGGGTGTGAAGGTCGGGTTCCACGGCACCGGGCCGGTCGTCGACCCGGACCACCGCGACTCCGTGCCGGACGCCGTCGAGGCACAGCGGCTGCAGGACTACGTCGAGCAGTACGTGCCCGGCGTGGACGCGAGCGCCCCGACCTTCATCAGCTGCCTCTACGACACCTCTCCGGACGAGGACTTCGTGATCGACCGCCGAGGACCGCTCACCGTGGCCACCGGCTTCTCGGGGCACGGCTTCAAGTTCGCACCGCTGCTCGGGGAGATGCTCGCGGACCTCGCCCTGGGCGGGCCACCGCACCCGCGGTTCGCGCTGCACGGCTGACACCGGACCGGACCACTACGGTGGTCGGGTGCGCATCGTGGTGGCTCCGGACTCGTTCAAGGGGACCGCGACCGCGGCGTCCGTGGCAGCGGCGGTCGCCGACGGATGGCGGGCCGAGCGACCGAACGACGAACTCGTCACCGCGCCGATGGCCGACGGCGGCGAGGGCACGCTCGACGCGTTCGCCTCCGCGATCCCCGGCGCGCTCCGACGACCCGTGACCGTGACCGGACCGGCAGGCGAGCCGGTCGACGCGGAGTGGCTGCTCCTCCCCGACGGCCGCGGCGTGGTGGAGCTCGCGGCGACGAGCGGCCTGCCGTTGCTCGGCGGCGACCTGCGTCCGGACACGGCGACCTCGCGGGGCTTCGGCGAGGCGATCGTCGCGGCGCTCGACGCGGGCGTGACCGGCCTGGTGCTCGGCATCGGGGGCAGTGCCTCGACGGACGGCGGCGCGTCGGTGCTCGACGTCCTCGGCGACCGCCCGCTCCCCCGCGACGGCGTGACCGTCCTGACCGACGTGACCTCGCCGCTCGTCGGGCCGACCGGCGCCGCCGCGGTGTTCGGGCCGCAGAAGGGCATCACCCTCGAGCGCGTCGCCGAGTTCGACGCGCGACTCTCCGCGTTCGCCGCACGGTTCCCCCACGTCGACCCGACGACCCCGGGGGCGGGTGCGGCCGGCGGCGTGGGCTTCGGCCTGCTGGCGTGGGGCGCGACGCTCGTGCGCGGTGCCGACGGCGTCGCCGAGGTGCTCGGGCTCCCGGCGGTGCTCGCGGGCGCGGACGTCGTGGTGACGGGCGAGGGACGCTTCGACGGGCAGAGCGCCGCCGGCAAGGTCGTGTCGGTCGTCCGGGACCTCGTCGGCCGACACGCCGGCCCTGCCCGCGTGGTGCTGGTGGCGGGGGCGATCGAGGCATCCCTCGACGACTTCGCAGCCGCGGCGTCGCTGACGGTCATCGCGACGCAGACCACGGGCGAGCCGGACGACGCGCTCCGCGACCCGCTGCGGTTCGCCCGGATCGCGGGCACGAGACTCGCCCGGATGGTCTGAGCAGGCACACAGGAGGGGTGCCCCAGCGGTACCACGCTGTCCGCAGGACGCGGGAGCACACTGGTGCACCGGGGCCACCACCGGCCCCGACCAGCAATCGACCCACCCCACGAGGAGACCATTGCGCACCGTCAACGCCTACGCCGCCCCGTCCGCCACGGAACCGCTCGTCAAGACCACGATCACCCGTCGCGACCTCGGTCCGAACGACGTCGAGATCGACATCGCCTACGCCGGCATCTGCCACTCGGACATCCACACGGTCCGTGGTGAGTGGGGCGAGATCCAGTACCCGCAGGTCGTCGGCCACGAGATCGTCGGCCACGTCTCCGCCGTCGGCGACGCCGTCAGCAAGCACCAGGTCGGCGACCGCGTCGGTGTCGGCTGCATGGTCAACTCGTGCGGCGAGTGCGAGCAGTGCCAGAAGGGCGAGGAGCAGTACTGCCTGAAGGGCAACATCCAGACCTACGCGGGCATCGACCCCGCGGACGGCAGCGTCACCCAGGGCGGCTACTCGCAGGCCATCGTGGTCAACGAGGACTTCGTCCTCCGCGTGCCGGAGTCGCTCGACATCGAGAAGGTCGCCCCGCTGCTCTGTGCCGGCATCACCACCTACTCGCCGCTGCACCACTGGGGCATCGGCGAGGGCTCGAAGGTCGCCGTCGTCGGCATGGGCGGCCTCGGGCACATGGCCGTGAAGATCGCGGTCGCCCTCGGCGCCGAGGTCACGGTCCTGTCGCAGACCAACTCGAAGCAGGACGACTCGCTCCGCTACGGCGCGAAGGCGCACTACGCCACGAAGGAGCAGGAGACGTTCGAGAAGCTCGCGAACTCGTTCGACTTCATCCTGAACACCGTGTCGGCGAAGATCCCGATGGGCGCCTACCTGAGCCTGCTCAAGGTCGACGGCACGCTCGTCAACGTCGGCGCGCCGTCCGAGCCGCTCGAGGTCCCGGCGTTCGCGCTCATCCCCCGCCGCCTGAGCTGGGCCGGTTCGGCCATCGGTGGCATCCGGGAGACGCAGGAGATGCTCGACTTCTGCGCCGAGAAGGGCATCCTGCCCGAGACGGAGCTCATCAGCGCCGACCAGATCAACGAGGCCTACGAGCGCGTGCTGTCCTCGGACGTCCGCTACCGCTTCGTGATCGACGCGGCCACGCTGGCCTGACGCCGGCTCCGGACGGGCACGCCCCGCTCGACGACGCCGCTGAGCGTCGCGCGGGGTGCGCCGACCGGGACGGGAGGCGCGTGGCGGACCCGCCACGCGCCTCCCGTCCGTCCGTCCGGGTGCTCTTCGGCCTGGCCCCAGGCTCCGCTGACGAGACCACGGTCGCGGACGTCGCCCGTCGGTGGGGCTTCCACCACATGGGCCGGTTCTCGAACGAGTTCCTGCAGCGTTCCGGCGAGTACCCGAAGAACACGCTCCGCCGGCGCTAGCGCACCTCGTCGCCGGACGGCAGCGCGGAGCACCAGTCGACGGTCGTCGCGTCGACGCTCGCACCGAGCCCACCGGACGTCGCGTCGACGATGCTCACCAGGTCGCTCCCGGTCGACCGGGTGACGACCGCGACGAACTGGCCGTTCGGCGACGGGCAGACCGCCGTGACCCCGGCGTCCGCGGGCAGCGTCACCGGCAGCCGGGAGGCACGGCTCGGCTCGACCCGGAGGATGCGTTGGGCGAGCGTCCCGTCGGCACGGACCGTGCCCACCACCCGCAGGTAGGTCGCGCTCGTCAGCGGCGCGATCCGACCGAGGTAGGGGGCATCGGTGCTCCCCGGCGGGGTCGCCACCGGCGTCCGCCGGCCGTCGGTCAGGTCGAGGTACTCGATGCCGGTGCCGGTCTCGACGACCGCGGTCGTCCCCGAGCCGACGAAGCCGTGCAGGGTCGTCGCGCTGCCCAGGCGGACGGCGTCCGCCGAGCCGCTCATGTCGACGAGCACGAGGTCGTCGGCGCTCGTCCGGACGAGCGCTCGCTCGGTCCGCGGCACGTACGCCCACTGGCCGACGGTCATCGGCACGGCGCCCGTCGTCGGCTTCCCGTCCGCCGCGATCGCGGTCGGCATGTGCGTCCCGGTCATGTCGACGACGTACAGCCCGACGTCGGCGGAGCGTCCCGTCGAGGTGTCGGCGTACTCGAAGCCGAACGATGCGCCGTCGTCCGCGGCGTGCAGGGCGGTCACCCGGCCGGCGGGGGTCGGCAGGGTGATGTGCTCGACCGGCACGCGGTCGTCCGCGACGCCGCCGGAGAGCGCGACGACGTCCACCGCGGAGGTCCCGGCGCCCGTCGCGCGCACGACGACGAGCGAGCGTCCGAGACGGACGAACTCGCCGATGTCCGACGCGGCGTAGACGGTCGTCGCGCCCCCGGCGTCGAGCGACCGGCGGACGATGCGGTCCTCCCCGCCGCCGGCCGCGGCGGGGACGAGCGCCAGCACGTCGGTGCTCCCCGTCCGGACCGTGGCACGGAGCGTCGCGGTCGGCGCCTGTCCCGGCGCGCGCACCCCGGCGACCGCGATCTCGTAGGAGCGGTCGTACGCCAGCGGCCCGGCGAACTCGACGGCGATGGTGTTGCCGCTCGACGTCACGGTGTGCGCGGCGGCCGGGCGGACCCGCACGTCGGCGGCGCGGACCGGCTGCACGGCCTGGTTCGCGGTGAGGATCACGCGCTGCGCCGGCTTCGACACGAGCCCCGCCGCGTCGTACGAGACGTCGCGGAGCCGCGGACCCTGCTGCGACCCGACCGCCGCGGCGAGCGCCCCGACGACGACCAGCACGACGACGACCGCGAGGGCGCGGGATCGGAAGCGGTCACGGCGCGGGCGCCGCCCGTGGTCAGTACTCGTACGGGTCACTCGGCTGCGCGATCTGTCGGACCGAGGACGCCTTGACGACGAACCGGGCTGCGGCGGACTGGTCGGGGTTGGCGACGAGGGAGCCCCGGACCCGGACCCACTGGTCGGCCGCCGGTACGGCGCCACTCGTGGTCACGCCGAGGCCGACGGGTTGGGCGTCGACCGCGCAGCAGCTGATCACGAACCGGGTCAGGGTGAAGGAACCGTCACCGGCGGGGACGACGAAGCCGGTGAGCTCGACCTGCTTGCCGACCAGGGCGCTCGTGTCCGTGGTCTGCCGGATGAGGGCGGCCCAGTCCTTCACGCCGTAGTCGGAGGTGTCGACCGCCTCGCTGCCGAGGAGTGCGACGCCCTCCGAGCCGGTGGCGTTCGACAGGGTCGCGGCGTCGACGCTCCGCTGTTGCGCGGTCCGGGCGGAGAGCGTCGTCGGGGGCAGGACGAGCATGGCGACCGTCACCGCGATCGTGACCGCCGCCGCTGCCCAGCCGAGGGCGACGCGTGTGCGGCGACCCGCGCCTCCCGTCCGGCGACCGTGGCCGTGCGCGTCGCCCTGCGCACTGCCGTGCCCGTGCGCTGCGTCGACCGTGTCGTCGTGGGCGTGCGCGTGCCCGCGAGCCGTCACGACCAGGCCGGCGACCGCGGCCGGCACGGCCACGGCGGCGAGGACGACCGTGAAGACGGCGTACCGCGGGTTGATGTAGAGGTCGAGGTGGCCGACGAGGGCGAGCCACAGGGTGCAGAGCGCGACCGCGAGCACCGATCCGAGGCCGATCGCGGCCGGCGCGGAGGACTCAGACGAGGACATTCATCACCAACCCGACGGTCGCGGCGAACAGGACGCAGACGACGGCGAGCAGCACGAGGAAGCGCGTGCGGAACGTCGTCCGGAGCAGGGCGATCATCTTCACGTCGATGATCGGCCCGATGATGAGGAACGCCGTGATCGCCCCGGGGAGGAACGTCGACGCGAACGAGAGCGCGAAGAACGCGTCGACGTTCGAGCAGAGCGACACCGTCATCGCCAGGAGCATCATCGCGCCGACGGACAGCACCGGGTTCGCCCCGATGGCGACGAGCGTCGACCGGGGGACGGCCACCTGGACGGCCGCCGCGAGTCCGGCGCCGACGAAGAGCGCGGGCATCATGGTCGCGGTCTCGCCGCCGAACTGCGCCGCGCTGTCCCGCCAGCGGTTCCGGGAGCGCGGGGCACCGATCGCGACGCGGCAGCGCTCCTCGAACGCGGGCAGCAGCAGGTCGGCGGGTCGGCGGTGCGCGTCGACGATCCACCCGACGAGGTTGGCGATCACGAAGCCGCCGACGATGCGGACGGGCAGGATCCACCCGGACCACCCGAACGCCTGCGCGGTGCTGACGATCACGAGGGGGTTGAGGATCGGGGCCGCGACGAGGAACGTGACCGCCTCGGCGGGGGTGAACCCGCGGAGCATGAGCCCGCGCGCGAGCGGGACGTTGCCGCACTCGCACACCGGGAAGAGCATGCCGATGAGCGAGATCACCGCGCGACGGGGCACGGCGCGCTGCGGGAGGATCCGCTCGAGGACCCCGACCGGCACCCACACCTCGACGACGATCGACAGCAGGATGCCGAGCACGACGAACGGCAGGGACTCCACGACGACGCTGATCGCCAGGGTGAGGAAGTCCTGGACGACGTCGGGGAGCCCGGCGGAGCCGACCGCCGGCGAGACCAGTCGGACGCCGAGGAGCAGGACGACGGCGAGCAGCACGAGACCGGGGCCGGTCAGGCTCCGGGATCGGGTCGGGGTCGTGGCCGTGGCGGTCGCGCGCGTCACGCGGCCAAGGATAGGCGACGACGGGGGCTCCCCCGACGCGACCCGGCGGCGCCTCCCCCGACGCGACCCGGCGGCACCTCCCCCGACGCGACCTCGCGGCGCCTCCCCGACGCGACCCGGCGGCGCCCACGGCCGGCGTCGCCCGACGGGCTCGCGCGCCCGGTAGCCATCGCATCCGAGAGTGTCCGGATTCCGTATGTAGCGTTCCAGCATGCGATCCTCCCCACGCCGCCGGCCGGCGACCATCGCCCTCGTCGCCGCCACGCTCTCCGTCCTCACCCTCGCGACGACCGCGACCGCGGCCACCGTCCCGGAGCGCGAGGCCCTGCGCGCCGACCCGTCGACGCGGTCCGCGCAGGCGGCCGGAGCGCACGCCGACGCGGCGTCCACCGACGCGGCGTCCACCGTCGATCCCGCCGCCCGCCCCGGAGCCCCGGACGATCCCTCGGTCCGGTCCGGAGCGGGACGCTTCACGGCCGTCCCGACGACGCGCGCCTGGCAGGGGACGGTCGGCACGACGCCGCAGCGGATCCCGATCGCCGGGATCGCCGGTGTCCCCGCCGAGGCGACGGCGGTCGTCGTCAACGTCGAGGTGTCCGGTCCGACCGCTGCCGGGTACATCCGGGTCACGCCGGCCGGCCAGGACCCCCAGGTCGCGACCCAGGCGTTCACCGAGGGTCGGAAGATCTCGAACCTCGCGACCGTGCGGCTCGTCGACGGTGCGATCCAGGCGAAGGTGTCCCGCGGGAGCGCGACGGTCTTCATGGACGTCTCGGGCTACTACACCGAGACGACGGGGGCGACCTACACCCCGGTGCCGAACGCCCGCGTCTTCGGCGAGCGCGTCGGCACGACCCCGACCCGGATCCCGGTGGCGGGCCGTGGCGGGGTCCCGGCGGACGCGACCGCCGTCGTGGCGACGGTCGGCCTCGAGCAGCAGACCGCGGCCGGCTACGTCCGCGTCACCCCCGCGGGACACGATGCCCAGGTGGCGTCGCAGACGTTCCCCGCGGACACGGCGATCTCCGGTCTCGTGACGGTCGGCCTCCGGGACGGCGCCGTGCAGGCCAAGGTGTCGCGCGGGTCCGCGCAGCTCTGGTTCGACGTCGCGGGGTACTACTCCGCGAGCGCGTCTGGCTCGGTCTTCGTGCCGATCGACACCTCGCGCGTCGCCTCCTCTGATCTCACGGCCGCGCCGGGCTCCGTCCGGCTCGCCGGCGTCTCCGGGATCCCCGGCACCGCGACGGCGGTCGTCGCGAACGTCGAGGTCAAGGACCCGACCCGGGCCGGCTACGTGCGGGTGACGCCGGCCGGTACGGACGCCCAGGTCGCGCTGCAGAGCTTCGCCGCCGGCCAGACGGTGTCGAGCCTGTCGATCACGCAGGTCACCGGGTCCACGACGGACCGTCGCGTGCAGGCGAAGGTCTCCCGCGGGACCGCCCGGGCGTACTTCGACGTCGCCGGCTACTTCGTCCGGGCACCGGGGTCGGCGACGAGCATCGAGGCGACCCAGACGTCGCGCGGCGGCAACGTCACGCGGAGCACGGTCGAGGTGGGCGGGTCCGAGTAGTCCTCGTCGGCGTCACGCGGTCCCGGGCGCTCAGCCGGCGGCGAGTCCGTCGAGGTGACGGTCCAGCAGGTCGACGGCCCAGTCGGCGGACTCTCCCCGCGCCAGGCGTGAGACGTGCATCGCGAGGCCGTCGATGAGGGCGTGCAGCCGCTGCGCCTCGAACGCCCGCTCGGCTTCTGGGACGCCGACCAGGCGGACGATCTGCTCGGTCCACTGCTGCATGTCGGAGACCACGCGGTCGAGCGCCGGCCGGAGCTCCGGATCGGTCAGGGCGGCGTTGCCGAGGGCGAGGTAGACGTCGAGCTCGACGAGCCGTTCCTCGTCGAGGGGCAGCAGCTCCAGCAGGATGCGGCGCGCTCGCTCCCGGTCCGGCAGCGCGTCCGGCACGGCGTCGACCCTGCGGGTGGTCGCGTCGAACACGGCCTCGAGCGCGTGCGTCCGGACGCTCGCCTGCGTCGGGAACACGTACCGCACGGTGGACGGCGGCAGCCCGGCCTCGGCCGCCACGCCACGGACGCTCAGCGCGCCGAGGCCGTTCCGCGCGAGGACCCGTGCGGCGGCGTCGGACACGACGCGTCGGCGCTCCCCGACGTCGATGCTCCTGGCCACGGGTGCCATGTTCGCACGCGCGTGCTACCTTCTTTGTCGTACAGTTGTGCGACTATCCGGGAGGTGCAGCGATGACGTGGGTGGTGCTGGTGCTGTCCGGCGTGCTCGAGGCCGTGTGGGCCACGGCCCTGAGCGCGTCGAACGGGTTCAGGAGGGTCGCGCCGACGATCGTCTTCGTCACGGGGATGGCGATGAGCATGCTCGGCCTGGCGTACGCGATGACCGCCATCCCGGTGGGCACCGCCTACGCCGTGTGGGTCGGCATCGGCGCGTCGCTGACCGTCGTGGTGGCCGTGCTCCGTCGACAGGAGGCCGCGTCCTTCGCCCGCCTGGCGCTCGTGTTCGGGCTGGTGGCGTGCGTCGTGGGCCTCAAGGCGGTGAGCTGACGTGGCATGGGCGGTCCTCTTCGTGAGCGCGGCACTCGAGACCGTGTGGGCGACCGCGCTCGGAGAGAGCCACGGCTTCACCCGACCCGGGCCGAGCCTGGTGTTCGCCGCGACGATCGCGGTGAGCCTCGGCGCGTTCGGCTACGTCCTCCGGCATATCCCGATCAGTACGGCGTACGCGGTGTGGACGGGCACGGGGGCCGCGCTGACCGTGCTCTGGGGCATGGCGACGGGCGCGGAGCCCGTGACGGCACTGCGCCTGCTGTTCATCGCGGGGATCGTCGGGTGCGTGGTCGGCCTGAAGCTCGTGCCCGCGCGGCCGGCGCGCGGGCGGCCGCGCCGAGACTCGGCTCCGCGGACGGTTCCGCGCGACTGACGCGCGAGTTCTGTCCACCATGCCGAGACTCGGCAGCGCCGGTCACGCAACGCAACCCACGAACGGTCTGGAGGCGCGGTGCCAGCTGGCACCGCGCCTCCAGGCCGTCGCGTGGTCAGGAGATCAGACGGACGCGCCCGTCCACTCGTCCTCGGCGGCGACGTGGTCGCTCCCGGCGGTGCCGGCGGCCATGGCCGCGGCCACGCGGTCGGCGTGCGACGGCGGGTCGGACGGCACGTCCGCCGGACGGCCCTCGTCGTTGATCTTGCGGAGCTCGGGGACGATGTCCTCGGCGAGGATGTCGATCTGCTCGAGCACCGTCTTGAGCGGCAGCCCCGCGTGGTCGATGAGGAACATCTGGCGCTGGTAGTGCCCGACGTGGTCCTTCATGGTCGCGTACCGGTCGATCACCTGCTGCGGCGACCCGACGGTCAGCGGGGTCTGGGCGGTGAAGTCCTCCATCGAGGGGCCGTGCCCGTAGACCGGGGCGTTGTCGAAGTACGGACGGAACTCGTCCCACGCATCCTGCGAGTTCTTGCGGGCGAAGAACTGCCCACCGAGGCCGACGATCGCCTGGTCCGCACGGCCGTGCCCGTAGTGCTCGAACCGCTGCCGGTACAGGCCGACCATCTGCTCGGTGTGCTGGATCGGCCAGAAGATGTTGTTGTGCAGGAAGCCGTCGCCGTAGTACGCGGCCTGCTCGGCGATCTCGGGCGTGCGGATCGAACCGTGCCAGACGAACGGCGGGACACCGTCGAGCGGGCGCGGGGTCGACGTGAAGCCCTGCAGCGGGGTGCGGAAGCGACCCTGCCAGTTCACGACGTCGTTCTCCCAGAGTTGGCGGACGAGCGCGTAGTTCTCGATCGCGAGGTTGACGCCCTCGCGGATGTCCTGCCCGAACCACGGGTAGACCGGGCCGGTGTTGCCGCGGCCCATCATGAGGTCCATCCGACCGTCGGAGACGACCTGGAGCATCGCGTACTCCTCGGCGATGCGCACCGGGTCGTTCGTCGTGATCAGCGTCGTCGACGTGGACAGCGTGATGTGCTCCGTCCGTCCGGCGAGGTAGCCGAGCATGGTCGTCGGACTCGAGGCGACGAACGGCGGGTTGTGGTGCTCCCCCGTCGCGAAGACGTCGAGACCGGCCTGGTCGGCGTGCTCGGCGATCGTGAGGATGTCCTTCACCCGCCGGGTGTCGTCCGGGGTCGTCCCGGTGGTGGGGTCGGTCGTGACGTCGCTGACCGTGAAGATCCCGAACTGCATGGTGTGCTGCCCTTCGCCGTTTCGATGCGTTTGCATCGATTTGCCGGGTACAACGTACTGCACGCCACGGCATTCCCGCCAGCGCGGGACGACACGGCGGTGCGGTCCCCTGTCCCGCCCTCGACGGCCCGGTCGGTACGTGGTGCTGCAGTGTGCGGAGTCCGCTGTCACTGGTTCGCAGTGCTGGGCGTGCGATGTGCTCGGCTCGCGCCGGACGGCGCCGCCCCTGGCGCCCTGCGTGGACCGGTTCACCCGCCGGCCCGTCGGGTCCGTACCCGCCCCGGCCCACCTACCGACGCACCGCCGTGTCCGCTCAGTCCACCAGCCGCACCTCCCAGTTCGCCCGCTGCAGGACCGCCTCCAGCTCGCGCAGGCGCCGCGCCAGGTCGTCCGCCCGAGCCCGCAGCTGCGCGACGGGCAGTGCCGTGAGCGTGCGGAGCTCGCTCCGCAGCTGCCGGTGGCCGCCCTCGCCGGCCGCTGCATCCGCAGCGCCGGTGACGAGGGCGTGCCGGATCCGGAGCGCGTCACGTCGCGCGAGGAGCGCCGTGACGGTCACCCCGTCGACGAGCGTCACGGCGTTCGTGGCGTTGATCCGCCCGATCAGGGCTTCCAACCGCTCGGTCACGGACTCCGCCTCGTCGAGGAGCACCGCTGCGTCCTCCTCCGGCTCCGCGCCCTCCTGGTACCGGGCGTTCATCGCGATCCGGCTGCGCAACTGCTCGATGCGCTTCTGCAGGTCGGCGCGCTCGATGAGTGCTTCCGCGAGTTGCATGACCCTCACCCAACCACCGACGTCGCGAGACTGCCCTGTCAGTCCGGCGAGGGACGGACCTCATCCGCGAGTGGGATGTGACATTCCGGTGCGCACGGCAGGCTGTCATGACGCTCACCGGAAGGCCCACCATGTCCCACACAGCCACCACGACCGTCACCACCGTCCTCCTCGTCGTCGCCGCGACGTCGCTGACGGGCTGCTCGCAGATCGGCGGCTTCGCTCACGGCGAGTCCACGACGCACGCCGCCACCCGTTCGGACCTCGCCGGCGCGCCGACGTGGGTGCCGGACGACGCGACCGACATCACCGTGGTCACGGGGACCAGGGGCAGCGGGGAGCGCTCCGCCCCCTCGAGCATGGTGTTCCGCAGCGAGGACGGTGTGGTGTCCGGGCTGTGCGAGCGGCTCGAACGGGGATCGGCACCGACGATGCACGTCGCGGGAGCGCCCGATCCCTACGCGTCCGACGAGGTCACGAAGTGCGGCGCCTGGTCGATGATCGCGAACGGGGACCGCTGGCTCGCCTGGACGCCGAACCCGAACGACGGCGAGTGACCGTGCCACGCCACCGCGCCGCCCGCCGACCGCGGACGTCCACACGCGCGACCCCGCGGGGCAGGAACGCTCTCCTGGGTGTCGACCGTGCCACCACCGGTGTTGCCGCACTGTCCGCGGGCCTCGGCGCGCTGGTCGTGACCGGCGCGGCCGCCGCCGAGCGCGTGGTCGAGCTCGGCGACCGGACGGGTGGCTCCGCCACGGTGGCGGCGATCCTCCCGGTGGTGTCGTGGGTGTTCGTCGCCATAGCGCTCTCCGTCAGCGGAGTGGTCGCGTCCAACACCTGCGCGACCGTCATCGCCGGCCGGACGCGGAGCCTCGCGCTCCAACGGGTGCTCGGCGCGACCGGAGCGCAGCTGCGACGGCAGATCACGGCGTCGGGCCTCGTCGCCGGGGTCATCGGCGCGGTCGTGGGGACGGCCGCCGGGGCCGTCGTGGCGAACGGCGGCCTCGCAGTCGCCGCGGTGTCCGGCGCCCTGCCCCGCGTAGGGGTCGTCGCACCCGACCCCATCGTCCCCGTGGGCACGCTCGTCGCCGTCATCACGGGCATCGCGTACCGGCTCGGCTCCCGCGCCGTGCTCACGATCCCGCCGCTGCGCGCCCTCGACGTCGCGGTCCAGGAACCCTCGCGCGGTTCCTCGCGATCGCCGGTGCGCTGGATCGTCGCCGGGACGGTGTTCACCGTCGGAGGAGCCGGCGTCGGGCTGGCCGTCGCGCTCGGGGCGACGAGCGTGCAGGCACTGCTCGTCGCCGTCGCCGCGGGCGCGGTGTCGTTCACCGGTGTGGTCGTCAGCGCGCCCGTCCTGGTCCCCGCGGTGATCCGGGGCATCGCGGCCGGGACGGCCCGCACCGTCGTCGGCACCATGGCGGCGCGCAACTCGCTGCGTGCGCCACGGCGGACGGCACGCGTCACCGTCGGGCTGCTCATCGCGGTGACCCTCATGGTGACCTTCGCGGTCGGGTTCGGGACCTACGCCAGGATGCTCGGGCTGCAGGCTGCCGCCGATCCCGTGTACTACCGGGGCATCCAGGAGCAGTTCGACCAGCTCGCCGTGCTGTTCGTGAGCCTGACCGGCGCCGCCGGGGTGATCGCCGCGGCCGGGGTCGTCGTCGTGACGTCCCTCACGATCACGCAGCGGACCCGGGAGCTCGGACTGCTCCGCGTCATCGGCGCGTCACGTGACCAGGTCCGGGCGCTCGTCCTGGCGGAGACCGCCATGAACATCGCCGTCGCGGTCGTGCTCGGCGGGCTGCTCGGGACCGCGTACGGCTGGGCCGGGGCGTACACGCTGCTCGGAGCGACCCCCGAGGCCCGGTTGATCCCGCCCGTCGTCCCGGCCTGGGTGGTCGTCACGGTCGCCGCCGGGGCCGCACTCACGGGCGCGGTGGCCGCGGCCGGCCCCGCGGCGCGTGTCCTCCGGAGCGCTCCGGTCGCGGCGCTGCGGGACGAGTGAGCGGACCGGGCCGGTGCTCAGGCGTCGTCCTCGATCGTCCGCCCGCGCAGCACCTTCGACTCCCGCCACAGCAGGTAGGCGCCGGTCCACACGAACATGATCGCGACGAGCGCCAGGCACGGGAACAGGAACACGAAGTCGAGCGTCGTCCCGATCGGCGGTGCGCCCGGCATCGCCGCCCGGAGCGCCGGGAACGACAACAGCGTCGCGCTCAGCCAGATGACGTTCGCGAACTCGAGCTTGCGACGGAGGATCGCCGAGCCGATCGTGACGACCGCCATCAGCGTGGTGAAGAGGATCGCGAGGAGGTAGAACGACACGATCACGACGCTGAGGGCGTCGCGGTGCCCGTCGATCTGCATCGGCACGAGGGTCCGGCCGTCCTGCTCCTGCCCGGCACTGCGCTCCGCCTGCATCACCCAGGGCCTGGCCGAGTTCGTCATGTCGACCTCGAACGGCACGGCCTCGCCGGAGTCGTCGTTCTGCACGCTGAGCTGGAAGTTCGCGAAGGGCTGGTCGAACGGGTAGGAGGTGTCGCCACGGTCGAGCGTCAACGCCAGCGAGGTCGCGTCGACCACCGACTGCCCCGGGAAGGTCACCACGCTCGTCGTCACACCACCGCTCGACACCTCGATGCGCAGCGGGTCCGCGATCTCGCCGGCCTTCTCACCCACGAGCTCGCCCTGCGGGATCGGCAGGACGTTCGCCTGCATCACCCGGTTCGACAGGTCGACGTCCTGCACGCTCATCCGGAGCGTCACGAACGTGCCGGTGCGGGCGTTCTCCCCGCTGACCGGGACGGCGGTCGTGGTCCGGAGCGCACCGGTGGCCGCGATCACGACGTAGTAGACCGCGAGGAGCAGGACCGCCACGCCGAGGATGATCGGCGCGGGGTTGCGACGTGTCCGCTTCGCGGTCGACGGGGCTTCGGTGGTGTCGGTCATCGGGTGCTCCCGGGTTCTGCGGGTGGGTCGGTGGGGGCCGGACCGGAGGCGCTGCTCGCGTCCGTCGCGTCGCCGTCGGTCGGTCGCCGGGTCGCGACCGCGGCCGCGAGGGCGAAGAGGATCATCGCGAGCAGCGGCACCATGGCGCCGGGGAACTCGGTGACGGTGAACGTGGTGATCTGGTCGGCGAGCGCGGCGGCCTCGGTCGTGCCCTTCGCGACCGCGGTGGTCACGGTGACCGCGTTCGCCTGCGCCTGCCGGTTCGACGCGACCGCGAGCTGCTGCACCGCGGTGTCGGGGGCGTTCACGGCGTCGGCGTACACGCGCACCGTGACGTCGGCCCGCTGGCCGGGGTCGAGCGGGACCGTGCACGAGAACGTCGTGGTCCCGACGGTGCAGGGGAGCACAGCGCCGTCGACCGCCACGTGCACGTCGCGGTAGACCATGCCGGGGCTCATCCGTCCCGAGAACGTGATCACCACCGTCGCACCGGAGGCGTTCGGCCCGAGGGTGCCGCGCATGTCCGCCGCGGTCCCGGGCACGATCCGCTGGGCGCTGAGTCGCAGGTCCATCGGGAGGGCCCCGCCGCTGCCGGCGCCGTCGCCGCTCCCGCTGCCGTCCGCCGGACCGTCGGCGCCGTCGCCGTCGCCGTCGGCACCCGAGCCGCCGGTGGTCGCCCCGCCGGTGGTCGACCCGCCGGTGTCCGTCGCGCCCGAGCCGGTCCGGCCGTCCGTCGCCGGCGGCGCTGCGGACGAGCCGGTGGGACCCGCGTCGGACCCGCCGTTCCCCGCGGCGGTCCCCGCCCCCGCCGATCCGCCTGCGGGAACCGGTGCGGTGCCTGGGCGACCATCCGCCGGACCGGAGCCGACGCCCGGGACGGGTGCCGTGCCTCCAGGCCGGGGTGCCGACGCGACCGAGAACCGGACCGGCGCGCGCGCGGACTCGACCCCGCCGTAGGTCTGCGCAGCGGTGAGCTCCACCGGGCCGGGCGTGAGCGCGCGCGTCGGCGTGCACGCCCACGCGCCGCCGACGTCGGCGACCGCCGTGCAGAGGACGGCGCTCCCCTGCCGCACGGTCACCGTCGCGCGGTCGATCGCGCCGAGGCCGCGCACCTCCGGCGTGCGGTCGGTCGTCGTCCCCGTCGGCGCCGTGACCACCGGGGCCGACGGCGCACGGGTGGTCAGCAGTGCGCTGCTCGTCACCGGGCTCGCGGACGCGGAGGTCGACGCGGCGGAGGCCGTGAGCGTGCGCGCGGTGCCGGGCGCGGTCCCACCCGGGACGGCGACGGTCAGCCGCAGCACCCGCTGCGCACCGGGTGCGAGGGTGCCGAGCTGGAGGCCCGTGCCGACCGCGCCGCAGGCGGTGGCGACGCCGTCGAGCTCACACCGGGGGAGCTGGAGGCCGTCGCTGCGCACCGCGAGGGTGACGTCACGCGCCTCGCCGTCGCCCGTGTTCGACAGCGTGACGGTCCGGACGGCCGGGAACCCGGCGAGGAGCCGCTGCGCTCCGGACTGCACGAGGCGGAGTTCCGCGGGGACGGGGGCGGCCACCACCGTGACCGAGTACGGCGCCGGGGCCTCGAAGGGCGCGATGCCCGAGGTGCCGGTCGTCGTACCCGGTGTCGCGGTGGGGTCGACCGCAAGGGTCACGTCGACCTCGTTCCGGGGACCCCAGGTGGTGGACCCGCAGTCCGCCGCAGAGCCGCCGCCGGTGGGCGTGCAGGTGAACTGGCCGAGCCCGGTGCCGGGTCGCGACACCGCCGCCGTGATCGTCGTGCCGGGCGGCGCGGTGATCGTCCAGCTGCCGGTGCCGGCCTGCTGGTTCTGGACGGTCACGACGACCGTGCCGCCGGGTTGCACCGTGGGTGACGGACCGACCTGCCTCATCGCCTGCGCGGCGGAGGTCGGCACCAGCGCGGCAGCCACGACGAGGAGCGCCCCGAGCGCGGCCGTGACGGAACGCCGGATGCGCCGGATGCGCCGGACCACGGTGTGCTGCTGCCGCATCGTTCCCCTACGCGAGTTCCTCCCGCGGGGGTCCCGCCCCACGGGTGTCGCCCAACTTAGTCTGCGCGACGCGGGCGGGGACGACCCGTTACCGGTCCGTGATGCGTGCGCTCAGGAGGAGGGGCGCTCACGGCCGGCGGCGGACGCGGGGTGGCCGCGGCCTGCGGCGGACGCGGGGTGACCGAGGCCAGCGGCGGACGCGGGGTGCGATCCGTCCGCGAACCAGACCGCGCCGACCACGGCGAGGATGCTCACGCTCGACGCGAGCCGACCGGCGACAAGGATCGCCGCGTGGTCGTGGGCGGCCCCGGAGACACCGACGACGAGGGCCACCACCCCGACCACGAGGGCGAGCCCGGTGGCGACGAGCAGCACGAGGCTGACGCCCTGCCGTGCCCGGCGTGGGGCGTCGCGGTCGCCGCGCTCCCCGCGGTCCACGCGCGGCCCCACGGCCCGGACCAGTGCGACCCAGAACAGGGCGATCGCCGATGCACCGACGATGTCGGACACCCGGTGCCAGCCGTAGACGACGGTCTGGTTCGCGACGAACACCGCGTACGCCGCCCCGACGAGCGTGACGAGTGGGCGGAACCGCCGCGGCGAGACCATGAGCACCGCGAACAGGGCTGCGAGCGCGATCGTCGCGTGGCCGGACGGGAACGAGTTCGGGGTCGTCGACTGGGCGATCTCCGGGCGCACGGCGATATGTTTGACGAGCGTCGAGGTCGCTGCCGACGCGAGCACGACGACCCCGGCTCCGAGCCCCACCGCCAGGCGTCGCCGAGCGAACGCGACGGCGACCATCACGACGACGAGCAACAGGATCACCGGCACCGAGATGACGTTGAGTGCCGTGTCCGACCCGAACAGGTCGGACTCCCGGACGCCGCCGAGTGCAGCGTCCTCCGCACGCTGACCGAGCGGCGTCAACACGGCGACCGCGTACACGAGAGGCACGATCACGAACCCGAGAACCGCCAGCAGCGCCCACCGCCACCGCCGCGAGACGACGGGGCCTGGCACGGGTGTTCGTGTCACCGGTCTGGTCCTCCTCGGGGTCGTGCTGACGGGGGTCGTGGTCCGGCTCGTCGGCCGTCTCCGCGGGCGTCCGACGGACGGGGGCGGGCAGGCCGTCCGATTCGGTCGGTCGGGGTCCGACACGATACCGTTGGCGGGCAGGTCGAACGCTGGGAAGCCGGCGACGGGACGACCTGCTGGCAACGTGCCGGCGTACTGGTCGCCGCACGCGGACGAGGAGGACACCGCCGTGGCAGTCAAGGAACCGGGCATCACCGCTTCACCGAACCGGGGCCTCGCCCTGACCGTCGGCGCGATCCTGGCGATCTGGGGTGTCCTGGGCTTCTTCTTCGCCGGCGAGGGCGGGCACGCGTTCTTCGGCAAGGACGGGGGCTTCCTCTGGGGCGTCTTCCTCGTGAACCCGGCGCTGTGCCTCGTCTGGACGCTCCTCGCGGCGGCGATGCTCATCGGCGGTCTCGGGACCACGATCGGGTCGCGCAACCTGAACCTCGTCGCGGGCGTCGTCCTCGTGGTGCTCGCCCTGTACGGCCTCCTCTTCATGGACACCGCGGCCAACGTGTTCGCGCTCAACGCGGTCGACAACGGCTTCAACGCCATCCTCGGCTTCGTGCTGCTCGTCACCGCGCTCGCTGCCGACCGCGAGAACCTCCGCGCGCTGCGTGCCGAGGCCGCCCGCGCCTGACCCCGCACCTCCGAGGCCCCGCTGACCGACGGTCGGCGGGGCCTCGTCGCGTCACGAACGGGAGCCGTGCAGCCCGTCGTCGCGACATCGCCGTACGCGATCACTCCCAGAGCGCTCCCTCGACCTTCGCGGAGCTCGCCGAGCCGGGGCCCCGACACTGCGCGCATGCCCAGCAGACGTCTCCGCAGCCCCAGAGTCCGCCCTGCCGCGTTCGGCGCCGTCGTGGTCGGTGCCGTCGCGCTCGCCGCCACCGTCGGCGCCTCGACCGCCGGCACGCCGGTCGCGTCAGCCGCGACGACGGCGACGGGTTCGACGGCCGCGACCGGAACGACGGCCCGCCCGGCTCCGGCGGCGGCCACGCGCCAGTCCTTCATCTTCGCGGTCCCGGGGTCATCGGGGTTCCTGGCGGTGTCCGGCGCGGGCTCCCCCAGCAGCAGCGCGTTGTCCGCACACCCCGAACCGACGTACGCCGCCGCCGTCGAATGGGCGCAGCTTCGTGAGGAATGGGACTACCCGTCCCGCATCGGCGAACGCGGCACGGTGCAGCCGTCCGACCGGGACGGCTGCGTGGTGTACTCCGGCAGCTGGCAGGACTACGGTCGCGGCCCGGAGCCCGCGGCCCTGATCGGACTCTCGCCGACGTGCACCCCGAACCCGGGTACCGGGAGCGGGAGCGTGTGGGAGATGCGGCCGGAGGGCCTCGTCGCGGTGGACAGCCGGACCGCGGCCGAGTCCGGCTTCGCCGGGCACGCGGGCGGCAGGTTCCGGCTCGGACCCGACCCGGTGAACGAGGTCATCGGCCTGCGTCCCTTCGCCCCCGGAGCCGCGTCGACCGCGCCGATCGACCCGACGGATCCCCCGGACGGCGGAGGGGCCTCGGACAACCTCACCGCGGACGCCGCCTTCCCGGCGGACATCCGGCGCGAAGCAGAGGTGACGGGACGTGCCGACGCCGGGGCCGCGATCACGATCGTCGCTGAGGGTCGCACGCTCGCCACGACCACCGCCGACGCGAGCGGACGCTACGGTGTCCCGGTGCCCGCGCCCGGATCCGGTGGACCACGGCTGCTGACCGTCGAGGAACGCGTCGGCGGACGCCTGCAGGAGACGACGCAGGTGACGCCCGACTACGGCGCCCCGGTCCGGATCGACACCCCCGCTCCGGGCGCGAGCGTGCCGCCGGGGCCGCTCCCGGTCACCGGTCGGGGTGAACCGGGAAGCACCGTCGAGCTGCGTCGCGACGGTGTCGTCGTGGCCGAGGTCACGGTCGGGGCGGACGGCACCTGGCGGGCGACGCTCCCCGGTCGGTGACCCGGCCGCGCAGGCGGGCGGGCCCGGGTCAGTCCGCGTCGTCGGCGGCTCGGTCCCCCTCGGCGCGCGTCGGTGCCTCGAGTTCGGTCGCGACGACCCGCGGCGCCTCGGACATGAAGCGCCGGACGTCGAGGTCCACGATGATGTCCTGCGGCCGCAGCGGCCGGGTCAGGTAGAGCCCCTCGAGCGAGGTCAGCCGCGACAGCGCGACGTACGTCTGCCCGGCGCTGAACACCCGGTTGCCGAGGTCGACCACGGCGCGGTCGTAGGTGCTCCCCTGGGACTTGTGGATCGTCACCGCCCAGGCCAACCGGAGCGGGAACTGCTGGAACTCCCCCACGGTGTCCTTCTTGAGCTCCTTCTTGTCCGGGTCGTAGGAGTACTTGAACTTCTCCCACACGGACGGCTGTACCTCGAAGGACTCCCCGTCGACGTCGACCCACACGGTGTCGCGGATGGTCGTCACGACGCCGAGCGTGCCGTTCACCCAGCGCTGGTCCGGGTCGTTGCGGAGGAACATCACGTGGGCGCCGGGCTTGAGCTCGAGCGCTTCGTCCGCCGGGAAGTTCCGGCCGCCGAAGTCGCCGTTGACGTCGGCCCGCGCGGTCTTGACCTTGCCGGGCAGCCGGTCGAGCGCGGCCTTGTTGATCCGCGCGACGGTGTCGTTGCGCGTGGCCAGGGTGATCGCGTCGTCGGGCGCCGGCCGTGCTCCGGCGGTGTTGAGCTGGCCCGCGATGTCGGCGGTCACCCGCCCGTGCCGCACGGCCGTGAGCATCGCGGCGAAGGCGTCGTCCCGCTGCCGGTGCACGGTGGCGAGCTCGACGATGTGCAGCTCGGCCTCGAGCCAGACCTTCGCGTCGAAGAACCACATCGACCGGTAGTGGTCGGTGAAGTAGGCGCGCTCGTCCCCGTCGCCCGGCACCGGCGGGAGCTGGTACGGGTCCCCGAACATGACGACCTGCACGCCGCCGAACGCCTCGAACTGCCGGCCGCGCGCCTTGCGCAGCGAGCGGTCCATGGCGTCGAGGAGGTCGGCGTTCACCATCGAGACCTCGTCGATCACGAGGGTGTCGATCGTGTTGAGGAGCTTCCGGGTCTCCGGCCCCTGCCGGAGCTCGGCGTCGGCGATGAGGCCGATCGGCAGCCGGAACAGCGAGTGGATCGTCTGCCCGCCGACGTTCAGGGCCGCGACGCCGGTCGGTGCGCAGATCACGACCTGCTTCTCGGTGTGCCAGGAGAGGTGGTTCAGGAGGGTCGACTTGCCCGTCCCGGCACGGCCCGTGATGAACACGTGGTCGCGGGTGTGCTCGATGTAGTCGAACACCGCCCGCTGCTCGGCGCTGAGCTCGACGCTCACCGTGCGTCCGTCTCGTGGTCGGGACCCGGCCGGGAGGTGCGGATCGCCTCCGCCCCGGCCCCCGGCTCGTCGGCGTGCTCGGACCGGACGAGATCGGGCTCGCCGTCGTCGCTCACGTCGTCGAAGTCGACGGTGTCGTCGCGGGTACCGGTCGCTCGGCGGATCGAGCCCCCTTCCGAACGTGGCACCCCGTCGTGACGGGGCGCGACGTCCGCGGCGCGGTGCGAATCGTCGGCGTGCGGAGCTGCGACGTGCGATGCGCTGGCGTGCGCAACCGCGGCCGACCGTCCGTCCCGCCGGAGACGCACGAGCACCACCACGACGACCGCGAGCAGCAGCGCGACCCCCGCGACGACGAGCACCGCGCCTCCGCGTGCCTGGTCGACCAGTGGATCGGGGCCCCACGTCCTCCCCATGGCGCCGAACCAGGACGCCTGCAGGAGGCCGAGCGGGCCGCGCATCGCGACACCGATCGACACGAGCCCGGCGGCGACGACGACACCACCGACGATCCGCACGACGGCCGCCGACCGGGAGACCCGCTGCGCACCGGCTGCCATCGGTGTCATCAACCCGGGCAGGGCGACGATGCCGACGAGGAGGAAGACGACGTCGATGACCGTGCGCCCGGTGGCGTCGCTCACCGACCACCGCAGGGCCTGGGTGGCGAAGTACCCCCACCAGACCGCGGCGAGCAGGAGGAACGCCGGGAACGGTTGCGCGAGGTAGCGCACGACGGCGTTGTCCACCAGGACGCCGGTCCACTCCCGGACCCCGGTGCTGTCGTCGTCGCGCGGACGGACCGCCTCCCGGATGAGCCGCACGGGCGCCGCAGCCCAGGCGAGGGCCGGGACGACCAGCCCGAGCAGCACGTGCGCACCGACGTTCGCCGACACGAGGAACCGGTCGTAGGTGTGCAGCGAGCCCGAGGTCGCGACGACCAGGCACACGAGCGCGACGCCCGCGGCGATCGACCGGTGGACGGGCCAGACGTCCCCGCGACGGCGCAGCCGCACGACGCCGGCGACGTAGGTCGCGGCGAGCAGCACGGCGGCCAGCAGCCAGAAGAGGTCGATGTTCCACGCGGTCAGCCAGCCCCAGGCACCCGGCGCGTGCGGCAGCGGGTCGTCGGTGAGGAGCTCGGCCGGGGTCGGGTCGGTCGTCTTGCTCAGTGCGATCTGGTCGGTCGGGGTGGCCGTCCGCCCGAGCGCGGCGGCGAACCCGGACGCCACGCCCATCACCGCGAGCTCCGTGAGGACGAGGGCCCAGAACGGGCGGGCGGCGCCGGGACGGTCGGTGAGCGCGCGGATCACGCGACGACGCTGCACCGCGCCGATGACGCCCATCGCCACGATCGCGCCGACCTTGACGAGTACGAGCACCCCGTACGGCGTCGCGAGGTTCGAGAACGCACCCACCCGGATCTGCGCCGATGCGGTCCCGGAGACGGCGACGAGCACGAAGCACGCGAGGGCGATGCTCGAGTACCGCCCGACGACGAGCGGGAGGCGGTCACCGCGGAGCACCGGACGGACCACCACGATCATCACGAGCCCGCCGACCCACAGCGCGGCGCCCACGAGGTGCAGGCCGAGCGCGGTGACCGCGGCGTCGTGGCTCGCGGTGCCGGCGGCGTGCCCCTGCTGCGCGAGCGGGACGAGCCCGACCATCGCGACGCCCGTGGTGAGGGCGACCATGCCCCGCGAGCGGACGGCGAAGCAGAGCACGGTGACGGCCGCCGCGACCAGCACGGTCACGAGCCAGGCGAGCCCCAGGTCGGTGCCGGTGAGGAACACCCCCATCGACTGCCCGAACTGCTCGTCGAGCGACACCTGCGACCCGGCGACGCTGAGGAAGGTGAAGAAGGTCGTGACGACGGACGCCACGGTCCAGACGCCCGCTGCCCCGGCGGCGACGTCGATCGCGCGGTCCCACTCCGGCGCGGAACGCGAGAAGCCGATCGTCGCGAGGGCGAGCCCGCCGATCGTGGCTGCTGCGGCGAGGTCGACGACGACCCGCCCGATCGGGAGTCCGAAGCGCACGACGGCCCCGGGGTCGGCGATGAGGGCGGGGTTCGCTCCGCCGCCGATGACGAGCGCGACGAGCAGCGAGAAGAACGCGGCGAGCAGCAGCACGGCGGGGCCGATGGTGCGCGCGATCCGGTTCACCCGACAAGCCTAGGCGGTGCCCACCCGGCCACCGAACCCGGCGGGGCGACCTGTGGGCGGCGATCCGTGCCTCCCGGCTGTGGAGGGGCCACCTGCCGGGGCCGGACATGCCAGAGGGACGGCCGGAGCCGTCCCTCTCGCGTGCAGGTCCGTCTTACTTGACAGCAGCCTTGAGCTTCGAGCCGGCGCTGACCTTGACCGAGTCGCTCGCGGCGATCTCGATGGCCTCGCCCGTCTGCGGGTTGCGACCGGTGCGCGCGGCACGGTGGGTCTTCTCGAAGGCGATCCAGCCGGGGATCGTGACCTTGGTGCCGTCGGCAACCGAGCTCGAGACGACGCTGAACAGTGCGTCGACGACGCCGTTCACGGTGGCCTGGCTCTGGCCGGACTCCTGCGCGACGGCAGCGACGAGCTCGGTACGGTTCAGGGACTTGTCAGCCATTGGATGTCCTCCTCGGACTTCTTCGGTATCGGTCGGGCCATCAGGCACGATGCCCGTGGAACCGGGGTCGAACCTACCAGCCGCCCACCGCGTTCCCGACCGACTCGCCCGGATTTCCGGGCCTGTCGCGGGTCCAGCGTGGTTGGAGTGGCCATTGTGGCGACGGATGTACCCCGGACACGGCGAACGCCCCGCCACCAACGGTGACGGGGCGTTCGGACGGCTGGTGCCTACCAGGAGCTCTTCGTGATGCCGGGGAGCTCACCACGGTGGGCCATGTCGCGGAAGCGGACACGGCTGATGCCGTACTCACCGAGGTGGCCACGGGGGCGACCGTCGATGGCGTCGCGGTTGCGGTAGCGGACCGGCGACGCGTCGCGCGGGAGCTTCTGCAGGCCGACGCGGGCGGCCTCACGCGACTCGTCGGTGCCGTTCGGGTCCACGAGGGCCTTCTTCAGCTCGAGACGACGCTCGGCGTAGCGCGCGATGACCTCGGCGCGCTGGTTGTTCTTCGCGATCTTGCTCTTCTTCGCCATGCTTAGCGCTCCTCACGGAAGTCGACGTGCTTGCGGACCACCGGGTCGTACTTCTTGAGCACGAGACGGTCCGGGTTGTTGCGACGGTTCTTCTTGGTCACGTAGGTGAACCCGGTGCCCGCCGTGGAGCGGAGCTTGATGATCGGACGGATGTCCTGACCCTTTTTCGCCATCAGATCTTCTCCCCACGGGCGAGGAGATCCTTCACGACGGACTCGATGCCGCGTGCGTCGATCACCTTGATGCCCTTTGCGCTGAGCGTGAGCGTGACGTTACGACGAAGCGAGGGCACGTAGTACGTCTTCTTCTGCACGTTCGGGTCGAAGCGACGCTTCGTCCGGCGGTGCGAGTGCGAGATGTTGTGACCGAAGCCGGGGGTGGCGCCGGTCACCTGGCACACTGCTGCCATGGTTTCCTCCTGAGTACCGTGCGGTCGGACGACCGCACCCAAGGTCACTTGCCTGGTGCGCACGCGCTGTCAGTGCCCGCGAGGGCCGGTCGAGCGAGGGGGTTGTGCGCACCGCCCAGGCCCGGAGACCCTGTCGAAGGGCCGTCGGACACCGCGCGACCGCGGCGTGTGCGACGGTCGGAGGGCTTGGAACGAGCTGTTCTCCGCGCGGGCGCGGAGGACCAGGGGACAACGTTACGCGAGCGTCGGGCGTGTCGCAAGCCGGGGCGGGTGGGTGCGGTCGGCCGGGAGGCGCGGCGCGGGTCCGGCGCGGGCGCTGCGGCCCGTCGCGTCGTCGGCTGGGCGGGGCGTTGGTCGCAGGACATGCCGCTCACGTTCCCCACGGACGACACTTCGTGCGACCTCGGCGGAACGCCGGCGGCACGTCGTGCAACCAACCGCGGTCCGGCGGAGCGCCCGGGCCGCTGAGTGGCGCGCGCACCGAACGCGCCCGCGATGCCCTACGGCCCGTCGATCGGCTTCGGTGCGAGCGCCTGCACCATGAGCGCGCCGAGCTCCCGCGGCGCGGTGAACATCGGCCAGTGCCCCGTGTCGAGCCCCAGGATCGCGAGGTCCTCCGTCGCGACGAGTTCGGCCGCCCACACGTGGTGCTCGTTCACCATCTGCACGAGCTCGGCCGCCGGGATCTCGCACGAGATCACCGTCGCCGGGATCCGGTGCCGTGCCGGGTCCGTGTAGTGGAACGGGTCCGACGGCAGCGCGGCCGGCTCGGGGATCGCCCGTCGCTCGAACGCCTCGCGCAGCTCCGGGGTCATCCCGCGCACTGTCGGGGCCTCCCACACGTACCACGACGGCAGCGGCACGACGCCGTCCACCACGGGCAGCTCGTCGTTGACGCAGCCGCCCTCCGGACCCGGGAACGTGTCGACGTAGAGCAGGTGCGCCACGAGCGCGGGCCGCCGGTCCGCCGCGAGGTACGCGATGGGTCCGGCCCCGGAGTGCCCGGCGAGCACCACGGGCTTCTCCGGTGTGGCGACCTCGTCGAGCAGCTCGACCAGGGAGGCCACCTGCGCGTCGAGCGAGTCCCCGGAGCGGGTGATCGCCTGGACGGAGTGACCGGCCGCGACCAGCGCGGGAGCGACGTCGTCCCAGGCGCTCGCGTCGAGCCAGAACCCGGGGACCAGGATCACGTGCATGGCTGGCAGGCTACGCGCCGGTCCGGGCCGCGGTGCACGCCGCGCACTCGCCGAAGATGTCCACGACGTGGCTCGCGTTCGTGAACCCGTGCTGCGCCGCGACCTCCTGCGCCCACCGCTCGACCGGGTCCGCCTCGATCTCGACCGTGCGTCCGCAGTTCCGGCAGATGAGGTGGTGGTGGTGCGTGTCCGTGGTGCAGGCCCGGTAGAGCGACTCGCCGTCCTGCTGCAGCGAGTCGGCGTCCCCCTCCGACGCCAGGTCGGACAGCGCCCGGTACACGGTCGCGAGCCCGATCGTGGACCCGCCGTCGCGCAGGTGCTGGTGGAGCGCCTGCGCGCTCACGAAGCCCTCGGTGCTCGACAGTGCCGTCCGGACCGCTTCTCGCTGCCAGGTGTTCCGCTTGGGCTTCTGCACGGCGTTCACGCGCCTGCTCCGATCGTCGTTCCGGTGGGCGCTTGTGCGCCGTCTGCCTGGAGGCCCGGGTCGCCCCCGGTGGTCCGCTCGCGTCGTGCGACGCGGTCGCGTCCGCGCTTGTCGCGTCGGTTCCCGACGATCCGGCACACCACCCAGATGGCGAAGGAGATCGTCGTCACGTACGGGCTGATCGGCAGCCCGCCACCGAGTGCCAGCAGGATGCCACCGACCACGCTCGTCACCGCGAAGACCGTCGACAGCACGGGGACGACGACCGGGTGCGAACTCAGCCGCAGGGCGGCCGCGGCCGGGGTGACGAGCAGCGAGAGCACCAGGAGCGCCCCCACGATCTGCACCGACACCGCGGTCGCCAGGCCGAGCACGAGCATGAACACGATCGCGAGCGTGCGGACCGGGATGCCGGCGGCCGCGGCGACGTCGGGGTCGACGGACGAGAACATCAGCGGCCGCCAGACCACGAGCAGCGTGGCGACGACGATCGCCGCGATCACGATGAGGAAGGCCAGCTGCGGGTTGTCCACCGAGACGATCTGTCCGGTCAGCAGCCCGAACTTGTTCGCCGCGCGGCCCTTGTAGAGCGCGAGGCAGAGGATGCCGACGCCGAGCCCGAACGGCATGAGCACGGCGATGATCGAGTTCCGCTCCCGGGCTCGCGACCCGAGCACGCCGATGAGGAGCGCGGCGATGACCGAGCCGACGAGCGAGCCCGTGACGACGTTGACGCCGAGGAGCAGCGACGCCGACGCCCCGGCGAACGAGAGCTCCGAGATGCCGTGCACCGCGAACGGCATGTTCCGGGCGACGACGAACGGGCCGATGAGCCCGCCGACGATGCCGAGCACCGCGCCCGCCCAGATCGAGTTCTGCACGAGCACGAGCAGCTCGCCGTAGTCCTGGAAGGAGAAGACCTGCGACCAGACGTCCATCAGATGCGCCCCTCGTCCGTGGTCGGTGCGTGCGGGTCGGGGTCGCAGTGGTGGTCGTGCGCCGCCTCGTTCGCCCCGACGATGACGATCCGTCCCATCGTCCGCACGACGTCGACGGGGGTGCCGTAGAGGTCGCTGAGCACGTCCGTCCGGAGGACCTCGTCCGGTGCGCCGATCCGGAAGCGTCCGCCGGCGATGTAGAGCACCCGGTCGACGACGTCGAGGATCGGGTTCACGTCGTGGGTCACGAACAACACGGCGGCGCCCTGCTGCCGACGCTGCCGGTCGATGAGCTCGGTCACGCCGCGCTGGTGCCGGAGGTCGAGCGAGATGAGCGGCTCGTCGCAGAGCAGGAGCGCCGGGTCGGCCGCGATCGCCTGTCCGACGCGGGTGCGCTGCTGTTCCCCGCCGGACAGCTCGGCGACCGGGGCGTCCGCGAACGCCGTCGCGCCCACTTCGTCGAGGATCCGGTCGATGCGCGCCCGGTCCGCGCGCGACGCAGGGAGCACACCCCAGCGGTGACCGGTCACGCCCTGCGCGACCATGTCCCGGGCGCGCAACGGCGTCCCGGCCTCCATGAGCCGCTGCTGCGGGATGTACCCGATCCGCCGGTGTCCGCGTCGCACGGGCTGGCCGAGGAACGACATGCTGCCGCTCGTCAGCCCCTGCTGGCCGAGGACGGTCCGGAGCAGCGACGTCTTGCCCGCGCCGTTCGGTCCGAGGACCGCGACGAACTCCCCCGGCGCGACGTCGAGGTCCAGGCCGTCCCAGAGCTTCCGGGCACCGTAGGAGAGCCCGGCGCCCCGGAGCGTGAGCACGGCAGGACCGCCGCTGCGGGGTGCAGCGGCGGTCCGTTCGGGGGCCTGGACGGTCACTTCGCCAGCGCCGCCTTCACCGCGTCGATGTTCTGCTGCTGCCACGAGACGTAATCCTCCCCCTTCGGGAGCGTCTCCGTGACACCGACCACCGGCACACCCGCCGTGTCCGCGGCCTTCTTCACCTGCTCCGTCTCCCGGCTGGAGGTCTGCTCGTTGTAGGCGAGGAGCTTCACGGTCTTGTCGCTGAACAGCTTGAGGGTCTCGTTGAGCGCGGCCGGCGGCACGTCGTCGCCCTCCTCGATCGCCTCGGAGAACTTCTCCGGGGTGACGTTGTCGAGGCCGATCGCGTCGAAGAGATACCCGGGCACCGGCTCGGTGTAGGCCACCTTCTCGCCGTCGTACTGCGTCTTGAGCGACGCCGTCTGCGACTCGAGCTGCTCGAGCTTGCCGGTGAGGGTCTTCGCGTTCGCCTCGAAGGTGCTCTTGCCCGAGCCGTCGAGGTCGCCCAGGCGCTTCGCGACGTCGTCCACGAGCTTCACCATCGTCGGGTAGTCGTAGAACACGTGCTCGTTGAACTCGGCGTCGCCGCCCTTGTCGAGGCCGGAGAGCTCCACCACGTTGATCGTGTCGGCCTTGGTGTCCGCGGCGTCCGCGAGCGTGGTCATGAAGTCGTCGTACCCGCCGCCGTTCTCGATGAGCAGGTCGGCCTTGGACACCGCGAGCTGCGTCTTCGCGCTCGACTCGAACGAGTGCGGGTCCTGCGAGGGGTCGTCGAGGATGCTCGTCACCGACACGTCGTCACCGCCGACGGCCTCGACGAGCGAGCCGTAGACGTTGGTCGACGCGACCACCCGGATGGTGCCGTCCGAACTCCCGTTGCTCGAGGCCGAACTGGTCGCGCAGCCCGACAGGGCGAGCGCGGCTGCGCCGGCGATGAGCGGGAGGGCGAGGAGACGCTGCTGCATGTCGACGACGCTACTGCTTCTTGATAACGGTTGTCAAAATCAGTCGCGCGGGGAGGAAACAGGACGACGGACGGGAGGCGCGGTGCCAGC
>CAJYUW010000004.1 GCA_913778205.1 uncultured Curtobacterium sp.
GGCGCGGTGCCAGCTGGCACCGCGCCTCCAGGCCGTCCCGTGGTCGCGACCACGGCGGGACGTCAGCCGGCGAGGCCCGTCACCACGTCGTGCACCACGCGCGCGGCGCGCGCCGCCGCGTCGTCGAGGTGTTCCTTGAACTCGTCGCCGTCGGGCGCGCAGAGGTCGCTGATGCAGCGGACCGACACGAACGGCATGTCGTGGACGTGCGCGAACTGTGCGATCGCCGCAGTCTCCATGTCGACCGCGGCGACGGTGGGGAAGGACTCGCGGAGCAGACGGGCACGTCCCTCGGTCACGAAGATCTCGCTCGACCCGATCGTGCCGGCCCGGAGCGGCCAGCCGGCGTCGGACGCGAGTGCGAGGTCGACCAGGCGTTGGTCGGGCGCGTACCCGGTGGGCATGCCGGGCACCTGGCCGAGCGCGTAGCCGAACGCGGTCGCGTCGGCGTTGAGGTTCACGTACCGGTCGCCGACCACGACGTCCCCGATCGCCACGCCGTGCATGAGCCCGCCGGCGGTGCCGACACTGATGACCGGGATGCCCGAGCCGAAGTCGTGGAACGCGTGGGCGACGGCCGCGGTGGCGTTCGCGAACCCGATGCCGCTGCGGCGGACGGCGACCGTCGCGCCGCCGAGGTCGAGCAGGTGGTGCTCGTCGTGCCCGCCGACGGGGCCGTCGAGGATGCTGGTGCCGCCGAGGAGCCCCGTGAACGCGGAGACCTCCTCGCTCATGGCGGCGATGACGATCGCGATCGGTGGGTGTGGCACTGATCGAGTCTCGCACGCTCAGCGTCCGCGGGCCGCCCCCACCGTGACGAGCAGCGCGTCGACGAGCAGGAACCCGAGGAGGGTGACGCCGACCGTCGGGAGCAGGATCCCGAGCGTGGCTGCGACGAGCCCGACGACCACCAGTCCCCAGCCGGGGACACGGGCGAGCGCCCCGGCGGCCGGGGCCCGGCCGAACCGGGCACCGGCGGGTCGTCGCTGCCACCACATCACGTACCCGAAGACGACCATCGCGGCGATGCCGAGTGCGGCCAGGACGAGCACGACCTGGTTCGGCAGCCCGAACAGGACGCCCATGTGCGTGTTGACGCCGAGCTTGGCGGCCTTCGCCATCACCGGGTAGTCGTCCCACCGCACGGTCGACACGACCTGCGCGTCGCGGGGGTCGACGGCGACGGCGTCCATCGCCACCGGCCAGGTCTGCTTGCTCTCCTCGACCCGCCATGCCTCGTCGGATGCGGCCGGGACGTGGATGCGGACCTCGGCGGCGTCGATCTCCGCGCCACGCGCCGCTGCGAGGACGGTGTCGAACTGGTCCGGTGTCACCTCGGGCGCGGCGGCCGTCGAGCTGGCGCCGCCGTGGTGGCCGGCGTGGTCGCCGTGGCTCGCCGTGCCGCTGCCTCCCGCTGCGTCGCCGGTCGTGCCCGACGTGCTTCCCAGGGTCGTGTCGACCGCGGGCGCCTGCCAGCTGAGCGCGGACCGGATCGCGGTCACGTTGTCGCCCGCGAAGTGCGACCACGTGATGCCCGTGGCCGAGAGGAAGAGCGCGCCGAGGAGCACCCAGACGCCGGTGGCCGCGTGCCACGAGAACGTCCGGCGGTACCCGCGCGCCCGGTTGTCCGGCACGACGAGCTCGCGCTTGCGACGGGCTCGACGGATCCGGGTCACCCACAGCGCGATGCCGGCGAGGGACACGATGCCGAGCCACGACGCCGCCGTCTCGCTGTACAGCCGGCCGACGTCGCCGAGCAGCAGGCTGCGGTGCACCGTGCTCACCCAGGTGCGGAACGGCAGGGAGCCGGACGTGCCGTACACCGGCAGGTCGCCGCGGACCTCGGCGGTGGCCGGGTCGACGAAGACCGCGCGCGTGGTGGACTCGGCGAGGCCCTCCTCGGTGAACATCACCCGGGTGGTCGTACCGCTCGCCGGGGCCGGGCGGACCTCGGTCACGGTGTCCCCGGGATGCCGGCGTTCGATGTAGCGCTCGGCCGCGGACACCTGGTCGGCGAGGGGGAGTGTGGTCGCGGACTCCGGCGCGGTGAGCTCGTGGGCGTACACCACGCGCTCGATCGACGGGGCGACGGCGTACACCGCGCCGGAGAGCGCCGCGACGAGGATGAACGGGCCGACGAAGAGGCCGGCGAGGAAGTGCAGGCGCAGCAGGAGCTGGGGGAACCAGCCGGCGCTGGCCGGTCGGCGTGCGGGAGCCGGCGTGGCTGCGGGCGCGGGGGCCTGCGTGGGGGCGGGGGCGTGCGGCATCGGGACTCTCCGGTGTCGGGCGCGACCTCGTGTCGCACGGTGGTTGACTCTACAAGATGTAGAGGCGCCGGGGCGACGCGGTGCGCGAACAGGAGCCGAAGGCGGACAGGACGCGGATCGCGGACGCGACCGAGTGGCGGCCGGGAGGCCCGTGGCGGGCCCGCACCGTGCCTCCCGTCCGGTGGGCGGTCGCGTCAGCGACGCACGTCGCAGCCGCAGCTCGACCCGAGGACGAGGCGCGGTGGGACGAGGTCGCGGTGCCACGGGTGCTCCGCGTCGATCCCGAGGACACGGTCGACCGCGGCGCGCGCCATCGTCTCGACCGGCTGCCGGACGACGGTGAGCTGCGGGGTCGTGTAGTCGGCCTCGGCAGACCCGTCGAACGACACGATCGCGACGTCGTCGGGAGCGCGGAGTCCGAGCTCGTGCAGGGCGCGGAGCACCCCGACGGCCTGCATGTCGGAACTGACGAAGACCGAGCGGGGGCCGGCGCCGTCGCCGAACATGCGGAGGCCGGCCTCGTACCCGCCCTGCCGCGTGAACGCGCAGCGGGCGATCGGACCGTCCGGCCGACCGGCGTCGCGGAGCGCTCGCATCCACCCCTGCTCGCGGAGCTCCATCGGACCGGCGTGCCCCATCACGAGCCCGATCGAGTCGTACCCGTGCTCGATCAGGTGCGTCGTGCCGTCGTGCGCGCCGCGGAGGGCGTCGACGCCGATGCTCGCGTACTGGGGCACCTCGAAGAACGTGTTGAGGAGCACCATCGGGATGCCGGGGTCGGTCACCGTCGAGAGGTCCGGCCGGGTCATGATGCTCGTGACGATGATGCCGTCGACCTGACGGGCGGACAGGGTGCGGAGCCGGTCGCGTTCCTGGGCGGCCTCGCCGTCGCTGCTGGCGAGCAGCACGTCGTACCCGCGGGCGGCGGCGGCGTGCATGACCTCCTGTGCGAGCTCCGGCCAGAACGGGTTGTCGAGCTCGGGGACGATCAGCCCGAGCATCTTCGACGACCCGGTCCGGAGCGCCTGGGCGCTCGCGTTCGGGCGGTACCCGAGGACGCGGATGGCCTCGCGGACACGGGCCGCGGTCTCGGCGGCGACCGGGCGCGGACCGTCGTGTACGACGTAGCTGACCACCGACGTGCTGACGCCCGCGTACCGGGCGACGTCCGCGCGGGTGACCGCTCTCGGGGTCGTCGGGACGGTCACGATGCCACCTTCGTCGGGTCGGTCACGGTACCACCTTCGTCGGGTCGGGGATCGGCGGACGGTGCCCACCGGCGGCTCCCGGTCGCGGGTGCCGACCGGGGCTGCGGGTGTCGACCGGGCCTGCGGGCGCCGACCGTGGCCGGCGCCCGCAGGCCGCTGCTGTCGCTCGCGATCCTAGACGGCGGCGGCGCCGCTGCCGGACGCGGCAGCGTCGCTGCCGGACGCGGCTGCGTCGGCCGGCTCGGGGGCGTCGCCGAAGTCCGGGACCTCGAGGCGGGCGCCGCCCTGCAGGGCCGACTGGTGCGCAACGATCCCGGGGAGCGTGAACCGGGCGGCCGTCCAGGCGTTCACCGGGGGCAGGGTCCGGTCGACGACCGCGCGGACGAAGTCGTCGGCGAGGAACTGGTGGCTGCCCTCGTGGCCGGTCGGGACCCCGTCGTACTCGGACGGCAGGCGCGCGGTGTCGTGCACCGGGGCGTAGCCCGAGACGAACGCGTCGCGGAGGGACGGGTCGACGCCGGCGAGTCGGGGGTCGTCGTGGGACATCGTCGCCTGCGTGTCGATCTGGTCGCTGATGTCGACCGAGTCCTGCTTGTCCTGCCAGACGCTGACCTTCGCGAGCTGTTCGAAGCTGCCCTCGGTGCCGAAGTACCGGAAGCGCGACTCGCGGATGTGCGACGGGTACCCGACCCGACGCATCTCGTTGATCCGCACGACGCCGCCGTTGTCGAGCTCGAACAGGGCTGTGGCGTTCGAGAAGTCGTTGTCGAACTGGCTGACGTCCTTGTCGAAGACGCCGTCGCCGCGGTCGTCCCGGACCCCGATGCAGCTGACGCTCACGGCGTGGCCGGGGATCGCGCCGAGCACCCCGCCGACCGAGTGGGTGGGGTAGAGCATGGGCGGGTAGCTGGCGGTGCGCTTCCAGTCGTCGCCGCCGCTGTACTGGTACGCCGCGTAGAAGCCCAGGTCCATGTCGTGGACGTAGTCGCCCTCGGCGTAGAAGACCCGACCGAACGCGCCGGCCGCGACCTGCTTCCGGGCGAACACCGTCGCCGGGTTGTAGTAGCTGGTCTCGCCCATCATGTAGGTGAGCCCGGTCTCGCGGACGGTCTCGATGATCGCGCGGATCTCCTCGACGGAGACGGCCATCGGCACCGCCGAGTAGACGTGCTTGCCCGCGCGCAGGGCCTGCACCACGAGCGGGCCGTGCGTCCACCGCTGCGTGAAGATCGCGACCGCGTCGACGTCCGACGCGAGCGCGGCGTCGAAGTCCGCGAAGGTGCCGTCGAGGTGCTGGCTCGCCACGAGCTCGGTCGCGCGGTCCTCGACGAGGTCGGTCACGAAGACCCGGTCGACGTCGGGGTGGAGCTTGAACAGCTTGGCGAACTGGGGGGAGAACTGGCCGGCGCCGACCATTGCGATGGAGATCATCGGGGACCTTTCCGAAGTGGTGTGGATGCGTCGCCGGGCAGGTCGCGCCGGTGCGATCCCGGTCAGCATCCCACCATTGTCTACTCGTGACAACCCTATCTTCGGGCCGTCGAAAGTGCCTCTTGTCGGCCAGGGTCTCCACGTGTAGATTCCCGGCCACGGACTGCTGCTTCGAGCCAGTCCACCGCAGACGAAGGAGTCGCGATGGTCACCGAGAGCCCCGTGTCGTCACCCTTGACGACCGCCAGCACGAGACGGCAGGGTCGCGTCGCCGACCGTGCCGGTGCCGGCACCACCTCCCCACGCCGCCGTCCACGGAACGACCTCTGGCTCGCGCTGGTCTTCATCGCGCCCGCCACGGTCGGCTTCCTGCTGTTCCTGGCGTGGCCGACGGTCCGGGGCATCTACCTGAGCTTCACGACCTACAACCTGCTCACCCCGCCGGTCTTCACCGGCCTGCAGAACTACGTCCGACTCGTCCAGGACTCGATCTTCTGGCACTCGATGGCGGTGACGGTCGAGTACGTGCTCCTGAACATCGGCTTCCAGACGGTCCTCGCGCTGTTCATCGCCGTGATGATGCACCGGCTCACGAAGTCCACGTTCGTGCGCGGCATCGTCCTCGCGCCCTACCTCGTGTCGAACGTCGTCGCCGCGCTCATCTGGCTGTGGATCCTCGACACGCAGCTCGGCATCGGCAACGAGGTCCTGTCGGCGATCGGTGTCGGGCGCATCCCGTTCCTGCAGAGCGACGTCTGGGGCATCCCGACGATCGCGTTCATCAACGTGTGGCGGAACGTCGGGTACACGGCGCTGCTCATCTTCGCGGGGCTCCAGGCGCTGCCCGAGCAGGTCTACGAAGCGGGCCGCATCGACGGTGCGAGCGAGTGGAAGATGTTCTGGCGCATCACGGTGCCGCTGCTCCGGCCGATCCTCTCGCTCGTCCTCATCATCACGATCATCGGGTCGTTCCAGGTGTTCGACACCGTCGCGGTCACCACGCAGGGCGGCCCGGCGAACGCCACGAACGTCGTGCAGAACTACATCTACAACCTCGCCTTCGGCCGGTTCCAGTTCGGCTACGCGTCCGCCGTCTCGGTGGCCCTCCTCGTCGTCCTCAGCGTCATCACGTTCATCCAGTACCGCCTCTCGCGTTCCGGCGAGAGCGACCTGGACTGACGCGGCCGATCCCACCCGGCCGTCCGCCGAGGCGGCCGTCCATCCTCTCCCGGAAGCGAGTCGAAGATGACCAGCACCCTGCCCCCCGTGGTCGAACCGCAGACCACCCGCGCGATCACCACCCGCGGTGGCCCGCGGCCGCCGCGTCGCAAGCCCTCCGTCGGACGTGTGATCGCCTGGATCGCGATGATCGCGGTCATCGTCGTGACCCTGTTCCCGTTCTACTGGATCCTCCGCACGGCGCTCTCCTCGAACGGCGCGATCTCGGCCGACCCCACCTCGCTCCTGCCCACCGGCTTCAGCCTCGGCGGGTTCGAGCGGGTGTTCGGGCTGCAGTCCACGAAGGAGGCCCTCGCGCAGGGCGGCTCCGGCGCGGCGCTCAACTTCTGGCAGTACCTGCTCAACTCGGTGCTCACCGCGACGATGATCACGGTCGGCCAGGTGTTCTTCTCCGCGGCGGCCGCCTACGCCTTCGCCCGCCTCCGGTGGCCCGGGCGTGACCGGGTCTTCGCGGTGTTCCTCGCCGGCCTCATGGTGCCGACGATCTTCACGCTCCTGCCGAACTTCGCGCTCATCAAGTCGCTCGGCCTCGTCGACACCCTGCTCGGCATCGCGCTGCCGTCGATGCTCATGACCCCGTTCGCGGTGTTCTTCCTGCGGCAGTTCTTCCTCGGCATCTCGCGCGAGGTCGAGGAGGCCGCGCTCATCGACGGCGCGGGCAAGGTCCGGGTGTTCTTCCGGCTCATCCTCCCGATGGCGTCGGCCCCGATCGCGACCCTCGCCGTGTTCACCTACATCACCGCCTGGAACGACTACTTCTGGCCGCTGATGGTGTCCTACACGGACAGCTCCCGCGTCCTCACCGTCGCGCTCGGCGTCTTCAAGTCGCAGTCGCCGCAGTCCGGGACGGACTGGGCAGGACTCATGGCCGCCACCCTCGTGGCCGCCCTCCCGATGATCGTGCTGTTCGGACTCTTCGCGAAGCGCATCGTCAACTCCATCGGCTTCTCCGGCATCAAGTAGGGACCAGCGCATGACGAACTCCATCTCCCGCCGAGCCCTCTTCGCCGGCGGTGCCTCCGCACTCGCGCTCGGTGCGCTCGCCGCCTGCTCGTCCCCTGGGACGCCGAACCCGCGGAGCGGTGCGACCGGCACGGTGTCGTACTGGTTGTGGGACGCGAACCAGCTGCCGGCGTACCAGGCCGTCGCGAAGGCCTTCGAGCGCGAGAACCCGGACATCCGCATCAGGATCACCCAGCTCGGGTGGGCCGACTACTGGACGAAGCTCACCGCGGGGTTCATCGCCGGCACCGCGCCCGACGTGTTCACCGACCACCTGTCGAAGTTCCCGCAGTTCGCCGACCTCGACGTGCTGTACAAGCTCGACGAGCTCGAGGCGACGAGCGCCATCCGCGACGACGACTACCAGTCCGGGCTCGCCCAGCTCTGGAAGGGCAGGGACGGACACCGGTACGGCTCGCCGAAGGACTGGGACACGGTCGCGATGTTCTACGACAAGCGGGTCATCGCGAAGGCGGGCTACACCGCTGACGACCTCGCCGCCCTGTCGTGGAACCCCGACGACGGCGGGTCGTTCGAGCAGGCGATCGCCCACCTCACGATCGACGGCAGAGGGCGCCGCGGGGACGAACCCGGCTTCGACAAGAACGACGTCGCCGTGTACGGGATGAGCGCCAACGGCAGCGGCGGCGACGGGTTCGGGCAGACGCAGTGGTCGCCGTTCACCGGGTCGATCGACTGGTTCTACACGAACCGCAACCCCTGGGGGAACGCGTTCCGCTACGACGACGCCGGGTTCCAGAAGACGATCTCGTGGTACTTCGGACTCGCGGACAAGGGCTACATGCCGAAGTACGGGGTGTTCTCGACCACGACCGGCCCGGATGTGCAGCTCGGGTCGAAGAAGGTGGCACTGTCGTTCAACGGATCGTGGATGATCGGCACCTACCTCGGGCTGCAGGGCATCGACGTCGGCATCGCGCCGACGCCGAAGGGCCCTGTCGGGCACCGCGCGTCGATGTTCAACGGGCTCGGCGACTCCATCACGAAGCAGGCGAAGAACCCCGAGGCGGCGGCGAAGTGGGTCGCCTTCCTCGGCAGCGCCGCGGCGCAGGAGATCGTCGGGCGTGCCGGCATCGTGTTCCCGGCCCGTCGTTCGGGCACGGACGCGGCGGTGGCGGCCTACGCGAAGCGCGGTCTCGACGTGACGGCGTTCACGGAGCAGGTCGAGGACGGCACGACGTTCCTGTTCCCGGTGACCCGGAACCCTGCCGACGTGCAGGCGCTCGTGCAGCCCGCGTTCGACGACATCTACGCGAACGGCAAGCCGGTGTCGACGCTGACGGGGGTCAACGAGCAGGTGAACACGCTGCTCGCGCTGACCTGACGCATCCGCTTCACGCAGTCGTCCACGGGCCCGGTGCGGTCCGTGGACGACCGCGTTGACGGACGTTCCACACCCGAACGAAACTGGCGCCGATGACCTCCCTCACCTCACTCGTGTACATGTCCGTGGCCGTCGACGAGCTCACGGACGCCGAGCTCGTCGCCATGCTCCGTGAGGCGCGACTCCGCAACGACGCGCTCGGCGTCTCCGGGCTGCTGCTCGCCAAGGGCGGCCGTTTCATGCAGGTGCTCGAGGGGCCGGACTGGAGCGTCGAGGACCGGTACGCGGCGATCGAGCGCGATCCTCGGCACACCGACGTGCAGTCGCTCTCGCGGGAGCGGATCGACGCGCGTCGCTTCGACGGGTGGGCCATGGCGTTCGGGTCTCCGTCGGACGCCGACGTGCTCGAGGAGCCCGGTTTCAGCGGCTTCCTGCAGCGGCGGGAGGGCCTGCCCGCGACGCTGTCCGGCACGTCCGCCGACTTCCTGCTCCGCTGGTTCCGTGCGCGCGACCTCGGCACCGGCCAGGAGGAACGGATCACCCTGGGCAGGCACGCCGCCTGAGCGGGGCGCGCGCGGGGCGCGGGGCGCGGGGCGAGCGTTGTGCGCGTCGCGGCGTCGGGCCGCGGCGTCGGGTTGCGGGCGTTGCGTCTCGGCGTCGGGTCGCGTCGTCGTCGTCGGGCGACTGGTCCGTCGTCGAGTGCTGTCGTCGTTGTCGAACGACGGCGCCGTCGTCGTTCGACAACGGTCGCGTCGTCGGTTGTGCGCGCGGACTGTTGCGGACGCGGTGGTGCGACGGCGCCGATGTCGTTCGACAGCGGTGGTGTCGTCGGTTGCGCGCGCGGGTACTTGCGGACGCGGTGGTGCGACGGCGTTGTTGTCGTGCGACGGCGTTGTTGTCGTTCGACAGCGGCGGTGTCGTTCGCCGGCGGCGCGCGGGTCCGCGTCGTCCGACGGCGGCGCGCGGGTCCGCGTCGAGCGACCCCGCTCAGGACGTCGCGACGAAGCCGACCTCGAGCAGGAGGTTGGCGTGCGAGCGCTGGTCACCGGTGGCGATGACGAGGCCGGTCTCCGGCGCGCGGACGGCGTCGTAGAACGCGAACCGGTCCAGGGTGCCGATCGGCACGTCCGGGCCGAGGATCCGTCGGTAGCCGTCGTGCGCCGCCACCGGACCGGACGGCGGGGGCGTCATCACCGTCGCCGACTCGAACGGCACCGCGTCGAGGAGCGTCGTCAGGACCTCGTCCACGTCGAGCAGGCCCGGACGCCAGTTGAGGTGCACGAGCTCGGCCCGCGGGTGCATCGCGGTGGCGAACGGGTAGTTCCCGTCGGCGACGAGCACGCGCGAGCCGTGGCCGAGCGCCGCCAGTGCGCTCAGGGTCGGGCGGTGGATCAGGGTGTACCGCAGCATCTACGCCTCGTGGGAGCTGGTGGGGGAGTCGGTGGTGGGGCCGGTGACGGGGTCGCCGACCCGCGCGACCGAGCCGCCGGCGACCAGGCGGGGGGCCACCAGGACGTCGACCGGGCCCGTCGTCGCGGGCGCTGCCGTGTCCGGCGTCCGACGCTCCTCGAGGCGCTCGCGGATGCGCCCGGCCGCGCGGACCGCGATCTCGTGGGTGGGCTGCTCGATGACGGTGAGCTTCGGGACGGTCACCTGGGCGAGCTCGCGCCCGTCGAAGCCGAGCACGGACAGGTCACGGCCGAGGGTGAGGCCGGACTCGTTCACGGCGATCACCGCGCCGATGGTGAGTTCGTGGTTGGCGCAGAACACCGCGGTCGGCCGCTCCGGCAGCACGAGCAGCCGCTGCATCGCGGCCAGGCCGTTCGCCACGGTGAGCGGGCCGGCGAGCATCGCGTCCGGGTGCGGCTCCGCGCCGACCGACCGGGCCGTGTCGCGGAAGCCCCCGACCCGACCGCGCATCGTCGAGACGGCGGGGTCGCCGCCGACGACCCCGAGCCGCCGGTGCCCGTGGTCGAGCAGGTGCCGGGCCGCGAGGGCGCCGGCGCGGTGGTTGTCGAGGAAGACGCCGTCGGTGTCGAGGCCGTCCGCGCGCCAGTCGATCTGCACCACCGGGACCTGTTCGGCGGCACGGGACAGGGCCTCGACGTCGTGCGGCGACGGCACGGCGATGATGCCGTCGACCATGCGACCGCGCAGGAGGTCGACCGCCCCGGCTTCGGCGTCCGGGCTCGACGAGACGATCACACTCGTCCCGGACGGCCGGAGCGCGCTCTCGACGCCGGCGATGACCGTCAGGTGGAAGTCGTTGTCGAGGGCGGGCAGCAGCACGCCGATCGTGCCGGAGCGCCGGGACCGCAGGCTCCGCGCGAACGCGTTCGGACGGAACCCGAGGGCCGCGGCGGCGCGCTCGATCGCCCGGGCGTTCTCGTCGCGGACCGCCCCGCCGTTGTAGAACTTCGAGATCGTCGCGAGCGAGAGGCCGGTCTCGCGCTGCAGGTCCTTGTACGTCGCGGTCATGCACGACCACCGGGGATCGTGCCGTCCTCGTCCCACAGGTCGTGCCAGCTCGCCGCGCCCGACCAGAGGAAGACCTGGCCCTTGATGAGTCGGGCCCCGCGGTCGACCGCCGCCATCGCCGCGAGCTCGTCCGCCGTGAGCGGGTCCGTGAGCGCCCCGTCGAGGTTGGCGCGGTACTGCTCGGGCTTCACGGAGAACGGGATCGGGACCTGGCCGCGGGCCACCGCCCACTTCAGGCACACGACCGCCGGGTGCACGCCGTGGGCCTCGGCGATCCGACGGACGGTCGGGTGGTCCACGTCCACGGGGTCGTCGTCCGTGCGGTCGCGCTCGGGGCGCGACGGTGACCCGAGCGGCGAGTACCCGACCGGCTGGACGCCGTTCGCGACGCAGAGGTCGAACAGCTCCGGCTGCTGGAACGTCGGGTGGAGCTCCATCTCGTTGAGCGACGGCAGGACGCGTGCGTCGCGGAGGAGGAGCCGGAGCTTCGGCACGGTCGTGTTCGAGGTCCCGAGGTGTCGGACGACCCCCTCGTCGACGAGGCCCTCGAGGGCGCGCCACAGCGCGAGGTACGCGTCGTGGTCGTACGGGCGCGCCGCGCGGTCGCGGTCCTCGACGGAGGCGTGCGGAGCGTGGTGGTTCGGGAACGGCCAGTGCACGAACACCGCGTCGAGGTGGTCGGTCCGGAGGTCCGCGAGCGAGCGCCGGACGGAGGCGACGGCGTCGTCCGGGTCGTGCGCGTCGTTCCACACCTTCGACATGACGAACAGGTCCCCACGGGGGACCCCGCTGTCCGCGATCGCGGCGCCGACCTCGGCCTCGTTGCCGTACACCGACGCGCAGTCGACGAGGCGGTAGCCGGCGTCGAGCCCGCCGCGGACCGCGGCGGCGACCTCGTCCGGGCCGTACCGGTCGGAGCCGAACGTGCCGAGGCCGATCAGCGGGATCCGCGCCCCGGTGCGGAGCGTGCGGGTGCTCGGTGTGTCCACGATGTCCTCCTCGACCGGTGACGGAACGTTTCGGTCCGCCGATGCAGCATCACACTAGCGCCGCGTCGGGGAAGGACGTAACGTTTCGTGCATCTCGAGGAGGAGACATGACCGCACCGCACGACCTGCCCCGCATCGACCCGGACGCCCTGCCGGCCCCTGTCGACGTGTCCGACAACTCCGAGGCGCTCGCCCGGGTCGCCGCCGTGGTCGACGCGGGCCCGTACGACGCCACGTGGGACTCACTCCGGCAGTACGAGCCGCCCCGCTGGTACCAGGACGCGAAGTTCGGCATCTTCCTGCACTGGGGCGTGTACTCGGTCCCGGCGTTCCGCAACGAGTGGTACGCCCGCGACATGTACCGCGAGGGCACGCCCGAGTTCGAGCACCACGTCGCGACCTACGGCCCGCAGTCGGAGTTCGGCTACAAGGACTTCATCCCGTCGTTCACGATGGAGCACTTCGACCCGCAGGCGTGGGCGGCGCTCTTCCGTCGCGCCGGAGCGCAGTTCGTGGTGCCGGTCGCCGAGCACCACGACGGGTTCGCGATGTACGACACCGACCGGTCGCGGTGGAGCGCCGCCCGCATGGGTCCCGAGCGCGACGTCCTCGGCGACCTCCTCCAGGCGGCGGACGACGCCTTCATGGTGCGGGGCGCGTCCTCCCACCGGGCCGAGCACTGGTTCTTCATGAACGGCGGCGCCCGCTTCGACTCCGACGTCCTCGACCCCCGCTTCATCGACTTCTACGGGCCCGCACAGCGCGAGGAGACCGCCCCGCACGAGCGACACCTCGAGGACTGGCTGCTCCGCACGACCGAGGTGATCGACAAGTACCGCCCGCAGGTGCTCTGGTTCGACTGGTGGATCGAGCAGCCCGCGTTCGAGCCGTGGCTCCGGACGCTCGCCGCCTACTACTACAACCGCGCAGCGCAGTGGGGCCGCGAGGTCGTCATCAACTACAAGTGGAACGCGTTCGCCGAGGGATCGGCGGTCTACGACATCGAGCGCGGCGCGAT
This sequence comes from uncultured Curtobacterium sp., assembly GCA_913778205.1. GTDB lineage: Bacteria > Actinomycetota > Actinomycetes > Actinomycetales > Microbacteriaceae > Curtobacterium. The sequence continues at coordinate 12,978 of CAJYUW010000004.1, forward strand.
GGGCGGCACCCCGCCGTTCGTCTGGCAGAACGACACGTCCGTGTCGAAGACCGCCTGGTGCTGGATCGAGGGACACGACCACAAGACGGCGCGTGACCTCGTCGCGGAGCTGGTCGACGTCGTCGCGAAGAACGGCGTCCTCCTGCTCAACGTCGGCCCGAAGCCGGACGGCACGATCGACGCGTCCGAGCAGCACCTGCTCGAGGAGATCGGACGCTGGCTCGTCGTGAACGGCCAGGCCGTGTACGGCACCCGTCCGTGGCTGGTCCCGGGCGAGGGACCCACCCGGGTGCAGGCGGGATCGTTCGTGGACGGGGCCGCCCCGGCCTACACCCCTGCCGACGTCCGCTTCACCCGACGCGTCGACGCCACCGGCGAGTACGTGTACGCGGTCCTCCTCGCCCACCCCGAGGACGGTACCGCCCGCATCCGGTCCTTCGGGAGCTCGGCCGACCTGCTCGGCCGACCGATCCGCAGCGTCGAGGTGCTCGGCGTCGACGGCGACGTGTCGTGGGAGCAGACCCCGGACGCCCTGGAGGTCGTGGTCCCCGCGCCGACGACGGCACACAGCGGTCCGGTGGTGAAGCTCCGCCTGCAGGCCGAGGAGGTCCCGGAGCGGACCGACCACCTGCACGGCTGAGCCGCGCAGCGGCGCGCCCGGAACGTGACGACCCCTCGGACTGGAGGCACGGTGCGGGCCCGCACCGGGCCTCCCCACCGGGACACTGGTCGCGTGGAACGACGCGCACTGATCCTGGAGGCCGCCGCCCGTGAGTTCGAGCGAGTCGGCTACGCCGCCACGACCATCGCGGCCGTGGCCCGCGACGCCGGCGTCTCGCAGGGCGCGCTGCACTTCCACTTCCCGTCGAAGCTGTCGCTCGCGCTCGGCGTGATCGACGAGCAGAACGTCCGGACGTTCGACGTCGTCAGCCACGCCGACACCTCGCCGGTCGAGGCGCTCGTGACGGCCTCCCGGGGCATCGCCGGGATGCTCCTCACCGACCCGGTGGTCAGTGCCGGCATCCGGCTCTCGCTGGAACGCGGCGAGTTCGGCGCCGCGACCGCGGCGTTCTACGAGCAGTGGATCGGCGGCATCAGCGACCTGTTCCGCCTGGCGATCGCGGCGGGGGAGCTGCGCACCGACCTCACGGCCGAGCAGCTCGGAGCGACGGTCGTGCCGATGTTCACGGGCGTGCAGCTCGTGTCCGCGGTCCGGACCGGCCGGCAGGACCTCTTCCCCGCGGTCTCCGCCATGTGGCGGCTCGTGCTCGACGGCATCGCGGCCCCGCGGCACCGGGACCGGTTGCTCGGCGTCGTCGCCGACCTGTTCGGCACGCCGTAGGCTGCGGGTATGGGGGAGACCGCGGTGCTGCGCTCGGACGACCCGCGGGTCCCGGCGCTCGCCGCGGCGGGCTGGCGGACGACGGCCCGTTCGTTCGGGGCGCAGCTCGACGTCCGGGACCTGGACGAGGACCGCCTCCGTGCCCGCCGGGACCGGGTCGCACCGCTCGTCGTCCGGGAGCTCCGCGACGCCGACCTCCCGGCCGTCCGCGCGCTCGACGCCGCCACCGTGCGGGACTACCCGGGCGGCGCCGCCACCCGGCACGCAGCGCTCACGGACGCGACCGCGGCCCTCCACCACGCGCGCCGGGCCTTCGGCGCCCTGACGCCCGACGGACGGCTCGTCGGCCTGACCTACCTCGACCGGGACGCCGACGCCGTCGAGACCGACTTCACCGTCGTCGACGCGGCGTTCCGGGGACGGGGCATCGGGCTCGCCGTGAAGGCCGCGTCGGTGCTCGCGCTCGCCCACGACGGCGTCCGACGGTTCCGCACCGGCGGTTCGGCGGACAACGCGGCGATCATCGCGGCGGGCATCGCGCTCGGCTACCGCCGTGACGAGGAGTGGGTCACCCTCGAACGGTGACCGAGCGACGGATCAGGCGTCGTTGAGCTCGCGCGAGCGGAACCACTTCAGCAGCCAGGCCGAGCTCGTTCGGTCGAACTCCGGGGAGAAGTCGAGGTCACGGGAGAGGAACGGGCTGAACCCCTCCTGCTGCTCGACGTCCACGTCCTCGAGCGCCCGGTAGGCCATCGCCCAGCCGTCGAACCGCCGGTGGTCGATGTCCTCGCGGACGAGCGACTTCACCTCACCGTGCCGGGTGTCGCGGGAGATCGCACCGAACCGGTCGTCCACGCTCCACGCCGGCCCCTCGAGCAGCTGCATGAACCGGCCGCTCTTGGCGACGAGGAGCCCGGAGACGCCGAGCGCCGTGTTGCGGATGCGCGCCTCGCGGAGGAGCTCCTGCATGTCCGCGTCGTCGAAGGGGACGTTCGCGCGACTCATGTAGAGGATGGAGACGAGCACCTCTCCATACTGGCGTGTCACCCGGGGCGGCTCGAACCTTGTCCGGATCGCGCAGTCCTCGTCGCGGAGGCGATGCACACCGCGACCACGAGCAGCCCCGCGGGCACGAGCATCGCGGTCTGCAGGCCGAGGTGACCGCCGAGGAAGCCGAGGAGCGGCGGCCCCGCCAGGAACGCCACGTACCCGGCCGTCGCGACGACGGACACGCGGCGGTCGCCGTCGGTGGGGTGGTCGCCGGCGGCGGAGATCGCGAGCGGGAACCCGAGCGCGATGCCGAGGCCCCAGACCGCCGCCCCGATCGCGGTCACCACGGGGGAGCCCGCCGTGACGACGAGGAGCACCCCGACGGTGCCGACGGCCGCGCAGGTCCGGACGATCGGGGCCCGGCCGAAGCGGGTGACGAGGGGTGTGCCCGTGGAGCGCCCGACCAGCATGGCGAGCGCGAACCCGGTGAAGACCAGCGAACCGGTGACCTCCGGGGCGTCGTGCCCGGTGGTGAGCAGGAGGGGCAACCAGTCGGACGCAGCGCCCTCGGCGAAGGCCATCGCGAGCGTGACGACCGCGATGAGCAGGACCTGCACGGTGAGCACGGAGCGCGGTCGTGGCACGGGCACGTCCGTGTCGCCGCGTCGGTCCACGCCGTCACGCGCGTCCGCCGACTCCGACGCCGGGCGGGGGACGGGACGGAGGTTCCCGGCTGCGAAGAGCACGAGCGCAGCCATCGCGGCGGCCACCAGGAGCAGGTGCGTCGTCACCGGCGTGCGGATCGCAGTGAGGCCGATCCCGGCCGCACCCCCGACCACCGTGCCGAGGCTGAAGCACGCGTGCAGCGTCGGGACGACCGGGCGGCCGAGCTGCCGTTCCACCGCCGCCGCCTCGACGTTGAGGCCGATCTCCGCGACGCCGGCGCCGAACCCGATGCAGAACAGCCCCGTCCAGACGCCCGCGGTGACGTGTGCGGGCGCGAGCAGCGCGACGAGCACCATCCCGAGGACGGGCAGCGCGCCACCGACGAGCACGAGCGGCCGCGTCCCGGTCCGACGCACGAGGGCCCCGGCGCCGAGGATGCCGATCATCGACCCGGCCGACAGTCCGAGCAGCACGATGCCCATCGTCTCGATGCTGGCACCGAGCTCGTCACGGACGGCCGGGGTCCGGGTGATCCACGACGCGATCCCGACCCCGGTCAGCGTGGACGTGGCGAAGAGGGCTGCGCGGTGTCGGGCCCTCATGCCCCCATCAGACCCTGCCGGTGCGACCCGGTCAAGCGCCGCGCCGCAGGACGCCCAGCCGACGCGCCTCGTTCACCGCCGCCGTCCGCGAGGAGACCCCGAGCTTCGAGAACACGTGCACCAGGTGCGACTTCACGGTGGCGTCGGAGATGAACAGGCGGGCGGCGACCTCGCCGTTCGACGCGCCCTCGGCGACGAGCGCCAGGACCTCGATCTCGCGCGCCGACAAGCTGACCTGCGGAGCACGCATGCGCGCCATCAGCCGCCCGGCGATCGTCGGGGCGAGGGCGCTCTGCCCGGACGCCGCCGCACGGACCGCGGCCACGAGGTCCTCCGGCGGTGCGTCCTTGAGCAGGTACCCGCTCGCTCCGGCCTCCACGGCGCCGAGGATGTCGCCGTCGGTGTCGTAGTTCGTCAGCACGAGCACGTACGGCGCGGCCTCGAGCGCCCGGATCCGGCGCGTGGCGTCCGCGCCCGTGGTGCGCTCGCCGAACTGCAGGTCCATGAGCACGAGTTCCGGTGCGAACCGGACCGCGGCGTCGACCGCCTGGTCCGGCGTGGCCGCGTCCGCGACGACCTCGATGTCCGGTTCGCCGTCGAGCAGCGCGCGGAGGCCGGCCCGGACCACCGGGTGGTCGTCGGCGATCACGATGCGGATCACGGGACCTCCAGCGTCGCGACGACCGAGGTCCCGTGACCGGGCACCGAGTCGACGTCGAGCCGACCGCCGAACTGCGCGACGCGGTCCGCCATGGCGCGCAGGCCGAAGGAGTCGGACCGTCCTGCGCCTGCGCCTGCGCCGGACCCGGCCACGTCGAACCCGCGACCGTCGTCGGCGACCGCGAGCCGCGCCTCCCGGCCGTCCACCGTGAGCGTCAGCCGGACCGAGGTCGCCTGCGCGTGCTGCACCACGTTGGCGAGCGCGCCCTGCGCGATCCGCAGCAGCGCCGTCTGCACGTCCATCGGCAGCGACACCGTGTCCGGCGCGTCGACCGCGACCGTCAGCCCGTCGACCGACCAGCTGGCGTCCGCCAGCCGCCGCAGGGCGGTGGGCAGTCCGGCCTCGAGCGCGGGCGGCGCGAGTTCGCGGATGAAGCGGCGCGTGTCCGCGAGCCCCTCTGCGGCGGTCTGCCGCGCCAGCCGGATGTGCTCCGTGCCGGGTCGGTCGCCGTCCGCGCGCTCGGCCGCGTGCAGCAGCATCTGGATGCTCGACAGGCCCTGCGCGACCGTGTCGTGGATCTCCCGCGCGAGGCGGGCACGTTCGGCGAGCACCCCCTGCTCCCGCTCGGTGGCGGCCAGGAGGTCACGGGTGGCGAGGAGCTCGGCGACGAGTTGCTCGCGCTCGGAGGCCTCCCGCGCGAGGGCGCGGTACCCGAGCCCGATCAGCAGCGCGACCCCGGCACCGACGAGCGGCCCGATCACGCCCCCGACCGTGAAGCCCCCGTGCAGTCCGAGCGCGACGATCGACACCGCGGTCGCGACGACGACCGCTGCCGGACCGACCACCCGCGGCAACACGTGCAGGTACAGGAAGAACAGCGGGAACACCAGGTACGCGGCCTCGGGCACCAGGACGAGCAGCGCCGCCCACACCGCGGTCAGCGCGACGAGCCACCACGCACCGGCCCGCTGCCGACGTGGGCCGGTCGTGCGCGCGACGCGGGCGCCGAGGAGGTACACGCCGGCGAAGAGCGCGGCGAGCACGAGTGCCGGGAGCGCCATCGGACCACCGACGACCACGACCCGCGCCACCACGAGCGCCAGGAGCGCCGCGGACAGCACGTGCAGGCCGGTCCGCAGACCGACGAACACCGGGGTGAGGGTTCCGTGCGCCATGTCCCCGTCAGCGTACGGTCGCGCGGACTCCGGCGGATCAACCGAAAGTCGGAGCGGAGGACCAACACCCCCGTCGATGCCGCCGAGCGGTCCGCTCGCGAGGCTGGTGGTCGTGGTCGCGGAGGGTCCGCGACACGGGAAGGACCACCGTGTTCGTCGCCTGGCGCGATCTCCGGTTCGCCCGCGGACGATTCCTGCTCATCGGGTCCGTCGTGGCGCTCATCACCGTCCTCGTCGGCTTCCTCGCGGGGCTGACCGGGGGCCTGGCCGCGCAGAACGTGTCGGCCGTGCTCGCCCTGCCGGGCGACCGACTCGTCCTGCAGCAGCCGTCCGGCGGGCAGCCGTCGTTCTCCACGTCGAGGATCGGCCGGGAGGCACGGGCCGACTGGCGCGCGTCGGCCGGCGTCGAGCGGGCGGTCCCGGTGGGCATCCTGCAGGGGCGCGCGGTCGCTGGTGCTGATGCCGACGCTGATGCCGGTTCCGGTTCCGGTTCCGGTTCCGGTGCCGGATCTGGTCGTGCTCCTGTTCCTGAGCCTGGTTCCGCGGTCGGTGTCGCGCTGTTCGGGCTGCCCGCGTCGGACGACGGCGCGGTGGCGCGGTTCGCCCCCGGACGCGACGGCGACGTCGGCCTGTCCGCCGGGGCCGCACACGACCTCGGTGTCCGCGCCGGTGACCGCATCGAGATCGCCGGCGCGACGTTCACCGTCGCGACGGTCGGCGGCGACCTCTGGTACAGCCACACCCCGGTGGTCACGATGACCCCGGCAGCATGGTCCCAGGCCGACCGTCGGCTCGGCGGCGACGGCGAACCGACGGCGCTCGCCGTGACCGGCAAGCCGGACTGGGCGGCGGTCGCCGATCGCACCCACACCTCGGCCGCGACGCCGATCGGCTCCCTGACCGCGCTCGAGACCTTCCGGTCCGAGATCGGCTCGCTCGGCCTGATGATCGTGATGCTCTTCGGGGTCTCCGCGCTCGTCGTCGGTGCGTTCTTCACGGTGTGGACCATGCAGCGCGCCGGCGACGTCGCCGTGCTCAAGGCCCTCGGCGCGAGCACGCCGTCGCTCGTCCGCGACGCCCTCGGGCAGGCACTCGTCGTCCTCGTGCTCGGCATCGGCGTCGGCACCGCCCTCGTCGTCGGGCTCGGAGCGCTCGCCGGCGGTGCGCTCCCGTTCCTCCTCAGCCCGCTCACCACCCTGGTGCCCGGTGCCGCGATGGCCCTGCTCGGGCTCGCCGGCGCCGCGGTCGCCCTCCGCACCGTCACCGTAGCCGACCCCCTCACCGCACTCGGGAGCAACCGATGATCACCCTCGACGACGTCACCCTCACCTTCCCCGACGGCGACCGTCGTGTCACCGCCGTCGACCACGTCTCCCTCGCCGCACCAGCCGGGGTGGTCACCGGCGTCACCGGCCCGTCGGGGTCCGGGAAGTCCTCGCTGCTCGCGGTCGCCGCGACGCTCATCCGGCCTGATTCCGGACGGGTGCTCGTCGGGAACGCGGACGGGTCGGCCGTCGACGCGGCGCAGCTCTCCCGGAACGAGGCGACCGCGCTCCGCCGTGAGCGCATCGGCATCGTGTTCCAGCAGTCGAACCTGCTCCCCTCGCTGACGGCACGGGAGCAGCTGCTCGTGATGAGGCACCTCGGCGGCGGTGGCGGCCGGTCGGTGTCGCCGGACCGTGTCGACGACCTGCTCGACGCCGTCGGGCTCACCGGTCACGGTGACAAGCGCCCCGCGCAGCTCTCCGGCGGGCAGCGGCAACGGGTCGCGATCGCCCGGGCGCTCGTGCACGACCCCGACGTCCTGCTCGTCGACGAACCGACGAGCGCGCTCGACCAGGAGCGAGGTGGCGCCGTGATGGACCTCATCGCCCGGCTGACGCACGAGCGCGGGACGGCGACCCTGCTCGTGACGCACGACCTCGTCCACCGGGGAGCGCTCGACGAACTCGTCACCGTCGTCGACGGCCGGGTCGTCGACGGCCGGGTGGTCGACGGCCGGGTGGTCGGCGAGCGGGTGGTCGACGCGCGCGAGGTCGTCGGAGCGGTGCCGACGCCGCCGGACGAGCGCGCTGCCGATCAGAGTTGGTCGGGGTCGCCGGGGAAGCAGATCGACGTGGCCTGGACGCTGTAGCGGCCGGGCCAGGCAGTGAGGCTGAGGGTGGCGGTGTCGGGACCGTCGCGGCCGACGATCTCCGGGCTCTCGTCGGTTCCCCACCGGTCGATGTGCATGCCCTGCTGCTCCCAGAGGGCGGTGAGCACGGCGATGTCGTGGACCGGGTCGCCGCTGGAGTCGCGGCGCACGAGGTAGCGCCAGTGTGCTCCGGGGGTGCCGTCTGACAGTACGCAGCTCTCGGGTCCAGGGCCGCTCTCACGGTGCCAGGTGCCGCCGAGTCGTCGGGTGGTGTCGTCGACGGCGGCGATCATGCGCCGCTTGGCGGTCTCGGAGTCCACGGGTGTGCTCCCTGCGGTTCGGTCATCGGCGGAGGTGTGGTCGGGGCCGGGGGCAGCGGTCCCGGTCGTGGCACAGCTGGTGACCAGCAGGACACCCACCGCGGCCATCGTGGCCGCGGGGCCGTCGGACCGGGGACGTCTGGGCCGCATCAGAGTTGGTCGGGGTCGCCGGGGAAGCAGATCGACGTGGCTTCGACGCTGTAGCGGCCTGGCCAGGCGGTGAGGCCGAGGGTGGCGGTGTCGGGGCCGTCGCGGCCGACGATCTCCGGGCTCTCGTCGGTTCCCCACCGGTCGATGTGCATGCCCTGCTGCTCCCAGAGGGCGGTGAGCACGGCGGTGTCGTGGACCGGGTCGCCGCTGGAGTCGCGGCGCACGAGGTAGGCCCAGTGCGCTCCGGGGGTGCCGTCGGGCAGCACGCAGCTCTCGGGGTAGTCCGGTCCGGTCTCGGTCGACCAGGTGCCGCCGAGTCGTCGGGTGGTGTCGTCGACGGCGGCGATCATGCGCTGCTTGGCGGTCTCGGGGTCCACGGGTGTGCTCCCTGCGGCTCGGTCATCGGCGGAGGTGTGGTCGGGGTCGGTGGCAGCGGTCCCGGTCGTGGCGCAGCTGGTGGCCAGGAGGACACCCACTGCGGCGGTCAGGACGGCCAGGGCTCGCGGCGCGGTGGTCATCGTGCTCCGTTCGTCGCGGCGGCTGCGGGGCCGGGCGTGAGCTGGTCGACGCGGCCGGTCGTCGCCGACGCGACGTTGTGCAGGGTCTCTGTACCGCGATCAAGGTACCCGTGCCCGTCGCCGTTCAGGACGTCGTGGTGCCACACACCGAGCAGCCGGGTGCCGTCGTCCGCGGTGGTCCCGTCCGCTCCGAAGACCCTGGCTCCGAAGTCGGGTGCAGCCGGGTTCACCCCGTGCCCCGGAGCGGCGCGGCCGATGTGCGCCCACTCGTCACCCGGGCCCCCGACCACCGGCCAGACGTCGCGCGCCTGCCCGGCGAACACCTGGTCGGCGTGCAGGTCCGCTGCGGATTCGACGTCGTCCGGGAGCCCTGCGGAACCGAGCGAGACGAACCGGTCGACCTGGACCCCCGGCGTGCTCAGCGCGACGGCGGTGGTGGTCGTGCCGTACGAGTGCGCGACGATGTTCGTGGTCGGCATCGAACCCGCGCGCACAGCCCCGAGGCCGTGGATCGATGCGCCGAGGCGGTCCCCGCCCGCCCGCGCCTTCGCCATCCCGAGCACGGTCGTCTCGTCCGGCGTGTCGTACCCGATCCACGACACCACCGCACGGTCGCGTGGGCCGCCGAGCTTGCCCTGCGCGTCGTAGACGTTCTGCGCGGCTCGGGTCCACGCGGTCATGTCTGCGGTCGTCGTGTTCATCCCGGGTACGGCCCACGTCACCGAGCTCGCCGTGTCCAGGTCACCGATCGCGATCGAGGCGAGGGGTGGGACGTCCTCGGTCAGGGACACCAGTCGACGGGTCCCGGCGGCGTGTCGTCGTGTCAGCGCCGCCCTGATGTTCCGGAGCGCGCCGAACTCGGCTCGGAGCCGTGCCTGCAGCGACCGGTACGCCGTCGCCGCGTCGGCCCCGCCCCGGCGGACCAGGGCGGCGACGGAGTCGATCTCCCGCTCCACCCGGGCGATGCGAGTCCGGAGCACCGCTCGGTTCGCCGCGTCGCGCGCCCAGTAGGCCACTCCCTCGAGGTTCCCGAGCCGGGCGAGGACGGACAGGGGCAGCATCGCCACGAGTGTCCGTGACGTGCGGTCGAGTCCGAGAGCCGCCCACCGCTCAGCCACCTCGGTCGGCGACAGCCCGGCGGCGAAGAGGGCGAGCACCGACGGGGGCGTCTGCTCGGAGGCCGCCATGTCGATCGCGACGTCGGGGAGCGACCCGGATCCCGCACGGTCGAACGCGTCGGCGATCTGGTCGGCCCACCGCTCGATCGCAGCATTCTCGTCGAGGTGTGCCGACAGCCCGTCGATCGCGGTCATCCGCTCGACCGGCGCCCACGAGCAGGCCGAACGGAACGCCGCCCAGGCCGATCGGAGCCGTTCGACCTCGTGCCGGAGCGCCGAATCAGCGCTCCGGACATCCGCCACGAACCGCCGGAGGTGGTCCGGATCGGCCGAGCTCGTGCCGGTCGATCGCCCGCCGGTCCGGGGCCGCGTACGGGGCGCGAACGCCGCGGTGATCGGCCGCGGGACCACGGGAGTCGTCGACGGCTCTTCGTCGTACGAGCCCCACATCGGCAACACGGCCGCGCCGACGCCCACGACCGATCGCTCGGTGCGACGCTGGTCCTCCCGGGCGCGCCACTCCGAGTGGCGGCGGAGCCGATCCCGCTCCGACGCGGCATCGGCGGCCGCAGCGGCGACGGCCTCCGCGAGATCGGTGAGGACCCCGGCCGCCCGGAGTCGGTCTTCGGACTCGATCACCGCGGCATCGCGGAACCGTTCGGCGTAGGCGCCGGCGAAGTCGAGCAGTGCCCGCTCGGTCGCGGTCGCACGCTGACCCGACTGTGACCGCAGCGCGGCAGCCGTTCGCCGGAGGGTCGCACCCAGGCGCTCGGCCACCGCATCGTCGAACTCGATCGTCATGGCCCCCCACGCGTTGCGCTCCCCATCGGGCAGGTGCACCCGACACGGCAGACGTTACATGTGGAACATCAGTGAGTGCAACCGGGGCTGTGGACCACGTGCGCTCGCCCGGGTGCCGGAGGTGGACGCCTAGGATCGTCGGCATGGCGACCGTCCTCCTCGTCCGGCACGGACGCACCACCGCGAACGCCACCGGACTCCTCGCCGGTCGTACGGCCGGGGTCCGGCTCGACGACGTCGGGCGCCAGCAGGCGCAGCGGACCGCCGAGCGCATCGCCGCTGTCCCGCTGGCCGCGCTCGTCACGAGTCCGCTGGAACGCTGTCGCCAGACGGCCCGGGCGATCGCCGAGGCCCAGCGCGCCGCGAACGGGGACGTGCCCGAGACCGTCGTCGAGCGGGCGATCACCGAGGCGGACTACGGCGAGTGGCAGGGCCGCAAGCTCGCCGACCTCGCGAAGGAGCCGCTGTGGCGCACGGTGCAGGCGAACCCGAGCGCGGTCGTGTTCCCCGGTGGCGAATCCATGCCGACCATGCAGTCGCGAGCCGTCACAGCCGTGCGACGCATCGACGCCGAGGTCGAGCGGCGGCACGGGCCCGGCGCGGTCTGGGTCGCGGTCAGCCACGGCGACATCGTGAAGTCCGTGCTCGCGGACGCGTTCGGCATGCACCTCGACCTGTTCCAGCGGATCGCCGTCGGACCGGCCTCGGTGTCGATCGTGCGCTACGGCGAGCACCGGCCCGAGGTCGTCGCGACGAACACCGAGTCCGGTGACCTGTCCTGGTTGGCGGTCGCTCCGGCGCCGACGGGTGACGCGGCGGTCGGTGGCGGCGCCGGCCACGAACCCGCGCCGGGCAGCGCCGGACGTGAGCTCGCGCGGCCCGGCGCCGGCCGCGAGTCCGAGCGGGCCGGGTCCGGCGCCGACCGACCGGGGACCATCCGACCCTGAACGGGCGGAGCGGGACGCTCCTACAATCCAGGTATGCCCACCATCGTCCACGGCTTCGACTGGCCGGACCGCATCGTCGTCGGCACGATCGGACGCCCCGGTGAGCGCGCGTTCTACCTGCAGGCGCGGGACGGCAAGCGCGTCACGAGCGTCGCCCTCGAGAAGGAGCAGTCTTCCGTGCTCGCCGACAAGGTCGCGGAGCTCCTCGACGAGGTCGCGACCGTCGACGACAACCGGTTCAGCGTGCCGGACACCGCGCCGAAGGAGTTGTTCGACGGCGACCCGCTCGACCAACCCGTCGAGCCGGAGTTCCGCGCCGGCGCCCTCAGCCTGGGGTTCGACCCCGCGACCGCGCAGGTCGTCATCGAGGCGTACCCGATCGAGGACGAGGTCGAGATCGTCGCCGAGGAGACCGGCGAGGACGGCGAGGTCGAGGCCGTCGTGGAGATCCCCGAACCCGCCGAGCTCTTCCAGGTGAAGATCCCGGTCGGCACCGCACGGGCCTTCGTCGAACGCACCCGTGAGGTCGTCGCGGCGGGCCGCCCGCCCGGCCTCGCATGACCGACCTGGAGATCCGCGCACGCATCCGCGAGGCGTCGAACGCGACCTTCCTCGCCGACCTCGACGGTGCGGCCGTGGTCTACAAGCCCGTCGAGGGGGAGCGGCCGCTGTGGGACTTCCCGGACGGCACGCTCGCGGGACGCGAGGTGGCCGCCTACCTGGTGTCCGAGGCGTTCGGCTGGTCGGTGGTCCCACCGACGTGGCTGGGCGACGGTCCGTTCGGCCCGGGCATGGTCCAGCGCTGGCAGGACATCGACCCGGAGCAGGACGCGGTCGACATCGTCGCGCCCGACGTGGCCGAGGCGCCGGACAGCGGTTGGCTGCCGGTCCTCGAGGCGATCGACGAGCACGAGCAGCCCGTGACGCTCGTGCACGAGGACAGCGAACGACTCCGGCGCATGGCGGTCTTCGACGTCGTCGTCAACAACGCGGACCGGAAGGGCGGTCACGTCCTCGCGATGCCGGACGGACACCGGTTCGGCGTCGACCACGGACTGACCTTCCACGTCGAGCACAAGCTCCGCACCGTGCTCTGGGGGTGGATCGGCGAACCACTCACGCCCGATGAGCTCGAGGGCATCGACCGGGTCTCCGCCGCCCTCCGCGGCGACCTCGGCAGCGCGCTCGAGGAGCACCTCACCGCGCAGGAGATCGACACGATCGCCGCGCGCTGCGCGGCCCTCCGCGCCGTCGGGATCTTCCCGCCGCCGCCCGGTCACGGCCCGGCCGTGCCCTGGCCCCTGTTCTGAGACAGCAGCCACCGGCCTGGAGGCGCGGGGCGGGCCCACACCGCGCCTCCAGGTCGTCACGTGGTCGGCATCAGAACCGCCAGTCGCCGCGTCCGTCCCCACCGAACAGGCCGCCACCGCCGAACGGCCCGCCGCCACGGCGCGACCCGAGGTAGGACCCGACCACGGCGACGCCGAGGTCGTCGTTCTCCGGTGCCACCACCGTGCCGTCCACCCGCTTCGCCATCGCGTCGATGAAGCGCGCGAGCCCCGGGTCGTCCCCCAGCCGGAAGAACGTCGTCTGCGCACCCAGGCGCCCGGCGTTCTCGAGCTCGCGGACGGAGAGCGCGATCGTGATCGGGTCCGGCGGGTAGTCGAACCAGACCTGCCCGTTCGGCTCCAGGTGCGATGTCGGTTCGCCGTCGGTGACGATGAGGAGCACCGGCTGGGCCGTGGGGTGCTTCCGGAAGTGCCGGTTGGCGAGCAGCAGCGCGTGGTGCAGGTTGGTGCCCTTGTCCCACATCGCGTCGAGCCCGACGAGCTGCTCGATGTCCATCACCTCGGCTTCGCGGCCGAACGCGATCAGCTGCAGGTCGTCCCCGCGGAACCGGGTCGAGACGAGGGTGTGCAGGGCGAGGGCGGTGCGCTTCATCGGGACCCAGCGGTCCTCCATCGCCATCGAGAACGAGGTGTCGACGAGCAGCGCCACGCAGGCCTGCGTCCGGGCCTCGGTCTCCTGCACCTCGACGTCGTCGATCGTGAGCCGCACGCCGGGACCCGACCGGCCGTCCGCGGCCGTCCTCGTCAACGCGTTCGTGATCGACCGGGTGACGTCCCACGGCTCGGTGTCCCCGTACTCCCACGGCCGGGTCGCACCCGACGGTTCACCCGAGGCGCCGGACCGCCTGAGGTCGCGCGCGCCCTGCCGTCCGGACATCCGCTCGGCGACGTCCTTGAGGAGGCTCTTCCCGAGCTGCCGCATCGCCTTCGGGGTCAGACGGAGCTGACCGTCCGACCCGCGCCGGACCGCGCCCGAGTTCCGCAGCGCCTTCTCGAGCTGCTGCAGGGTCCGGGTGTCCACGGCGGCCTCGTCACCGAGCTGCCGGGACAGCGCGTCGAGGTCGAGGTCGTCGAGGTCCGAGCCGGGGCCGGTCTGCGCGAGCTGCTCGGCGAGCGAGTCGAGGTCGGCGATGTCCTGGAAGACGCCCGTGCCGTCGCCGAGGCCGAGCCCCTGGTCGCCCTCCATCCGCTCGGATCCGCCCCAGTCCGCACCGGGTCGGAGCGCGCGGAGGTTGTCGTCGAGCTGGCCGAGCTGCCCCATGAGGTCGGGGGAGCCGAACGCCTGCTGGCCGAGTGCGTCGAGCTCGTCGCGCTGCTCCTGCGTCATCGAGTTGCGCATCCGCTGCGCCGCGGCGGCCCGGGCGGCGAGGTCGTCGAGCAGGTCCTCGACGTCCTTCGGGTTCGACGGGAAGTACTGCCCGTGCTTCGCCATGAAGTCGTCGAACTGCTCCTGCGTGTCGGTTCCCGCTCGGTGCGACTCGAGCAGTTCGTTGAGGTCGGCCATCATCTCGGAGACGGCGGCGCGGTCGGCGTCGGTGGCGTTCTCGAGCGCCTGCTTCATGCCGGCGAAGCGCTGGTCGAGCACCTCGCGCCCGAGGAGGTCCTTGATCTCCTCGTACTTCTGGCGGGCCGTCGGGCTCGTCCAGTCGTAGCCGCCCAGTTCCTGCACGGCGGCCGCGGGGGAGGGCGGGAGGCTGTCGAGCTGCACCTCGGCGAGGGCGCGGTCGCCGTCGTCGAGGTCGACGTTCCGGGCGAGCTCACCGCGTTCGGCGAGCACGGCCTCGTCGAGGAGCTGCTTCACCTGCTGCAGCGTGCCGTCGAGGTTGTTCAAGCTGGTCAGCTCACGTCGGCGCTCGGCGACCCGGCGCATCAGGTCGTCGAGGCCCCGTTGCGTGCGACCGCCGCGGCGGAGGAACTCCCGCAGCGCGCGCTCGGGCGAGGTGCCGCCCATGACGTCCTCGCCGATGGCGTCGAGCGCCTCCGACAGGTCGACCGGGGGCGCGAGCGGGTCGGGGCCGCCCTCGTACCGTCCGTAGCGGGCGTCGCGGGTGAGGCGTCGGTTCTGGCGGCTAGCCATAGACGGCTTCGCCCCCTCCCGACTCCTTGCTGATCTTCCGAGCGAGGAAGAGCCCCTCGAGCGCGAGCTCGATCGCCCCGGCCCGCTCGCCGTCGTCGGTCGCGCCGAGCCGCTCGCAGACCTGGTCGTACACGTCCGACTCGCCGATGGACGGCAGTCCCTCGAGGAAGTCGCGGGCGCTCACCTGCTCGCCCGTGGTGACCATGGTGCCGCCGTCGAGGGCCTCGACGAGGACGCCGAAGTCGATGCCGCGGAAGCGCTCCCGCACGGTCTCGGCCGTGGCGGTGCGGAGCAGGTGCTCGAGGACCTCGTCGGCGCGGTCTTCTTCCCCGTTCTCGAACTCGATCTTGCCGCCGAGGACGTCCACGGCGGTCTCGAGGTCGATCGGTCGGGCGACGGCGTGCTCCTCGCCCTGCCGGGCGGCACGGTGCACCGCGGCGGCGGACACGGTCTCGGCACCGGCGATGGCGAACCGGGCGCTGACACCGCTGCGCTGGTCGACCGCGCTGGACTGCCGGAGCGCCCGGGTGAAGCGGGCGAGGATCTCGATCAGGGCGTCCGGCACCTCTGCGGTGAGTGTGGCCTCCTGCTTGATGACGGCGATCTCGTCCGCGAGCTCGATCGGGTAGTGGGTCCGGATCTCGGCACCGAAGCGGTCCTTGAGCGGGGTAATGATCCGACCGCGGTTCGTGTAGTCCTCGGGGTTCGCGCTGGCGACCACGAGCACGTCGAGCGGCAGTCGCAGGACGTAGCCGCGGATCTGCACGTCGCGCTCCTCCATCACGTTGAGCATGGCGACCTGGATGCGCTCGGCGAGGTCGGGCAACTCGTTGATCGCCACGATGCCGCGGTGTCCGCGGGGGACCAGCCCGAAGTGGATCGTCTCGGGATCGCCGAGGCTGCGGCCCTCCGCCACCTTCATCGGGTCGACGTCGCCGATGAGGTCCGCGACGCTCGTGTCCGGTGTCGCGAGCTTCTCGACGTAGCGGTCGTCGCGGTGCCGCCACTCGATCGGCACCGCGTCGCCGAGGTCCGCTGCACGCTGGACGCTCGCGGTCGTGATCGGTTCGAAGGGGTGCTCGCCGAGCTCGGAGCCGGCGATCACGGGAGTCCACTCGTCGAGCAGGCCCTGCAGGGTGCGGAGGAGTCGCGTCTTGCCCTGGCCGCGTTCACCCAGCAGGACGACGTCGTGCCCGGCGATGAGGGCGCGTTCGAGCTGCGGGATGACGGTGGTCTCGAAGCCGTGCAGGCCGGGCCACGGGTCGCGGCCCTCGCGGAGGGCCTGGAGGAGGTTGTCGCGGATCTCGGCGCGGACCGACTTCTGGACGTGACCAGAGGCGCGGAGCTCGCCGACCGTACGGATGTCAGGTCGGGTCACGTCGCCGACGTTACGCCTCGCCTCCGACACGCAACACCCGGGGGTGCGTGGCGAGCAGTGTCGGCCGGGGGGGGGGGGGCGGCGCCGCCCCCCCCCCCCCGCCCGC
>CAJYUW010000005.1 GCA_913778205.1 uncultured Curtobacterium sp.
GCGACCGACACCATCGTCGTGTTGATCGGGTTGAGCAGCGGGCCGACGAGGACCGGCACGAGGAGCTTCGGGCCGAAGCCGCTGCCACCACGTCCGGCAGCACCACCTCGTCCACCGTCCTCGACGCCGCTCCCGCGCCCGGAGGCAGCGGCTTCGGCCCGAAGCTCCTCGTGCCGGTCCTCGTCGGCCCGCTGCTCAACCCGATCAACACGACGATGGTGTCGGTCGCGCTCGCGCCGATCTCCCGCGACCTCGGGATCGGTGCCGCGCAGGCGATCTGGCTCGTCGCGGCGCTGTACCTGGCGAGCGCCGTCGCCCAGCCGACGATGGGCAAGCTCGCCGACCGGTTCGGCCCGAAGAAGGTGTTCCTCACCGGGCTGGTGATCGTGGGCGTCGCCGGGGTGGTGCCCGAGTTCCTGACCGGGTTCGGCGGGGCCGTGACGGCGCGGGTGCTCATCGGGATCGGCACGTCGTCGGCCTACCCGGCGGCGCTCACGACCCTCCGGCAGCACTCGGCGCGGATCGGCAGGCCGACGCCGCCGCTCGTGCTCGGCGCGCTGTCCATCACCTCGCTCGTGTCCGCCGCCGCCGGGCCGCCCCTCGGCGGTGCGCTCATCGCGGCCTTCGGCTGGCACGCGATCTTCCTCGTCAACGTGCCGCTGGCGGTGTTCGGCATCGTGGTGTCCGCGCTCTGGCTGCCGTCCGACCGGCTCCGACCGCGCAACTCCGACGACCTGCCCGTGCTCCAGGCGCTCGACCCGGTCGGCATGCTGCTCATGACCGGGACCGTCTCGGCGCTCCTGGTGTTCCTGCTCGACCTGTCGGCACGGCTCTGGTGGCTGCTCGGGACCGCCGTGGTGCTGCTCGTCGCACTCATGCTCTGGGAGCTCCGCGCCGTGCAGCCGTTCGTCGACGTGCGGCTGCTCGCCCGCAACGGCGCGCTGTCCCGGACGTACGTGCGGCTGTTCCTCGTGTACCTGCTCGCGTACACGATGACCTACGGCTTCTCGCAGTGGGTGCAGGACGTCGCCGGGTACTCGAGTGACGCCGCCGGGTACATCCAGCTGCCGGCCGCCATCGTCGCCGGGATCGCGTCCTTCCTCGTCGCGCGGAGGACGGCCGTCCGGGGCCCGCTCATCGCGGCGGCCGTCGTGCCGATGGCGGGCGGCCTGCTCCTGCTGCTGCTGCACACCGGGTCGCCCGTTGCGCTGCTGGTCCTCGCGCCGGCGTTGTTCGGGGTCCCGCAGGCGTTCGCGTCGGTGTCGAACCAGGCGGCGCTGTACCGCATCGTGCCGGCCGGGTACATCGGCACCGCCGCCGGGCTCTCGCGCACGAGCGTCTACATCGGGGCGATCGGCGCGTCCTCGCTCATCGGCGGCGTGTTCGGGACGGCCCCGACGACGCCGGACCTGCACGTGCTCGCGTGGGTGATCGTCGGCGTCGCGGTGGCGGCGAGCGTCCTGACGATCGCGGACCGCGCGCTCGCCCGGCCGCACGCCCGCTGACCGCAGCCCACGCGGCGGAGGCGACCCGTGCCTCCAGGCCGAGCGCCGGAACGGCTGGTGCCGTCGGCTCCGCACAACCAAAGGCACGAGGAACAACGTCGATACGCGGTTCCTCGTGCCTTTGGTTGTGCGACGAGCCGCCCCGCCACCACCGTCGGCCGCGACGAGCCGCCGCCGCCCCGGCCGCCGGGCACGGCGCCGCGGCGGTGACCGAACAGCCTCGGCCGGCGCGCGGGAGCACGCCGGGTACCCTGATCCGGTGACCGACCCGACGCCCGCGCCCGCCGCGACGCCCACGCACTGGACCCTCACCCTCGTCTGCGACGACCGCCCCGGGATCGTGCACGCCGTGTCCGGAGCCGTCGTCGCCGCGAACGGCAACATCACCGAGTCGCAGCAGTTCTCGAGCGCGGACACGAACACGTTCTTCATGCGCCTCCAGGTCATGGCGCCGGTCGACCGCGAGACCTTCGAGCAGGCCCTCGCGCCCGTCGTCGAACGCTACGACGCCCGCGTCCAGCTCGACGTCGTCGGCCGTCCCCTGCGCACCCTGGTCCTGGTGTCGAAGGCCGGGCACTGCCTGAACGACCTGCTCTACCGGCAGCGCGGCGGACAGCTCCCGATCGAGGTGCCGCTCGTGCTGTCGAACCACGCCGACCTGGGGGAGCTCGCGTCGTTCTACTCGGTGCCGTTCGAGCACCGCCCGGTCACCGACGCCGCGAGCAAGCACGCCATGGAGCGGCGCATCCTCGAGGCCGTCGACGAGCACGACATCGAGCTCGTCGTCCTCGCCCGGTACATGCAGATCCTGTCGCCGGGTCTCTGCGCGGCGCTCGAGGGCCGCGCCGTGAACATCCACCACTCGTTCCTGCCCGGCTTCAAGGGCGCGAACCCCTACCGGCAGGCGCACGCCCGCGGGGTGAAGCTCATCGGCGCGACGGCGCACTTCGTCACGAGCGACCTCGACGAAGGGCCGATCATCGAGCAGAACGTCGTCCGGGTCGACCACACGAAGGACCCTGCCGAGCTCGTCTCCATCGGGCAGGACGAGGAGTCCCGCACGCTCACCCAGGCCGTCCGCTGGATCGCCGAGGACCGTGTGCTCCTCGACGGCGCCCGCACCATCATCTTCAAGTAGGGACCGTGTCCGCACCGCAGAGCCCCGTCGACCGGCCCGACGACTGGTCGGACACCCCCGACCCGCACGCCGTCCGTCCGCGGCGCCTCGACGCCCTGACGGTGCTGCGGGTGCTCGTCTGCGCGTTCGGCCTGTACTCGCTGGCGTACTGGGGCTACTGGTCGTGGCCGTTCCCGACGCCCGGCCTCTTCTTCGTGGTCGGCGCGCCGCTGTTCGCGGCCGTCGTGTGGTTCCTGTTCCGGTCGCCGCGCTCGCCGATCGAGACCGACATCGTCGGCAAGGCCATCGTCGAGGTCGCCCTCGTCATCGCCGCAGGGGCCGCCTGGGTGTCGATCGGGCACCCCGTGGTCGGACTGGTGTTCATCGTGGTCGCCGCGGTCTCCGGTGTGGTGCAGTTCCGCCGGGAGGCATCGTGACGGCCGTCGGTCCCGGCGCGGCCGGCTCCGGCGCGGCCGGTCGGGAGGCACGGCGCACGCTGGTCCGGTCGGCCCGCGTCGTCGACGCGGCCGGCTCCACGGCCGACGGCTGGGTCCTCCTCGCCGGCGACACGATCCACGCGGTCGGTTCCGGCCCGGACGCACCAATGACGGACGACGTGGTCGACCTCGGCGACGCGGTCCTCGCGCCGGGGTTCGTGGACCTGCACGGGCACGGTGGCGGGGGCGCCGCCTACGAGGACGAGTCGTTCCGGGCGGCCCTCGACGTGCACCGGGCGCACGGCACGACCCGCTCGGTCCTGTCGCTCGTCGCGAACCCGCTGCCGTCGCTCGTCGCCGCGATCGACCACGTGCGCACGGTGATGGCGACCGACCCGCTGGTGCTCGGCGTGCACCTCGAGGGGCCGTTCCTGTCGCCGCGGAACAAGGGCGCGCACAACGCGGACTTCCTGGTCGAACCGACGCCCGAGGCGGTGGACGCCCTGCTGGATGCCGGGTCGGACGTGATCCGCCAGGTGACGATCGCCCCGGAGCTCCCGGGCGCGATCGCCGCGGTCGAACGCTTCGTCCGAGCCGGTGTCACGGTCGCGGTCGGCCACACCGTCTGCTCCGCCGAGCAGGCCACGGCCGCGTTCGACGCCGGCGCGACCCTGCTGACCCACGCGTTCAACGCGATGCCCGGGATCCACCACCGGGCACCGGGGCCCATCCCCGCCGCCGTCGCCGACGACCGCGTCACCCTGGAGCTCATCCTCGACGGGGTCCACGTCGACCCGTCGGTCGCGTCCGTGCTGCTCTCGTCGGCACCGGGCCGGGTCGCCCTCGTCACGGACGCGATGGGTGCCGCGGGGGCAGCGGACGGCTCGTACACGCTCGGGTCCCTCGCCGTGACCGTCGTGGACGGGGTCGCCCTCGTCGCCGGGACCGACACGATCGCCGGGTCGACGCTCACGCAGGACCAGGCGCTCCGGAACGCCGTCGCGCTGGCCGGCCGGAGCCTACCCGACGCCGTGGCCGCATTGACCGCGGTGCCCGCGCGGGCCCTCGGGCTCGGCGACCGCCTCGGTCGGATCGCCCCCGGGTACGCCGCGGACCTCGTCGCGCTGACCCCGTCGCTCGAGGTCACCCGGGTGTGGGGCGCCGGGCGTGCGCTCGGCTGACGGGCGGGAGCGACGCACCGGCGTCGCTGCGCGCGTGGCGACCGACCACGACCGACCGTGCCGGACCCGTCGCCACCGCCGGTTCGCGCACCGCGCACGGCGCGCACGGTAGGTTGCGGGAGTGGGTGTGCTGCAGGACCTGTACGACGACGAGGACGCCGGTCTCGACCAGACCGTGCGCCTCCGCACCGTCCAGGCAGCACTCCAGCCCGCGCCCGTGACGGCGAGCGGCTGGACCGCCGCGCACGCCTCCCGCGCCGCGGCCGGGGTGACGGGCGACCTCGCCGAGGTCGTCGTCGCGCCGGACGGACGGTCGGCCACGCTGACCCTCGGCGACGTCATGGGCAAGGGGATCCCGGCAGGGCTGCTCGCCGCCAACCTCCTCGGCGCACTCGACGCGCTCGCCCGGGAGAACCCCGCGGTCGCGGTCGAGGGCGCGGAGAACGCCGTCCGCACCCGGTTCGAGCGCGCCTCGTCGTTCGCGACCCTGTTCCACGCGCGGGTCCGGCTGGCCGACGGCGCGGTCGAGTTCGTCGACGCGGGGCACGGGTTCGCCGCGATCGGGTACGCCGACGGGACGGCCGAGCGCATCACGTCGGTCGACCTCCCGATCGGACTGCAGCCACGGGGGTTCGCCCGGCTCCCCCGGCACGTCGAGCTCGGCCCCGGGGACGTCCTGGTGTGCGCGTCCGACGGCATCCTCGAACTCCCCGACGCGACCTTCGAGACCCTGACCGGCCTCGCCGCGCGGCTCGTCACCGTCCCGACGCTCGCGGACGGACTCGCGTCCTTCATGGCGAGCGCCCCCGAGGCCGTCGACGACGACCTCACGATCGTCGCGCTCCGCCGGGAGCCCGCCCGCGAAGGGAAACCACGACGATGACCCTCCGATCCCTGGTGTTCACGACCGCCCGGACCGGACGCCTCGACCAGGCCGGGCTCCTCGGACTGCTGGCGGTCGAGCGCGCCCGGAACGAGGACCTCGGCATCACGGGCGTCCTGGCGCTCGACGACGTCAACGTGTTCGGCATCGTCGAGGGCCCCGCGGAGGTCGTCCGCGACCGTGTCCGCGAGGTCGTGGCCGACCCGGCGAACGTCGACGTGCAGATCGTGCTCGACGACGCGATCGACCAGCGCGTCTTCCCGGACTGGTCCATGGCGTTCCGGACCGACGACCCGGAGATCCTCGCCCTGCCCGGCTTCGTCGACCTCTTCGACGCCGAGCGCGTGCCCGATCCCGCCGCGACCGCGACCCGCTCCGGCGCGCTCCTCGAGTGGTTCCTCCGCACGCCGCCCGGACAGCTGTCGACGCGGCGCAGCACCGCCCCGGTCCGGGAACGCATCCTGGAGGCGTCGATCGAGGTGCTCCGGGACATCGGTCCCGCGCGCGCGACGCTGGGCGCCGTCGCCGACCGTGCCGGCCTGTCCGAGGAGGACGTCGCGACGCACTTCCCGACGCTGCCGGCCCTCCTCGCGTCGACGCTCGCCACCTGGCTGGACCGGGTGATCGCCCCGTTCACCCCGGTGGCCACGACGGACGGCACCGTCGAGTACCTCCGGCGGCTCGTCATCGCCTTCGCCGAGGACCCTGCCCTCGACCGGCTGATCGTCTCGTCGCTCGCGCCGGCGGCCGATCCCGGCGAGCCCGCGGGCGAGGCGTTCCTCGCGAGCTACCGGGCGTTCCGGGAGGGCATCCGGGCATCGCTCGAGCACGACGTCGAGGTGGGACGGGAGCCGAGCACGATGGACCCGCGGCGGGGTGCGCAGCAGCTGCTGGCGCTGTTCGACGGGCTGCGCATCCAGAACCTGTTCGACCCGGAGCCGGACGTCGCGGCCACGTTCGCCCGCGCGGCCGAGCGGCTCCGGACCGGCTGGTCGGAGCCCTACTCGGCGTGACCGTCCGCGGTCAGACCGATGCCTCGGTCCC
Source organism: uncultured Curtobacterium sp. (assembly GCA_913778205.1). Classification (GTDB taxonomy): domain Bacteria; phylum Actinomycetota; class Actinomycetes; order Actinomycetales; family Microbacteriaceae; genus Curtobacterium. Next base: position 6,168 of record CAJYUW010000005.1, read on the forward strand.
CCGCACCTTCCCGACGACGACGTCGACGATGCCCGCGAGGAGCGCCGCCGCGACGAAGACCAGCGCCACCCCGAGCCCGAGCGGCAGCCCCTGCGCGTAGTCGCCCTTCGAGCTGGCCAACGCGGAGTAGAACACGCTGCCGACCGCCGCGATGCCGATGGCCGAGCCGACCCGCGCACCCACCTGGATCAGGCCGCCGGCCGAGCCGCCCTGCGCGACCGGCACCTCGGACAGGGTGAGGGTCTGGTTCGGGGAGATCGTCAGTCCGGAGCCGATGCCCGCGACGAGCAGCGGCACGACGAGCCACCACCCGAGGTCCGACTCGTAGTGGTTCGCGACGACCCAGATGACGGCGCCGAGGCCGAGGAGCACGAGCACCGTCCCGACCACGATGAGCTGCCGCCCGAACCGGTGGACGACGCGCCCGCCGATCGTGGACGCGATGCCGGAGCCGATCGCGAACGGGACCGACGACAGCCCGGCGAGCAACGCCGAGTAGTGCAGCCCCGACTGCAGCGCCAGCGTGAGGACGAAGAAGAGGGGCGTGAAGCCCGCGAAGTAGAGCGTGGCCAGCCCGACACCGAGCGAGAACGATCGACGTCGGAACAGCGCGAGGTCGATCACGGGCTCCTTCGTCCGGCCGTAGCGGCGCTCCCACAGCACGAACAGCACGGCGAGGACGACGGCCACGACGACGAGCAGGTACTTCGCGTTGCCCGTCCACACCTCGGACTGCACGAACGGCAGCAGCAGCGCGACCACCGCGGCGCCGAGCAGGGCGATGCCGACCGGGTCGAAGTCGTGCGTGCGACCCCGCTCCGCACGACTCGTGCCCGGCAGGTAGCGGAACGCGAGGAGGACCGTGACGAGCCCGACGGGCAGGTTCACGAAGAACACGAAGCGCCAGCCGTTCTCGGTGCCGAACGCGGTGATGAGCAGCCCGCCGACGAGCGGTCCGATCGCTGTCGCGATGCCGACGGTCGCGCCGAAGAGCCCGAACGCCGTGCCGCGCTCCTTGCCGCGGAAGAGCTGCTGGATGAGCGCGGTCACCTGCGGGGTGAGCAGGCCGCCCGCCAGCCCCTGCACGAGCCGCGCGACGACGAGCACGAAGCCGTTCGGGGCGAAGCCGCAGAGCGCGCTCGCGAGGGTGAACAGCCCCACGCCGACGACGAACATGCGCCGGCGGCCGGAGGCGTCGCCGAGGCGTCCTCCCGGCACGAGCAGGAGTCCGAACGCGAGGGCGTAGCCGGAGAGGATCCACTGCACGGCCTCGGGGGTCGCGCCGGGCAGCCCGGACGAGATCGACTGCAGCGCGACGTTGACGATCGACACGTCGAGCAGCACGATGCCGCCGCCGAGCAGGCAGATGACGAGGGCCTTCCAACGGTTGGGGTCCGGCTGCTCGCCGCCGTCCCCGTGGTCCCGGCCCTCCGGTGCCGGCGACGTGGAGGCTCCGGCCGAGGTCGCGTCACGGGACGAGCGCGCGTCCGCTGCGGACGGTGCGGGGGACGCGGCGGGCGCGTCGGTGACCGCCGCGTGGTGCGCGGCGTGGTGTGCGACGGTGGGAGCCGCATCGGGCTCGACGGGTTTGCGGTGTTCGGCAGCCATGACACCGCCACGGTAGGCGCGGGGTCGGCCCCGACTCGCAGCGTGCGCAGCCGCCCGCGTACCCCGACGGCGTCACGCTGCGAGGATGGCCGCATGAGCGTCATGGTCTCCGCGTTCGAAGCACACCGCAGCCGGACGAGCGAGAAGTACACGACCCACCCGCCCGAGGTCCTGCCGATGTTCGTCGCCGAGATGGACGTGACCCTCGCCGAGCCGGTGCGGGACGCGCTCGTCCGGGCCGTCACGGACGGCGACACCGGCTACGTCGGGCACGGCCGGGCGCTGCCGGAGGCCTTCGCCGACTTCGCCGCGGACCGGTGGTCGTGGCGGGTCGACCCCGACCTCGTCCGGACCACGACCGACGTCTCGGTCGCCGCGGTCGAGACCCTCCGCCGGGTCATCGGACCGCGCGAGCGGGTCATCGTCATGCCGCCCGTGTACCCGCCGTTCCGGGACTACGTGACCGAGGCCGGCGGCACCGTCACCGAGGTCCCCCTGCTGCCGCCCGCGGAGGGACCGGGTGACACCGCCGCCACCACGACCGCGGGCTGGCGGATGGACCTCGAGGGTGTCCGTCGGGCGTTCGTCGACGGCGTCCGGACCGTACTGCTCTGCAACCCGCACAACCCCCTCGGCCTCGTGCACCCCCGGGACGAGCTCGCGGCACTGGCCCGGCTCGCCGCGGAGCACGACGCCGTCGTGGTGTCGGATGAGATCCACGCGCCGCTCACCCACGCCGACGCGGCCTTCACGCCGTTCCTCGACTCCTGCCCGGAGGCGGCGGGGCTCGGCGTCGCCCTGACGAGCGCGAGCAAGGCCTGGAACCTCGCCGGGACCAAGTGCGCGCTCATGGTCGGGGCGTCCGACCGGGCGCGGGCGTGGTTCGACGGGATGCCCACCGAGGTCGTCGAGCGCACCGGCATCCTCGGGTACACGGCGAGCGTGGCGGCGTTCCGCGCGGGCGGTCCCTGGCTGGCGTCGTTGCTCGGCGAGCTGTCCGCGAACCGACGCACCCTGGCCGAGCGCCTCGACGAGGTCCTGCCCGGTGCGGTGTACCGGCAGCCGCAGGCGTCCTACCTGGCGTGGATCGACCTCCGCGCGACGCCGTTCGGGGACGACCCGGCAGCGGTCCTGCTGGACCGGGCGCAGGTCGCCCTGTCGCGCGGGCTCGACTTCGGCAGGCAGGGCGCCGGGCACGTCCGGCTGAACTTCGGGTGCTCCGCCGAGACCCTCGACGAGGCGCTGCGTCGGCTCAGCACCGTGCGCTGAGCCGACCCGCGCCGCGCGTCACTCGAAGCGCTGCCACTCCGGCTTGTTGTCGTACGTGTACCGGTAGTAGTCGGCGAGGCGCAGACCCGCTGCCGCCTCCTCGTCCACCACGACCGTCGCGTGCTGGTGCAGCTGCAGTGCCGACCCGGGCACGAACGACGACAGCGGGCCCTCGACCGCGGCGGCGACGGCGTCCGCCTTCGCCGCTCCCTGCGCGACGAGGACGAGCTCCCGTGCCTCGAGGATGGTGCCGAGCCCCTGCGTCATGCAGTGCGTCGGTACCTGGTCGAGCGAGTCGAAGAACCGGGCGTTCGCCTCACGCGTGGACGGCGCGAGGGTCTTGATCCGCGTGCGGGACGCGAACGACGAGGTCGGTTCGTTGAAGCCGATGTGCCCGTTCGCCCCGATGCCGAGGACCTGCACGTCGACGCCCCCGGCGGCCCGGATCGCGGCGTCGTACTCCTTCGCGGCGAACTCGAGATCGGCGGCACGGCCGTCCGGCACGCGGACCCGCGACGCGTCGAACCCGAGCGGCCCGACGACGTCGCGCGCGATGACGGACGCGTACGACTCGGGGTGCTCGAGCGGGATGCCGACGTACTCGTCGAGCGCGAAGCCGCGGGCCTCGGCGAACGAGATCTCCCCGGCGTCGACGCGACGTCGCAGGTCGGCGTAGATGCCCTGCGGGCTGGACCCGGTGGCGAGCCCGATGACGGCGGACGGCTTCTTCGCGACGACGGAGGCGATCTTGGCCGCGGCGACGCGACCGACCTCCGCCGGCGTGGGCAGGATGATGATCTCCACGGTCACAGACTACTGGTCATGACCAGTCGGCGACAGGGTGTGCCGTAGCGTGGTGCCGTGCCCACCCCCGACTTCGTCCTGTCCCTGCGCGAGCGGATCGGCAACGACCTGCTCTGGCTGACCGGTGTCACCGCAGTGGTGACGCGCGGCTCGGGCGACGACCGCGAGCTCCTCGTCGTCCGACGCGCCGACACCGGGGCCTACACACCCGTCACCGGCATCGTCGACCCCGGCGAGGAGCCGGCGGTCGCCGCGGCTCGCGAGGTCCTCGAGGAGGCGGACGTCGTCGCGGAGCCCGAGCGGCTCGCATGGGTGCAGGTCCTGCCCGAGATGACCTACCCGAACGGCGACCGCGCGCAGTACCTCGACCTCGTGTTCGCGTTCCGGTACGTGTCGGGCGAGCCGTTCCCGGCGGACGGCGAGAACACCGAGGCGTTCTGGGCCCGGCTCGACGCCCTGCCGCCGATGTCGGACGACATGCGTGCCCGCGTCGAGGCCGGGCTGTCCGACGAGGTCGCGACGCGCTTCCAGCGCTGACGCGGGCGCACGCGGCCTCGCTCCCGCGGGAGCGACGCTCCCGTGCGACGGTCCAGGACGCACCTGTCGCCCTCGCAGCAACGACGGGCGCGCATCGCCGGACGGGAGGCGCGGTGCGTGCCCGCACCGCGCCTCCCGTCCGGCGGGGCGGAGCCGGGTCTCGCGCACGCGGACGGTCTCGGGGTCGCCGTGCCACGGGACCGTCCGCCCCGCCGGGACCCGGTCCGCTTGCGGCGGCCTGCTACGCGAGCGGTTCGACCGCGACGGGAGCACCCGTCAGCCGGACGGCGACCGGCTCGCCGGCGCCCCTGCGGTCGCCGACCTCGTGCTGCACGGTGACGATGGTGTCGTCGTCCAGGCGGACGGTGGTGCGGCGGATCGAGCCGAGGAAGCTCGACGACACGACGGTGCCGGTGACGCCCTCCCGCGCGAAGGCGACGTCCTCGGGTCGCACGTAGGCCACGACCGGGCCGTCGGCCACCGTGCGGTCGAGCGCCGGCACGGTGAACCCGTACACGAACACGTCGCCACCGCGGAGGTCGCCGCGCATCCGGTTCGACTGCCCGACGAAGTCCGCAGTGAACGCCGACGCCGGGGCGCGGTAGAGCTCCTCCGGGGTCCCGACCTGCTCGATCTCCCCCGCCCGCATGACCGCGATCCGGTCGGAGACGGCGAGCGCCTCCTCCTGGTCGTGGGTGACGAACACGGTCGTGATGCCGAGGTCGCTCTGGATGCGGCGGATCTCGTCGCGGAGCGAGACCCGGACCTTCGCGTCGAGCGCGGAGAGCGGTTCGTCGAGGAGCAGCACACGCGGGCGGGTGACGAGGGCGCGGGCGAGGGCGACGCGCTGCTGCTGGCCGCCGGAGAGCTGGTGCGGGTAGCGGTCGGCGAACTCGGCGAGGTGGACCATGTCGAGCGCCTCGATCACCCGCTCCCGCCGTGCGGCCGCCGCGACCTTGCGCATCTCGAGCCCGAACGCGACGTTCTGGCGGACCGTCATGTGCGGGAAGAGCGAGTACTGCTGGAACACCATGCCGATGTCGCGACGGTTCACCGGCACCGCGCTGACGTCCGCGCCGTCGATGCGGATCGTCCCGGCGTCGACCGCCTCGAGGCCGGCGAGCGCCCGGAGCGCCGTGGTCTTCCCGCAGCCCGACGGTCCGAGGAGCGAGACGAACTCACCCGGCTCGATCCGGAGCGACAGTCCGGCCAGGGCGCGGTGCGTGCCGTACCGCTTCTCGACGCCGGCGAGCTCGACGGTCGCGCCGGTGCTCGCCAGCGTTGACGGGGCGGCGGGGGCGGTGGTGGTCATGCGGACTCCTTCGGGCTGCGCCGGCGGCGAGCGCCGACCCGGCCGATGACGACGAGCAGCAGGAAGCCGAACAGGAGCGCGGCGACCGAGAAGATCGCGGCGACGTAGGGGTCGGTCTGCTGCACGAGCACGAGCGCCGTCTGGAACGTCGTGCGGGAGAGGAACGAGGCGAGCGTGTACTCGCCGAGGACGACCGTGATCGTCAGGAAGCACGCGGCGGTGATGCCCCGGCGGAGGTTCGGCAGGAGCACGCGCCACGTGACGGTCCACCACGAGGCGCCGAGCGAACGCGCCGCCTCGGACAGGACGGTCATGTCCATCGCGGTGATCGCCGCCGCGATCGGACGGAAGGCGAACGGGAGCGACACGATGCCGATGGCGAACGCGAGCGTCCACGCCCCGGACCCGAACACCTGCGAGACGACCTGGTACACGGGGATGAAGCCGACGACGAGCACCACGACGGGCACGGTGATCGGCACGATGCACACGAACTCGAGCACCCGTCGGAGCCGTGGGTAGCGCAACGCCGTGATGATCTGCGCCGGCAGGAGCACGAGGAGCACGATCGCCACGGTGATGACCGCGATGACCAGCGACGCCACGAGGCCGTCGAACACGGGCTGGTAGGTCGCCGCGTTCACCGGGTCGGCGAGCGCGGTGTAGTGCGCGAGCGTCAGGCCGCCGTCGGTCCCCTGTCGGAACGTGAACTGCAGGAGCGCGACGAGGGGGACGGCGAACACGAGGCCGATCACGACCAGCACGATCGCGGCCGTGGTCCGCGACGGGGCCGGACCGAACCGCCGGGGGCGGGCCGTGCCTCCCGGCCGGTCGGCCGCCGTCCGCTGTCGGGCGCTGACCGCCGCGTCGACGGCCGCCTTCCCGCTGATCGCGCTCATCGCTGCCACCGTGCCGCGCGACGCTGCAGGAGCGAGTAGGCCCCCATCACGACGGCCATCACCACCACCATGCCGAGGGCGAGGACGCCGGCCACGTTCTGCAGACCGGTGATGGTCTCGCTCGTGAGCTGCGCACGGATCGTCAGCGGGACGATGCCGCCCTGCGAGATGAGCGCCGCGGCCGTCGCGAACGACGAGAACGCGTTCGCGAACAGGAGGAGCAGCGACCCCCAGAACGCGGGCGCGAGGACGGGGAGCGCGATCCGGCGCCAGTAGGTCGCACGCGAGGCGCCGAGGGTGGCGGCGGCCTCGCCCCACTGGGTCTTCACGCCCTCGAGCGCGGGCATGAACGTGAGGACCATGAGGGGCACCTGGAAGTAGACGTAGGGCAGGACGAGTCCGGGGACGGTGTAGAGGAACGCGCCCTGGGCGTTGAGGTCGATCCCGAACGTCGACACGAGCCAGGTGGTCACGAGTCCCTGCACGCCGATGGTGGCGATGAACGCGAACGCGAGCATGACGCCGCCGAACTGGGCGAGGACGCTGGCCGCGGCGTCGATCGCGGAGCGGACCAGCCCGTCGGGCCGGAGCGCCGACAGCGCCCAGCACACGACCGCGCCGATGAGCGCACCGATCACTGCGGAGACCGCGGACAGGCCGGAGGACGCGCCGAACGCGCGGAGGACGGTCGGGTCGGCGAACGCGGCCAGGTTCGCGAACGTGAACGCGCCGTCGGCGGTGAAGAACCCGCTGCCGACCGCGATGGCGGCGGGCACTGCGAGGAACAGCAGGACGTACGCGGCGAACGGGGTGAGGCCGAGCCAGGCGATGCCGACGCGTCGCCGGGCACGGGGGCCGGCGGCGGTGGCGCCCGCGGCGGAGGTGCCCGCGGCGGAGGTGCCCGCGGCGGAGGCGCCCGCGGCCGCAGGTGCGGCGGGGGCGCCGGTGGCCGCGTGCCCGGCGGAGACGGCGGCGGGCCCTGCGGCGACGGCCGCGGGTCCGGCGGTGACGGGGGCGGCGGGCGCCGCGGCACCCGGGGCGGCGGGCACCCCGGGTGCCGGTGCGGTGGTCATGCGGGTCAGGACCCCATCGTGGCGGACCACTTCGCCGAGAGCACCTTCGCGGCCTCGGTGACCTGCGCGTCCGTCAGCTCGACGTAGTCCTTCGGCATGCCGCCTGCGGCTTCGAGGGCGTCCTCGTCCACCTTGCCCGACTTCTCGAGCGCGGCGAGGGTCGACGGGAACGCGCCGGCCTGCAGGTACAGGTTCTGCACGGTCGGGCTCGCGATGTACTCCTGCCAGAGGCGCGCCGCCGCGGGGTGCGGGGCGTCCTTGTTGACGGCCTGCGAGTAGTACGAGCCGAGCGCCTGCCCCTCGGGGACGACGGTCTTCCAGTTCTTGTTGCCGCTCGCGCCGGCGGCCGGGCCCCAGGCGAGGTTGTTGTACGACCACTGGACGACGACGGGGGTCTCACCCGAGGCGACCGTCGCCTGCGTCGGCAGCACGTTCTGGAAGTTGCCGGCCTGCTTGAGCTTGCCGAAGAACTCCACACCCTTGGTGATGTCGTCGGCCGAGCCGCCGTTCTCGAGCGCGGCGAGGTAGACCGCGCTCGCGGCCTGGTTCGCCTGCGTCGGGTCGCCCGCGATCGAGACCTTGCCCTTGTACTCGGAGCCGAGCAGGTCGTTGAGGTCCTTCGGTGCGTCCGAGATCTTCGAGCTGTCGTAGCCGATCGACATCAGGCCGGTGTAGTCGCGCGTCCACGCGCCGTCGGCGTCCTTGAGCGAGTCGGGGATGTCCGACCAGTTCGCGACCTTGTAGTCGGCGAGCAGGCCGAGGTTCTGCTGCAGGACCGCGTTGCCGAGGTCGAGGACGTCCGGCGCGGTGGACTGGCCCTTCTGCGACTTGACCGCGGCGACCTCGTCGGCCGAGGAGCCGTTCGGGTTCGCCGAGTTGACCTTGATGCCGTACTCCTTGGTGAAGCCGTCGATGATCTTGCCGTAGTTCGCCCACGACGGCGGCAGCGCGATGACGTTGAGCTGGCCCTCCGCCTTCGCGGCCTTGACGAGGGCGTCCATGCCGCCGGCGGACTGGGCGCTCGTGGCGGTCTTCCAGTCGGAGTCGTCCTTCGAGGACGCGCTGCTCGTCGCCGAGCAACCGGCGAGGGTGACGATGGCGGCTGCCGCGAGGGCGATGCCGGCGAGGGTGCGCTTGTGCTGCACGGGGTGGGCCTTCCGGGTCGGGGATCCGTTCCGCACGACTGTGCGACTCGGTCGGTGACGAGGATGACCGCGGCCGGTTTCCGGTCCGGATCGACACGGTGAACGGGGGTCGAACTCTTGCGGCGCGGGCGTTCAGGGTCGCCAGGGACCGGCCGCGTGGGTCGTGCGAGGACCGGCCGGGGGTCGCGAGGACCGGCCGAGGGTCCCGAGGACCGGCCGGGGGTCGCGAGGACCGGCCGAGGGTCGCGAGGACCGGCCGCCCGGGTCGCCCGGGCCCTCCGAGCCGGACGGGTGGACGACCTCAGATCGCCGTCGCGCCGCCCGTCACCGTGACGCCCCCGGCCGCGGGCACGTCCACGAGCAGCACGCTCGGACGCCCGACGTGCCGACCCTGCCGGATCACGACCCGATCCCCACCGCGCACCGCACCGACGGCCCGGAGGTACGCCCCGGTGGACGCCGCGGCCGACCCGGTCGCGGGGTCCTCGGAGATCCGCCCCGCGGGGAACAGGTTCCGCGCCTCGTACTCGAGCGGTCCCGTCCGGTGCAGGACGGTCACCGTGCCGGCCCACCCCGCGTCGGCCTTGAGCTCGGCGAGGGTGCGCGGGTCGAACCGGAACTGGTGGAAGAGCTCGGGATCGGCGAGGACCAGCACCGGGTGCCGGTTCCCCGCGAACGCCTCGAGCACCGGGAACCCGTCCGCGATGTCGTCCGGTCCGAGCCCGGTGACGGCGAAGAGCCGCTCGAGGTGCTCCGGGGCGACGGCGCCCGTCCACGGCTCGACGCTCGTCATGGCGAGGAGCACCCTCCCGTCCGGCCCCGTCGAGGTGTGCGTGGCGATCTCGCCCGCAGGGGTGTCGAACACGCGGTCCCCGGTGCCGTGCCGCTCGGCGAGCGCGACCCCGGTGGCGACGGTGGCGTGCCCGCAGAACGGCACCTCGGCCGCAGGCGAGAAGTACCGCACCCGCGGCCGGTCGGGGCTCCCGCCCACGACGAACGCGGTCTCGGGGTAGCCGACGTGCTGCGCGGTCGCGAGCATCTCGGCGTCGGACATGCCGCCGGCGTCGAGGACGATGCCCGCCGGGTTCCCACCGCCCGGCTCGGCGGCGAACGCGGTGTACCGGAGGATCTCGGAGGCCATCCCCCGACCGTACCGCCGCGCCACCGCCCGACGAACCGCGCCAGCGCCGGACGAACCGCGCCAGCGCCGGACGGACCGCGTCAGTGCCGGATGAGCAGGGCGCTCGCGCGCGGCGACAGCGCGGCGTCGAGCACGAGGCACGCGGCGCCCACGGCCGCGACGTCCGCCCCTCGGTCGCTCTCGTCCACCGCGATCGGGTGCTTCGGGACGAGGAGCGGCGACCGGATGATGGCGTCCCGGGCGGCCGGCAGCGCCGCCGCGGCGACCCGCGACCAGAACGGTCCGCCGAACACGACCCGGTCGAGGTCGAGCAGGTTCACGATGAGCACCGCCGCGTTGCCCATCGCTCGGCCGACGTCGGCCGCGAGCGCGTGCGCGTCCGGGTCGCCCGCCGCGATCGCCGCGGCGAGCGCGTCCCATGCCCGGTCGACCGACGCGGCGTCGGTCGGGCCGCCGACCGCGAGTCCGCGGGCGGCGGCGATCCGGACGAGTCGGTCCGGAGCCACCGCGGCGCCGACCTCCCCGCGGCTGCCGCTCCCGTCCGGGGTCCCGGCGAGCGCGCCCTGGTCGACCATGATGTGCCCGGCGTCACCGGCGTTCGCCCCGACGCCGCGGACGGGTTCGTTGTCGAGGACGAGTCCCACCCCGAACCCGGTGCCGTAGTACACGAAGGCGAAGTTCCTGGCGGCGGACTCCCCGGCGAGGAAACTCTCCCCGACGGCGGCGGCCGTGACGTCCTTCTCGAGCAGCACCGGGTAGCCGGTGGCCTCAGCGAGGGCGTCGCGGAGGGGCACGTCCCGCCACCGGGGCAGGAACGGCGGGTCGAGGACGACGCCGCGCTCGGCGTCGATCGGCCCGGGGCTCGCGACGCCGACGCCGAGGATGGTGTCGACGTCGACCGCGGCGCCGACGATGAGCGCGTCGACGGCACCGGCGACGGTGCGGATGACCTCGTCGGGGTCGTCGGCGGTGGGCGTCGAGGTGGTGCTCTGCGCGACCACCGTCCCCGCGAGGTCGAGCAGCACGTAGGTCACGATCGCGGGGTCGACGTGCACGCCGACGGCGTAGCGGCTCCCGGCCTCGAGCCGGAGGATCGTCCGGGGCTTGCCGCGACCGGACACCACCGTGCCGGACTCGACGATCATGCCCGCCTCGATGAGGAACCGGGTCACGTTCGAGACGGTCTGGGCGCTCAGCCCCGTGCGTCCCGCGAGCTCCACCCGGCTGAGGCCCTCCGGGGACCGGCGGACGGCATCGAGCACGACGGTCCGGTTGAACCCCCCGATCGACGGGAGGTTCGCTCCTCGCCGGTGCTCTGCCATGCCGCGACCATACCGCTCCGGGCGTCGCTGCCCGGGCCGGTCCGCCGGAGCGAGCAGCACGGCGCGCGGACCGGTGCGGCGAGCGGCCCGGCGCGCGGACCGGCCCGCGACGCGCGCGACCCGGCGCAACGGTGCGGTATCGGTCCGTGCCGCATGCTGGCCCCCGTGCTGGTGGCACGGATACGCTGACCGCATGGCCGATCTCCGTCTCGAACAGCTCTCCGCAGCGACCGCCGCCGCGGCCAACTCCCTGACGCTGAAGCCGGGGCAGGAACAGTTCGTGCAACCGACGACCTACGGCCAGGCCGAGTCGGACGTCAAGCCGAGCTCGGCGTGGACCCGGGTGGTGCTCGACGGCGACGACGTCGTGGGCATGATCATCGGCACCTTCGACGCGGAGAACCCAGAAGAGGAACTGCGCAGCGCGATCTGGCGCGTCAACGTCGCCGCCACGGCCCAGGGGCGCGGCGTCGGTCGCTTCGCGGTGCACGGCCTCGCGGACGAGGCACGCAGCCGCGGGTTCGAGCGACTCACCGTCGTCTACGAGCCGGGCGGGAGCGGCAGCCCCGAGGCGTTCTTCCGCGCGCTCGGCTTCGAGTTCGTCCGCGAGACCCAGTACGGCGACCACTTCGCGGCCCTGAACCTCGGGTGACCGCGGCCGCGGGCCCGCCGGTCGACTTCGGCGCCGCCGTCGCCGAGGTGGTCCGCAGCATCCCGGCAGGACGGGTCATGACGTACGGCGACGTGGCCGCGGTGCTCGGGTCACGCGCGTCGCGTGCGGTCGGCAAGGTGATGGCCCACGAGGGCGCCGACCTGCCGTGGTGGCGTGTCGTCCGGTCCGGCGGGTACCCACCGCTCCGCCACGAGGCACCCGCGCTGGAGCACTACCGCGTCGAGGGCACGCCGCTCCTGCACGGTGCGTCGGCCTGGAGGCTCGACATGCGTCGGGCGCGCTGGTCGCCGGAGCAGGCGGCTCGGCCCGGACCCGTGGGTGCCGATCCGTCCCGTCCCGCGGACGGCGCGGCACCGGGCGCCGTCGGCGGGCACGCGTCACGCGCCGCTGGTGACGCAGCACCGGACCCCGTCGGCGGACATCCGTGCCGTGCCGCCGTGGGCGGCGCGGCACCGGACGTCGCGGGCGAGCAGGCGTCGCGCGTCGTGGGCGGCGTGACGGAGGCGTGGCGCGCCTCCAGGCCGGAGCCCGGCTACGACCCGACGGACCCGGGCTTCCCGACCGACCCGTTCTGAACCGCGCGGGCCCGACCGGAACGGTCCGCACCGGCGTGGTCGGCCCCGTCCGGCCCGGGGACGGGTCCCCCGGAGCCGCTCGCGACCGCCGCCGTGACCGTGACGTCCGGGACGCCGCCGGACTCCGACGGGCGCAGGTCGCGGATCCGTCGCGCCGGCACACCGGCGTAGAGGCCGCCGGACCGGAGGTGCCCCGCGACGACCGCGCCGGCGGCGACGACCACGTCGTCCTCGATGACGGCGCCGGGGAGCACCATGGTCCGGGCGCCGATCCAGACCCGCTCGCCGATCGACACCGCCCGGCCCGACGCGGTGCGGTCCCAGTCGCCCGCGGCGTCGATGCCGTGGTGGCTCGTGACGACGAGCACCTGCATGCCGATGGCCGTGTCGTCCCCGATGGTGACGGGCGCGACCGCCTCGATCGAGACGTGCTTGTTGCAGAAGACGCCGGTCCCGATCGTGAGGTTCCGCGCCGACCCGGTCAGCGCGAACCCGACGCCGGGGCCCGACCCGACGTGCGCCCCGGCGAGACCGAGGAGTGCCCGACGGACGATCCGCGGGACGAGCGCTGAGCCGAGCAGCGTGCTGAAGAGGACGTGCTCGGTGCCGTACGTCAGGTCTTCACGGAGACGCGCGGCCGGGCCGCTCGGGGTGGGGGTCACACGCGAACAGTAGGTCCGCAGGTCGGCGACGACCCAGGGCCGACCCCACTCTTGCGGCTTCCCGCCGTCGGACGGTCAGGCGTCGAAGCGGGTGCCCGCCGGGTTCGGCGGCAGCAGGCACAGGACGAGGAACACGATCGTGCCGAGGACGGGAACGACGTTCAGGAACAGCCAGAAGCCGGACCGGCCCACATCGTGCAGTCGTCGTGCTCCGAGCGCGAGGGACCCGACGAGCGTCGCGAGCCCCCACAGCACGAAGAGGTACGCGCCGACCGGGTTCTCGAGGAGTGGGGCGTCGGGCGTGAAGGCCTGCGGCGCGAGCTGCAGCACGAGTCCGACCGCGAACGACGTGATCCACCACCACCAGAACTCGGCGCGCGACGCCCGACCGGTGAACACCGTGTACTTCCGCCAGAATCGGCGGACGGCCTCGGGGAACGGTGCGCCGTAGAAGGGGTCGCGCAGGGCGACACCGCCGGGCTGCACGCTGTCGTCGCTCATGGGTCCAGCCAACCACGGGTCGTGGCTCGACCACGACCGGGAACGACCACCGCGCCCCGTCGAGACGGGGCGCGGTGTCGGGCGCGGGCGGCAGCGGCCCGCGAGCAGCGAGGGCCGCTAGACGAGCGAGTCCCGCCAGGCCGCGTGCAGCTGGGCGAACCGCCCGGTGCCGGCGATGAGGTCCTCGGGCGTGCCGTCCTCGACGATCCGGCCGTGCTCCATCACGAGCACGCGGTGTGCGATCGCCACGGTGGACAGTCGGTGCGCGATGATCACGGCCGTGCGGTCGGCGAGCAGGGTCTCGAGCCCCTCCTGCACGAGCCGCTCGGACGGGATGTCGAGCGACGCCGTCGCCTCGTCGAGGATGAGCACCTTCGGGTCCGCGAGGAACGCCCGTGCGAACGAGAGCAACTGCCGCTGCCCCGCGCTCACCCGACCGCCGCGCTTGTTCACGTCGGTGTCGTACCCGTCCGGCAGCGCCATGACGAACTCGTGCGCGCCCACGGCCTTCGCCGCCCGCTCGATCTCCTCGCGGGACGCCCCGGGCTTGCCGAGCGCGATGTTGTCCGCGACGGACCCGGAGAACAGGTACGCCTCCTGCGTGACCATCACGATCGCTCGGCGCATGTCCTTCGTGTCGAGCTCCCGCAGGTCCACGCCGTCGAGCCGCACCGACCCCTGGGACGGGTCGTAGAAGCGCGCCATGAGCTTGGCGAGCGTCGACTTCCCCGCACCGGTGGAGCCGACGAGGGCGATCGTCTGCCCGGCCGAGATGTGCAGGTCGAACTGCGGCAGCACCACCTTGTCCGCGTTGTAGGCGAACACGACGTCGTCGAAGTCCATCTTCCCGGTGGCGTCCGCCAGTCGGGTCGGCTTCGCCGGGTCCGGCACGCTCGGCCGTTCCTCGAGCACCCCGGAGATCTTCTCCATCGCGGCCGAGGCCGACTGGTACCCGTTGTAGAACATCGCGAGCTCCTGCGCCGGGTCGAAGAACCGCTTGGCGTACAGCGCGACCGCGAGCAGCGCACCGACCTCGAGGGACCCGCCGACGATCCGGAAGCCGCCGACGATGACGACCGCCGCGAGCGTGGCGTTGCCGATGAGCACGAGCACCGGGTCGAACGTCCCGAACAGGTTGAACACCTTCGTGTTCGCGAGTCGGTAGTCCTCGACGTAGCGGCCGTACTCGTCGCGGTTGCGGGACTCCTTGCGGAACGCCTGCACCGCGCGGATGCCGGTCATCGTCTCGACGAAGTGCACGATCACGCGCGCCGACGTGACACGGGTGGCCCGGAAGAGCGTCTGCGAGTTCGACTGGAACCAGCGGATCAGGAACCACAGCGGCACGAGCGACACCGCGAGCACGAGCCCGGACGTCGGGTCGAGCGCCACGAGGGCGACCGCCGTGAACACCATGTAGAGCACGCCCTGGATGAGCTGGTTCAGCCCGGAGTCGAGCAGCTCGCGGATGGAGTCGAGGTCGCTCGTCTGACGGGAGATGATCCGGCCGGACGTGTACGTCTCGTGGAACTCGAGCGACAGCCGCTGCGTGTGCAGGAACACCCGCTTGCGGAGGTCGAACAGGATCGCCTGGCTGATCCGGGCCGCCAGCACGGTGTACCAGGCGGTCAGGACGGCGCCGGCGATCGCCACGACGATGTACGTCGCGACGACGCCGAACGCCGGCACCCAGTCGTTCCGGTCGAGCACCGCGGGCAGGGCGTTGTCGATGCCCCACGCGATCAGTGCCGGCCCCGCGACCGTGCCCGCGGTGGAGACCACGACGACGATCCCGAGCAGCACGAGCCGGGCCTTGAGCGGCGCCGCGAGCGACCCGAGCAGGGCGAGGGAACGACGCCGCAGGCGCTTGCTCTCCGCTTTCGTGAAGTCGTCGCGCTCCTCGCCGCGCACGCCGAGCGTGGTGATCGACGCGGTGACCGGAGCCGCCGACTGCGCGGTGGCCTGCCCGTCCACGGCCTCCTGCGGCGCGGACGCCGTGCCGGATGGCTCTGCTGCCGTCTCGACGGGCAGTTGCTGTTCCTGCTGGCTCATGCCATCGCCTCCTCTCGTGCGGTGGCGTCGTCCTCGTCGAGCGACGAGATGACGTAGCGGTAGTGGTCGTTGGTGGCCATCAGCTCCGAGTGGGTGCCGACGGCGGTGACGACGCCGTTCTCCATGAGGGCGACGCGGTCCGCGAGCGTCACCGTCGACGGACGGTGCGCCACGATGAGGGACGTGGTCTCGGCGAGGACGCGCCGGAGGCCCGCCTCGACCCGGGCCTCGGTGTCGACGTCGAGCGCGGACAGCGGGTCGTCGAGCACGAGCACCGACGGACGGGCCGCGATCGCGCGGGCGAGGGCGAGTCGCTGCCGCTGCCCGCCGGAGAGCGACAGCCCCTCCTCCCCGACCCGCGTGTCGACGCCGTCGGGCAGGTCGTCCACGAAGGACGCCTGCGCGATGTCGAGCGCCTCCCGCATCACACGGTCGGCCTCGTCGCCGGACAGGTCCGGGCGACCGAGCAGCACGTTGTCCCGGACGGACGTCGAGAACAGCGTGGCGTCCTCGAACGCGACGCCGACGTGCCGCCGGAGCTCCTCGCGCGTGAGGTCGCGGATGTCGACGCCGTCGATCGTGACCGAACCGCCCGTGACGTCGTAGAGCCGTGGCACCAGCGACAGCAGCGTGGTCTTGCCGCACCCGGTGAGCCCGACGAGCGCCATGGTCTCCCCCGGTCGGAGCTGCAGCTCGACGCCGTTGACCAGGTCGGGGTACTGCGGCGCCGAGTCCTGGTAGCGGAAGTGCACCGCGTTGAAGGACAGCGCTCCGTGCGGCTCCGTGATGGTCTTCGGCGCCGACGGGTCCTGGATGGTGTTCTCGGAGTCCATGACCTCGAAGAACCGGTCCACCGCGGTGCGGGTGTCGAAGGTCATCGAGAGCAGGAAGCCGATCGACTCGATCGGGAACCGCAGCACCGTCGCCGTCGCGAAGAACGCGAAGAGCTGCCCCACCGTGAGCTGGCCCTGGCTCGCGAGGAAGATGCCCGCGAGCAGGCACAGTGCGAACGCGACGTCCGGCACGAGGAGCAGCCACAGCCAGATGCTCGCGACGGCCTTCGCCTTCTCGATCTCCGTGCCGCGGAGCGCCTCGGCCTGCTCGCTGAACTCGTCGAGCTTGTACCGACCGCGACCGAACGCCTTGAGGACGCGGATGCCGTGCACCGACTGCTCGACGCTGGTGGCGAGGTCGCCGACCTGGTCCTGGCTGCGACGGGCGACGACGGAGTACTTCCGCTCGAACAGCAGGCCGTTGATCCAGAGCGGGATCGAGGCGACGAGGAACACCAGGCCGAGCAGCCACCCGAAGGTGAACAGCACGACGAAGCCCACCACGATCGTGACGATGTTGACGACGAGCAGCACGACGCCGAACGCGAGCCAGCGGCGGATGAGCGACAGGTCGGACACCGAGCGGGACAGCAGCTGGCCGGACTCCCAGCGGTCGTGGAAGGCCACCGGCAGGTCCTGCAGCTTCGCGTAGAGCGCGTTCCGCATGCTCGTCTCGATGCGGGTGGACGGCCGCATCACGAGCCGTCGCCGCGAGGCGATGAAGAACGCCTCGAGCGCGCCGAGCGCGAGCACGCCGAGGCCGGCCGGCCAGATCTGGGCGGCGTCCTTCGACGACAGCGGCCCGTCGACGAGCCACTGCAGGACGTACGGGATCGCGAGCGCCACCAGCGAGGCGCCCATCGCGGCGGCCATGCCGCCGATGAGCCGCCGCTGGTACGGCTTCACGTAGGGGTAGATCCGCGCGATGGCGCGGAAGGTCGAGGGTCGGTCGGTGGACGGGCGCGCCTGGTCTGGCGTCTTGGACATGCGTTGCGTCCTCGTGCGTCGTGCCGGTCCCCAGGCGGTCGCTGCGGTCGCAGCTGCCGGCCGGGAGGCTCGGTGTCCGTTGCGTGGTGGTCGTCGGCCGAGCGGGTGGCCGGGTCGCGGGCTGCCCCCACCTGGTCGGTGGGTGCGGTGTGCCGCGTCGGGGCCGCTCGCCGCCGCTGGTGGTGCGGCGTCGGGTCGGTCGGAGTGCGCCGGGGCGACATGGTCGTCCCCGGGTGCGGGCGTGGGCTCGCGTGCGCCCGTGCTCGTCGCCGCCGGTCGTCCCGGCGGCTCGTCGCGTGCTCGTCGCCGCCGGAGGTCTCAGCGGCTCGTCGCGTGCTCGTCGTCGCCGGTCGTCCCGGCGGCTCGTCGCTGGCTGTGGGAGCAGCCCTACGCGGACAGCGGTGCCGTACCGACGGGCGTACCCGCGAACGGGTACGGCGCGACGAACACGGGTGTGATCCGCGGTCGTGCGTCGGGAGCGGTCCCCACCATGCGCACGAGGTCCGCACGGGCTGCCATGGCCGTGGTCCGGGTCGTCGTGTGCATCGTCACTCCAGTCGTCGTCTTCGTCACCGTTGTGTCCGCCGCGCCGCCGGTCCCGCACAGTTTCCTGCTGGGGGTCGTCGGCTGCCTGTCGCGGAGCCTTACAGACTATTCACAGTCGGATCCGCTGCGCAAGAGCTTCGGACAACTACGCACTACGTGCGGGCATGACCATGAGCACGTCGAAGTCCTCGACAGCCGCACGCCATTCCTCAAGACGAGCTTCGGTCAGATGAGCCCCGCGCATCCTTGCGTGGAGTACATCAGAGGTTTCCTTGTACGTGATAGCAGCCTTTCGAACCGTTGTCAGCGCCGATCGACGTTCGTGCACCGGTAGCTTTCCGAGCACCAGATGCAGGCGACTCACGACGTGGCTGACCCACACTTCCTCGATCGGATCGCCGGTAAAACTTGCCCACAGAGCCGTCGAATGCTCCTCGAGCGATCTTCTGATTTGCAAAGCCTGCAACTTGACCGAGGACATGAAATCATTGTCTTTCACAGTCGCGCAAGCTCTTTCGCAGACCGCCTCGCCAATCGAAGCTGCTCGGTGAGTTCCGCATCATGCGACGTCCCTGCGTGCACGCCTGTTGACCAGGCCATCAAGCAATCCTTGATGGGATCGACCGCTGTGTCGAACCGGCCCATGTCAGTCGCCAAGTTTCGCGCAACCTGGAGCCGAGCCGTCGTGGTCGATGCTCCTTCAAACGAGGACAGGACAGCCGAACGCTCCTCAGGCAACCGCTCACTCAATGCTCGATAGACGAAGGACTCGAGTGCAGCGTCAAAACCCATGCGGAGCAGAGCGCAAACGTCGCGCGCGGCCGTAGCGGTCGTCGAAGTGGCCTGATCCAAGAGAACCCCGGCGTGCGTGAACAGAACTGTCCACGGAGCCTCGGTGTCATTCAGATCAATAGTTCCATTGGGACGACGCTGGACTCGAACCACCGTGTACCGCTCCGGAAGATGCGCACGGAGATACTGCACGAATCGACCGTCGTGTGTCGTGATGATCAACGGCCTGTCGGCGCCGATCCGCACCAGCGTGGCCGCTAGCCGATCGACTCGGAACTCATCGAACGCGTGAACCGGGTCGTCGATGAAGATGAAGTCGAAGAGCCCGATCCCACTCTGCGCCAGAATAGGAGCGAGGATCAGGGCGTTGCGTTGGCCTGCACTCAGATAGGAGAGCTCCACACGCTGACCACTTGAGTCCGCGATGTCGATGCGGGTCTCGTTCTTCTTCACATCAAGGCGATCGAGGTTGAAACCGACATCTGCGAGCATCTCGCGCAGATGAAGAGAGAACTGGCCCTCCAGCCTCAGCGCCCGCGCATTCCTTAGATTCGCGAGGAATGGATTCCACAGCGCTCTAGCGGACTTCCACTGACCGTGGGACCGAGCGTCCTCGATGTGTTCTTCGAACGCGGCGAACACAGCACTCGCCGCTATCGAACGCTCTGCTTTCCAACTGGCGCGTCGGTCGGATCGGCGCACTGTGATGGAGATTGCTGAGCGAACGGAATCGGTCCATGCGCGGTTCAACGCATCGAAGTCATTCACGAGATCGACATCAGCTCTTTCGCCGTGCGTCACCGCGAGCAGCCGCTCACAGGCCGCCGCCACCCCCATCCGGTCGTCAGCAGCTCCGTCGGGTGCGGCTTCCACCATAGATGACCGCGCTGCCAGCTCGAGCGGCGCCAACACGGGACGCGCGCTGGCGTGCAGCAGGGCCTTGACTGCGCCCCATGCGCCTGCCGCGTCCGCGAATCGATCGGCTTGCAGCGCAAGGCGTTTGCGCCAGTCGGGTGAAGTCTGACCGCACAGCGGACAACTACGCCCGTTATCGCCTTGATGCGAGTGATCGACGGCTTTGCTGAGCGCCACGAGTCCCTGCCCGACCTCCGTTGTGATGAGAACGGTCGCAGCGGCGTTCCACGTAGACCGGAGGCCTCGGAACCGCTCCAAAAGCCCGTCGACGCTCTCGATCAGTTCAGCAGGAAGTCGCTCCTCCGACTGCACGGCTGTTTCAAGGATGTTTTCCTTACGCCACGTGTCGAGGTCTTCGACTTGAAACAGTTCGCCCCAAGCAATCGGCGCGATGCCGACAACACCATCAATTCGCGCCTGCGCGTCAATATGCTCGATCGATGTCGCGGCGGCCTCGATCTCGTCGCGGAGCTGTTTCTCCGCGGCCCCTGCCGATGATACGGCGGTGGCAACCGCGCCGTCGAGTTCACGCGACGCGACGTCCATCGCCAGGCACTTCGTGATCCACGCTTGCAGGTCACCCTGCGCCTTGAGTTCGTCCGCGAGTTCTGCATACGCGAACACCGGCGGCGCTGATCGAACAGCAGCATCCCATGCGTCCCAGGCCGGGTCGGCTGCATCGAATACGACAGAATGCCCGTCAGCGGAGGTCACAACTGCCGATCTCGCCACGACGACGCCGTCGTATTCCGCAGTCAACTCTAGTTGTGTCGACGGTTCGTCGGCAGCGGCAAAGCCGATCTGAACCCGAGACGAAGACGCACCTCGGTGCCGGTCGTCACCGCTAATCCAAAGAGCCTTGGCAGATTTGATCGGAACCCCAGCGTGTGTGACACCCACGACACCTTCGACAGCCATACGAATGGCAGCGGTCAAGCTTGACTTCCCGGCGCCGTTCTCTCCGTAGAACACAGTGACGTCAGCTTCTGACCTGAAATTGACCGAAAGCGTGCCCGCGACTCCCCTGAAGTCAGTGATTGAGCACGTGACAAGCCGCCAGCGATGCCGCGTGAGAGCAGACTCAGTCCTTTGGCTGTCGAGCTGACGAGCCAGCTCAATCAGACGTACCCAATGACCCTTCTTGGAACTCGCCGCTCGATCACGTTCGGCTTCGAGGCCGGTCACGATCTCTGCGATGGTGAGCCGGCCGACGCCCGCATCATCTTGTGCAGCCATAGATCCCCCGTTCGTTCTGACACTTTAGTATCAGAAGTGCGGAGGAACGCTAGCCGCGGCTCAGCGTGTCAGTGGAAGAAGTGGCGCTCACCCGTCAGGTACATCGTGACCCCGGCAGCCTTCGCCGCGGCGATGACCTCGTCGTCGCGCATGCTCCCGCCGGGCTGGGCGACCGCGCGGACCCCGGCGTCGAGCAGGACCTGCAGGCCGTCCGCGAACGGGAAGAACGCGTCCGAGGCGGCGACCGACCCGGCGGCGCGGTCCCCGGCGCGGTCGACGGCGAGGTGGCACGAGTCGACCCGGTTGACCTGACCCATGCCGACGCCGACGCTCGCGCCGGCGTTCGCGAGCAGTATCGCGTTCGACTTCACCGCGCGGCACGCCTTCCACGCGAACGCGAGGTCGGCCAGGGTCTGCTCGTCGGCTGGCTCGCCGGACACCAGGGTCCAGGTCGACTGGTCGAAGCCGTCGAAGCGGTCGGCGTCCTGCACGAGGAAGCCTCCGGACACCTGCTTGACCTCCTGCGGCGCGAGCGCGAAGTCGGCGGGCAGCTGCACGAGGCGGATGTTCTTCTTGCGCGAGAGCACCTCGAGCGCCTCGGGCTCGAACGCCGGCGCCACGACCACCTCGGTGAAGATGTCCGCGACGGTCTCGGCCATCCCGAGCGTCACCGGGCGGTTCGCCGCGATGACCCCGCCGAACGCCGACAGCGGGTCGCACGCGTGCGCGGCGGCGTGGGCGGAGGCGATCGGGTCGGCGGCGTCCGTCGGGGCGACCGCGATGCCGCAGGGGTTGGCGTGCTTGATGATCGCGACCGCGGGCTCGGCGAAGTCGTAGGCCGCGCGCACGGCTGCGTCGGCGTCGACGTAGTTGTTGTACGACATCTCCTTGCCGTGCAGCTGCGTCGCCTGGGCGATGCCGGTGCCGTGCTCGGAGCGGTAGAGCGCCGCGCCCTGGTGGGCGTTCTCGCCGTAGCGGAGGGTGGCGGCCAGCCCCGCGTCGACCGTGAGGTGCTCCGGGAAGTCCGCACGGGCCTCCCGGTCGGCGGCCGCGGCGGCTCCGGATGCGACGACGTCGGAGGCGAAGTACGCAGCGACCGCGGTGTCGTAGGCGGCCGTGTGCGCGAACGCCTGCGCCGCCAGGCGCTTCCGCAGCTCGAGCGTCGTCCCGCCAGCGCGGACGGCCTCGACGACCTCGGCGTAGGACGACGGCGACACGACGATCGCGACGTTCGGGTGGTTCTTCGCCGAGGCGCGGACCATCGCCGGCCCGCCGATGTCCACGTTCTCGACCACGGTCGCGGTGTCGGCGCCGGACGCGACGGTCTCGACGAACGGGTAGAGGTTCACGACGACGAGCTCGAAGGCCTCGATGCCGAGCTCGGCGAGCTGCTGCTCGTGCGACTCGAGCCGGAGGTCGGCGAGGAGACCGGCGTGCACGGACGGGTGCAGGGTCTTCACCCGGCCGTCGAGGGACTCCGGGAACCCGGTCACGCTCGACACGTCCGTCACGGCGAAGCCCGCGTCGCGGATCGTCTGCGCGGTCGAACCCGTCGACACGATCTCGACCCCGGACTCGGCGAGCGCCCCGGCGAGCTCCAGCAGACCGGACTTGTCGGACACCGAGACGAGCGCTCGGCGCACGGGCACCACGTCGCGGTCGCGGTACAGGGCGGGGTCGGCGGCGTGCACGCTCATGTGGTCGGGGAGCCCTTCGGTTCGGTCGTGCTGGTGTCGGTCGTGGTGCCGCGCGCGGCGAGGTCGACCCGGCCGTTCGCGATGTCGAGGACGGTCTGGATCAGGAGGCGACGCTCGACGGGCTTGATGCGGTCGTGCAGGGTCGACTCGGAGTCGCCCGGCAGGACCGGGACGCGCTCCTGCGCGAGGATCGGGCCCGAGTCGACGCCGTCGTCGACCGCGATGACGCTCGCGCCCGTCTCCGTGACGCCGGCCGCCAGCGCGTCCCGCACGCCGTGGGCGCCGGGGAACTCGGGCAGGTACGCGGGGTGCGTGTTGATGATCGCCGGGGAGAACTCCGCGACCACCGCGGGCGGCAGGAGTCGCATGAGCCCGGACAGTACGAGGAGGTCGGGCGACCACGGTCGGATCTGCTCGGCGAGCGCGGCGCCCCACTCCGCGCGGCTGTCGTAGCGCGCGAACGGGACGGTGAAGGTCGGGATGGAGAACTCCTCGCCGAGCCCGAGCCCCTCGGCGTCCCGGTCGGCGCCGATCGCGACGACACGGGCGGGGTACTCGGCGTCCGTGGTCGCCTCGAGCAGCGCTCGCAGGTTCGACCCGGTACCGGAGATCAGGACGACCAGTTCGAGCACGGGGTCCAGCCTAGCGGGGCGTCGGGGCGCGCTACTCCGACGACTTCGGCCGGCGCCACCAGGGCAGTTCGTCGTCGGGGATCTGGTCCGTGCGGTCCCAGTCCGGCCGCCGTGCGACCGTGGGCCGTGCGGGGCCCTGCGCGCCGGAGGCGACACGGACGTCGCGGTCGTCGCGCTCGCGCTCGCGGGCGGCGCTCGGCTCGCCGCGCTCGTCGCGCTCGTCCGGTTCGTCGTGGCGCCCGGCGACGAACTCCTCGGTGCTCCACGGGAACGCCGGCTGCGGCTCGGTCCCGGGTGCGCCCGGTGCCCCGCCCGCCGGACCCTCGTCGTGGTCCCGCCCCGTCCGGTCGCGGACCACGGCGGCGCGGTCCCGGACACCATTGCGGACGCCGTCGGCAGCGTTCCGGAGACGATCGCGGACGCTGCCCAGGACGCTCCGCCCGGCAGCCGCCACGCCGGCGCGGCCGGCCGCCTGCCCGCCGCTGTGCCCCGGGTCGTCGTCGGCGGCGATGCGGTCCGACGCGACGACGTCGGTGCGCGCCCACGTGGGCAGCTCGACGTCCTCGTCGGCAGCCCGGGCGCTGGTCGTGCCGGTGGCGCCGTCGGGCCCGACCACGTCGCGGTCGACCGGTCGTGACGGCGACGCGTCGTCGATCGGTTCGGTGACCGCGGTCACGGCCGGGTCGTGGACCTCCTGGACGACGAACCGGTGCACCCCGGTCGTCCGGCCCGCGCCGGCCTCGTCGAGTGCATCGAGCAGGGAGCCCGCTCCGCGGGTGGCCTCGGTGTCGTCCTCGTCGACCTCGGTCCACCGCTCTCGTCGCTCCGGCAGCCGGACGAGGTCACTGCCGACCGCGAGCGCGACCACGGCCGGGACCCCGACCTCGAGCGCGGCGAACGCACCGACGACGAGCGCGTGCGGCCCGACGTCCGCGAGCCGGCCCGGTCCGAGCGACCCGGACGACACCCACGCCACGGCACCCGTGAGGACGCCCGCGACGAGCCCCACGGCGACGCCCGCGAGTGCCCGGTGCAGCGCGGAGTCCGCGGCACCGAGGGACCGGACGAGCCGGGGCCGCATGAGCCCGGCGACCGCGAAGCCGGCGACCACGGGCACGAGGACCCAGACGAGCCCGAAGGCGTGCCCGGACGCGGGCAGGGCCCCGAGGACGGGGATCCCGGGGACGGGCCCGAGCGTCGTCCCGATCGGGGAGACGTTCGACCCGGTGCCGATCGCGGAGCCCGGGCCGACGAGCCAGGCCGTGGCCCAGCCGACGAGGTCCGGCACGAACGCGAGCTGCCCCACCGTGAGGGCGATGCCCCCGACGACACCGGCGTGCGAGCGTTCGTAGAGTGTGATGACCTCGGCGAAGGACGCGAAGAGCAGCACCGCGACCACGACCCCCGCGACCGCGACGACCACCGCCGTGGCGGCCGTCCCCGCGCGGAGGCCGAACGCAGCGACCGCCCGCCACACCGCGGGGACCCGGTGCGCGAGGTCGATCGCACGCTGCGAGACCGCGTCCGCCGGGAGCACCCGGCGCACGCGGCACACCTCGGAGGCGGCGAACGCCGGGATCCCGAACCACAGCGCCGGGAGCACCACGGACTGCCACGTGCTCGGCTGCGTGGCCGCGGACGTCGACGAGAGGGCGATCGCGAGCCCGAGCACGGCGACCACCGCGGTACCCACGAGCACACCCGTGGTGCGGTGAGCGGTCTCGGCGAACCGTCGTCCGGCGCGCGCTCCGAGCCAGGCGGTGACGATCGCGAACCCCAGCGCTGCGAGCGTCACGTGGATCGGTGCCGCAGCCCCGCTCACCCCGGACGCCCCCGCCACCGCGGACCCGAGCAGGAACGTGACGTCGACCCCGTGCCCGATCAGCCACACGCTCCCGGTGGCCTTCCAGAAGACGTCCCAGTCGACCTGGAGGCCGTACTCGAAGCCCCAGAGGAGCGTCAGCGGGACGAGCGCGATCCCGACGCCCACGCCGACCGTCACGATCCCCTCGATCGCGGCGAGCACGGCGGTTCCCAGGCGGTTCATCCGGGCCAGGGTACGTGCCGCGCCGCGCTTCTCCGGGCAGCCGCGCGGGGCACCGAGCAGGCCCGACGCTTGCCCATCCCGTCGATATGCGCCATCATCGTTATATGAAATGTTATATGGGCAAGGTGCGGAAACTGCAGCGTGCTGCCTGGTTGGCTGCGCGCAACGTCACCGCCACCGCGCCCGTCGTCGGCATGGCGGAGGGTCCCGCGGTGAGCCTGACGAGTCACGGCCGCCGCATCGCCACCGTTCACCTGGCGATCGAGAGCATCGCGGCGGGCACCGTGTTGCCGAGCCGCCTCATCCTCTGGCTCGACGACGCCGACGCTGTGGCGAACCCGACGCCGGGGCTCCGTCGTCTCGTCCGTCGCGGACTGGAACTCCGCGCGACACGCGGCTACCGACCACACACGAAGTACTACCCGTACGTGCAGTCCCGCCGGACCCACGACGTCCCACTCGTCACTGCGGATGACGACCTCATGTACCCCCGCGAGTGGCTCGAACGACTCATGGCGGTGCACGCGGACGATCCGACCACCAACACCGCGCACCGCTCGCGCGAAGTCACGTTCGCCGGCTCCGTCCTCGCGCCGTACGCCTCCTGGCCAGCGGTCCGCCGCGGCCCGGCGTCGCCACGGAACCTCGCCACCGGGACCTGGGGTCACGCGATGACCCCAGCGATGCTCGATGCGCTCCGCGACCGCCACGACGACTTCATGCGACTCTCGCCCGCAGCCGACGACGTCTGGCTCCATCGGGTCGCCGTCGAGACCAGGACGGCCGCGAAGGTGACCGGTGCCTTCACCCACCGCGACTTCCTCCACCTCCCGGACGGCGGACAAACGCTGGCCTCGGCGAACGTGGACGGTGAAGGCAACGACCGGCAGATCGCGGCCGCGTGGCCGGACGCGGTCCTCGACGCGGTGCGCGCCAGCCCGACACCCCCGAACACGACCGCCTGACAGACGCGAGGCGCGGTGCCGTTGAGCACCGCGCCTCGCACCGGGACCGCGTCGATCCCGAGCGCTACCTGCCCGCGACCACCTCGCGCAGCAGCGCCGCCGTCTCGGACGGCGTCTTGCCGACCTTGACACCGGCCGCCTCGAGCGCCTGCTTCTTCGCCTCGGCCGTGCCCGCGGACCCGGACACGATCGCGCCCGCGT
>CAJYUW010000006.1 GCA_913778205.1 uncultured Curtobacterium sp.
GGATACACTCTTTCCCTACACGACGCTCTTCCGATCTGGAGCACCGCCGGTGTTCAGCCCGCGGGCACCACCGCGGCCGCGGGGGCGCGGAACTCGTGCGTGCCGCCGCCCACGTGCTGGTCGTCGAGGCCCGGCAAGCGCACCACCGCGGTGACACCCTCGGGGACCTCGGCCCGCACGACGAGGTCGCCGTCGACGAGCTCCCAGCGCACCGCGACGTGCCCGTGGTCCGTGTCGAGCGAGGTCGCCGCCCACGTGAGACCGCCGCCGGGCTGCGGCGCCACGAGGACCGATCCGTACCCGGGCGTGAGGGGCGCGAGACCGCCGACGACCCGGTGCATCCAGTCCGCGACGGCCCCGAGCGCGTAGTGGTTGAACGAGGTCATCTCACCCGGGTTGATCGTGCCGTCGGGCAGCATCGAGTCCCACCGCTCCCAGACCGTGGTCGCGCCCATGGTCACCGGGTACAGCCACGACGGGCACTCGGTCTGGAGCAGCAGCCGGTACGCGTCGTCGACGTGGCCGGTCCGGGTCAGCGCGTCCGTGATGAACGGCGTCCCGGCGAACCCGGTCGAGATCCGGTACCCCGCGGCGGCGGCCAGCTCGGCGAGCCGCTCGCCGGCGGCTGCCTCGTCGGCCTCGTCGAGCAGTCCGAAGGCGATCGCGAGCGCGTAGACCGTGGTGCAGTCGCTGCGGATCCTCCCGTCGGCGACGTAGTGCTCCCGGAACGCGGCCTGGAGGCCCGTGGCGAGTTCCCGGAACTCGCTCGCCTCCGCCTCGTGGCCGGTCAGCGTCGCGACCTCGGCGCCGATGACCGCCGAGCGGTACGCACACGCGGTCGCGACGACGCCCGGGTCGGCCTTCGCGCGCGCGGCGTCCTCCGGCGGGGCGTCCGGGTCGAGCCAGTCGCCGAACTGGAAGACGGTGTCCCACAGCCCCTCGGGCGACAGCAGGCTCCGGACCCGACGGAGGTGTGCGGCGATCGAGTCGAACTGCTCCGTGAGCACCCCGGTGTCGCCGTACGCCTGGTAGAGCGTCCACGGCACCCAGACGCCCGCGTCCGACCAGACCGCGGTCGCGTTCGGCTTCCCGAAGTCCTCGGCGGGGGAGTACTTCAGCACGTCGGGTACCACGAAGGGGATCACGCCGTCCGCGTGCCGCTGCTCGAGCCACACGTCCCGCAGCCAGTCGCCGAGGAACGCCCTCGTGTCGAACAGGTACGAGGCCGTCGGTGCGAACGCCGCGATGTCGCCGGTCCAGCCGAGGCGCTCGTCGCGTTGCGGGCAGTCGGTCGGGACGCTGAGGAAGTTCCCCTGCATGCCCCGGACGACGTTCTCGTGGAAGGTGTTCAGGAGGTCGTGGCTCGACGCGAACGTCCCGGTCCGGCGGAGGTCGGAGCCGACCTGCACGGCGGTCAGCGCGCCCCGCAGCTCGTCGTGCGTGCCGGACCACCCGTCGACCTGCGCGTACCGGAAGCCGTGGAAGGTGAACCGGGGCTCGAAGACGTCCGGCTGGTCGGGGCCGTTCCCGCTCAGGGTGAAGCGGTCGGTGGCGCGGGCGGTCCGGAGCGGGCGCGTGCCCAACTCGTCGTGCTCGAGGACCTCCGCGTGTCGGAGGGTCAGGACCGTCCCCGCCTCCCCGCTCGCGACCACGCGGATCCACCCGACGAGGTTCACCCCGAAGTCGACGAGCGTCGCTCCCGAGGGGCTCGTCCAGACGGCGACCGGCGCGATCTCGGCGAGCGGCCGGACGGGAGGCACGGTGTCCGCCACCAGCTCGCGCTCACCCAGGTCGACCGTGTGCACCGCGCTCGTGCGGCCCTCGTGCCCGTCGACGCTCGCCACGGTGACGGCTCCGGGCACGAGGAAGGACCCGTCGTGCAGGCGGGCGTCGACGTCCTCGCCGTCGTAGAGCTCGTCGGCGGTGATCGCGCTCGAGAGCGCCTGCCAGTCCGTGTCCGTCCCGACGCGCTGCTCGTGCCCGTCGGCGAAGGTCAGGCGGAGCTCGGCGAACCCGGCGACCTCGTCGGCGTACCAGCCGCCGCCCCCACCCCAGGCGAGCCGCCCGGCGGCCCACCCCTTGCCGAGGACGAGCGCGAGCACGGTGGCGTCGCCGGGCGCGGCGTCGGCGAGGTGGGTCGTGACGTCGTGCGTGACGACCCGGACGCGCCACTCGTAGCTCGTCCAGCCGGGTTCGAGCAGGTGGTCGGAGACTCGCTGTCCGCCGAGCCACGCCTCGACGACGCCCAGGGCGCTGACGTCCAGGTGCGCCTCGGTCACGGCGCCGTGGCCGTCGTCGAGGACGAACTGCCGGCGGAGGATCGGAGCGCTCCCGAGGTCGTCGTCGCTCGCGATGAAGGATGCGGTGCGGTCGGTCATGTGGTGGGTTCCTTCCGTGCAGCCGGTCGTCGTCGACCGGTGCTGGGGTCGTGGGGCGGGCCGCCGTCGGTGGTGGGCGGCCCGGCGGAGGCGATCCGTGCCTCCAGGCCGAGCGTTCGGGCGTCAGCCCTTGACGGCGCCGCTGGTCATGCCGGCGACGATCTGACGGTTGAAGAAGACGTAGAGGATCAGCGGCGGGATGGTGATGAGCAGCACGTCGGTGAAGAGCAGGTTCAGCTGACTGACCGACTGGCTCTGGAACGAGTAGAGCGTCTGCTGGACGGTCGCGTTGTCGGAGCCGGGCAGGAAGTAGAGCGGGTTGGTGAAGTCGTTGAACACCGTCACGGACTGGACGAGCACGACCGTGATGATGACGGGCTTGAGGAGCGGCAGGACGACGCCGAAGAACAGGCGGATCGGACCCGCTCCGTCGAGCACGGCGGCCTCGTCGAGCTCCTTGGGGATCGTTGCGACGAACGCGCGGAACAGCAGGATGCAGAACGACAGGCCGAACGTGGCCTCGACGAGGATCATCCCGCCCATCGTCTTGAACAGGTTGAGGCCCTGCAGCACCCAGATCGTCGGGACGATCGCGGGCGGGACGATGAGTCCGGCGAGCACGAAGAAGTTGATGACGCCGTTCCACCGGCTCGGGCGCCGCTGCAGCGTGTACCCCACCATCGCGGAGAACACCACCATGATGATGACGCTGCCGACGGTGAGGACCGCGCTGTTGAGGAACGCGCGGAGGATGCCGCCGTCACCGCTCCCGAGCACGGCCGCGAGGTTCTGCCAGAGCTGGAACTGCGTCGGCAGCGTGAACCCGAGCTGGTTGGCGTCCGCGGGGGATTTCATCGCCTGCAGCAGGATGAAGGCGAACGGGACGAGGAAGACGACGAAGCTCACCACGATGGCGATGCTGCCGACGGTCCACTTCTGCACCGTCTGACGCTTGACCGGTCGCCGGGTCGGAGCGGTGGTCGCGGTCACAGTTCCGCCTCCTTGCGGTTGATGAGCCAGGAGACGGGCACCATGATCGCGGTGACGACGACGAAGAGGACGACGTTGCCCGCGGTCGAGAGTCCGTAGAACCCGGCCTGGTACTGCTTGTAGATCACGCTCGCGATGACGTCGCTCGTGAAGCCCGGGCCACCGCCGGTCATCGCCCAGATGAGGTCGAAGGACCGGAGACCGCCGATGAGCGACAGGATGATGACGGTGCCCATCGCGGGACGGGAGAGCGGCAGCGTGATGTTCCGGAAGATCGTCCAGGAGCTCGCGCCGTCGACGCGGGCCGCCTCGAAGTACTCCTGCGGGATCGCGACGATGCCGGCGATGAAGATGAGCGTCGCGATGCCGACGCCCTTCCAGATGTCCACCGCCGCGACGCTCCAGAGCGCGAGCGCCGGGTCCGTCAGCCACCCCGGGGTGGGGAGCCCGACGGAACCGAGGACGGCGTTGATGATGCCGTGGAACGGGTCCATCAGTGCCTTGAACGTGATGCCGATGCCGATCGTCGAGACGAGGACCGGGAAGAACACCACGGCGCGGAGGTACCCGCGCCCGAGCACCGGGCTCGTGAGGAGCAGGGCGAGGGCGAGTCCGAGGACCACCTTCGCCGCGCTCGTCACGAACCCGTACTCGAACGTGTGCACGAACCCGGAGACGAGCTGCGGGTCCTGGAAGAAGCGGGCGAAGTTGTCGAAGCCGATGAAGGTCTGGTCGAACAGCGTCCACCGCGTGAGCGAGAAGTAGAACCCCGCGAAGGTCGGGACCGCGAAGAACACGACGTACAACGCGATCGCCGGGATGAAGAACCACGCCGGGTAGTACGAACGCATGCGCCTGCGTGCGGGCCCCGGGCCAGCCTTCGTCGTCTGCGGCGGTGCCACCGCCGTCGTGAGGGTCGCGGTCACCGATCTCACCAGCCCTTGATGCCGAGCTGCTGGGCCTGCTGCACGACGTCCTGGTCGTACTGCTTCGCGCCCACCGCGGCGGAGGAGATGCCGGATCCGACCTGCACGCTGATCTTCTCGAGGTTCGGTCCCTTGATCGGGGAGAGGAACTCGAGGGCCGGCGAGGCCTTGCCGTCGTCGAGGTACTTCTGCAGGTCGCCGATCATCGGCGGGACGCTCGACGGCAGGCTGCACGTGGAGATGACGTAGGGGCCGCCCGGGGTCCCGGTGTCGTTCTGGACCTTGCAGCCCTCGGACGAGTTGGCGAACGCGATGAACTTCTTCGCCGCCGCGAGCTTGTCACCGGTCGTCGTCTTGGGGATGTACAGGCCGTTCGGCTCCCAGATGGTGAGCCGGGTGTCCGAGGCGTCCTGCGCCGGCAACGCGAACGCGCCGATGTCGTCCACCGCGTCCGGGTTGTCCTGCTGGATCGTCGCGATCGCGTTCGTCAGCATCGGGTACTGCGCTCCGGTGCCCTCGGCGAGCATCTTCAGCCCGTTCGCCTGGGTGGCCGAGGCGAAGTCCTGGTTGTAGAGGTCCTTGTCCTTGCCCTCGGCGAGGTGCTGGAACCCGGCCAGTGCGGGCTGCTTCGCGTACGACTCCTTGTGCTTGGTGTAGCGCGAGGCCCAGTTGCTCTGCTGGGCGGTGATGTTCGCGAAGTCGCCGAGCACGAAGAGCTGGCTCGTCCAGGTGTCGCCGTAGGTCTGGATGATCGGGGCGACGCCGCCCGCGGCCTTGATCTTCTCGCTGTTGCTGATGAACTCGTCCCAGGTGGTGGGGACGCTCAGGCCGAGCTTCTCGTAGACCTTCTTGTTGTACATGACCGCGCCGCCGAAGCTCGTGCCCAACGGGGCGCCGTACATGCCCTTGCTCGTGCTGACGACCTTCGTGAACTGCGGGTCGACGTCCTTGGCCCAGGACTGGTCGGACAGGTCGACGAGCGTGTTGTCCGGGTTGAGCGCCTGCATCAGGGAGCCGGAGTTGTAGTTGAAGACGTCGGCCATCTCGCCCGTGGAGAGCTGCGTCTTCACGAGGTTGTCTCCGTCGGTGCCCTGCGGTCGGGTGTCGAACTTGACGGTGATGTCCGGGTTCGCCTTCTCGAACGCGGCGATGAGCGGCTTCGCCGTCGCCGCGGTGGCCGGGCCGTTGTCCGCCTGGTACGTGATGGTGACCTTGCCGCCGGTGTCGGCCGAGCCGCCGGACGAACAAGCTGCGAGACTGCCGACGAGGGCTGCTGCGCCGCCGATGGCGATCAACCTGGTGGCCAGTCGGCGCGTGGAGCGTGCTGACATTCCTTACCTCCTCGTAAGGCCCGGGGTCGGGGAACCCGGGTGGGGCGGGACCGGGGCCCGCGTCGGTGCGGGTCCGGGAACTGCGGGTTGAAGCGTTTCAATCGGAATGGAACCACGTGGATTGAAGCGTGTCAATCACCGAATCGTTTCGTTACGGAAGTCGACTCATCGTGTCGTCCTCGCGGTCCGGGCGGGACCCCGGGACTGGCGTGGGTCGTGGGCTGCGAGCCGCGAGTCTCGGACGGGGGTGCCCGAGTGTCGGGGTGCGGTGCGCGAGTTTCAACGCACGGCCGTACCGCGCACGGCCACACCGCACGGGACCGCACCGCGCGGGACCGCACCGCGCGGGACCAGCGAGAGCCGTGCCCGGCGGCGAGCCAGTGTCGTTGCCGGGTCAGTTCTCCGCGACCGTCGACTGCCGGACCACGAGCTCCGGCGTGAACTCGACGTGCTCGAGGCCGATGTCCTGCCCGTGCTCCACCTGGGCCACGAGGAGCTCGATCGCCCGACGTCCGAGGTCCTGCGCCGGCTGGCGCACCGAGGTCAGGGGCACGACGGCCACCTCGGCGAACGCGATGTCGTCGTACCCGACGATGGCGATCTCCTCGGGGACGGCGACCGAGCCGCGCATGATGAACGCCTGCTCGAGGCCGACGGCGAGCAGGTCGTTCGCGGCGAACACGGCATCCGGGCGCTCACCACGCGGCCGGGCCTGGAGCGCTTCGCCGACCCGACGGCCCTCGAGGACGGACAGCGAGCGGCTCGGCACGACCTCGAGGTCGATGCCGGCAGCCGCCGCGGCGCTCCGTGCTCCGGCGAGGCGATCCGCGACCTGGCGGATGCTCGACGGGCCGCCCACGAACGCCACCCGTCGTCGGCCGATCGCGGCGAGGTGCTCGACGGCGATCCGTCCGCCCGCGACGTCGTCGACGGACACGCAGGCGAACTCGTCGTCGTCGGCTCGCCGGTCGACGAGGATCACCGCGGTGCCCTGGTCGCGCAGCCGCCGCAGGCGCGAGAGGTCGTCCGATGCGGGGGAGACGAGCAGCCCGGCCACCCGGCGCTCCTCGAACAGGTCGACGTAGGTGCGTTCGCG
Organism: uncultured Curtobacterium sp.; assembly: GCA_913778205.1. GTDB lineage: Bacteria > Actinomycetota > Actinomycetes > Actinomycetales > Microbacteriaceae > Curtobacterium. The sequence goes on from CAJYUW010000006.1 coordinate 6,722, forward strand.
CTCGTCGGACTCGTCGGAGTTGCCGATCAGCACCGCGAGGCCGTGCGCCATCGCCGCGTCCTCGGCACCTCGGGCGACGTCGGTGAAGAACGGGTTCCCGCCGTCGAGCACGATGAGGCCGACGGTGGAGCTGCGTCCGGCCCGGAGCTGTCGGGCCGAGTCGTTGCGGACGAAGCCGAGCGAGGCGATCGCGGCCTGGACGCGCTCGACGGTGGCCGGCGCGACCTTGTCCGGACGGTTGAGGACGTTCGAGACCGTGCCGAGGGACACGCCAGCGAGCGCTGCCACGTCCCGCACGCTGACCGCCATGCCGCCATCCTGGCATCCGGACGCCGCATCCGCGTGTTCCCCGGCCGGACGAGTCCCCGGACGGGGTCGCCCCTGGCGGGATCCGCTGCTGGCGATTGGTGTGTTCGGCGTCCCCGCGCTCTGGAACATGATCGCGGGCCCGGCCGGCATCCTGCGGCCGCCCGGGCCCTCCGCCACCGGCACCGTGCGCACCGCCGAGGAGCACGGGGAGCGCGTGCGGACGCACCGCGACGCGACGCGTGGTGCGCGGACGCCGTCGTGAACAGGGTCGACCAGCGCGATCCGGGCCTCCCGGCAGGACCGCCTGGAGGCCCGCAGCACGTCGGCCGCGTCTCCTTCCGTCCGCAGGTGGCCGTCCACGTGCAGCCCCGCTTCGACGGCGACGGCGACGGCGAACGGGGGCACCGGTCCGCGCGGTTCCTGCCGGAGGTGGTCACCCTCGAGGAACAGCCGCGGGACCCAGCGGGGCGATCGACTCGCCGACTAGCGTGACGCGCATGCAGCCGCTCGCCCCCGGATCGCTCCGCATCCTCCACCTGTCCGACACCCACCTGACCGGCGACGGCGCCCTGCACCAGGGGTCGACCGACACCACGGCGGCGCTCGACGCCGTGCTCGCCTCGGCCGAGGGCGTCCCCGACGTCGGGCTCGTCGTGGTGTCCGGGGACGTGTCCGAGGACGGGACCCCCGAGTCGTACACGATCCTCCGGGAACGGCTCGTGCGGTGGGCGGAGCGGCACGGAGCCGCGCTCGTGACGGTGCCGGGCAACCACGACCTCCGCGAGGGCTTCCGACAGGTGCTCGCGAACGGGCACGTGCTCGGCGAGGGTGGGCGGCCCGTGATGCACACGCTCGAGTACCTGCCGCCGAGCGTGCCGGTCTCGGGGAGCTCGGTCGTCGCGGGGCGTCGGATCGTCACCCTCGACACGAGCGTGCCGGGTGCCGGCTACGGGTTCGTCGCCGAGGAGGCACTCGGACGACTGCGTGCTGCGCTGGCGGAACCCGAGCCCGACGGTCGCGGCTCCGTCGTCGTCCTGCACCACCCGCCGATGGCAGCGCCGACCGCGCTGCACCACGCGTTGCGGCTCCGGAACCCGGACGCCCTCGCCGACGTCCTCCGTGGCTCGGACGTCCGGCTGGTCCTCGGCGGCCACCAGCACCACCACGCCACGGGGTGGTTCGCCGGGGTCCCCGTCCTCGTCGCGCCGGCCGTCGCGAACGACACCGACGTCGTCGGCTCGTACGAGGAGGAGTCGGCGCACGTCGACGCCGGCTACCTCGTGGTCGACCTCGCCGCCGACGGATCCGTCTGGTCGACGCCGGTGCGGGTGCCGAGGCCCGGTGCGGACCCGGTCGCCTTCCACCACGGGGCCGAGACGGTGCGTCGGATCATCGACGCCGCGGGCTGAAGGCCGTTCCGGCCCGGGGCGTCGCGGCCCGTCGTCGTCGGGGCTGCGCGGCGCCCTCCGCGGTCCGTCGGCGACGCGCCCGGCAGCCTGGAAGTGCCCCGGACTCCGGACACCGCCCGCCCCGCGCGAGTAGACGAGAGCCAGAACGTCTTCGAAGGAGCGCGCCATGCGACACGGCAACGCAGTGCAGTACGACCGCTACGGCGGGTTCGACGTGGTCCAGCTGGTCCCGCAGGAACGACCGGACGCCGGCCCCGGCGAGATCGTCGTCGAGGTGGTCGCCGCCGGCCTGAACCACATCGAGCGCTTCCTCCGTGAGGGCAAGCTCCGTGAGTTCATCGACCTCGACTTCCCCGCGCACCAGGGCGTCGACTTCGCGGGCATCGTCCGTGCCCGGGGCGAGGGCGTCAAGGACCTCCGGGTCGGCGACGAGGTACTCGGGCACGCGCCCACGGGCGGCGCGCACGCGAACTGGGTCCGGGTGCCGCGCGGGGCGGTCATCAAGAAGCCCGAGCACGTCGGCTGGGAGGTCGCGGGCGGCCTCTACCTCGCCGGGTGCACCGCCGCGACGATCGTCCGCGGGCTCCGGCTCGGGCCGCAGGACACCGTGGTCATCAGCGCCGCGGCCGGCGGGGTCGGTCACATCCAGTGCCAACTCGCGCACGACGCCGGAGCCACGGTGATCGCGCTCGGCAGCGCCCGGAACCACGACTACCTCCGGCAGATCGGCACGCTCCCGGTCGTCTACGGCGAGGGCGAGGAAGCCCGCATCCGGGAGATCGCCGACGGGCGTCCGATCACGGCGTTCATCGACAACCACGGGGAGTCCGACGCCGAGCTCCTGGCCGAGCGCCTCGGTGTCCCCACGGACCGCTTCGTGTCGTCCGAGCAGCGGCGTGACACCGAGCTCCGGTTCCTGCGCGCCCCGGCCGAGGACGAGGAGGCGCGCGAGCTCCTCACGATGCTCACGAAGGCCGTGCAGGACCACCGGGTGCAGGTGCTCATCTCGGGCTTCTACCCGTTCGACTACATCGTCGACGCGTACGAGGACCTCGCGCAGATGCAGTCCCGCGGCAAGGTCGTGATCGGCATGCAGACCGTCGAGACCGGTGCGCGCATGGACTGGTACCGGTCGGAGAAGAACCGAGACCTGCGCGACCCGGTCCGCCGTCCCCAGACCGCCGACGCCGGCTGAACCGACACCACGCGGAGGACGTGCTCGGCACCTAGCTGAGCACGTCCTTCGTCGCGAAGCGGCTGTACGCGAGCGCCCCGAAGACCACCACGTAGCCGAGCTGCAGGACGGCGTTCGACCCGAACGAGTCGAACGAGATCGGGTCCCGCAGCAGGTCGCCGAACCCGAGCCACTGGTGTGAGAACAGGTACGGGTGCAGCCAGTCGAGCTGCGGGAGCTGGTCGAGCACCTGCGAGACGCCCGCGAGGACGACCGTCGCCGCCATCGCCCCGACCGGCACCGTGGTCAGCGTCGACGCGAACAGACCGATCGCGGCGAGTCCGAGCATCGACAGCGTGACGTAGCCGGCGAGCAGCGCGGCACGGCCGGCGTACGACCAGCCGTCCACCTGGGTGCCGGACAGCAGCGTCACGGGACCGATCGGGAACAGCAGGGCACCGATCGCGGCGCCGACGAGCACGACCACCACGGTCGCCGCCAGGCAGAACGCGACCGAGCCGACGTACTTCACCACGATGAACCGGACCCTGCCGGCCGGCGCGACGAGCAGGTAGCGGAGCGTGCCGTGACCCGCCTCGCCCGCGACGGTGTCCCCGGCGACGACGCCCACGGTGAGCGGCAGGAAGAGCGGGATCGAGACCGTCAGCGCGGTGAACGCCACGAAGAGTCCGTTGTTGGTGATGTCGCCGAGGAAGGCCGGGCCGCCGCGGTCGGGATCGGTCGTGATCCGGACGGCGATGGCGATGAGGACCGGCACGAGCGCGAGCGCCCCGAGCATCGCCCACGTGCGACGGCGACGGAAGAGCAGAGCGAGCTCGGAGCCGAGCAGGGCGGTGGTGCGGCGGCGTGCCGGACCGGTCGGCCGCGCCGGCGGTCCGGCGGACGGTGCCGTGCGGTTCGGGACGGTCGGTTCAGCCGGCGACATCGAAGCCCTCCCCGGTCAGCGACACGAAGAGGTCTTCGAGGGTGCCGCCGCCGACCGTCAGCCCACGCAGCCGCACGTCGGCGCGGACGAGTTCCGCGGCGACCGACTCGGGCAGGACGTCGGACGGGAGGTCGGCGACGAGGACGTCGGCACCGCCCTCGTGCCGGGGCACGAGGCCCATGCGGGTCAGGACGCTGCCGGCCTGGCCGCGGTCGGGCGTGCGCACGGTGACGGTGCGGCTGCCGAGCGCGCGGAGGTCGTCGAGCGTGCCCTGGGCGACGAGCTTCCCGGTCCGCATCACCCCGGCGTGGGTGCAGACCTGCTCGATCTCGGCGAGGAGGTGGCTCGACACGAACACCGTCGTCCCGTCGTCGGCGAGTGACCGGATGAGGTTCCGGACCTCTCGGGTGCCCTGCGGGTCGAGGCCGTTCGTCGGTTCGTCGAGCACGAGGAGCTCGCGGGGTGCGAGCAGGGCGTTCGCGAGGCCGAGGCGCTGCTTCATGCCGAGCGAGTACGCGTGCGCCTTCTTGTCGGCAGCGTGCGTCAGTCCCACCCGGTCGAGCGCGGCGGCGACGCGGTCCTTCCGGGAACGGGGGTCCGACGTGGGGTCGGCGGCGTCGAAGCGCGAGAGGTTCGCGCGGCCGCTGAGGTAGGGGTAGAACGCCGGCCCCTCGACCAGGGCGCCCACGCGTGGCAGGACGTCGTGCAGCGCGTCCGGGACGGCCCGGCCGAGCAGCTCGATCGTGCCGCCGGTCGCGCTGGACAGGCCGAGCAGCATCCGGATCGTGGTGGTCTTGCCGGAGCCGTTCGGCCCGAGGAACCCGAACACCGACCCGCGTGGCACGGCGAGGTCGATGCCGTCGACCGCTCGTTGCCTCCGGAAGACCTTCGCGAGTCCGGTCGTGCTGATCGCCAGGTCGGACGGGCGGGCCGACGGTGCAGCGGTGGGCACCGTCGCGGCAGCGCTGGTCGTCGCGCCCGGGTTCATCGTCGCGGCAGCGCTGGTCGTCGCGCCCGGGTTCACCGTCGCGCCGGGGTTCACCGTCGAGTCGGGGTCCACCGCCGCGTCGGGGGTCGTCCCGTCGCTCACTCGGCGGCGGCGACGAGGGCCGACACCGGGACGGCACCCGCGAGCAAGCGGCCGTCGTCCGTGAAGTACACCGACACGAGCGAGGTCTGCACCGCCCGGCCGCCGTCGACGGCACGGGTGAGCTGGTCGAGCAGCCCGCTGCCGTCGGAGCCGAGCGCCGAGCGGTCGACGGCCCCGGCGGGCAGCTCCACGATCGTGCTCCAACCGGACCCGGTCACCGTGGGGCGGTCCGATGCGGTGCCGTCGCCCGGCTGTCGGTGGTCGCCGTGGGCGCGAGCGCCGGGCGACCGGTCGGAGAGGTCCTTCGTGGTGACCTCCGCCCCGGACGGCGGGGTGAAGGCGAACAGCCGTGCGGCCGGTGCGCCGTAGTCGAGGCTCGTGAAGCCGACCCGGAACGCCGGCGACGCCTGCCCGTCCGCGCGCACGGTCACCTGCAGCGGCAGGCCGGTCTGTTGGTCGACGGCCAGCTCGACGGAGCGGACGAGGGTGCCCGATCCCTTCGGCGTCAGGGTGACCGCCCAGGCGTCGTGTCCGGCGACGCGGGTGGTGGTCGGCTCCGACACGGTCGTCGTCGGCGTGATCGCGTCGACCGCGCGCTGCGCGAGCTCGGACGGCGTCACGGAGTCGGCCCCCGTGGCCGTGCCCGCGTCCTCCGCGTGGTCGGGGAGGACGACGTGGGTCGCCTCGCGCGTCTTCGAGTCCCAGGTCCAGACGTCGGAGCCGTTCCGGACGACGTCCCGTTCGGCGAGCTGTTCGGTGACCTGCACCCGCTGCCGGTCGGGACCGTCGACGTAGACCCGCGCGGTGTGCGGAGCGGTGAGCAGGTCGAGCGCGTCGGCCTGCACCGACGAACCACCGGCCCCGGCGGGGAGCTCGGGGAGACCGAGGTCGCTCGTCTGCTCGAGCTTGCCCGAGTACCGCGCTCCCGACGACCGATCGATGCTGGCGATGACCTGCGCGGCGGTGGGGTCCGCGCCCGCGATCGGGGTGCTCGCGGCGTTCGCGATGACCGGGGCGGCGACCGCGCCGGCGACGACGACCGGCGCGATGACGGCGGGCAGCCAAGCGGACTTCTTCATCGGGACCCCCTGGGTGGTGCGGGTGGGACGGCAGCACCGTACGTCCGACAACCGACAGAACGCTGGGCATCGCCGACCTCCCTAGACTTCTTGCGCGGACGCGGTCCGCGCCGGACGGCGAAGGAGACGGCATGCGGGCGGTGCTCGGAGTGGACATCGGCACGTCGAGCACCAAGGCGCTGCTCGCTCGGCTCGACGGGACGGTCCTGGCCGAGTCGAGCCGCGCGCACGAGGTCGACCGGCCGGAGCAGGGGCTCGTCGAGATGGACGGCGACTCGTGGTGGGCCGAGTTCGCGGAGCTCACCCGGGAACTGCTGCACGCCGTCCCGGACGCCGACGTCGCGGCGGTCGGGGTCAGCGGCATCGGTCCCTGCGTCCTGCTGACCGACGCCGACGACCGACCGTTGCGGCCCGCCGTGCTCTACGGCGTGGACACCCGCACGGCGGACATGCTCGACGAGGTGACGGCCGAGCTCGGTGGCCCCGACGCCGTCCGGGACCGCTGCGGCAGCGCGCTGACCACCCAGGCCGCGGGCGTGAAGCTCGCCTGGCTCGCGCGGAACGAGCCCGACACCTGGGGGCGGGCGGAGCGGTTCACCATGCCGTCGTCCCGGGTCGTCGGCCTGCTGACCGGCGAGTACGTCCTCGACCACCACTCGGCGAGCCAGACGACCCCGCTCTACGACGTGCACGAGCACCGCTGGATCCCCGAGTGGTGCGACGCGCTCGCACCGGGCCTGACCATGCCGCGGCTGGTGTGGTCGGGCGACCGGGCTGGGACGGTGACCGAAGCGGCGGCCGCGGCCACGGGCCTCCCGGCCGGCATCCCGGTGACCGCCGGGGCCATCGACGCCTGTGCCGAGGGGGTGAGCGTCGGCGAAGCCGTGCCGGGACGCATGTTCCTGCAGTACGGGACGACGATGTTCATGATCGCGCCGACGACCGGAGCGGTCGCGGTGCCGGGGATGTGGACGACCGTCGGGACGCGACCGGGGGAGGCCTGCGTGGCGGGCGGCACCGCGACCTCCGGGGCGATCACCGAGTGGCTGCGACGGCTGTTCCACGGCGACTGGTCGACGATGCTCGAGGAGGCCGAGGCCTCTGGACCCGGCGCGAACGGGCTGCTCATGCTGCCCTACTTCGCGGGGGAGCGGACACCGATCGCGGACCCGCACGCGCGTGGGGTGGTGGCGGGGCTGACGGTCCGACACACCCGGGGCGACCTCTACCGGGCGGCCCTCGAGGCGACGGCCTACGCGGTCCGCCACAACCTCGAGACGCTCGCGGCGGCCGGCGTCGAGGTCCGCGAGCTCGTGGGGGCGGGTGGTGGCCTCCGCGGTTCGCTCTGGCCGAGCATCGTGTCCGACGTCACGGGGTTGCCGCAGACCGTCCCCAGCGTGACGGTGGGGGCGTGCTTCGGGTCGGCGTTCCTCGCGGCGGGGCTCGTCGCCGACGTCGACATCGCGACGTGGAACCCGCCCGACCGGGTCATCCGCCCCGATCCCGAGGCGCACCGCTTCCACGAGGCCGGGTACCGCGACTTCCGCGACCTCTACGACGCCACGGCCGCGGTCGTGCACCGACTGGCCCGGCGGGCGGCTCCGCCCCGCTGACGGAGCCGCCCGCCGGCGACGCTCAGGAGCGCCGGGACGGGATGATCGAGACCTTGACGCTCGCGCCAGCCGAGTCGCCGACCAGGTCGAGCGCCTCCTGGAAGTCCTCCAGCGCGAACTGGTGGGTGCAGATCTCCGACATCGGCAGGGTCTCCGACTCGAGGAGCTTGATCGCGGCCGGCCAGGTGTGCGGCCCGAGGTGCGCGCCGCGGACGTCGAGCTCCTTGTCGTCCGAGATGATCGACCAGTCCACGGAGACGTTGTCCTTGAAGACCGAGTACTCGACGAACGTGCCGAGCTTGCGCAGGATGTTGAGGCCCTGCGGCACGGCCGACGGGTGGCCGGTCGCCTCGATGTAGACGTCGGCGCCGTACCCGTCGGTGAGTTCCTTGACGCGGGCGACGGCGTCCTCCTCGGCGATGTTGATCACGATGTCCGCGCCGACCTTGCGGGCGAGCTCGAGCTTCTCCGGCACGACGTCGAGGGCGATGATCCGGAGGGGGTTCTTCTGCCGGGTGCCGGCGATCGCGGAGAGGCCGATCGGGCCAGCGCCGGCGATCACGACCGTGTCGCCGAACTTGATGTCACCGCGCTCGACGGCGTGGAAGGCGCAGGACAGCGGCTCGGCGAACGCGGCGACCTGCCCGGGGAGGTCGCTCGACACGGGGTGGGTGAGTGCCTTGGACGGCACGAGGACGTACTCGGCCATCGCGCCGTCGTAGCCCTTGAAGCCGAACATGTCGTGGACGTTGCACATCCAGTAGATGCCCTCGAGGCAGTAGCGGCACTCCCAGCACGGCACGATCTGCTCACAGGCGATGCGGTCGCCGAGCGACACCTTGCGCTTGGCGAGCGCGTCGTCGTCGCCCGCGACGATCGTGCCGACGAACTCGTGCCCGGGGATCCGGTCGGTCTCGGCCCACGCCGGGCGGTTCTCGTCGCCCCAGAACTTCGCGGCGCCGTGGTAGCACTTCAGGTCCGATGCGCAGATCCCGACCGCGTCGGTGCGGAGGAGCAGCTCGCCGGGTCCGGGCGTCGGGACGGGGCGCTCCTCGAGCCGGTAGTCGCCGGGGCCGTGGACCACGACGGCGCGCATGGTCGCCGGGATGGTCTCGGAGCCGCTGCTCGTGGGGGTCTCGGTCGTCGTGGACATGAGGATCTCCATGGGTCGTGAGTCTCGCCGCGTCATCGCGGCGAGGGCGACACTACGCGACGCAGAACAAAAGTCAAGAACAAGATTTCTGTGGGCGGGTCACGGTGTCCGAACCTGGCGAATCCGGCGCGTCCACTTGCAGAAATTTCGTCACGCACATAATTTCTGCTTTGCACCACGCTGTGTGGTGCCGGTCCGCATCCCGACGGACCGACGCAACGGAGCGATTCACGAGGAGCACGCGATGACGCGAGCCGACCACAGGACCGGGCGTCCCGACGCGACCCGGGCCGCCACCAGCCTCCCGGGCTGCCGCACGGCCCGAGCCGTCCGAGACGGGGCCGTCCGATGACCGCCACCGGCGCCGTCCAGCCGGCGCGGAACCGCCGGGCCGTCAAGCGCATCGTCCTCGTCGCGGTCGTCCTCGTCGTCGTCGTCGCCATGGCGCTCTCGGTCAAGGTGGTCGGCAAGGGCTCGACGGTCGGCGCCGGCCCCGCCGCGTTCTCCGCGTCCGCCTGGGGGAAGACCAACTTCCCGAAGGTCCAGGCGGCGATCGCGAAGCGCGCCGTCCCGGCGACCGAGCTCGCACCCGCGATCATCGCCGACTCCACCGCGGCGACGAAGAAGTACGGCGTCGACGCCGGCACCGGGCCGGAGTTCGCGACCACCTTCACCGGCACGGTCGGCGCTCCGCAGGACGGCATCTACCCGGTCACGGTCTCCGGTCTCCCGAGCGGACTGCTGATCCGCATCCAGACCGGCCCGGCGATCAACGGCACCGACCTGCGCGACGCCCCGGGGACGATCGAGTTCGGTCAGTTCACCAACCAGATCGACTACCAGAACGCGGGCGCGGCGCTGAACGACCAGCTGAAGAAGCAGGTGCTCGCGAAGGTGGACACCACTTCGCTCGAGGGCAAGAAGGTCACCGTCACCGGTGCGTTCCAGCTGATCAACCCGAAGGGCTGGCTCGTCACGCCGTCCGCACTGGAGGTGGACGGATGAGCGCCGACGACGCGATCGGGACGGTCGTCCTCGAGGCGACCGACGTCGTGAAGACGTACGGTGCGACCCGAGCGCTCAAGGGGGTGGCGTTCGCGGTCCACCGCGGGCAGGTCACCACGCTGTTCGGGGAGAACGGGGCGGGCAAGTCGACGCTCATGAAGATCCTGTCCGGAGTCGAGCAGCCCACCTCCGGGACCCTCACGCTGCACGGCGAGCCGGTGTCCTTCGCCGACACCGTGGACGCCCGAGAGCACGGCATCTCGATCATCCACCAGGAGCTGAGCCTCGCCCCCAACCTCACGGTGCGCGACAACATCTTCATGGGGCGTGAGCTGCGCGGACCGACCGGCGTCGACTACGCCGAGGAGGCCCGGCAGGCCGCCGCCGTCCTCGCCGAACTCGGCGAGGACATCGACCCGCTCGCGCTGGTGTCCGACCTGCGCCTCGGCCAGCAGCAGCTCGTCGAGATCGCCCGGGCGCTCTCGGTCGACGCGCGGATCCTCATCATGGACGAGCCGACGAGCGCGCTCTCGGCGTCCGAGGTCGAGGTGCTCTTCACGGTCGTCCGCGACCTCAAGGCCCGTGGCGTGTCGATCGTCTACATCTCGCACCACCTCGAGGAGGCCCTCGAGATCACCGACCACGCCGTCGTGCTCCGCGACGGATCGGTCACCGCGACGGCCCGGCGTGCGGACATCGACCTCGAGTGGGTCGTCCGCGCGATGGTCGGCGAGGGGTTCGACCTCGGCTCGCCGCCCACCGGGTACGAGTTCGGCGCACCAGCGCTCGCCATCGAGGACGTCGTGGTCGCCGACCCGGACGTCCCGGGTCGCAACGTCGTCGACCACGTGTCACTGTCGGTCCGGAAGGGCGAGATCGTCTGCATCTACGGCCTCATGGGCGCCGGCCGGACCGAGCTGCTCGAGGCCGTCGCCGGACGGACGCCCGTCGACGGCGGCGCGATCCGCAAGGACGACCGCGACCTCGCCGGGCTGTCCATCGCCGAGCGCATCGACGCCGGGCTCGGACTCGTGCCGGAGGACCGGCAGCGCGACGGCCTCGTCCAGACCATGACCGTCGGATCGAACATGTCCCTGGCGTCCATCGGCGCGTTCGTCAAGGGCCTGTTCCTGTCCGGTCGCCGCGAGGTCGACCTCGTCACCGACTCGATCCGGACCGTCCACGTGAAGACGGCCGGTGGCGGCGCCATGATCGGCTCGCTCAGCGGCGGGAACCAGCAGAAGGTCGTCATCGGCAAGATGCTCGCGACCGACCCCGACGTCATCCTGCTCGACGAACCGAGCCGGGGCATCGACATCGGGGCCAAGGCCGAGGTCTTCCGGCTGCTCGCCGAGCGTGCCCGGCAGGGTCTCGCCGTCGTCTACACCACCTCAGAGGTCGGCGAGTGCCTGAGCATCGCCCACCGCATCGTCGTCATGAGCCGCGGGCGCATCGCCGCCGAGTTCGGTTCGGACGTGACCAAGGAAGCGATCATGGCCGCCTCGGGCGAAGCCGTGGTCGCATGACCGCCAGGAACGGAACAGCAATGACCACCACGACCGCCGGTCAGCGGCGCCCCGCCCTCTTCGCGGACGGCTTCAGCGTCGGACGACTCCTGCTGCAGGGTCGGGCCTACTTCGCCCTCGTCGTCATCATCGTCGTCTTCTCGATCCTGTCGCCGAACTACTTCACGGTGAGCAACCTCCTGACGATGTCGTCGCACGTCGCCGTGTACGCCATCCTCGCGCTGGGCATGCTCCTCGTCATCCTCAACGGCGGCATCGACCTGTCCGTCGGCTCGACCCTCGGGTTCTCGGGGGTGATCGCCGGCTTCCTCATGAAGGGGGTGGCCATCGGCGGGGTCACGCTCTACCCGAAGGTCTGGGTCGTGGTCGTGCTCGCGTGTGCGTCCGGTGCGCTCATCGGCCTCGTCAACGGCGTGCTCGTCGCGCGGTTCAAGGTCGCACCGTTCGTGGCCACCCTGGGCATGCTCTACGTCGTCCGCGGCATCGGACTGCTGATGACGAACGGCCTGACCTACAACAACCTCGAGGGGAACGCCGCGCTCGGCAACACCGGGTTCGACTGGCTCGGCTTCAACCGGCTGCTCGGGCTCCCGATCGGCGTCATCGTCATGATCGTCGCCGCCGTCGTCGGATCGCTGCTCCTCAACCGGACCGTCTTCGGCCGCTGGCTGTACGCCTCCGGTGGCAACGAGCGTGCCGCGGAGCTGTCGGGTGTGCCGGTGAAGCGGGTCAAGATCCGCGTCTACGTGCTCTCGGGCCTGTGCGCCGCGATCGCCGGTCTCATCCTGTCGTCCGAGCTCACGAGCGCCAGCCCCACGGCCGGCAGCTCCTACGAACTGACCGCGATCGCGGCGGTCGTCATCGGCGGCGCGGCGCTGTCCGGCGGCGTCGGCAACGTCCGCGGCACGCTGCTCGGCGCGTTCGTCATCGGCTTCCTGTCCGACGGTCTCGTCATCATCGGCGTCTCGGCCTACTGGCAGACCGTCTTCACCGGCGCCGTCATCGTGTTCGCCGTCCTCCTCAACGCGGTCCAGTACAAGCGTCGTCCGGCACGTGCCGGCGGTGCTGCGGGCCCCCGACAGACCTCTCCCACCGACACCCAGCCCCCGGCGGCCGTCGGCGAGAAGACAGCCGTCTGACCCTCCCGTCACACGGTCCACAGCGAAAGGAAACCCCACCATGAACCGCAAGCTCGCAACGGTGCTCGCAGCGGGAGTCGGACTCAGCCTGGTCCTGACCGGCTGCTCCGCCGGCGGTGCCGCGTCCGGCGGCAACGGCTCGTCCAAGAAGGGCGGCCTCATCTCGATCATCGTCAACGACCCGTCGAACCCGTACTGGAAGACGGAGGGCGACGTCGCGTCGGCCGAGGCGAAGTCGCTCGGCTACAAGTCGAACGTCTCGGCGTCGAAGGGTGACACGAACACCGAGAGCAACCTCATCGACACCGCCATCACGAACAAGTCGGTCGCGATCATCCTCGACCCGGCCAACGCGAGCGGGTCGATCGGCGCCGTGAAGAAGGCGGACGCCGCGGGCATCCCGGTGTTCCTGGTGAACGCGGAGATCAACCAGGCCGGGCTCGCCAAGGCCCAGCTCGTGTCGAACAACGCCCAGGGTGCGGCGATCGGCGCACAGCAGTGGGTGAAGTCGGTCGGCGACTCCGGCAACTACGCCGAGCTCTTCGGCGCACCGTCGGACAACAACGCCCAGACGCGCTCCAACGGCTACAAGACCGTCCTGTCCCAGTACCCGGACCTCAAGGAGGTCGCCAAGCAGGTCGCGAACTGGGACCGCACGCAGGGCCACGACAAGACCCAGTCGATCCTCCAGGCCAACCCCGACATCAAGGGCATCATCTCCGGCAACGACGAGATGGCGCTCGGTGCGATCGCGGCCCTCAAGGAGGCCGGGAAGCTCGACCAGGTCAAGGTCGGCGGCTTCGACGGTTCGCCGGACGCGGTCGACGCCGTGAAGGCGGGCGAGCTGCAGTACACGGTGCTCCAGCCGGTCGCGACGTTCGCCAAGAAGGCCGTGCAGGAGGCCGACGAGTACCTCCGCACGGGCAAGACCGGCGCGGCGCAGGAGAAGCAGGCGTTCGACTGCGTGCTCATCACCAAGGAGAACGTGGACAAGGTGACCTCGCCGTTCACCCTCTCGGAGTGACGCGCCCCTGACCGCGGACGTCGGCCCCGGGCCTGCACCACACGGTGCGGGACCGGGGCCGACGCATGTGCTCCCGGAGGAACATGCACCGGCACCGGCACCGGCACCGGCACTGGCACCGGCACCGTCCAGGCGGTCGTGGCCGGCGCCCCGGCGACCCGACGGACGCCCCGCAGCGACATGGCGGCCTCCCGAGGCAAGCCGACGACGACCCGCCCCGACGGACGACCCGCCCCGACGGACGACCCGCCCGGCAACACGGCGGAGCGCTCCCGGCGACCAGGCGCACCCCACGACGACCGACGCCCCGACACGACGAAGGACCGGCCGCTGCGATCCCCCCTGTCGCAGCGGCCGGTCCTCGTGGCTCGGACGTGTCCGTGGTCCGGACGTCCCGTGGCCGGTCCTCAGTCGGTCGCCGACGCCCCCGCGTCGATGCCCGACGGCGACGAGCCGTCGTACCCGCAGATCGCGGCCACCTTCTCCGCGCTCGCCGAGGTCGGGTCGAACTCGTAGCCGAGCCACTCCCGGACGAGGCGTCGGGCGAGCTCGACGCCGATCACGCGCTGACCGAGGCACAGCACCTGCGCGTCGTTGGAGAGGACCGAGCGCTCGACGCTGAACGAGTCGTGCGCCGTCACCGCACGGATCCCCGGCACCTTGTTCGCGCTGATCGCGACCCCGAGCCCGGTGCCGCACACCAGGACCGCCCGGTCCGCACGGCCGTCCGCGACCATCCGCGCCGCGTCCACGGCCACGTGCGGGTACGCGGTGTGCCCGTCCGCGTCGACGCCGACGTCCTCGACGGACGCCACCCGGTCGTCGGCGAGCAGGTCGCGCTTGATGATCTCCTTGTAGTCGTACCCGGCATCGTCCGAGCCGATCACGATCCTGTGGGTCATGCGTGTGTTCCTTCCTGTCGGTCTGCACGGTCGGCGAGGACCTCGCCGACACGGGTGAGGATCAAGCCCATCGACGTCGCGCCGGCGTCGGGCGTGCCGATGCTCTTCTCCGCGAGCGGCCGCGCCCGTCCGACGCGGGGACGCAGGTCGGCGGTGGCGGCTGCCTCGGTGACCGCGACCGCTGCGGCGGCGCGCCACGCGGTCGCGGTGTCCTGGCCGGCGTCGACGCCCTCGCGGAGGGCGTCGACGAAGGGGAGGAGGGCGTCGAGGAGCGTCTTGTCGCCGCGCGCGGCGCGGCCGAGGTGCACGATCGCGTCGGCGAAGGCCTGCGCGGCGTCGACGACGTCGGCGGGGCGGTACTCGTCGCGGTCGTCGCGCAGCGACCGACCGAACGCCTCGAGCGCTGCGCCCCAGAGGACGCCGGAGGTGCCGCCCGCGAACTCGGCCCACGCGTCACCCGCGCGTCCGAGCACGAAGGCGACCCCTGCCTCCCGGTCGAGCCGGTCGACGGCCCGGCGGGCCGCTCCCGATCCCTTGACCATGCCGCGGCCGTGGTCGCCGTCGCCGGCGACGGCGTCGATGCGGCCGAGCTCCTCCTCGTGCTCGCGGAGCAGCGCGTCGAGCGCGTCGAACACGGCGCGCGCCGTCGCGGCGGCCTGCCGGGAGGCGGTGGTCGCGTCCGGCACCTCGGTCGCCTCCGCCGCGGCGTCCTCCACCGCGTCGGCCGGGACGAGCGCGGCGACCGGGGCCGCCACCTTGCGGTACGCCGGCGTGTAGGCGTCGGCGCGCCAGTACCGCTCGAGTTCGTCGTCGAGCCACTGCAGGGTCAGCGAGCAGCCGCCCATGTCGAGGCTCGTGACGAGCTCGCCGACCTCGGGCTCGACCACCTCGAGGCCGGCCTCGGTCAGCAGCGGGAGCACCCGGCCCCAGAGCAGGAAGAGCTCCTCGTACTTGGTGTCGCCGAGCCCGTTCAGGATCGGGGCGACGCGGTTCGTGGACCCGGGACGCTCGGTCAGCAGCCGCTCGACGAGCAGCGTCGCGAGCTCGCGCGCCGGCAGGAGGGGGACGTCCTCGATGCCCGGCTCGCCGTGGATGCCGAGCCCGAGCCCGAGGTGGCCCGCCGGGACGGTGAAGAGCGGTTCGCCGCCGCCCGGCATCGTGCAGCCGGAGAACGCGACGCCGATGGTCCGGGTCGCGGCGTTGGCGGCGTTGCCGACGCGCTCGACCTCGTCCAACGACGCGCCCGCGGCGGCGGCGGCCCCCATCGCCTTGAACACCGAGAAGTCGCCCGCGATGCCGCGGCGCTGCGACGGCTCGGTGGCGCTCGCGACGTCGTCGGTCACGACCACGACGCGCGTCGGGATGCCCTCGGCGTTCAGGCGTTCGGCGGCGATCCCGAAGTTCATCACGTCACCGGCGTAGTTCCCGAACGTGAGCACGACACCCCGGCCCTGGTCGGCGGCCTTCGCGACCGAGTACACCTGGGCGGTCGACGGCGAGGTGAAGACGTTGCCGACGACCGCGCCGGTGGCGAAGCCCGGGCCGACGACGCCGCAGAACGCCGGGTAGTGGCCGGACCCGCCGCCGACGACGACCGCGACCTGCGGGTCGGCATCGGCGGTGGGGAGCGTCACGACCCCGCCGTGGACCGCGCGCACGCGGTCGGCGTAGAGCGCGGTCCAGCCGGCCAGCTGGTCCTCGGCGAAGTCCTCGGGGTCGTCGTGGATGGTCGTCATCGTGGTGGGGTCCTGTCGGTGGTGGTGGATGGGGGACCGGACGGCGGCGGGACGGCCGCCACCGCCCGGGGTCAGTGCGTCCGGTCGCCCTGCGGGACGCGCAGGAAGTGGATCATCACGAACGCGCAGGCGTAGAGGCCGACGAAGGTCCAGGTGACCGCCTGGCCGCCGCCGCCGAGCGCGAACACCGCCGCGACGACACCGGTGCCGAGGAACGCGGCGCCGCCGGCCGCCGTCGTGTACATCGCCATCGCGGCTCCCTTGTGGTCCGGGGCGAGCGCGGGCATGATCGCGCCCATCGGCACGAACCCGGCGAGGAGGCAGCCGAACACGCAGCCGGCGACGACGGAGAGCACGTAGCCCCAGTCCGACCCGGCGGGCACGAGCTGCGGCACGTACCACCACGCGACGAGACCCGTCGCGGACCCGACGATGCCGAACCACTTGACGGTGCGCTGCCAGCCGATGCGGTCGCCGACCCACCCGAACAGGGCGTTCACGAGGATGTTGGTGGCGTAGACGCAGACGGTCATGAGGAGCCAGCGGCCCTGGCCCCAGCCGCGGTCCTGGGCGATCACGGCGGGCAGGACGACGAACATCCCGAACTCGGGCGCGGTGTTGATCAGTCGGACGAGGAAGCCCATGAGGACCTTCGGCCGGGTGACGGTGAGGCGGACGCCGCTCGTGAGGACGCGCCAGGTGCTCTCGCCCTCCGGTGCGATCCGGCTGAAGCCGTTCGGGAGCCGGACGCCGAAGAGCATGACGAGGAAGCCGATCAGGACGAGCCCGATCGAGGCGATCATCGCGCCGGTCTCCCCACCGGTCCCGCCGCCGAACAGCGGGATCGCGCCGATGGCGAAGAGCGACCCGAGCGTGGGGAGTCCGCCGGTGAACGCGACGTAGAACCAGCCGACCGCGGAGCCGTTCCGCTCGACGGGCGTCGTGATGTTCACCCAGACGAGGAACGCGAACGCGAACAGCGGGTAGCCGAACCCGCGGAGCGCGTACGACACCGCGGCGAAGGGGACGCTGCCGATCGCGAGCGCGACGAGGAACAGCACCTCGAAGACCACCCAGACGGCGAACCCGAGCACCATCACCCGGCGCGGACCGACGAGGTCGGACAGGGCGCCGGACACGTAGGAACCGATGAGCGCCGCGAGGCTGTAGAACGTCACGATGGTCGCGACCGTCGTCTCGGGGCTGCCGAGCACGGCCACCATGTGCGGCGTGATGAAGTTCGACTCGACGCCGTTGCCCGTCATGAAGACGAGGACCGCGACGAAGCCGAGCGCGAGCGGCCTCGGGATCCCCATCCGGTCCAACCGACCCTCGGTCCGACGTGGTGCTCGCGTGCCGGTCGCACGCTGTGTCGTCGTCGACATCCTCGACTCCTGTGTCCTGGTGGTCTGCGATCGGATCCGACCCTACACCCGTGGAACGTTTGCTCAGAACAGAATTTCCTCAATTCGCGCGGCGCGCCGCGTTCCGCCGGGGGCACCGACCCGGGCGGGGATACGATCGCGATGTCCGCGCGAACCGATCGCTCGTCGACCGGTGTCGGCGACGCTCCGAAAGGCGATGCCACATGTCCTCCGACCCCCCTGCCTCCCCGACGGAGGCCGGGCGCTCGCGGTTCCCGCTCGACACCGTGTTCCAGGCGGCGCGGATGTACTACCTCGAGGACGCCACGCAGGTCGAGATCGCGGCCCGGCTCGGGGTCTCCCGCCCGACCGTCAGCCGACTCGTCGCCGAGGCCCGTCGGGCGGGGCTCGTCCGCATCGAGGTCGTCGACCCGTTCCAGGACGAGACCGTCGCCCTCGCCGAGCGCCTGCAGGTCGTGCTCGGGTTGCAGTCCGTGCACCTCGCCGCGGTCACCCACCCCGCGACGCTCGGGGTCGACCTCGCCGGACCGATCGCCACCGCGTTCGAGGGCATGGGACTCGCGCCGGGGGACGCCGTGCTGATGTCGTCGGGGCGGACCGTGTACGACGTCGCCCAGGCGGGGATGCCGCGGCTGTCCGGTGTCCAGCTCGTCCCCACGGTCGGTGGTCAGGCCGACCCGATGCCGTGGTTCCAGACGAACGAGATCACCCGGACCGCCGCCGAGCACTCCGGGGCGATCCCCGCGTTCCTGTTCGCCCAGGCGATCCCGTCGGCCGCGATGCGCGCGACCCTCGACGAGGACCCGGCGTTCCAACACGTCGTCGGACTCTGGGGGAGTGCCAAGGGTGCGGTGCTCGGGATCGGCGCACCGCCGGCCACCCGTGACGCGATCGCGAGGGGCATCCCCGTCCAGGACGCCGCGTTCGACCTCGCGGCGGGCGACGTGTGCCTGAACTTCTTCGCCGCGGACGGGTCCGCGATCGAGTTCCCGGGCAGCGACCGGATGGTCCGGACCTCGCGCGAGGTGCTGGCGGCCGTCCCGCACGCCGTCGGTGTCGCGGTCGGCGAGGCGAAGATCGCGAGCATCATCGGTGCGGTCCGTGGGCGGCTCGTCAACGAGCTCGTGACGGACGCGGCGACGGCACGGGCCCTCCTGGACGCGCTCGCCTGACGGCGCGCCCGTCCGGCGCCGCGGCACCCGTGGTGACCGACGGGACGACGCGGCCTGCGTCGGTGACGCGCCACGTGCCTCCCGGGAGGCCCGGCCCGGCTACCGCGCGCGCCGCACGTCCCACAGGTGGTGCACCGGGTCGTGCGCGTAGTAGGTCGCGAGGGTCGCGACGGTGAACGCGCTGCCGTCCGAGCGCGCGCCGGTGCGGCCGAGCGCCGCGTCCGGGACGGCGGCGAAGGCGCGGGCCGCGACGTCCGCGGCGGCGGTGAGTTCGCGCGCGACCACGAGCGGGTCCTGCCCGGCGTAGTCGTCCTCGACCGCGGTGGCGTCCTGGTCCCAGTTCGCGAAGGTCGGGGCGTCCTCGGCGAGGACGAGGGCGAGTCGCTCGGCCATCCTCCGGTGCACGTCCCGGACGTGGGCGCCGTACTCGAGGGGCGACCAGGTGTGGTCGTCCGGGCGGTCGCGGACGTCCGGCCGGGCGAGCACCTCCGGCCACGCCGCGGCGTTCGCGTCGATGATGCCGGGCACGTCCCGGAAGGCGGTCGAGCGGCCGTCGAAGCCGCACTCCGGGCACCGCGAGTCGATGACCCACGTCCAGTTCTTCGTCTCGGGTTCGATCGCCATGGCCGAACGTTACCGGGTCGTGATTCAGGTTCCGCGCATCCGCGTGGGCACGCGGATCGGACACTGACCCCCGTCCGGGTGACACGCCGTTGTCTGTGAATCCCCACACAGTGACATTCCGGTGGGTCGGTACCGTAGCCCGCTGTCCGTCCGGCCCGACCGTCCCCGCGACCGTCCCTGCGCCGGAACGCCCCGAGAGAGGAACCGATGGGATCCGACCCCAACAGTACCCAGCCACGTCGACGGCTCCGCCAGAGCGACGTGACCATCGTCGACAAGAGCATGATGCGCCGAGCCGTGGGCGGCATGGTCGTCGGCAACACCATGGAGTGGTACGACGTCGGGGTCTACGGCTACCTCGCGGTGACGATGGGCAAGGTGTTCCTGCCCACCGCCGAGCCCGCGGTGCAGATCCTGTTCAGCCTCGGGGTCTTCGCGGCGACGTACATCGCCCGACCCCTCGGTGGCATCGTGTTCGGACGGCTCGGGGACCGCCTCGGGCGCCAGAAGGTACTCGCGACGACGCTCATCATGATGGCGACGTCGACGTTCCTGATCGGTGCACTACCGGCGTACGCGACGATCGGCGTGCTCGCGCCCGTCGTGCTCGTCGTGCTCAAGCTGTTGCAGGGCTTCTCGACCGGCGGCGAGTACGCCGGGGCGACGACCTTCGTCACGGAGTACGCACCGGACCGACGCCGCGGGTTCTTCGCGAGCATCCTCGACTTCGGCAGCTACATGGGCTTCGCGCTCGGCGCCTCGGTCGTGACCGTGCTCCAGCTGACGCTCGGTGACGCCACGATGACGGCGTGGGGCTGGCGCGTGCCGTTCCTGCTGGCCGGCGTGATCGGTGTCGTGGCCATCTACTTCCGACTCCGCATCGAGGAGTCGCCCGTATTCCAGGCCACGCAGGCCGCGCAGGAGGCGGCGTCCGGAGCCCGCGCCGACGCGACCGGGGCCCGTCCGACCAGTGTGTGGGCCATGGTCCACGACCACTGGCGTCCGATCGTCATCGCGATCATGCTCGTCGCCGCGTCGAACACCGTCGGCTACGCGCTCACGTCGTACATGCCGACCTACCTGACCGACTCGCTGGGCTACTCGGCGCTGGACGGCACGCTCCTCACCATCCCGGTGCTCGTCCTGCTGGCGGTCATGCTCCCGCTCGCCGGCCGTCTCTCCGACCGGATCGGGCGCCGCACGGTGATGTGGCTCGGCGCCGGCACCACCGTCGTGCTCGTCGTCCCGGCGTTCCTGCTCATCGGGCACGGTGCGCAGTGGTCGACGCTGCTCGGTCTCGCCCTGCTGGCCCTCATGACGGCACTATGGGTCTCGAACCAGGCCGCCTCGCTGCCCGCGCTGTTCCCCACCTCGACCCGCTACGGGGCGATGGGCTTCGCGTACAACATCGCGATCGCCGTGTTCGGTGGGACGACGCCGCTCATCGTCCAGGCGCTGCTGACCTGGACCGGGGACGAGCTCGCACCCGCGTACTTCCTCATGGCGATCAGCGCGCTCGGTGCCGTCGGGGTGTTCTGCATGAAGGAGTCGTCGCAGCGGCCCCTGCCGGGCTCGATGCCCGCGGTGGAGACCGAGGACGAGGCCCGCGAGCTCGTCCGCACGCAGGACACGAACCCGAACCTGGACCTCGGCGACCTGCCGTTCGGTGCGGCGGACGCCGTGCACGAGGAGCCCGCGGTCTCCGCGCGCTGAGGCTGTCGGGCACGTGCGCCCCGGCCGGACTTCGGGTCTGGCCGGGGCGCACGTGCGTGTGGGTGCGGGTCGGGTCGCGCGCGGGTCGGGTCGTGCGCGGGTCGGGTCGTGCGCGGGTCGGGTCGCTGTCGAACGACCGTGCCGCTGTCGAACGACCGTGCCGCTGTCGGACGACCGTGCCGTTGTCGGACGACCGTGCCGCTGTCGAACGACCGTGCTGTTGTCGGACGACGACGGCGGTGTCGTTCGTTGCGGGCGCTGCTCGGTGGTCGCTCGAGGGAGCGACGGTGTCGTTGTCGTACGACGGCGGTGGTGTCGTTCGTTGCGGGCGCCGGTAGGTGAGCGCTCGAGGGAGCGACCGTGCCGTTGTCGTACGACAGCGGTGGTGTCGTTCGTTGCGGGCGCTGCTCGGTGGACGCCCGAGGGAGCGACGGTGTCGGGGTCGTACGGGGTGCTCCTGGCCGGTTGGGTGCGGACGGCGCGCGGGGCCTCGTGCGCGCTCGGGTGCCGCTGTCGGACGACCGTGCCGCTGTCGTACGACGACGGCGGTGTCGTTCGTTGCGCGCGCTGGCAGGTGAGCGGCCGAAGAAGCGACAGAACCGTTGTCGTTCGACGACCACGGTGTCGTTCAACAGCGGCGAACGCCCGGCCCGCGCCCCGCGACCGGTCAGTCGCCGTGGTGTCCGTGCGAGGGGTCGAGCGCCGGCCAGACCGGGAACGGGTCCGCCCACGTCCGCCACAGGTCGGGCCCGGCAAGGAGCTCGGCCGGCGTCAGCAGCGCACGGTCGAGCGCGTGCTCGATCCCGCGCACGTCCAGCCGTTCGCCGACGAACCAGATCGCCTGCCCGACCGGCGCATCCGGGTCCCACGAGGCGTTCGCCGTCGGGTCGAGCGCGAGCATCGCACCGAGGCTCGACCACGAGCCGACGTGGTCCGGCCGAGACGCGAGCCGGAAGAACCCCTTCGAGCGCAGCACGCGTCCGTTCACCCCCGGCGCGAGGTCCTGCTCGATCGTCGTGGCCAGGCGTCCCGGGTGGAACGGGAGCGGCTCCCGGTATCGGAGCGTGACGAGGTCGTCGTGCTCGTCCCGGCCGTGGTCGGCGGCTCCCGACAGGCCTCGCATCCACCCGGCGCCCGACGCCAGGAAGCGGGCGGCACCGCCGTTCGACGCCGGCAGGTCACGTGGTCCGCGCACGGCCGGCCCGGCCAGGACGACGGCGTTCGGCGCCAGTCGGTGGAGCAGCGACACCAGTGCCCGACGTCGACGTCCGGACAGGGGTTCGATGCGGTCGAGCACGACGACCGTGGCGTACTCCACGAGCGACGCGATCCGGTCGGCGGCGACGAACGCGTCGTCGACGTCGCCCCACAGCAGCCGAGCGACGTCGTCGGCGCGCAGCACGGACACGACGTGCCGCAGGATCCGGTCGTCGCCGTGCTCGGCGCGTGCCGCGTTCGCGAGCATCATCCCCACCGCCCGGACGTCGGTGCCGGGGGCGAGGCTGACCACGAGTCCGTGGTCGGCGTCGGGCCCGCACAGTCGGTCGAGGCGGTCGGCGCGCTCCGCCACCGCCCGCGCGACCGACACGGCGTCGCCGGCGAGGTGCATCCGGTGTCCGGTGTCGATCCGCGCGGCGGTGCCGGTGGCGTCCGGGTCGTGCAGGGCGGAGACGAGCGTGATCGAGGCGACGAGCATGTGCGCTAATCTACATGAGAATCGTTACCAACAAGGAGGCTCCTCGTGAAGGTGCGCAACTCGCTCAAGGCACTGAAGAAGATCCCCGGCTCGCAGGTCGTCCGCCGCCGCGGACGCGTCTACGTCATCAACAAGAAGAACCCGCGCTGGAACACCCGGCAGGGATGACGTCACCGCTTCCGTAGGGTGGCAGGCATGCGACTGCTGCTCATCCGCCACGGCCAGACCCCCGCGAACGTGCACGGCATCCTCGACGCCGAGGTGCCCGGCCCCGGACTCACCGAGCTCGGGCAGCGGCAGGCCGAGGCGTTGCCGGCAACGCTGGCGGACCGCGGCATCGAGCGGCTCTTCGTCTCGACGTTGGTCCGCACGCAGCTGACCGCGGCCCCGCTCGGCGCCGCGCTCGGCCTCGACCCCGTCGTGCTGCCCGGCCTCCGTGAGATCGAGGCCGGCGACACCCAGGGCAAGAGCGACCGGGTGTCCGTCCAGACGTACGTCGCGACGGTGCACGGTTGGTCGCAGGGCGACCGCGCGAACCGCATGCCCGGCGGCGAGAGCGGCACCGAGTTCTTCGCACGCTACGACGACGCGGTCCGCCGGATCGAGGCGACGGGCGTGTCGGTCGCTGCCGCGGTCAGCCACGGGGCCGCCATCCGCACCTGGGCGAGCGCGGTCGCGCAGAACACGCCCGACGAGTTCGGGACGAAGCGCCACCTGGAGAACACCGGGATCGTCGAGCTGGAGGGCTCGTTCGACGGCGGCTGGCGGCTCGTCGACTGGGAGGGGGAGCCGGTCGGCGGCGAGGACCTCATCGATCGGACCGCGCAGGACCCGACCGGCGAGCGCTTCTGACAGCGCGACGCCGCGCCATCCGCGACGCGACGCGACGCGGACGCGACGCCACGCCACGCGGCTCGCGTGACGCGACCACACGACGGACGGGAGGCCCGGTACCAGCTGGTACCGGGCCTCCCGTCCGTCATCCGGTCACGTCGGGACGCGACCTGCGCGGACTCCGCGAGCTGCGCGGACTACGCGAGCTGCGACGCCGACGTCAGCGGCACGATGACGCCGTGCGACTCACGGAGCACGTCGAGCGTGCGCTGCACCTCGTCGGCGCGTTCCTCAGCGGTCCAGCCGAGCGCCTCGGCCAGCACGTCCGCCAGTTCGTCGAGCAGGTCGATCGTGACCCCGCCGACGAACGCGAGGTTCGTCCGACGCAGCACCACGTCCACCAGGTGGACGGCCTGCTCGTGGCGGGCGAAGTACGCGACCTCGGCACGGGTGAGCTTCGGGTCGGACTCGAGTGGCTCGACCGGTCCGTCGGTGAGGACGTCCACGACCTCGGCGGCACGGGTGCCGTAGCGCTCGAGCAGCCCCTCGACCAGCGACGCGTCGAGACCGTCGCGGTGCGACTTGACCCAGAGCTCGCGCTGCGCGTCCGTGGTCGGGAAGTCCTTGCCGCCGCCGATCGCCATGCCGGTGGTGTCGACCCGGCGGGCGACGCCGAGCTTCGTCGTGGCCTCGGTGGAGAGGTGCGCGGCGAGGGCACGGAACGTCGTCCACTTGCCGCCGACGAGCGACAGCACCGTGGAGTCGGGCAGCCCGGCGATCGGGGTGTCGACGATCCGGTAGTCGCGGGACACGAAGCCGGGGGCGGTGTCCTCGTGGCGGGGGAGCGGGCGGATGCCGGAGTAGCTGTAGACGATGTGGTCGCGCGTGACCTCGATCTGCGGGAACACGTGCTTCACGAGCCCGAAGAAGTAGTCGATCTCCTCCTCGGTGGTCGTGACCGGCTGCGACGGGTCGGCGTCGATGTCGGTCGTGCCGATGAGCACCCGGCCCTTGAGCGGGTAGATGAGCACGATGCGGCCGTCGTTGTTCTCGAAGAACAGCTCGCGGCCCTTCGTCGCCTCGAGCAGTTCGTCGTTGTGCACGACGATGTGGGAGCCCTTCGTGCCGCCCATGAACTTCGTCTCGCCGCCGAACGCCTGGTTCGTCAGGTCGGTCCAGGGGCCGGACGCGTTGATCACGACGTCGGCCGTGAAGACGAACTCCGAGCCGGTCTCGCGGTCGCGGAGCACGACACCGCCGTCACGGGTGCCGGCGGCCTCGACGTAGTTCACGGAGCGGGCGGTGGCGGCCGAGCCGGTCCCGGTTCCCGCGGCGAGTCCGTCCTTGAGGACGTCGAGCGCGAGGCGCTCCGGCTCGTGCACGGAGGCGTCGTAGTACGTGCCCGTGTACTTGAGGTCCTTGTTGAGCGCCGGCATGTCCGCGAGCGCGGCCTTCTTCGTGAGGAAGCGGTGCTTCGGCACGGAGCCGCCGTCACGTGAGAACGAGTCGTAGATCGTCATGCCGATCTTGATGAGCGCCGCGCCGCGCTCCTTGGTCGACCGCTGCTTGTGGGTGAGCATGCGCAGCGGGGCGTTCATGATGCCGGAGAACGTCGAGAAGATCGGCATCGTCGTCTGCAGCGGCTTGACGTAGTGCGGCGCGATCCGGATGAGGCCGTTGCGCTCCTGCACGCTCTCGCGCACGAGGCGGAACTCGCCGTTCTCGAGGTACCGGATGCCGCCGTGGATCATGTGGCTCGACGCCGCGGAGGCGCCACTGGCGTAGTCCCCGCGCTCGACGAGGGCGACGTCGACGCCCTGCAGGGCGAGGTCGCGGAAGGTGGCGATGCCGTTGATGCCACCACCGACGATGAGGACCTGGGCGTTCGGGCGCTCCGTGAGCGCCGTCACCGTGTTCCGGGGCTGCGTCTTCTTCGACATGTGTCGCTTCCTTGGTCGGTCGGGTTGGTTCACCGACGATGGTGCTCTCGCGTGGGAGGGTGGGCAACTTGCGTGCACGAACGTGCAGCACACTTGTCGCCGACGGTCGCGACCAGGCCGGGAGGCGCGGCAGGGGTTGCAGAGGCCGTGCACGTCCGTGCATGGTTGCGGTGCAACAGATCGGAGCACCATGAGCGACGCCGCCCAGCCCGTGCGCACCCAGCAGGCGCTGCGCGCCGCGCACCTCTACTACCTGCAGGACCTGACGATGGACGCGATCGCGGACGAGCTCGGGACCTCGCGGTCGTCGGTGTCGCGGCTGCTGAAGTACGCGCGCGACACCGGGCTCGTGGACATCCAGATCCGGTCGCCCCTCGACCAGGCAGCTGCGCTGAGCCGGTCGATCCGGTCCCGGTTCGGGGTGCACGCGCACGTCGTCCCGGTGCCGGACCACACGAGCGACGTCGACCGGCTCGAGCGCGTCGCGCTGTCGGCCGCCCGCATCCTCACGCAGTACATCGACTCGAACATGGTCATCGGGATCTCGTGGGGCTCGACCGTGAGCGCGGTCAGCCGGTACCTGGTGCCGAAGACCACGCACGGCTCGACCATCGTCCAGGTGAACGGTGCCGCGAACACCCGGACGACCGGCATCGTCTACGCATCGGAGATCCTCCGACGGTTCGGCGAGGCGTACGGCGCGTTCGTGCAGCAGTTCCCGGTGCCGGCGTTCTTCGACGACCCCGCGACGAAGGAGATGCTCTTCCGGGAGCGCTCGATCCGCCGCGTCCTCGACCTGCACGAGCGGATGGACCTCGTCGTCTTCGGTGTCGGTGCGCCGCAGGCCCCGGTGCCCTCGCACGTCTACTCGGGCGGCTACCTCGACCCGGAGGACCAGCGGGAGCTCGTCCGCGCCAAGGTCGTCGGTGACGTCTCGACGGTGTTCTACCGGGCGGACGGATCGTGGAAGGACATCGGCGTCAACGCCCGGGCCGGCGGGCCGGACCTCGACACGATCAAGCACGCGCCACGTCGGGTGTGCGTCGTCGCCGGTCGCTCCAAGGCGGCGTCGCTGCGAGGGGCGCTCGCGGCCGGGCTCGTCACGGACCTCATCATCGACGAGAGCATCGGGCAGGCCATCCTCCAGCCGTGACGACGCGGTCCTGACCTGCGGTTTGTCCACGACGCGCGTGGTGGTGTCGGTGGTTCCGCGTACGTTCGGTCGCATGGTGCCCAACAGCGAGACCAGTGCGTCGTCGACGGCGCCGTCGGTCGCGCCACGGTCGTTCCGACGGCTCGTGGGCAGCGACGTCGACGAGGCGCTCGCCTTCTTCGGCGACGGCTACGACTTGCGTGAGCCGCGGGTCCGGCGCACACACCAACGAACCCCGTGGGACTTCGCCGGCGTCGGTGACGACCGCATGTCCCTGCGCTCGTCGCGGTTCGGCGTCGACCTGCAGACCGAGAGCCAGACCGACGACGCGTTCCTGGTCGCCTGGATGCGGTCGGGGTCGAGCACGATCACGTTCGAGGGCGAGTCCGTCGAGCTGGAGGCCGGCGTGCCGGTGGTCCTGCCGTTCGGGTCGCCGTACGCGCTGCACCACCGCGACATCGCGCTCAACCTCGTGCACCTCGACCGCGACTTCGTCCGGTCGGTGGTCGGCGACGACGACTTCGTCTTCGAGCCACTGCGTCGTCCCACCGCCGAGGGGCGTCGGATCTGGCAGGACACCGTCCGCGCGCACTCGTCCCGGTGGCTCGACGTCGAGAACGGGCTGGGACCGCTCGAGCAGCGGGACATCGCGGAGTCGTTCGTCCGGGCCGCGATCGCCGCGTTCCCCGAGCGCAGTCGCTTCCGCGCCGCCGTGACCGGCACCGGCCCCGAACACGACCGGCTCCGTCGCGCGCTCGAGTTCGTGCACGACCACGCCAGGGAGCCCATCGGGACGTCGGAGATCGCCGCAGCGTCCGGCCTGAGTCCGCGGGGCCTGCAGCAGTCGCTCCGCCGAAACCTCGGGCAGACGCCCGGCGACGTCCTCCGGGCCGCCCGGCTCGACGGTGCGCGGGTCGACCTGCTCCGTGCGTCGCCCGACGGCACGACGGTCGCCGAGGTGGCACGGACGTGGGGCTTCGGGCACCTCGGCCGGTTCTCGGCGTCGTACCGGGCGCGGTTCGGCGAGTTGCCCAGTGAGTCGCTCCGCGTGGGCGGGGTCACCGCCGGCCGGTAGCGTGCCCCGCATGGAACCCGTCCTCGACGCCCTCCGCGCGGCCCTCGGCGACCGGGACGGCCAGGTCGTCTCGGTCGACCCGGGTGTCGTGGACGCCGCGCGCACCGACGGTTCCGGCTGGGTGGCGGACGGCGCGCCGATAGCGGTCGTCGAGGCGCGGACCGTCCAGCACGTCCAGGCGACGCTCCGGACGTGCTCGGCGCTCGGGGTGCCCGTCGTGCCCAGGGGTGCCGGCACCGGACTCGCCGGCGGGGGCAACGGCACCGACGGGTCGGTCGTGCTGAGCGTCGCGCGGATGGACCGCATCATCGAGGTCTCGCCCGAGGACGAGCTCGCCGTCGTCGAGCCCGGCGTGCGCAACGGCGCGCTCAACGCGGCGGTCGCGCAGCACGGGCTCCGCTTCGCACCCGATCCCGCCAGTGCGGCGGTCTCGAGCGTCGGCGGCAACATCGCGACGAACGCCGGAGGGCTGCGCTGCGTCAAGTACGGCGTCACCCGGGAGGCCGTGCTCGGGCTCGACGTGGTCCTCGCCGACGGGCGACTCGTCTCGACCGGGCACCGGACCGTCAAGGGGGTGACCGGCCTCGACCTCACGTCGCTCATGGTCGGGTCCGAGGGCACGCTCGGGGTCATCGTCGGCGCCACCGTCCGGCTCGTGCCGGTCCCGGCCGGCGAGCCCGCGACGCTCGGCGCGGTCTTCCCGACGGTGCACCAGGCGGCAGCGGCCTCCGCGGCGATCGTCGCGGCGTCCGCGGACGGTGCAGCACGCCCGTCGACGGTCGAGCTCCTCGACGCGTCGTCGCTTCGGTACATCGCCGACCACCTCGGGCCGAGCGTGGTGGCGGAGACCGTGGGGAGCGGTCAGGAGGGCGGGGTGTTCCTCCTCGTGGAGTACGACGGCCCGGACGCGACCGAGGCAGCGCTGGGAGCCGTGCCGCGCCTCCAGGCCGAGGGCGGGACCGTCCGCCTGGCCGGGTCGGCCGTCGAACGCGAGCGCCTGCTCACCATCCGCCGGTCGTTCCACGCCGCGATGGCCGCGCGCGGGCGCGTGCTCATCGAGGACGTGGCCGTGCCGCGGAGCCGCCTCGCCGAGATGTTCGACCGGGTCGAGGCGATCGGTCGCGAGTTCGACCTGCCGATCCCGACCTGCGCCCACGCCGGGGACGGCAACCTGCACCCGAACTTCGTGTTCGACGGCGACGTCGTGCCGCAGCGGGTGTGGGACGCGGCCGACGCGCTCTTCCGCGCGGCGATCGAGCTCGGCGGCACGCTGACCGGCGAGCACGGGGTCGGCGTCCTCAAGCGGCACCACCTCGGCGACGAGCTCGGCGACGACGTCCTGGAGCTGCAGCGCGGCATCCGCCGGGTGTTCGACCCGAAGGGCATCCTCAACCCCGGAAAGGTCTTCTGAGCCGAATCCGTTGCCACTTCCGGGCCGAATCGTGCGCAGATGTTCGGCAGAAACACCGCCGTAACGAACACCGGCGCATCGTGGTGGCGAACGAGCACCGCCCACGAAGGAGTCTGTGATGCTGATCGGCGTCCCCACCGAAGTCAAGAACAACGAGTACCGCGTCGCCGCGACCCCCGCCGGTGTCGCCGAGCTGAAGCTGCACGGCCACGAGGTCCTCGTGCAGGCCGGGGCGGGCGTCGGGTCGGCGTTCCCGGACGACGAGTACGTCGCCGCCGGTGCCACGGTCGTCGACACCGCGGACGAGGTCTGGGCGCGCGCGGAGATGATCCTCAAGGTGAAGGAGCCGGTCGCGTCGGAGTACGCGTCGATCCGTCCCGGCCAGGTGCTCTTCACCTACCTGCACCTCGCCGCCGACCGCCCGCTCACCACGGCGCTGATGGAGTCCGGGGCGACGGCGATCGCCTACGAGACCGTGCAGCTGCCGGACCGCTCGCTCCCGCTGCTCTCGCCGATGTCGGAGATCGCCGGACGGCTCTCCGCCCAGGTCGGCGCGTACCACCTCATGCGCACCAACGGTGGCCGCGGGCTCCTGCTCGGCGGGGTCCCGGGGACGCCGAAGGGCCGCGTCGTCGTGATCGGCGGCGGGGTCGCGGGGGAGCACGCGGCCACCATGGCGCTCGGCCTCGGAGCCGAGGTCACCGTCTTCGACATCAGCCTGCCCCGGCTCCGCGCGCTCGACGCCCGGTTCGACGGCCGGATCACCACCCTGCGCTCGTCGTCGCACGCGATCGCCTCGGCGCTGTCGACCGCGGACCTCGTCATCGGCTCGGTGCTCATCCCCGGCGCCTCGGCACCCAAGCTCGTCACCGACGCAATGGTGGCCGACATGCAGCCCGGCTCGGTGCTCGTCGACATCGCGATCGACCAGGGTGGCTGCTTCGAGGGGTCGCGCCCGACGGTCCACGACGACCCCACGTTCCAGGTGCACGACGCCGTCTACTACTGCGTCGCGAACATGCCGGGAGCGGTGCCGCGCACCTCGACGATCTCGCTGACGAACGCGACGCTGCCGTACGCGGTGGCGATCGCGAACCGTGGCTGGGAGCAGGCGCTGGCGGACGACCCCGCGCTGGCGCTCGGGCTGAACGTGCACGCGGGGCAGGTCACGAACGAGGCCGTGGCGGCCGCGCACGGGCTGACGGCCGTCGCGCGCTGACCCGCCCGGGCAAGCGGGCTGCAGCGCGCGGGCGGGGCGAGGCGGGAGCGTGCGTGCGGGCCGAGCCTCGTGCTGGCGGACATTCCTCGCTTCCGCGAGCGCGAGATCTGTCCGCCACGCCGAGTCTCGTGGTCGGATCGCCGAGCCTCGTGGTGCGTCGCACCGCCGGGAGGCTCGGTGTGCGTCCGCCCCGTCGGCTCCGGCACGGCGAGCCGAGTCTCGCCGTGGCGGACAGTGCTCGCCTGCCCGAGCGCGAGATCTGTCCGCCACGCCGAGGCTCGGCGCCGACGCACCGCCCACCGCCCGCCGTGGGCCCGCCGCCCGCGCCGCGCCGCGCGCCGCTCAGGCGGTCGCCACCGCCGAGCGGCGGCCCGCCCAACCCGCACGGGTCCGCACCACGAACGTGACGAGCACGACGACGACGACCGCGACCACGGCCGTCACCGCCGTCGGCACCGAGACGAGCGGCCCGTCGAGCCGGCCGACCGCCACCCACGCGAGCCCCCAGCACAGCGAGAGCATCGGCGCGATCCGCCCACGGCCCCACACCGCGAGCAGGACCCCGACGAGCCCGGCCACCGCGGCGACGAGCACGCCCCAGACGTCCTGCCCGAGGCCGAAGCCCCGGAAGCCCGCCGCCGTGAGCACCGCCGCCGTGTTCGCCGCCGTCGCGACGCAGACCCACCCGAGGTAGAGCCCGAACGTGCCGTCCGTGACGACCGCGTCCACGACGCCCGACGGCCGGGTGCGCCGCAGGATCGCGAACGTCCAGATGAGCACCACGAGCAGCGCGACGATGATCGGCTCGCTCGCCCAGAGGAACCCGAACTGGACGGACAGGATCCACGCGGCGTTGAGCAGCAGCGACAGCGTCGCCGGCAGGGCCAGCCGTGCGTGCCGCTCGTCGTCCGCGGTCCGGAAGAGCTGCCGGACCGCGTAGACGATCAGGCCGAGGTAGATCACCGACCAGATGCCGAACGCCGGGCCGTCCGGCGCGATCGACGTGGAGGACGCCGAGAGTGCACCGCCCGCGGCGTCCTGGATGGGGGTGCCTCCGGCGGCTCCCGAGCCGATGAACGACCCGACCACCGCGACCACGGCGCTCAGGACGACGACGATCCGCCATGTCCGGTTCCCAGTCATGTCCGCTCCCTTCGTCAGCATGCTGATGAAGTGGACGGTACGCGCCGTTCCTGCACGGTGGTGCGTACGGTGGGGGACGTGAGCGTCGAGCTGAACACCGTCTACGTCGACAAGATCGCCCCGATCGCGTGCCCGTCGCTCCAGGACACCTTCCGGATGCTCCACGAGCAGGGTGCGAGCGCGTGCATCGTGCTCCACCGGCCCGACGCGCAGGAGCTCGGCGACGTCGCGGTGGCCCTCGGGCTGCACGAGCTCGCGGTCGAGGACGCCGCCGAAGGGCACCAGCGCCCCAAGCTGGAGCGGTACGGGTCCACCCTGTTCGTCGTGCTGAAGCCAGCCGTGTACCACGACGACACGGAAGAGGTCGAGTTCGGCGAGGTGCACGCCTTCGTCGGCGAGGACTTCTTCCTCGCGGTGGTGCCGGCCGACCCCCGCGGGCCGCAGGCGGTGCCGCGGGCACTCCAGCGGATGAGCGGGAAGCCCGGCCTCGTGACCGCCGGTCCGCAGGCGCAGCTCTGGGCCCTCATGGACTCGATCGTGGACGGTTACGTGCCGGTCATCGACGGGCTCGAGGAGGACATCAACCAGATCGAGCAGCAGCTCTTCGCCGGCGCCACCGGGGTCTCGAAGCGCATCTACGAACTGTTCAGCGAGGTCGTCGACTTCCAACGCGCCGCCAGACCGCTGGTCTACATGATCGAGAACCTCCACCGCGGCGCCGAGAAGTACCACCTGCCGGTCGAGATGCAGCGGCGCTTCCGGGACGTCCTCGACCACGCCATCCGCACGGTCGAGCGTCTGGACACGTTCCGGCAGCTGCTGCAGAACGCCCTGACCGTCGACTCGACGCTCGCGGCGCAGAAGCAGAACGACGACACCAAGAAGATCTCCGGCTGGGCGGCGATCCTCTTCGCGCCGACCCTCATCGCCGCGATCTACGGGATGAACTTCACGCACATGCCCGAGTTGGCGTGGCCGTTCGGGTACCCGTTGGCGATCCTCGCGATGATCCTCTTCGCGGCGGTCCTCTTCGTCGTCTTCAAGGTGAAACGCTGGTTCTGACCCGACGCCCGACGTGGGGACCACCGGACGGGAGGCACGGCTCGTCCCCGCCACGGGCCTCCCGTCCGACGTCCGGTCGCCCGGTCCGCACGCGGTCCGTGCCCGGTCTGGGCCCGAGCGCGCGTCGCGCTTGCGCGCGACCACGGTCGCCCACCAAGGTCGGAGCATGACCGACGTCGTCCACCTCACCGCCGAGGGTGTCTCCCTCCTCCTCGACTGTTCTCCGGGAGCGCTCCCAGCCGTCGTCCACTGGGGCGCCGCCCTGGGCGAGCAGACCTCGGAGGACCTCGCCGCGCTCGCCGCGGCCGACGTGTCGGTGGTCGCGCCGAACGAGATGGACGTGCCCGTCCGGCTCGCGGTCCTGCCCGAGCCGCACCGGGGGTGGGCCGGACGACCCGGCGTCTCCGGCCACCGCGACGGTCGCGACTGGTCGCCGGCGTTCACCGTCACCGACCTCGACGTGACGGAGCGCTCCGTGGTGGCCCGCGGCGCGGACGACACCGCCGGGCTCGCGGTGGTCCTCGAGGTCGAGCTCACCGCGTCCGGACTCGTCCGCACCCGCGCCGAGGTGACGAACACCGGGGCGGGCGTCTACACCCTCGACGACGTCCACCTGGCGCTGCCCGTCCCGGACCGGGCGCGCGAGGTGCTCGACTTCGCCGGGCGCTGGGGAGGCGAGCGGACGCCGCAGCGGAGCGTCCTGCACGTCGGGACGCACGAACGGGACAACCGCCGCGGACGCACCGGGCCGGACGCGGCCACCGTGCTGAGCGTCGGCGAGCCCGGCTTCGGGTTCGCGCACGGCGAGGTCTGGGGCGTCCACACCGCCTGGAGCGGCAACCACCGGCACCTGGCCGAACGACTCGCCACCGGCCGCCAGGTCGTCGGGGGCGGCGAGTTGCTGCTCCCCGGAGAGGTCCGGCTCGACACCGGAGCGTCGTACCGGACGCCGTGGGTGTACTTCGCGTACGGGGCGGGCCTCGACGACCAGGCCCGCCGGTTCCACCGCTTCCTCCGGAGCCGCCCGCAGCACCCGTCCTCTCCGCGCCCGATGACGATCAACGTCTGGGAGGCCGTGTACTTCGACCACGACCTCGCGCGGCTCACCGACCTCGCCGAGCGCGCCGCGGCGCTCGGCGTCGAGCGGTACGTGCTCGACGACGGCTGGTTCCGGAACCGTCGCGACGACCACGCCGGCCTCGGCGACTGGTACGTGGACGAGGGGGTCTGGCCGGACGGCCTCGGCCCGCTCGTCGACCGGGTGCGCGCGTTGGGCATGCAGTTCGGCCTCTGGTTCGAGCCGGAGATGGTGAACGAGGACAGCGACCTCGCCCGTGCGCACCCCGAGTGGATCATGCAGGCCGACGGACGGCTGCCGCTGCGCTCTCGCGACCAGCAGGTGCTCGACCTCGCGATCCCCGAGGCGCTCGCGTACGTGCTCGAGCGCATGACCGCCGTCATCGGCGAGTACGGCGTCGACTACGTCAAGTGGGACCACAACCGCGACCTGCTCGAGGCCGGATTCCCCGGCGGCGGTGCTGCGGTGCACGAGCAGACCCGGGCCACCTACCGGCTCATGGCGACGCTCAAGGAGCGGTTCCCGTCGCTCGAGATCGAGTCGTGCTCGTCCGGGGGCGCCCGCGTCGACCTCGGCGTCGTCGAGCACACCGACCGGGTGTGGGTGTCCGACTGCATCGACCCGTCCGAGCGACAGCGCATGCACCGGTGGACGCAGCAGCTCCTGCCGCCGGAGCTCCTCGGCGCGCACATCGCGAGCGGGACGAACCACACGACCGGGCGGTACCACGACCTCGCGTTCCGGGCCGGGACGGCGATGGTGGGCCACCTCGGGATCGAGTGGGACCTCGCACGCGCCACCGAGGACGAGTTGCGCGACCTCGTCGCGTGGACGTCGCTGTACAAGGAGCTCCGCCCGCTGCTGCACGGCGGCGACCTGGTGCGCGTGGACGAGGTCGAGCCGACCCGACTCGTGTACGGCACCGTCGCCCCGGACCGGCGGAGCGCCGTCTTCTTCCTGGCGAGCACCGGCTGGTCGGAGGTGTCGAACACCGGGCGTGTGCGCTTCCGTGACCTCGATCCGGACACCCGCTACCGGGTCGACCCGGTCGTCGTCGGCGAGCTGCACGGGCTCAGACCGCCGACGTGGTGGTCGGGAACGCGCGAGTTCACCGGTCGTGCCCTCACGACCGTCGGGGTCCAGCCGCCGCACCTGCCCGCCGACGCGGTGGTGCCGTTCCGCGTGACGGCGGTCTGACCCGACCCACCGACCGCGCCGTCGACGCCGGACGCCCGGCGCCGGACGTCGGACGCCGGGCGCCCGGCGCCGGACGTCGGACGCCGGGCGTCGGGCGTGCGGTGCTCGACGTCCGGGTCCGATGCCCGACGACGCCCGACGTCACGGCCGTCGGTGGCGTGGCCGGTGCTCGGTAGGCTCCATGCCATGCCGCGCACCGGTCACACCACCCCTGCCGGTCACGCGACCCCCGCCGGTCGCGGCGTGCCGACGGAGCCGGCGGGGAACGCGCGCCACGCGACGCCGGTGTGGGCGCTCCGGATCGCCGTCGTCACGGCGCTCGTCGGCGTCGCGGGCGGGGTCGCCGGCATCGCGGTGTGGCTCGCGCTCCAGCTCATCCAGTCCGTCGCGTTCGGCTTCCCGTACGGCGGTCACCTCGAGGCCGCGGACGCCGACACCGGGTGGCGTCGCTTCCTCGCGGTCTCCGCGGCCGGGGTGCTGACCGCGGTGGCGTGGTGGGCGCTCCGACGCTGGGCGAAGCCCACGGTGGCGGTCACGGCCGCGGTCGCCGGGAAGCGGATGCCCGCGCTGTCGACCGTCGCCAACGCGGGCGTGCAGATCCTCGCCGTCGGGCTCGGCGGGTCGATCGGCAAGGAGGTGGCGCCGCGGGAGATCGGCGCGTGGCTCGCCCAGCTCGTCACCGTCCGCGCCGGCCTCACCGTCCGCGAGACCCGGATCCTCGTCGCGTGCGGGGCCGCCGCGGGCCTCGCCGCCGTCTACGACGTGCCGCTCGGCGGGGCGCTGTTCGCGGTCGAGGTGCTGCTCGGCGAGCTCACCTTCGCGACCGCGCTGCCGGCGTTCGCCACGAGTGCGATCGCCGCCTTCACCGCCCGGCTCGTCATCCCCGACGAGGTCCTGTACCACGTGCCCGCGATGCCGATGTCGGAGTCCCTGCTCGTCTGGTCGATCGTGGTCGGTCCGGTGCTCGGGTTCGCGGGGGTCGGCTTCGTCAAGCTGACGAACCGGCTGCAGCGCACCGCGCCGAAGGGGTGGCTCCTGCTCGTCGTGCTCCCCGTGGCGTTCGCGCTCGTCGGTCTGGTGGCCGTGCCGTTCCCTGAGGTCCTCGGCAACGGCCGCGCACTGGGCGTCGTCGCGATGAACGCCTCGCTCGACGACGCGTCGGTGGTCGGTCTCGTGCCGATCCTGCTCCTGCTGGTCCTCGGCGTCGCGAAGACCGCCACCACCGCGGTCACGATCGGCGCCGGCGCCGTCGGTGGCACCCTCACGCCGTCGATCGCCGTCGGGTCGGCCGTCGGCGGTGGGCTCGGCGGCCTCTGGCTGCTGCTCTGGCCGGTCGACTCGTCCTCGCTCGCCGCGTTCGCGTTCGTCGGCGCGGCCGCCTTCCTCGCCACGACGATGCGGGCGCCGTTCACCGCGCTCGTGCTCGTCGTCGAGTTCACGCAGCAGGGCACCGACATCCTCGTGCCCTCGCTGCTCGCCGTCGCCGGGTCGGTCGCCGTGTCCTACGTGCTCGCCCGGCGTCGCAGCGCGCAGATGGCCTGAGCGCCGCCCGGACACCGACCGGGGGACCGCCTACCATCGACCGCACGCGGGGCGCTCGGCTCCGCCCGAGTGGAGGAGCCGGTCATGGCGGGGTTCGACGACATCACCAAGAAGGCGCAGCAGTTCCTGCAGGACGGCAAGGTGCAGGACGCCCTGAAGAGCGAGAAGGCCGAGGACGTCAGCGACAAGATCCTCGACGGTGTCGCCGACGCGGTGAAGAAGGCCACCGGCGGGAAGTTCGACGACAAGATCGACAGCGCGCGGGACACGGCCGACAAGCACGTCGGCAACCAGTAGCAGCGGGTCCACGGCGGTCCGACTGGACGTCGACGGGAACAACGACCACGATTGACGGGTTGTCCGAACCGGCGACACCAGGAGGACCGACCGTGACCATCGTGGGACCGAGCAACCCGCTCACCGAGGACGAGGTGCTCCGCATCCGGGCGGACTTCCCGATCCTGCAGCAGGAGGTCAACGGGCAGCCGCTCGCCTACCTCGACTCCGGGGCGACGGCGCAACGCCCGGTGCAGGTGCTCGACGCCGAGCGCGCCTTCCTCGCGCGCGACAACGCCGCGGTCCACCGGGGCGCGCACACGCTCGCGGCCCTGAGCACCGACGCGTACGAGGACGCCCGGGCGACGGTCGCGCGCTTCGTCGGTGCCGCCGCCCCGCGCGAGGTCGTCTGGACGGCGAACGCCACCGACGCCCTCAATTTCGTCGCGTACGGCTTCGCGAACGCCACCCACGGCCGCGGCGGTGCCGAGGCCGAACGCTTCCGACTCGCCCCCGGCGACGAGATCCTCGTCACCGAAGCCGAGCACCACGCGAACCTCGTGCCCTGGCAGGAGCTCGCAGCCACCACGGGCGCGACGCTCCGCTGGGTCCCCGTGGCCGACGACGGTACCTGGACGGCCGTGGACGCCGCCGCGGCGATCACCGACCGGACGCGCGTCGTCGCGTTCGCGCACGTGTCGAACGTCACCGGGATGGTCGCCCCGGTGGCCGACGTCGTCGCACTGGCGCACGCGGCGGGCGCGCTCGTCGTGCTCGACGCGTGCCAGTCCGCACCGCACCGGCCGCTCGACCTCGGGCGGCTCGGCGTGGACTTCGCCGCGTTCTCCGGGCACAAGATGCTCGGGCCGAACGGCATCGGCGTGCTCTGGGGCCGTGCCGAGCTCCTCGACGCGCTGCCGCCGTTCCGCACCGGCGGATCGATGATCACCACCGTCACGATGGAGTCCAGCGCGTACCTGCCCGCCCCCGAGCGCTTCGAGGCGGGCACGCAGCCGGTCTCGCAGGCGGTCGCGTTGGCCGAGGCGGTGCGCTACCTGGAGCGGGTCGGCACGGACCGGGTCCGCGCGCACGAGGAGCACCTCGCCCAGCGCATGCTCGACGGCCTCGCCGGCGTCCCCGGCATCCGCGTCGTCGGTCCGGCGGCGGGGGTCCCGCGCTCGGGACTCGTCGCGTTCGACGTGAACGGCGTGCACGCGCACGACGTCGCGCAGTACCTCGACGCGCAGGGCATCGCCGTCCGCAGCGGGCACCACTGCGCCCAACCGCTGCACCGCCGGCTCGGACTCGTCGCGACGACCCGGGCGAGCACCCACGTGTACACGACCGAGTCGGACGTGGACCGCTTCGTGCAGGCCGTCAGCGAGATCCGCGGGTACTTCGGTGCCGACGAGGCGGGTGCCCGGTGAACGCCCTCGACTCCCTGTACCAGCAGGTCATCCTCGACCACGCGAAGGCCCGGCACGGCGACGGCCCCCTGGAGCACGCCGACGCCGAGCACTTCGAGCGCAACCCGACGTGCGGCGACGAGATCACCGTCCGCGTGCGGATCGAGCCCGGGACGGACCGGATCGCCGAGCTCGCCTGGCAGGGGGACGGCTGCTCGATCTCGATGGCGTCCGCGTCGGTGCTGACCGACATGGCGCCGGGGCGGACCGTCCCGGAGTTCCTCGAGCTCACCGAGGCCTTCCGCGAGATGATGCGCTCACGCGGCGCGGGCGAACCCGACGAGGACGTCCTCGAGGACCTCGTGGCGTTCCAGGGCGTCTCGAAGTTCGTCATGCGGGTCAAGTGCGGCATGCTCGCCTGGGTCGCCGCGGAGGCGGCAGCCCGCGAGGCCACGGCCTGACGCCCGCCGTGGACGCGGCAGCCCGCGAGACCACGGCCTGACGCCCGTCAGCGGTCACGATCCGGCGTCGACCGCTCCCGCCGCGCCCGAACCGGCCCGTTGCCGTGCGACGCTGGTGCCGTGACGACGACGGGGGAGAAGGTCGCTGCGGAGTACGCACGACAGCGGGAGCAGCACCGGCGTGGGCGACGTCGACGAGTGGAGCGTCGCGTGGCGGTCACCAGCGGCCTGCTCTTCTGCGGGATGCCCGTCGTGCTCTTCGGCAACGTGCTGTCCACGCTCCGCCTGTTCGATGGTCCGGACGAGTCACCCGCGGCCGTGCACCGGTACGAGGTCCTCCTCGTCGTCGCCGCCGTGCTGCTCGTCGTGGCACTGGTGACGGCCGCGCGGACGGGTGTCCGGTGGGTCGCGTTCACGAGTCTCACCCTCGTGCCGGTCGTGCTGCTCGCGGCGTACGTGTTCGCGGTGCCG
Organism: uncultured Curtobacterium sp.; assembly: GCA_913778205.1. Classification (GTDB taxonomy): domain Bacteria; phylum Actinomycetota; class Actinomycetes; order Actinomycetales; family Microbacteriaceae; genus Curtobacterium. The sequence goes on from CAJYUW010000006.1 coordinate 45,685, forward strand.
CAGGGCCGGTGGCACGACGACGGCGGGTCGGGGCCGTTGCCGGCGAACTACCACCCCTGCTACAGCGGCACGGACAGCTGCGCCCAGTACGGCGGCTGATCCGGCTCGCGGCCGGGCGAGCGCCGGGCGAGCGCCGGGCGAGCGCCGGACGAGCGCCGGGCGCGTCTGGCTCGGTCCGCTCAGCGCCTCCGCCGCGACGCCGACCAGGTCTCGCGCGGGAGCTCCCCGAACTCCGCCCGGTAACTGCTCGCGAAGCGTCCGAGGTGGCCGAAGCCGACCGCACGCGCCACGTCGCCGACGCTGTCCGCCTCGCCGGACGTGAGCTGTTCGCGGGCGAGCAGCAGCCGGATGCGCCGGAGGTAGGTCGTCGGCGTGACGCCGTGGTGCCGTCGGAACGCCTCCTGCAGGCCGCGGATGCTCAGACCGGCGGCGTCGGCGACGTCCTCGACGGAGATCGTCTCCGTGGCGTGGTCGAGCAGGAAGCCCTCGGCCCGGGCGAACCGCGCGGCTGCGGCGGTGGGCGGCGGACCCTGCTCGCCGACCGGCCAGTGCGGGATCGCGGTGAGCAGGCCGCCGGCGGCGAATCGGGTGAGCTCCCGCTCGCGGGCCTCCGGGACGACGGCCGGGCCGCGGAGCACCTCGGCGGCGACGGTCCGCACCATGAGCCACCACGCCGCCAGGGTCGGGCCCTCGGGGATGTGGTGCGGTCGGAACCGCAGCGGTCCCGGACGCCAGGCGCCCCGTTCCGCGGCGACCTCCTCCACGGTCTGCCGGTCGATGCGGATGAGGTCGAGCTCGTACCCGCTCCACCGCACGGACTGCGGGTCGTGGCGGAACAGCGACGGCCGTCCGGTCGGGACGTCGTGGTCGTCCTCGACGGCGCCGCTGCCCGACTTCAGCCAGAACAGGACCATGGCGGTGTCCGCCTGGACCTCGGCGTGGACGTCGCCCGAGGAGGACGAGGACCACAGCGAGAGCAGGTCGGTGCCACGGCGTCGCAGGTCGAACGCGAAGTCGCCCGCTCCGGGGTCGACATCGACCCGCTCCAGGTCGGGGAGCGCGCGGAGGTGCTCCGCGGCCTGGGCCGGATCGTGGGTCGTCGCGGACCACCGGGTGCGCTGCATGGTCTGGGGCACCTCTGCATCCTGCCGTGACGAGCGGCCGAGCGCACGGTTCGACGGCGGAAGCGGCCGTGCCCGGACGCCGGTCCCGCGCGACGACGGAGCCGCGCCGTGCGCTCGGCGACTCCCGCCGCGCGCCGCGCCCCGCGCACCGCGCCCCACCCGCCGCGCCCCACCCGCCGCGCCCCACCCGCCGCGGACCGCGCGCCGCGGACCGCGTGCCGCGAACCGCGCGCCGCGCCCCACCCGCCGCGCGACGGACGCGCGTAGCGGGGCGGACGGCGCCCCGTGCCTCCCGGCCGGGCGTGTCACACGACGCAACGTCCGTGGCGGACCCGAGCGGACGGCCGTAGCGTCGCGACCGTGACGACCGACACCGCACCCCGGCAGATCCGCTTCAACGCGTTCGACATGAACTGCGTCGCGCACCAGTCCTCCGGGCTCTGGCGCCACCCCCGCGACCGCTCGCGGCACTACAACGACCTGTCGTACTGGACCGACCTCGCGAGGATCCTCGAGGGCGGTGCCTTCGACGGGATCTTCATCGCCGACGTCCTCGGCACGTACGACGTCTACGGCGGATCGAACGAGTCCGCGCTCCGGACCGGGTCGCAGGTGCCCGTGAACGACCCCGTCCTGCTCGTGTCGGCGATGGCCGCGGTCACCGAGCACCTCGGGTTCGGGATCACCGCCGGCACCGCCTACGAGCACCCGTACCCGTTCGCTCGGCGCATGTCGACCCTCGACCACCTCACGAAGGGCCGCGTCGGCTGGAACGTCGTCACCGGGTACCTGCCGAGCGCCGCGCGCAACATGGGGCAGACCGACCAGCTGTCGCACGACGACCGCTACGACGTCGCCGACGAGTACCTCGAGGTCCTCTACAAGCTCTGGGAGGGCTCGTGGGAGGACGACGCCGTCGTCGAGGACCGCGAGACCGGCGTGTTCACCGACCCGGCGAAGGTGCACCCGATCGAGCACCACGGCGAGCACTTCGACGTGCCGGGCATCCACCTGTCCGAGCCGTCCGTCCAGCGCACGCCCGTCATCTACCAGGCCGGAGCCTCGCCCCGCGGCGTCCGCTTCGCGGCCGAGAACGCCGAGGCCGTGTTCGTCGGCGCACCGACGCTGCCGCAGTTGGCCGCGACGGTCACGAAGATCCGGGACGCCCTGGAGGCGGCTGGTCGCGACCGGTACGCCGCCCGCGTCTACTCGCTGCTCACCGTGATCACGGACGCCACCGACGAGCTCGCGCAGGCCAAGTACGAGGACTACCTCTCGTACGCCTCGGAGGAGGGCGCACTGGTGCTCAACTCCGGCTGGATGGGCGTCGACCTGTCGCAGTGGGAGCTCGACGAGCCGCTCGGCGACGTCGAGTCGAACGCGATCCAGTCCGCGGCGGCGAACATCTCCGCGGCCGAGGGCACGGACGGCTCGAAGTGGACCATCCGCGACCTGGCACGGCACACCGCGATCGGCGGGCTCGGGCCGGTCGCGGTCGGCTCCGGCGCCACGATCGCGGACACCCTGCAGCGGATCCAGGAGCAGACCGACGTCGACGGGTTCAACCTCGCCTACGCGGTGACGCCGGGCACGTGGGAGGACGTCATCGAGTTCGTCGTGCCCGAGCTCCGAGCGCGCGGCGTCTACCCGTCCGGGTACCAGGACGGGTCCCTGAGGCACAAGCTGCACGGCCGCGGCGACCGCCTGCCCGCCGAGCACCGGGGCGCCGGGTTCCGGATCGGGCAGCGGTCGGTCGTAGGCTGACCGGGTGAGCGGACCGTCCTTCGTCGTGCGCGCCGCGGCGGAGGACGAGGTCGCGGACTGCACGGACCTGTGGGTGCGGGCGGTCGCGTCGCGGGACCATCGACCCGAGTCCGGCGCGGTGCGGGACCGAGCGGCCGCGAAGTTCGCGGCCGACCGCGTCGTCCTGCTCGTGGCCGAGGACGCCGACGGCCTCGCCGGGTTCGCGCTCGTCACGGCACCGCGGACCGGCGGCGCGTCCGACCCCGCGGACGCCGCGTACCTGTCCCTGCTCGCGGTGGCGCAACGGACCCAGGGGCTCGGCGTCGGTCGGGCCCTGCTCGACGAGGCCGTCGGTGCCGCGGCGCGGGCCGGTCACCCGCGCTGCGTGCTGCACGCGCTCGACGACAACGTCCCCGCTCTCCGGCTGTACCGCGGTGCCGGGTTCCGCCCGTCGGACGAGCCGTTCCCGCACCCCGTCAGCGGCCGGCCGACGCGCGTCTGGACCGCCGGGGGCTGACCACGGTGCCGCGTTGGACGAGCGCCGCCCGGACGGCGAGGAGCCCCTCGTCGAGCCACTCCCGGAGCGCCGTGCGGAAGGCCGGCACCGGCGCCGGTTCGTCGTCCTGCGGGACCGGAGCGAACCCGATGTCCGTCGGTGACGGCCACGGCGCCCACTTCGCCCGGGGAGCCGTGAGCAGGTACGGCTGCGGCGTCGGGTAGCTCACGAGTTCGAGCGTCGACCCCCACGGGGTGCGGGTGTACACGAAGCGGTTCCCCGCACCGGCCTCGGGGCCACGGAGTCCGCGCGGGTCCGAGTTCCGGACGCCGCCGGCGCGCTCGACCTTCTCGAGCGCGGCGTCGATGTCGTCCACGTACAGCGCGACGTGCTGCCAGCCGAGGTCGGACGGCACCGCCGGGGCGTGCTGGTCCGGACCGACGTACTCGAACAGCTCCAGGCCGGGGCCCTCCGGGAGCGCGAGCATCCGGATCGCCCCCTGCGCCATCGTCGACGGGATCCCGAGGTAGCCGTGCACCTCGGCGGATCCGCGTGGCTCCTCGGTCCGGCAGCGGACGTCGTAGAGGAAGACGGCATCGAGCGCCGTCTCGAAGAACGTGGTGGCGGCGTCGATGTCCGGCACCGTGACGCCCACGTGGTCGATCCGGATTCCCCTGCTCATTGCTGGATCGTGTCATCCGGTGGGTGCCCCGGTCCGTGCGACGACCCCCGGATGCGGGGAAGGGTGCGGTTTGCCGCAGTGCCTGGCGATGTGCTCAGGTAAGGCTGCCCTCACCGCAAAACCCCAGGTCAGGGCAGCCTCACCTTGCTGGCGGGGTGCTCGCGCCAGTGGCATCCTCGTCGCATGTCGACCGCAACGGACCTCGTGCTCCCCACCATCGATCACGACGCCGCGAGCGCCGCGAAGCTGAACTGGCTGCGCGCCGGACTGCTCGGCGCCAACGACGGCATCGTCTCCGTCGCGGCCGTCCTCGTCGGCGTCGCCGGGGCCGGGGCGGGCACGGGTCCGGTCATCGCGGCGGGGACCGCGGCGCTCGTCGGCGGGGCGGTGTCGATGGCACTCGGCGAGTACGTCTCGGTCAGCGGCGCACGGGACGCCCAGCGCACCGGTCAGGCCGCGCAGCAGGCACAGCTCGAGGCCGACTCCGAGGACGCGGACACCATCGCGGCGCACTACCGCGGGCTCGGGGTCGCGCCGGACGTCGCCGCGTCGGTCGCCGCCGAGCTCGTGCGACCGGAGGTCCGTCGGCACCGCGCCGCAGCCGCGCTCCGCGACGCCGAGGACGAGGTCGTCAGTCCCTGGCGTGCCGCGTGGGTGTCGGCCGCGACGTTCACGACCGGGGCGGCGCTGCCGTTCCTCGCGATGCTGTTCGCTCCGGAGTCGGCCCGGGTGGCCGTCACGGTCGTCGCCGTCCTCGTCGCGCTCGCCGTCACCGGGGCGACCGGCGCGACCCTCGGCGGTGCACCCCGCGGGCGGGCGACCGTCCGGGTGGTCCTCGGCGGGGCGCTGGCGCTCGCCGCGACGTACGCGGCGGGGGCGCTGCTCGGGGCGCACGCCGTCTGATCGCCGGCGCGGGGGCGCGCCGGTCCGGCCCGGCTGCGGGCACGGTGTTCCGCGTCGCCGGGAGGGAACGGGGGACGTGCGATGACGCCGCCTCGGATGCGAGCGCGGCGTTCCGGGCCGGCAGGAGGTGTCGGGGGTGGCGCTCGGCTACGCCGCCTCGGCCGCGAGCGCGGCGTTCCGCGTCGACAGGAGACGTCGCAGGTACCGGTCGAGGACGAGGACCTCGGCGAGGCGACCCAGCGGCCCGAACGGCGCGGTCACGGTGACGTCGTCGACCATCCGCGTCCCGGTGCCGGCCTGCTCGAACCGGTGCTCGTGCCGGAACAGGGCGAACGGTCCGCGCACCTGCTCGTCGACGAACCGGTGTGGTGCCTCCAGGGCGGTGATGCGACTCGTGAGCCGCCAGACGACCCCGAGGTGCCGCGCGCGGAACGTGACGCTCTCGCCGAGGCCGATGGTGCCGGCGGTGACGCCGTCGACCGCCCGCTCGCCCGTGCCGGCCAGGGACCGTTCGTGCGCGCCGATGTCGAGCGACAGCGCGAACGCGCGCTCCGGCGTGCAGTCCAGGTGGGTGTCGAGACGGAAGTGCACGGTCACGCGACCGGCCAGCCCCGTGGTGCCGACCGGTCGTCCCCGCTGAGCACGGCAGCGAGCGCCTCGTCGTGCCGTCGCCCGCGGTGGAGGCTCCCGGAACGCCGGCGTCCCTCGTACGACATGCCGACCCGCCGGGCGACGGCGGCGGAGGCGTGGTTCGTCGCGATCGCGCGCCACTGGACCCGGACGAGCCCCAGGCCGTGCGGCGCCTCGGCGAGGGCCCAGTCGACGACCCGGGCGACCGCCTCGGTCACGTACCCGTGGCCCCGTGCGTCCGGGTGGCTGGCGTAGCCGACCTCGGCGGCGTCGTCCGCGATGCCGAAGAGCTCGACCGTGCCGAGCAGCCGCGGGTCCTCGGCGCGTCGGATCGCCCACGCCAGACGGGTCCCCTCCGCCCAGCCGGCGTCGCAGCGTGCCAGGAACGCGAGTGCCTCCGCACGGCCGTACGGCACGGGCACGGGGGTGAACGCGACCACGTCCGGGTCGGTCGCGTAGGCGATGACGTCCTCGACGTCGGACGGCTCCGGCCGCGAGAGCACGAGGCGGTCCGTCCGGAGGGTCACGGGGTCCATGCCGATGAGCCTAGCGAGGCGGCCAGACCGGCGGAGCGGGCGGGCGCGCGGGGACCGGGTGGCCGGGTGGCCGGGTGGCCGGGTGGCCGGGCGGGCGGAGGCCGGATGGCCGGGCGTGCGCCCGGGGGCCGGGTGGCCGGGCGTGTGCCCGGGGGCCGGGAGGCCGGGCGGCTGCGGTACCGTCGCCGCATGAACGCGTTCCCGGTGATCGACGGCCACAACGACCTCCCGTGGGAGCGCCGCGACACGCACGGCTCCGACGTCGAGGGGATCGACACGGAGGAGGGCTCGCTGCACACCGACGTCCCGAAGCTGCGCGCTGGTGGCGTCGTCGGGCAGTTCTGGTCCGTCTTCGTCCCCTGCTCCGAGCCCGATCCGGTGCGCACGACCCTGCAGCAGATCGACGTCGCGCTCCGGATCGTCGAGCGGTACCCGGAGACCTTCGCGCTCGCCCGCACCGCCGCCGAGGTCCGGTCGGCGGTGGAGCGCGGCCGGATCGCGTCGTTGCTCGGCGCGGAGGGCGGTCACTCCATCGGCGACGACCTCGCCGTCCTGCGGTCCTTCGCCCGACTGGGCGTCCGGTACATGACACTGACGCACAACGACGACACCCCCTGGGCGGACTCGGCCACCGGGTCGCACCCGCACGGAGGACTCACCGACCGCGGCCGCGAGGTCGTGGCGGAGATGGAGCGGATCGGCATGCTCGTCGACCTCTCGCACACCGCGCCCGCCACGATGCACGACACGCTCGACGTCGCGACCCGGCCCGTCATCTTCAGCCACTCGTCGACCACCGCCGTGAACGACCACCCACGGAACGTGCCCGACGACGTCCTCGAACGGCTCCCCGGGAACGGCGGTGTCGTGATGGTGACGTTCGTGCCGGCGTTCGTGTCCGCGGCGTACGCGCAGTGGGAGGCCGCGGGCGCGGTCGGGGAGGCGCCGCTCGTGACGGTCGCGGAGGTCGCCGACCACGTCGACCACGCACGGGAGGTCGCCGGCGTCGCGCACGTCGGCATCGGGGGCGACTACGACGGCACGCCCGTGCTGCCGCCGGACCTCCGGGACGTGTCGCGGTACCCGGTCCTCGCGGCCGAGCTCGTCCGCCGGGGCTGGTCCGACGACGACCTGCGTGCGCTGGCGGGCGGCAACGTCCTCCGCATGCTCGAGGCGACGGACGAGGCGTTCGCGCGGACGGCCTGGGTGCGCTGACGCGCGGGCGCGCCGGGGACGGCCTGGGTGCGCTGACGCACGGGCGCGCCGCCGACGGCTGTTCCGCGCCGGCGTCCCACCGGTGTCACGAACCGTGCCCCGTCGGCTCGCGTCGGTAGGCTCGGACGTGCACGCGCGCAGGAGCGCCTCGCACGCCCGGACGGCGGCGCGGCCAGACCCGGAGGAACGGACCACATGAGCGGCACCATCCACGACGACATCTCGCAGGCGTTCGGGAACACCCCGCTCGTCCGGCTCAACCGGCTGCCGCGTCCCGGCAGCGCCGAGATCCTCGCGAAGCTGGAGTTCTACAACCCCGGCGCGAGCGTCAAGGACCGCCTCGGGGTCGCGATCGTCGACGCGGCCGAGGAGTCGGGCGAGCTGCAGGCCGGCGGCACGATCGTCGAGGGCTCGTCGGGCAACACCGGCATCGCCCTCGCCCTCGTCGGCGCCGCCCGTGGTTACCGGGTCGTCATCACGATGCCCGAGACGATGAGCGTCGAGCGTCGCGCACTGATCCGTGCATACGGCGCCGAGGTCGTCCTCACGCCCGGGCCCGAGGGCATGAAGGGTGCCGTGTCCCGCGCCGAGCAGATCGTCGCCGAGACCCCCGGCGCGATCCTGGCGCACCAGTTCGAGACCCCGGCGAACGCCGCGATCCACCGCCGGACCACGGCCGAGGAGATCCTCCGCGACACCGAGGGGCACGTCGACGTGTTCATCGCCGGCGTCGGGACGGGCGGCACGATCACGGGCGTCGGGCAGGTGCTCAAGGAGCGCGTGCCCGGGGTGCAGGTGATCGCCGTCGAGCCCAAGGACTCGCCGCTCCTGACCGAGGGCAAGGCCGGCCCGCACAAGATCCAGGGCATCGGCGCGAACTTCGTGCCGGAGGTCCTCGACCGGAGCGTCATCGACGAGGTGTTCGACGTCGAGCTCGAGGACGCCCTGCGGGTCGCCCGCGACCTCGGCACGCAGGAGGGCATCCTGTCGGGCATCTCGTCCGGCGCGATCATCCACGCCGCGATCGAGGTCGGAGCCCGTCCGGAGAACGCCGGAAAGCGCATCGTCGCGATCGTCTGCGACACCGGGGAGCGCTACCTGTCCACCGTCCTCTTCGACGGGCTCACTGCGTGACGCCAGACCCGGACCGCGACCCGGACCGCGACCTGGTCCGCACCGGCGGACCGGGTCGCGGCGGTGCGCGTCGCGACGACGTGCGACCCGACGACGTGCGACGCGGCGGAAGGCGGCTCGGTGTGCTGCGGACCATCCGCGAGGACCTGGCCGCCGCGGGCCGCGGCGACCCCGCGGCCCGCGGCGACCTCGAGAACGCGGTCGTCTACTCCGGCCTGCACGCCATCTGGACCTACCGGTTCACGCACCGGCTCTGGCTCGCCGAGGGGCTGCCGGGGTCACGGTCCGTCGCCCGCGTCGTCGCGCAGGTCGCCCGGTCCGTCACGGGGATCGAGATCCACCCGGGGGCGCGCATCGGCAGGCGCTTCTTCATCGACCACGGCATGGGTGTGGTGATCGGGGAGACCGCCGTGATCGGCGACGACGTGGTGGTGTTCCACGGCGTGACCCTCGGTGGCCGTGGCGGCGAGCACGGCCCGGGCGTCCGCAGGCACCCCCGCGTCGGCGACCGCGTCGTGGTCGGTGCCGGGTCGTCGCTCATCGGTGCGATCACGGTCGGCGCGGACTCCGTCGTCGGCGCCAACACCGTCGTCACGAAGGACGTCCCGCCGGGTTCGGTGGTCACCGGGGTGGCCGGGACGGCCAGGCCGCGGTCCGGGCACGAGGGCGTCCCACCGCTCTGACGGGAGGCCCGCGCGCGGATCCCGGGAGGCACGGGGCGCGCCCGGCGCACCGGCGTCGGCCCGGCGGTCCGCCGGCTCGACGTCCGGCGTCAGCTCTTCTCGCAGGCGATGCCGTCGGCGTCGCGGTCGAGCTTCTTGTTGGCGTTGTAGAGGGCGTCGTCCTTCTTCACGGTCCCCTGGAGCGCCCGGTAGGTGGTCTTGCCGCCCGAGGTCACCCGGTTCTTCGTGACGGACTTCTTCGCGATGCCGCCGGAGTACACGCGGTGCACGGCGTCGCAGTTCTTGTAGACCGTGGGCGCGGCCTGCGCGGTGGTGGCACCACCGGCGACGGCGGAGGCGGCCAGGACGATGCCGGCGGCGGCGAGGCTCAGGGTTCGGGTGATCTGCACCGGACCAGGCTACGCCATCCCGCGAGGATCTCTCATGCCCCCGAGCGGGGTGCACCCGGCGGGCGGACGTCGTCGGTCTGCGGCATGCTGACGGCATGGACGGTCGAGCCCTGCACGAGGTCGCCAGACGGACCGCGACGGGACTGCCGGCGGTCGACGAGACCACGCCCTTCGGCGAGGGCGCGCTCGTCTACAAGGTCGTCGGCAAGATGTTCGCGATGACGAGCGAGCTGCGGGGCGTGCCGATCGTGAACCTCAAGTGCGCGCCCCCGCACGGCGCCGCGCTGGTCCGTGACCTGGCCGAGGTGACGCCGGGCTGGCACATGGACAAGCGGCACTGGATCACGCTCGCGCCGGGGGACGGCCTCGACGAGACCCTCGTCGAGGACCTCGTCGCGAACTCCTACGACCTCGTGGTCGCCGGGCTACCGCGGGCGAAGCGACCGATCGACCCTGTCCGACGGACCCTCCAGGAGTGACCAGGGCACGGTCCGCTCGGCCTGGTCAGCCGCGGGCGAGCGCCGTCGTCAGCAGCGCCTGCACCTTCGGCGGGACCGGTCGTCCGGCGTCCAGCACCGCTCGGGCGCGGTCGGCGGTGATCCCGGCGAAGAGCTCGCCGATCGTGACGCCGTGGGCAGGGCGGTCGCGGACCTCGACGGCGTCGCCGGCCGACACGTTGCCCGACCGGACGACCCGGAGGTAGGCGCCGGGACGCCCCTCCTCGGTGAAGCGGCGGACCCACCGGTCCACGCGCATGCGTCGCGCGAAGGTCCCGCACGGGATGCGGGGGATCGTGACCTCGAGGACGAGCGACTCGCCGACGTGCCACCGCTCGCCCGTGACCGCCCCGGTGACGTCGACGCCGCTGGTCCGCAGGTTCTCGCCGAACAGCCCCGGCGGGACGTCGCGGGCCAGCTGGTCGGCGAAGTACGCGGCGTCCTCGTCCGCGTAGGCGTAGACGGCCTGGTCCGTGCCCCCGTGGTGCTTCCGGTCCGCCTGGACGTCGGCACGCAGCCCGAGGGGTCGGACCCGGACGGGGCCCTCGACCGGGCGCTTGTCGATCGCCGTGACGCCGATCGTGCCGGAGTCGGGCAGGAGTCGTTCGACGCGGCAGACGGCGGTCACCAGGGGCACCGCACCAGCATGCCGTACCGGGCAACCGAGGACGAGTCCGGACCAGGGCGTGACGAACCGCCGGGTCGACCCGTCACACCGGTGGGGGCCGCACCCACGGCCCGAGGAGGAACGATGACCACGGACGAACTGGACCCGCGTGCCGGTGCGCACCGCCTGCGCGCCCGCACCCACGTGCTCGCCCAGGCGCGCGTCCGCGCCCTCGCCGCACGGCCCGCCGGGCCGTTCCGGGTCACCTCCGCACACGCTTTCCGTGCGGGCGACCGGTGAGGAGGCGGCCCGTCCGTGCTCAGCAAGACCCCAAGCGACACCGGTAGAAGGAACACGTGCCCCACCAGCTCCTCACCGACCTCGACGACGCCGTCCTCGCCGGCCGGTCGTCCGACGGTGACGTCCGGGCGTTCGAGGTCCTCATCCGGCGGTACACACCGCTGCTGCGGGCGTACGCACGGCGCACCCTCGGCTCGACCGACGAGCTCGACGACGTCGTGCAGGAGACCTTCATCACCGCCTGGGACCGGCTCGACCGGCTCGAGGACCCGAGCCGCGTCAAGTCGTGGCTCATGCGGATCCTCAGTCGGAAGTGCATCGACCGCATCCGTGCCCGACGCTTCCACGACGACGTCACCGAGATCGAGGTCGAGGCGCCGTCGGACGACGCCCCCGAACGCGTCGCCGAGGCCCGCTCGCGCGAGGAGGCCGTCGAGACGGCGCTCCGCGAGCTCCCGGAACAGCAGCGGCGGTGCTGGCTCATGAAGGAGGTGCTCGAGTACTCCTACGACCAGATCGCGGAGGAACTCGACCTCCCCGCGTCGACCGTCCGCGGTCTGCTGTCCCGCGCCCGCAAGAACATGATCCGTCTCATGGAGGCATGGCGATGACCGACTCCGGGCACGTCCAGCTCGACTCCCTCGAGCCCGATGACCTCGACGGCCACTCGATCGACGAGCTGGCCGACTACCTCGACGCGGGCATGCGGCCCGCCGACCCCACCATCGACGACTCGCCGGCGTGCCAGAACGCCCTCGCGGCGCTCGTCCGGCTCCGGCAGTCGTCGCTCGGCTCGCTCGAGTCCGCCGCCGCCGAGGAGGCCCCGGCCGACGAGTCGTGGGTAAGCGGGGTCCTCGCGAACATCTCGCTCGAGGCCCGCGCCGGCCGGGACGTCCCACTGCGCCCGAAGGCCCCGACCGAGCGTCCGGTGATGACCGAGGGGGCGATCCGCTCGCTCGTCCGGAGCGCCGGGGACGGGGTCGCCGACGCACTCATCGCCCGCTGCACCCTCGAGGGCGACGTGACCGAGCTCGGGGCACCCGTCCGGGTGGTCGTCGAGATCGCGGTGCGTGCCGGTGCAGGCATCCGCACGGTGGCGTCCGAGGTGCGCGAGACCGTCGCCGCGGTCCTCGCCGACCAGACCGACCTCGTCGTGGACTCCGTCGACGTGGTGGTCCGCGACCTCCTACCGCGGACGGACGACACGGACGCGGACGACACGGACGCGGACGACACCGACGGTGCCGGCGAACACGACGACGAGCGCACCGGCGACGAGGGGGGCAACGCATGAGCACCACGGACGAGTCCATGACCGCGGTGGAGACCGCCGTGCTCGCCGTGCCCGGCGTCGCCGACCTCTACCGGGCCCGCCCGACCCTCGGCAGCGCGGTGTCCGCCGTCAAGAGCCTCGCCGCCCGGACCGCCCCGGGCCGGGTGGTCCTCGACGGGGACGTGCTCCGGGTCGTCATCGGCACTGACGGCTCGCGCCCGGCGCCCGCGATCGCCCACGAGGCGCACGTCGCAGCGCTCACCGCGGCCACCGGGCTCGGGATCGCCCTCAGCCGGGTCGACGTCCGGGTGGCTCGCATCGGCTGATCGCCGTCGCCCGCACGTGCGACGAGGACGCCGGTCGCGGGACGGACGGGAGGCCCGTGGCGGGGTCGCCACGGGCCTCCCGTCCGTCTGCGGTTCGGATCAGTAGAAGTTCGACGCCTGCGAGTGTCCCCACGCGGCGCACGGCGTGCCGTAGGCGTCCGCGATGTACTGCAGACCCCACTTGACCTGGGTGGTGGCGTTGGTCTGCCAGTCCGACCCCATCGTGGCCATCTTCGAGCCGGGGAGTGCCTGCGGGATCCCCGTGGCGCCGCCGTTGCTGTTGACGGCCCGGTAGTCCCAGCCGGACTCCTTGGTCCACAGGTTGTCCAGGCACCGGAACTGGTCCGAGCCCCAGCCGTACTGCGACGAGGCCAGGGAGGCGGCGGTGGCCTTCGCGCCGGCGACGGTGTTGCCCGCCGCGAGCTTCCGTGCCGCCTCCGCGGCCTCGGCCGCGGCCCGCTCGGCAGCCGCCTTGTCCGCCGCGGCCTTCCGGGCCGCGGCCCGCTCCGCGTCGACGTCGGACTTGTCCTGGGCGGCGCTGGCCTCGGCGACCTGCTGGGTCGCGGCGACGGTGGACGCGATCCGGTTCGTCAGTGCTGCGCCGGACAGCTCGCGGTAGTCGTCGAGGGCGTCGACCCGCTGCTCGAGGGATGCGGTGTCCGTCTTGTGGTTCGCGTCGTCCAGCACGGCCTGCGCGGTCGAGATGGTCGCCTGGGCCTGCGCGCGGTCGAGGGCGGTCCCGTCGAGGGCCGGAGCGGCCGTCGTGGAGGCGCTCGGGACGCCGAGGGCTTCGCCGAGGGCGGGCTGCGTGCCGACCACGACGCCGCAGCCGGCGACCGCGAGGACGGCGGCTCCGGCGGCGACGACGGTCGTCCGGTTGCGGAGCACCCGACGCACGCGTCGGGAGGGGGAGTCGAGGGCCTCGCGGCGGGTGGAGGCCGTGGTCGTGGGGAGTTCGGTGGTGCGTCGCTTCATCGGTTCCGGTGGTCGGCCGACTCGGTGCGGACCGTTCCCGGGCACGCCGGGGTGGGGTGGGGAGGCGTGGGGGTCCGGTGACGGTGGGACCGTCGGGTCCGCGGGTCGGGGGAGGCCCGGACGGTGGTGTGGGGCCCGTCCGTCCGCCGTCAGGCGACCGTCGGAGGTCGCGCCGTGGCGGAGCCGACACGATGACGCGTCATGCTGGACGGCGTGTCCAGGAACACTGGCAGAACGGTCCGTCCACCGCTCGGTAACGGTTCGGTAACGACCGGGTCCGGGGTCAGGAGGTGTGAGGTCCCTGGGTGCGCTCGCCCTGTGCGATGCGCTCGAGGACGTCGAGCGCGTCCGCGATCCGGTCCACGTCCTCGGCGGGGAGGTCGTGGATGAGGTCGGCGACGATGCCGGTCCGCCGGGACCGTGCCTCGGCGACGGCGGCGATGCCCGCCGGGGTGGCGGTCACCATGAACGCCCGACCGTCGCGGGGATCGGCCTCCCGCTCGATGAACCCGCGCTGCTCGAGCTCGGTCAGCATCCGCGTCACGGTGGGCTTCGTGACCACCTCGAGGCGCGACAGGTCACCCGGTCGAAGGGGGCCCTCGCGCTCGATCGTGGCGAGCGCGGACACGATGCCGTAGCCGAGCGATTCGGAGTCCGAGCGCGCCCGCCGGTTGATGCGTCCGACCGCCGCGGCGAGCCGTGCGGCGATCGCGGTCCGGTCCGTGTCACGAGCGCTCATGGGTGGCCTCCGGTGTCGGCGGTCTGGGGTCGTCGGAATGCTACCGGGCGGCGCGGACACCGCCGGAGCGGGCGTTCCTGTCCGGACGTACAGGCTGACTCAGTGCTTCTCGCCGGGGAGCTGGTGGATCGACTCGGTCGCGAGCTCGGCGGCCACGTTGTCGCCCGCTGCGGTCGCCGCCCGGAGCCGCTCGAAGTCGGCCGTCATCCGGTCCCAGTCGACGAGCTGGTCGAGGTTCGGCAGACGAAGGCGGTAGGCGAGCCCGTCCATCGTGTCGCGGCAGACGCGCTGCAGGTCGGGGTTGTCGCACGCGTCGACGTAGAGCGCGAACACACCGAGGGCGTCGTGGTTCAGGGCCGGGACGTCGTGCGCGGTGAGGTCGCGGATCGTCGCGTCGAGCGAGGCGAGGATCTTCCCGCGGGCGGCGGCGCCCAGGCGGGGGACCGCGAGGCGGACGACGCCGCCGAACAGCACGCCGAGCGTCTGGAGGGACTCGATCACCTCCTCCGGCTTCGGGGTGGTGACGCGGGTGTACCGGTTCGGCGCCATCTCGATGAGGCCGGCGCGGGCGAGCTGGCTGAGGGCTTCGCGGATCGGGGTGCGGGAGACGCCGAGCCACGCGATGAGCTCGTCGTCGTTGAGGCGTTCCCCGGGTTCGAGCGTGCCGTCCATGATCGCGTCGTGGATCTTCACGCGGACGGTGTCACGGAGCAGCTGGTGCTCGGTCGGTGCGGTGGTGGGGACCGGCATCGTGGACGCTCCTCGAGGTGTGTGCTGGTCGGTCGACCGGCACCCCGGGTGCGGCCGTACGGATCACCGTACCTGATATACGGTCGCCGCCCACCGGGAGCGCGCTCCGGTCGTGTCGTGTCGGGTCGGGTCGGGCCGTGACGGGTCGGCGACCGTGCTCGGCCCCGACCGTCACCGGAGCACGTCCCCCCAGGCGTACCGGACGGTCGTCGCGTCGACGACGAGGACCGAGTCCGGCGTCCGGTCGAGGAGTCCGGGGAGCCCGATCGCCGCGGGCAGGTCGCCCTCGAGCTGCTCGACCCGTGCGGACCGGATCGTCAGCGGCGGGTGCTGTCGCTGCCAGAAGACGGTCTGCGCGAGGTGCCGCGCGTGGATCCCCGCGCGCGTGGTGAGCTCGACGGCGAGCGGGTCGGACACGACCGGGCCGGCCACGACGCGGACCGAGGCTGCGTGGCGGGGGCGGGCCGTGCCTCCCGGCCCGGTCGTCGGCGTCAGCCGGAGCGCCCGCGCGGCGCGGAACGGGTGCAGCGCGCGGTTGGGCCGCCGTACGGAACGGTGCGCGATCGTGTCGCCGCGGCGGCGCGACCGGGCGTGCGCGAACGTGTACGGGACGCCGAGGAGCGCGTGGGCGGCGACGATCGCGGGCACGTTGGCGGTGTCGATCGTCCGGTAGGCGACGCCGCGCCGGCCGTGGTCGTCGACCGTGAGGACCTCGACGGTGACCTCGGTCATCGAGCCGAGCCGTCCGGACGGCGGGAACGGCGGCACGCGGGTCTCGCGGAAGACGTACGCCGAGAGTCCGACCCAGGCGCTGCCGTCCACCACGTCCGGCCGGGTGCCACGGGGGAGCGTGCGGGCGAGCACGTCCGGGTCGTGGCGCCAGTGCGCGAACACCACGTCCTCCCAGGCGTGCACCGTCACCGGGCGGTGCCGCAGCGGGACGGCCGCCCGTGCCTCGCTCATCCGCCGTGACGGCCGACGCGCGCCGCCCAGGCCACGAGCGGTGCCTGCAGCGGCAGTCGCAGGACCGCGACCAGGCGCATAGCCCGGGTCGACCGGGGCGAGTCGAGGAGGTCGCGTGCCATCTTGACGTTCGCGGGGAACACCGCGAGGAACAGCAGGGCCGCGGCCCACCCGGCCGCGCGTCGGGTGCGGGGGAGGGCGAGCCCCGCGGCGATGCCGAGCTCGGCCACGCCCGACGCCAGGGTCGTCAGGCGCGGGGGGAGCGCGTCGGGGACGATCCGGTCGTAGGTGCGCGGGCGGAGGAAGTGCGTGACGCCCGCGCCGCCGAGGACGGCGGCGAGGACGGCAGCGGTGCGGTTGGCGCGTCTGGTGCGCTCACGTCGTCGCATGCCCCCATCGTGCTCGCCGTTCCCTCGGAGCGCGCAGCGAGCGGCCCGCCCGGTCGTCAGGCCAGCGCGGTCGCGACGAGGTCGAGGACGGCGGCCGCGACCTCCGCCTTCGTCCCGGAGGTCTCCCGCACGACCTCGCCGCCCGGGGTCAGCACCTCGATGGCGTTCTCCTCGCGCTCGAACCCCGCGGACCACCCCACGTGGTTCACGACGAGGAGGTCCGCTGGCTTCCGGGCGATCTTGGCCCGACCGAGCTCGATGCGCGCAGCCCGGTCGGGCTCGGTCTCGGCGGCGAACCCGACGACGATCTGCCCGGTCCGCCGGTTCGTGACGAGCTCCGCGAGCACGTCCGGGTTGCGGACCAGCTCGAGCGTGAGCGAGTCGCCCTGCGCGTCCTTCTTGAGCTTCTCCGCGTGCACCTCGGCCGGGCGGTAGTCCGCGACGGCGGCCGTCATCACGACGACGTCGGCATCGGTCGCGAGGGACCGCACGGCGTCGGCGAGCTCGAGCGCGGACCCGACCGGGACGACCTCGACGTCGAGCCCGGCGGTGAGCTGGGCGTCGACGTTCGCGGCGACGAGGGTCACCGTCGCGCCCCGGGAGACGGCGTCGGCGGCGATCGCGACGCCCTGTCGGCCGCTCGAGCGGTTGCCGACGAAGCGCACCGGGTCGACCGGCTCGCGCGTGCCGCCCGCGGTCACCAGGACACGGACGCCGCGGAGGTCGCCGGCCGGGAGGGACGGCGCGGCCCCGGTGGACCGGCCCGCCTGGTCGGCGTGGTCACCCGGCGCGGTGCGGCTCGCATGGTCGCCGGGCGCGGTGCGGCTCGCGTGGTCGCCGTCCAGCACCGCGAGCGCCGCGACGACGATGTCCTCGGGCTCGGACATCCGACCGATGCCCGCGTCGTCGCCGGTGAGTGCGCCGACGACCGGTCCGACGACGTGCACGCCGCGCGACCGGAGCGTCTCGACGTTCGCCCGCGTGGCCGGGTGCTCCCACATCTGCGGGTGCATCGCGGGCGCGACGACGACGGGTGCCTCGGTGGCGAGCAGCGTGGTGCCGAGGAGGTCGCCCGCCAACCCGGCGGCCATGCGGGCGAGGGCGTCCGCGGTCGCCGGTGCGACGACGACGAGGTCCGCGCGTCGACCGAGCGCCACGTGCCGGACCTCGGCCACGTCGTCCCAGACGCTCGTCGTCACCGGGTTCCGGCTGAGTGCCTCGAGCGTCGGCAGCCCGACGAACCGCAGGGCCCCCTCCGTCGGGACCACGTGGACGTCGTGCCCCCGCTTGACGAGGTCTCGGACGACACCGACCGCCTTGTACGCGGCGATGCCCCCGGTGATGCCGACGACGACCGTGCGCGGGTGCTCTGCTGCAGCGTTCACACCCGTCACGCTACCGGCGGCCGCCGTGCGAGGATCGGACCCATGTGCACCGTCGTCGTCCGCGTCGCGCCCGGCTCCGAGTGGCCCGTCACGGTGCTCGCCCTCCGCGACGAGTCGCCCGAGCGGCCGTGGGACCCGCCCGCCGCCTGGTGGCCGGACCGCGACCCCGACGTCCGGGGCGTGCGCGACCGCTCGGCCGGCGGTGCCTGGCTCGCTGCGTCCGACGCCGCCGGACTCGCGGTCGTGCTCAACCGCGGCGAGCCCGTCCCGAGCGACGACGGCACCTGGACGACGCGCGGGGTCGTGCCCCTCGACGCCGTCGGCGGGGTGCTGCCCGGGCACGACGGCACGCTCCCCGCCACCCGCGCCTTCAACCTCGTCCGCGCCACGGCGGACGGCGCCGAGGTCGTCGCGTGGGACGGCTCCGAGGTCCGCACGACCGTGCTCGGCCCCGGGGTGCACATGGTGACCCACGGCGAGCCGGACGACCCGGCGGCGCCGCGCGTGGGCCGGTGGCTCGACGCGTTCCGGGCCGTGGACGCCCCGACCGGCCCGCCCGTGCTCGGTCCGTTCGACGAGCTCCGCGCGGCCGACGCCGGTCAGGACGCGGGTGACGGGTGGAGCGGCTGGTTCGGCGTGCTCGCCGCGTCCGCCGAGCTGCCGACCGACCACCCGGACGCGATCCTCCGCGACGTGCACGAGGCCGAGGGGCACATGACGACGCTGTCGATCGTGGCGGCCGCCGTCGGACCGGGGCGCACCGTCCTGCAGCACGCGCGGCTCACCGAGCCCGGGCGCCTCGACGGCTCGGTCGAGCTGCACCGCGCCTGAACACACCCGCAGCGCACCGCACGGGCGCGCCGTGGGGAGCGGGCGTAGCTTCACGGCTCGTGACCACCACGACCAGGAGCGCGCTCGCCCTCGGTGTCGCGGCGCTCGCCGTGGTCGCCCTCGGCGCCTGCAGCGACCAACCGTCCGCGGCCGTCGGCTCGGAGTCGACCCCGCGCTCGTCGGTGCGCACGACCCCGACCCCGGGCCCGCCGACGGCCTGGGACGACGCCCGGGGGGTCGGCGTCGTCGCGGTCGGCGACTCCATCACCGGAGGGCACGGACTCACCACGGCCGAGGCGTGGCCCGCACTCATGGCCGACACGAACGGCTGGGCCCTCACGAACCTGTCCTGCGACGGGGCCGGGGTCGCGGCGCTCGGCGACGACGACGACTGCGCGAGCGCGTACCCGGCGCTCGTGAAGCGGGCCGTCGACCTGCGCCCGCAGGTGGTCCTGCTGCAGGCCAGTTCGAACGACCTGGGGCTCGACACCGCCGAGATCCGCAGCGCCACCGACCGGGTCGTCGACGACGTGCACCGTCGGATGCCCCGGGCGCGCGTGATCGGGTTGAGCGCGATCTGGAACCAGGACGCGCCGCCAGCCCAGCTCGCGACGATCTCGCGGGCGATGCGTGTCGCGCTGCAGCACGAGGGCGGGATGTACGTCGACATCGGCGAGCCGCTCCGGGGGCACGGCGACTGGATGCAGTCCGACGACGTGCACCCGACCGTCCGGGGCCAGCAGGCGATCGCGGCCGCGGTGACGGCGGCGTTCACCCGCGACGACGTGCAGTTCTGACCGACGGCGTGCGTCCCACGACCCGGTTCCTGCTCGGCAGCGTCGCCGTGGCACTCTGCGGGCTGCTCGCCGCGTGTTCGTCCGACGTGTCCGCGGTGCTGCCGCCCGGGCACCTCGCGACGGGCGCCCGGGTCGCCGTGATCGGCGACTCCATCACGATCGGGCACGGACTGCCCACCGACCAGGCGTGGCCGGAGCTGCTCGCCGCCCGGCAGCACCTCCGGCTGACGGACCTCGGCTGCGACGGTGCCGGGATGCTCGCCGAGGGCGACGACCAGTGCACCGCGACCGACGAGGGCCTCGCGGAGGAGGCCGCGTCGCTGCACCCGGACGTGGTCGTGCTCCAGGCCAGCTCGAACGACCTCGGGCAGGACGACGACGCGCTCGACGGTGCGGCGGAGCAGCTCGTCGCCGAGGTGCGTCGCCTGCTGCCCCGGGCCCGCATCGTCGGCCTCAGCGCGGTGTGGGACCAGGACGCCCCGCCCGGGCAGCTCGCCGCGGTCTCCGCCGCGCTCCGCACCGCCGTCACCGGCGTCGGAGGGTCCTGGCTCGACCTCGGCCAGCCCCTCCGCGGCCACGCCGGCTGGATGCAGTCGGACGACGTGCACCCGACGGCACGGGGACAGCGCGCGCTGCTGACGGCCGTGACCGGCGCCCTGGACCGTCACCACGAGCGGTGGTGACCCGACCTACGGGCGCCCACCGTGCCTCCCGGCCGGGTGCGTGGTGACGGCGCCCCGCGAGCCGCGTCAGACCGGCGGCGTCGTGCCCGTGAGGTCCTCCGCGACCGCCCACAGCGAGCGTGCGAGGTCGGCGCTCCGGGCCGACCGCGGGACCGATGCCACCGTGGTCGGGCCGGTGAGCCCGCCGAAGCCCGCGGGGCCGTAGTAGGCGCCTCCCACGGCGTTCGGGCCGACCGCGGCGTACAGCAGCGGTTCCGAGCCCTGCTCGACCGCCTGCGTGAACGGGAGCGCCCGGTCGTTGGAGCGCACGGGCCGTGAGCGACCGAGCGACCGTCCGGCGGTCTGGAGGTTCGTCCGCGTGTACCCGGGGTGGGCGGCCGTGCTGCGCAGTCGCCAGTCTTGCTCGACCGTCAGCCGGTGCAGGTGCAGTGCCAGGAGGAGGTCCGCGAGCTTCGACTGCCCGTACGCGCGCCAGCCGTTGTACCCGCGCTCCCACTGCAGGTCCTCGAAGCGGATCCCGCCGAACACGGCCGCGAGGCTCGACATCGTCGCGACCCGCGGTGCCTCCGCGCGCAGGAGGTGCGGCAGGAGCAGGTTCGTGAGCGCGAACGGTCCGAGGAAGTTGGTGCCGAACTGCAGCTCGAAGCCGTCCACGGTCTCGAACCGCTTCGGTGGGGCCATCACGCCCGCGTTGTTCACGAGGACGTCGAGCGGCCGGTCGTCCCGGGCGATGCCGTCGGCGAACCGGCGCACGCTCGCGAGGTCGGCGAGGTCGAGCTCACGGACCTCCACGTCGGCGGAGGGGTGGGCGGAGCGGATGTCGCGCGCGGCCTCCTCACCCTTCGACGGCGTGCGGACGGCGAGCACCACGGAGGCGCCGGCGGCGGCGAGACGGGTGGCGGTCTCCTTGCCGGTTCCGCTGTTGGCGCCGGTCACGACGATGCGGCGGCCGGTCTGGTCGGGGATCTGCGGCATGGGGGCGACGGTACTCGTGCCGGGTGCGGGCAGGCCGTGCGGGGGCTGCGCTGCACGCTCGGCCGTGGTAGGTTTATGCAAACGCATTGAACGGCGAACGTCGCCCACACGGGACCCACACCCGGACCCACCCCGGAGGCGACACGCAGGAGGACCCATGAGCAACGCATTCGGCACCGACCGCCCCTCGGACGTCCCGCCGCCCGCACCCGACCGCGTCGGCCCCGTGCAGCTCGGCCTCGACACCTTCGGCGACGTCACCGAGCTCCCCGACGGCACCGTCAAGTCCGACGCGCAGAGCATCCGTGACGTCGTCGAGCAGGCCGTCGTCGCCGACCAGCTCGGCATCGACTTCATCGGCGTCGGCGAGCACCACCGCGCCGACTTCATCGTCAGCGCGCCCGAGGTCGTCCTCGCCGCGATCGCCGCGTCCACCTCCCGGATCCGGCTCGGGTCCGCGGTCACCGTGCTCTCGTCCGACGACCCGGTCCGCGTGTACGAGCGCTTCGCCACCGTCGACGCGATCTCGGACGGCCGCGCCGAGGTCATCCTCGGCCGGGGCTCCTTCACCGAGTCGTTCCCGCTCTTCGGGTACGAGCTCGCCGACTACGAGGTCATCTTCGAGGAGAAGCTCCAGCTCTGGGCCGCGCTCCGCGGCGGCGACAAGGTCACCTGGTCCGGCACGAAGCGCGCGTCGCTCGTCGACCAGGACGTCTTCCCCAAGCTCGAGCACGGCCCCATCCCGACGTGGATCGGCGTCGGCGGGTCCCCGCAGTCCGTCATCCGCGCGGCGTCGTACGGCATGCCGCTGTTCCTCGCGATCATCGGCGGGCAGCCGGCGCAGTTCGCCCCGTTCTCCCGCCTCTACCGCCAGGCGCTGACGCAGCTGGAGCTGCCGCAGCAGCCGATCGCGATGCACTCGCCGGGCTTCGTCGCCGCGACCGACGAGGAAGCCGCGGAACGCTACTGGCCGTACCACAAGGCCGTCACCGACCAGCTCGGGCGGGAGCGCGGCTGGCCGCCGCTCGACGTCGCCGGGTACCGTGCGGGGCTCTCGGCCGGCGGCTCCCTGTACGTCGGGTCGCCCGAGACCGTCGCACGCAAGATCGCGCGCAACATGCGGATCCTCGGGGCGTCCCGGTTCGACATGCGGTACGCGACGGGTCGGCTCCCGCACGACGACATGATGCGGTCCATCGAGCACTACGGCACGCAGGTCGCGCCGCGGGTGCGCGAGCTGCTCGCGGAGCCGGTGCCGGTTCCCTGACGCCGACGGTCGCGTCGGGCTGGTCGGGTCGGGTTGGTCGCGTCGGGCCGGTCGCGTCGGGCTGGTTGCGTGGGGCCGGTCGCGTCGGGCTGGTTGCGTCGGGCACGGCCGGGAGGCGCGGCTCACCGCCGTCACGTCGCTCTCGGCGTGCGCGGGTAGCGTCCGGCGCATGCCCCGGCACACCCTCGAGACCAGCGAACGCCGCTTCCGCGGGAAGATCTTCGGCGTCGGCACCACCTCCGGCGTCCGTTTCGTCGTCGGGCACTGGGACCGATCGCCGTTCGGGCCGTTCACGGACGTGTTCCTCGAGCAGGCCGACGGCAGCTCCGTGCTCCTCGCACCGGACGAGCTCGTCGCCGCCTACGTCTCGGGTACCTACCGGTTCGACACGGTCTCCGTCGTCGACGTCCGGACGCGACGCACCGCCCGCGGCCTGGAGGTCGACGCCGGCCCGCTCCGGGCGTCGATCGACGTCGGCGCCATCTCCCCGCTCGGCCGCGTGCTCCGGATCGTCCCCAAGCCGATCGCCCGCGACTGGCGGTGGCTCACCGCGATCGACCCGGTGGCCCGACTCGTCGCTCCCGGGGCCGGCACCGCGGGGACCGCGGGGAACGGTCGTCGGGAGTACTACGGCGTGACCGGGGCGCACGACGTGACCGGCGTCCGGGGGACCTGGGCGGGGGAGCCCCTCGGGTCGATCGCCCCGCTCGACCCGCCCGTGGCGTTCGGTTTCGCCTCGATGCCCCGGGTGCCGCAGGTCGTCGACGTCGAGACGACCATCCGCGAGCCCGCCGCCTGACCCGCGCCTGCCGGATCGACCCGCGCCCGCCGGCTCGGCCAGCTGACCCGCGCGAGCCGGATAGGCCAGCGATCCGCGCCTTTCGGATCGGCCAGCGATCCGCGCCTGTCGGATCGGCCAGCGACCTGCGCCTGCCGGCTCGGCCAGCGACCCGCTCACGCCGGACCGGCCCGCACCGGCCGACGCGTGCGTGGCGGACGCGCACCGTGCCTCCAGGCAGGTGCGCGCGGCGCACGGGGTGGACCCTCCGCACCTCCGGGCAGACGCATCACAGCGTCGCGGAGCACACTGGTCCGAACGGACCGCGCCCCGGGCAGACCCCGGCCGCACGTCGGGCACAACGGGGCGCACGACGAGGAGGACCAACCATGACCGACACCCAGACCGACCAGCGAGCAGCCATCTCGGACATCGTCCACGGAGCGCGGACGGCGCTCCTCACCACGGTCAGCGAGGACGGACAGTTGCACGCTCGGCCGCTCGCGGTGCAGGACAAGGCGTTCAACGGGACGCTCCGCTTCCTGGTGCAGGACGGCAGCGAGAAGGTCGACGACATCGCGCGGAACCCGCACGTGAACGTCGCGATCGAGTCGCAGGGCGGCTACCTCTCGATCGCCGGCACCGCCACGGTCACGAAGGACGAGACCGTCATCGACGAGCTGTGGTCCCCGTTCGCGGAGGCCTGGTTCCCGCAGGGGCGCCAGGATCCGTCGATCCGGCTGCTCACCGTCGAGGGGGACTCCGTCGAGTACTGGACCCAGGACACCGGGCCCGTGGGGAGCCTCGTGCAGACCCTCAAGGCCGCGCTGGGGAAGCAGAGCCAGCCGGACACGGGCGACCACGGCACGGTCGAGCTGTAGCGAGCCACGCCGCGGCTGCTGCGCCGCTGTGGAACGACGAAGCCGCTGTCGAACGACAGCGGCTTCGTCGTTGCACAACGGCTCCGACGGCGCCCGGCACCCGACGCTCGGCTCTGGCGGCCCCCGGTACCCGGGGCCCGGGCGTCAGCGGGTCACGGCGGGCCGAGCAGCCACAGCACCGCCACCAGGACCGGCTGCCCGAGCAGCGCGCAGCTCACGAACGTCCACCGCAGCCACGGCCTCGCGACGAGCTCGGGTGACCCGAACAGCGGCGCGAGCGGCATGAGCAACCGGGGCGTCGACGCCATCGGCAGCGACACCGCGAAGATGTAGAGCGCGTACGCCGCGGAGTACAGCACCGTGGTGAGGCCGAGGCGTCGCGTCGAACGCCGGAGCAACCACACCGGGTACGCGACGAGCAGGAACACGACGATGAGCACGCCGCCGACGCCGAGCCACCGCAGCGCGATGAGGAACCACGGCGTCATCGGGGCGAACTCGACGCGGCCGATGAAGTTCACCCACCAGGACATCTCGGTCTCGAGGTACGCGTTCGGCGTCCCGGTGACGTGCGTCGCGATGACGGGCCACGCGACCCCGGCGGCGGCCGTCACGATGCCGGCCGCCACGGCCGCCACGCGTTCGCGCACGGGGAAGGCGTCGAACGACCGGCCGACGACCCCGGCGACGCGCACCGTCGTGTCGTCGAGGCCGTCCGCCCGGGCGGCCCGGCGCGACCGCATCCACCGGACGACCACGACGACGCCGAGCACGAGCGGGATCGCGAGCGCGCCCGGACGCGTGAAGGCCGCCACGACGCCCAGCAGCGTCAGCAGCCCGTACCGCCGTCGCTCCATCGCGAGCAGCGCGCCGAACGTGAGCGCCAGGAACGTGCTCTCCGCGTAGCCGACCTGCAGCAGGAACGACAGCGGACCGCAGGTGAAGAAGAAGACGGCCCACATCGCCGCACGGTGCCCGGCGTGGTCGCTGACGAGCCGGTGCAGCAGGTACGTCGCGACGAGTCCGGAGACCAGGGCGATCAGCGGCGCACCGACCTCGAACGTGATCCCGGTCGACGCCGTGAGCATGCGGATCAGGAACGGGAACGCCGGCAGGAACGCCCACGCGTTCTGCGTGACGTGCCCCGCTGCGTCCGTCGGGAGCGTGGTCGGGTAGCCGTGCAGCGAGATCTGCTGGTAGTACTGCCCGTCCCACGCGGTGAGGAACGTCAGGAAGCCGTGGTCGTTGCCCCAGATCGCGTTCGCGGGCAACGCGCGCCCGGTGAGCGGGTACGCGAGCGCCAGCCAGACGGTCGAGACGACACGGCCGCCGAACCACACGAGGAGCACGGCGGACCAGGCCGGCAGACTGGTCGCCAGGTCGGTGAACCGCCGTCGGCCGGTCGCGAGCGATCCGGAGAGCGTCGATTCGGGCGGCACGGGTCGAGGGTAGTCGCACGTTCCCTGGGAGACCCGCCCGGAAGGCCCGCCCCGCGTTCTGCAGGACGGAAACGGTCCGCCCCGTGGCCGGTCCGGCACCCCGCCGCCGCCTACGGTGGTCCGGAACGATCCGACCGACCGAGGAGCACCATGCCGAAGACCGCCGTCGTCACCGAGAACGCACCGCAGCCCGCCGGCCCCTACAGTCAGGGCGTCGTCGCGAACGGCTTCCTCTACACCGCCGGCTTCGGCCCCCAGGACCCCGCGACCGGGGCGATGGCCGACGACGTCGCCGGGCAGACCGCGCAGGTGCTCGCGAACGTCGCGGCGGTGCTCGCCGAGCACGGGGCCACCCTCGACGACGTCGTCAAGTCGACCGTCCACCTCGAGCACTCCGACCGCGACTTCGCCGCGTTCAACGAGGAGTACGCGAAGCACTTCACCCAGCCGTACCCCGTCCGGACGACGGTGCAGTCGCACCTCGCGGGGATCCTCGTCGAGATCGACGTCGTCGCGGTCCTGCCCTCCGCCTGAGCGGGTCCTCACCCGGCGGGGTGCGTGTCGTCCGGCGGGGTGCGTGTCGTCCGGCGCGGTGCGCGTTGCCCGGCGGCGTGCGTGTCGTCCGGCGCGGTGCGGTGCGTGTCGTCCGGCGGGGTGCGCGTCAGGGGCCGTCCGACCGTGCCGGGTGACGAAGGCGTTCGCGCCGCAGGCCCGCGCCCGGGGTGGCACCCGTGAGCCGACCCTCGCGGAGCACGGGCACGCCAGCGACGAGGACGTCGTCGATGCCCTCGGCGAGCAGCACCGGCTCGGCGTACGACGACCGGGCGCCGACCCGTTCGGGGTCCACGACCACGAGGTCCGCGGTCCAGCCCGGTGCGACGGCACCGCGGCGCCCGAGCCGGAAGCGGTCCGCGGGCACCGTCGACAGGTGCTCCTGGACCTCCCACCACGAGAGCAGCCCGGTCCGTGCGAAGTCGCCCAGGTAGCGCGCGAAGGTGCCGTACGCGCGGGGGTGCGGGTGGGTGCCGACGAAGATGCCGTCCGAGCCGCCGGTGTGTCCGCCGTGTCGGTACAGCGCGGCGAGCTCCGTCGGCGTCCGTGGACGCGGCACCCGCATCACGACGGTCACCTGCAGCCGGGAGTCGACGAGCACGTCGAGCGCGAGGTCGACCGGGTCGGTGCCCGTGGCCGCTGCCGCGTCCGCGAGCGTCCGGCCCTGCAACCCGTGGAACTCGGCCGCGGGGACGTGCGACAGCGTGACCTGCTCCGCCCAGTCCGTGCCGAGGTCCGCCCGACCGAGGACCCGGTCGAGCACCGCGCCCCGGACCCGCGCCCGACCGCCGTCGACGGCGAGCGCCCGGGCGAGGTCGTCGGTGCCGGGTCGGGCGAGCTCCGCCGGCAGGAGCAGCATCGACAGGATGGTGCAGCCGCGCGAGTACGGGTAGGCGTCGAACGACAGGGGAGCACCCGCCGCCGCAGCGTGGTCGAGCTCGTCGAGGGCGAGCTCGACGGGCGCGTGCAGGTGCGACACGTGCGCCGGGCCACCGCCTGCGCGGCAGATGCGCACGATCTCGTCGATGCCCGCGGCCAGGTTCGACTCGTACCCGCCGCGCAGGTGCGACACGAAGCAGCCCCCTGCTGTGGCGGACTCCGTCGCGAGGACGACGAGCTCCTCCGTGGTCGCGTACAGCCCCGGCACGTAGTCGAGGCCGGTCGCGAGGCCGACGGCGCCGTCCGCCATGCCCTGTCGGACGAGTGCCCGCATCGCTCCGAGCCGGCTGGCGTCCGCCGGACCGTCGTCGTCGCCCATGACCTCGTGCCGGACGGTCCCGGCGGGCACGAGCGTCGCGACGTTCAGCGGTGTCGTGCCGTCGTAGGTGGCGAGGAGTCCCGCGACGCCGTCGCCGCGGTACGTCGGGTGCGGGCCGTCGACGGCGGCGAAGTACCGCGCCGCGTACGATCCGTCGCCCGGGGCCGGTCCGACGCCGTCCTGACCGGTGACGATCGTCGTGACGCCCTGGCGGAGGAGCGCGAGCTGCACGCGCTCGTCGAACACGAGCGAGCCCGCGTGGGAGTGCGCGTCGACGAAGCCCGGCATGACGACCCGTCCGGTGCAGTCGACGACCTCGGAGGCGTCCGGGGCACGGAGTCGCTCCCCGGTCGCTGCCACACGACCGTCCGTGACCAGGACGTCACTCGCGTGGAAGCGGCCGTCGTCGCCGACCACCGATCCGCCCGCCAGGAGGACCATCGTCATCGCGCCAACGACCCGACGAGTCGCTCGGCGCGGACACGCAGCGACGCGAGGTCGCCGTCGACCAGCGCGGTGCCGACGAGCGGGGACCCGAGCCCGACGGCGACCGCGCCCGCCGCGAGGTAGGCCGCCGCGTCGTCCACCCCGATGCCGCCGGTCGGCACCACGTCGACGAAGTCGAGCGGTGCGAGCACCTGCGCGAGGAACGCGGGTCCGCCGAGCTGCGCCGCCGGGAACACCTTCACCGCACGGGCTCCGTGCCGCCACGCCGTGACGATCTCGGTCGGGGTCGCCGCCCCGGGGTACCAGCCGAGGCCGCGCTCGTGCGCCCGTGCCCCGATCGCGACGTCGGTGTGCGGGCTGACCGCGAAGGTCGCGCCGAGGGCTGCCGCCTCGTCGAGCTGTCGGGGGTCCAGCACGGTCCCGACGCCGATCGACACCGACCTGCCGTACCGATCGACCGCCCAGGCGAGGCCCTCCCGCCAGCGCGGGGTGTTCGTGGTGAGCTCGATCGCCAGGACGCCCGACTCGACGAGCGTCCGGATGACGTCCTCGACGTGGTCGCCCGTGCCGCCGCGCAGGACGGCGATCGCGGGGCCGGCCTCGTGGCGGTGTCGCGCGGGCCCGGTGGCGGGGGCGGTGGTGGTCATCGGGTTCCTCCGATCGTGGGCGCGGCCATCAGCGGTCCACCCGGTCGTGCACGGTGTGGTCGATCGCGACACCGACCTCGGGCGCTGCGTCCGGGTCGGGCAGCCGCCAGTCGCCCGGGACCGTGCACGCCAGCGCGCCCGCGTCCGCGGCGCGCTCGAGCGCCTCGACGGGGCCGGCGCCGCCGAGGACCGCCGCGAGCCACGCGGCCACGAAGGCGTCCCCGGCGCCGACCGGGTCGACCACGCGCACCGGCGTCGCGGCCCGGCGGTGCAGCACCCCGTCGACCGAGGCCACGGCCCCGCGCGAGCCGAGCTTGACCACCGCGGTCCCTGCCGCCAGCGCCGCGAGGCCGTGCGCCAGCGACTCCTCGTCCGCGTGGCCGCCGGGTCCGCGGTCGCGGGCATCGTCGTCCGTCCGGGACGGTTCGTCGATGCCGAGGAGCAGCCGGGCCTCGTCGTCGCTGGCGAACACCACCGAGGCCCGCTCCGCGACGGCGCGGTACCGCTGGCGCGCGGTGTCGGCGTCGATGAGCTTCGGGCGGTGGTTCACGTCGAAGGACACCGGGACGTCGGCGGCCGCGGCCCGGTCCAGCACGGCGTCCACCGTCGAACGGGCGCGGTCGGAGAGGGCGAGCGTGATGCCCGTGAGGTGCACGAGCGACGCCTGCTCGACGAGTCCGGCCGGGACGTCGTCCGGCGCGATCGCCGATCCGGCCGAACCCCGGCGGTGGTACGACACCCGCGTCCGACCGTCGGCCAGTCGCTCCTTCACCATGATCCCGGTCGAGCGCTCCGCGTCCGGGACCGCGACGACGTCGACGCCCGCGCCACGGACGTCCGCGACGACGCGCTCGCCGGCCGGGTCCGTCCCGACCCGCCCCACCCACGTCGTCGGCACCCCGGCCCGGACGAGCCCGATCGCCACGTTGCTCTCGGCGCCCCCGGTGTCGAGCCGGACGGCCTCGAGGTCGCACACCGAGCCGACCGACGCTCCGCCGAGGAGGAGCATCGTCTCGCCCACGGTGACGACGCGGGCGGTCACCGGGCACCCCGAGCCGTGGCTGTGCGCTGCAGGGCGAGCCGGGCGGAGGACGATCCGAGCGCCACCGAGATCTCGTGCGCCGTCCGCACCACACCCGAGCCGAGTTCGCGGACCGCCGCCGCGGGGAACCGGGACGCCAGGCCCGAGATGCTCATCGCGCCGACGACCTGGTTGGCGTGGTCGAGGACCGGTGCGGCGACGCAGCGGATGTCCGGCTCGTTCTCGCGGTCGTCGATGCCGTACCCGCGGTCGTGCGTGCGGTCGACCTCGCGGCGCCAGCGGACGTCGTCGGTGATCGTGTGGTCGGTCGTCGCACGGACCGGCTCCGCGAGCACCCGGACGAGCAGCTCCGGCTCGCCGAACGCCACGATCGCCTTGCCGGACGCGGTGTTCCGCATCGGCAGCCGGTTCCCGATCCGGGAGCCCATCCGGACCGTCCCGCGCGTCTCGACCTTGTCGACGTACACGATGTCGGTGCCGTCCGGGACGACGAGGTGGCACGTCAACCCGGTCTGCTCGGCGGTCCGCCGGAGGAACGGTGCCGCTGCCGAACGCAGGTCGATGCCCTCGAGGTAGCTCTGCCCGAGGAGGAGCGCGCCGAGCCCCAGGGTGAACCCGGCGTCCGCGGTCCGGCGGAGCAGGTCGTTCTCGACCATCGGGGCGGTCAGCCGCAGGACGGTCGACTTCGACGTCCCGAGCTCGGCGGCCAGGACGCCGAGGCTGACCGAGACCTCGCCGTTCCTGGTGCGCTCGGCGACGTGGTCGAGCAGGCGGAGGCCCCGCCGGAGGGACAGCGCGGCGTTCCGCGGCGGGAGGTCGGGTCGGATGGTCACCGGAACTCCGTCTCGATGGTGTCGAGCACCGTGTCGTCGTCGTCGAGCACGAGGATCCGCGTCCACTTGTCGAACACCGTGCAGGGGTGGGAGACGCCGAACACGACGACGTCGCCCGGGGCGAGGGCGGGCGCGTCGTCCGTCAGCCGCAGGTAGCAGTGCTGGTCGTCGAGACGGGTGACGGTGACCGACCCCGGGACGGGGGCGACGGGGCGGGCGTGCGCCGCGCCTCCAGGCCGGACCTCGCGCACGACCGGGAGGCCCTCGTCGAAGCTGATGTCCCGCTTGCCGACGGCCGCGAGCGCCAGGCCGGTCTCGGGGACCGACGTCACGCGGCCCCAGACGCGGATCGCCGGGACGAGCCGGCCCTCCTCCGGACGCCGGCCGAACGGTGTCCGCTCGGCGTAGAAGCCGTCGTCGTGGGTCAGGGACGCTCCGGACCGCAGCAGCACGTCGACGTCGTCGGGCCGGGCCGCGACGGTGTCGACCACCGCGTCGAACCACGCGCTGCCGCCCGCGCTCAGAAGGGTCCTGGGTGTCGCGACGAGCGACCGGACGGCCTCGGCCGCAGTGACGAGTCCGCGCACGTAGGTGCGGGCCTCGTCCGGTCCGGGCAGCCCGCCCTCGTAGCCGGTCACGCCGCGCAGCTCGAGGCCGGCGTCGGCCGCGAGGCGGGCGAGGGCGACGCCCTGGTCGGGCGAGCGGACGCCGGTCCGGCCGCCGGGGAACCCGATCTCGACCAGGACGGGCAGCCGACCGTGTGCGGCCGCCGCGGTGACGCCGGCGGGGGAGTCGACCTGGAACAGCACGTCGGCGTCCGGGTCCTCGGTGCGTCGGTCCGCGATCCAGGCGAGGCCGGCCGGGTCGAGCACCTCGTTCGCGATGAACAGGTGGTGGATGCCGTGCCGCCACGCGACGACGGCCTGCTGCACCGACGCGACCGTCACGCCCCATGCGCCCAGGTCGAGCTGCCGTCGGGCGAGCGCCGGCGCCATGTGCGTCTTCATGTGCGGCGCGAACAGCAGCTCGTGCCGGTCGACGTACGCCTGCATGACCGCGGCGTTCGACGCCAGTGCGGACTCGCGGAGCGTCATCGTGGGCAGCAGGACGTCGTCGAGCACGTGCGTCGGCATCGGGCCTCCTCCTCGAGAGCGGTGCTGCCACGCTCGCCGGTCCACCGCGGCGGGGACAACATCGCAGCCGCTCCCATTGTGCAGCGCGGAATGCTCGTCACCCGGGCCCTGCCGAGTCCTCCGCGGGCATAGCATCGCGTTCGACATGACGACGACGACACCGACGCCCGCGACCCGACCCACCCGCAGCACCGCGGTCGCCGTGCTCGTCGCCGGCACGTTCTTCATGGAGCTCCTCGACGGCACCATCCTCGCCACGGCGGCTCCGGCGATGGGTCGGGACCTCGGCGTCGACTCGGCAGCGGTGGGCGTCGCGATCACGGCGTACCTCGTCACCCTCGCCGTGTTCATCCCGGTGAGCGGCTGGATCACCGACCGGGTCGGCTCCCGGACGGTGTTCGCCGCGGCGATCGCGGTCTTCACGATCGCGTCCGCGCTGTGCGCTGCGTCGACGGGACTCGTCGACCTGACCCTCTGGCGCATCCTGCAGGGCCTCGGCGGCGCGATGATGGTCCCGGTCGGGCGGCTCGTCGTGCTCCGCAGCGCCGGACGGGACCAGCTCGTCACCGCCATCGCGATCCTCACCTGGCCCGCGCTCGCGGCCCCGATCATCGCGCCCTTCGTCGGCGGCGTGCTCGTCGACACCCTCTCCTGGCACTGGATCTTCCTGATCAACATCCCGCTCGGCGTCGTCGCGTTCGTCGCCGCGCTCGTGCTCGTCCCGCAGGAGCGGGCGCCGGAACGGGTGCCGTTCGACTGGCTCGGGTCGCTGCTCGCGTGCGTCGGGCTCGGGGCGCTCGTGGTGATGGCGTCGCTCCTGGCACTCGACGTCATCCCCGTCGTCGCGGTCGTGGTCGCCGGGGTCGTCGGCGCGGGCTGCTGCTGGGCCGCGATCCGGCACTTCCGGCGAGCACCGCACCCGATCATGGGCCTGGAGTCGTTCCGGCTCGAGACCTTCCGGGTGTCGCACGCCGGCGGCAGCCTCTTCCGGCTCGCCGTCTCCGCCGTGCCGTTCGTCCTCCCGCTGCTGTTCCAGGACGCGTGGGGCTGGAGCGCGGTGCTCGCCGGGTCCGCGGTGCTCTGGGTCTTCGTCGGCAACCTCGGGATCAAGCCCATGACCACGCCGCTCCTGCGCTGGTTCGGGTACCGGCCGGTGATCGTCGTCTCGTCCGCGGTCGCCGCGCTCAGCGTCGTCGCGATGGCCTCCATGACGCCGGAGACGCCGTTCTGGCTGCTCGCCGTGCTCCTCGTGGTCAGCGGCGCCGCGCGCTCCGTCGGCTTCACCGCGTACAACACGATCGCGTTCGCCGACGTGGAACAGGCGGACATGACGCCGGCGAACACCCTGTCGTCGACGCTGCAGCAGACGGCCGCGGGCTTCGGCGTCGCGGTCGCGGCCGTGGTCATCCGTGCCGCGTCCGGGTTGGGCGGCTCGGGGCCCTACGTCGTGGCGTTCTGGGTCATCGCCGTGCTGCTCGTCGTCGCCTGCGTCGAGGGCGTGCTGATGAGCCGGACGGCGGGGGAGACCGTGCGGCCGGTCCGGCGGGTGCGCGCCCGCGCCTGACGGTGCGCGGTGGGTCGCACGCGGTCCGGCGGGTGCGCGCCCGCCTGACGGCGAGCGGCCGGTCGCACCCGGTCCGGCGGGTGCGCGCCCGCGCCTGACGGCGCGCGCGGTCGCACGGCCCTGTCCGTTCGCGACACGGTCACACGCCGGAAACCCCGCGCGCGCTACAGTCTCAGCAACCTGCCGCAGTCGCCGAGTACGGTGACCGCGGCAGGGTGACCCCGACCACCCGGAACAGGAAGGCAGCATGGCCGCTCCACAGCAGCGAGGGACCCTCGAGTCCGACGCCGACGTGCAGCCGACCGCGCTCCGCGTCGTCAGCTACAACCTCCGCGAGCACACCGCGAACGGTGAGCTCGCCGCCCTGGCCGAGGCGTCCCAGGCCGACGTCCTGTGCGTCCAGGAGTGCGACTCGAACGACCTCGCGCCGTCCGTCGGCGGCCTCACGCTCGCGGCGTCGACCAAGGCGAACCGGCTCGGGCTCGCGATCTACAAGCGCGACGACCGCTTCGAACTGCGCGACTTCAGCATCCACTCGCTGCAGAAGTCGTTGCACGACCGGGTCCTCGCGCCCGCACACGAGCGCCTCATCGCGATGCACCTCCGCGACCGTGAGGCGGATGCCGAGGTCATCGTCGCCTCGTTCCACGCGAGCCCGCTGACGGCCACGAACTCCCTGCGCCGCAAGCAGATCGAGGCGGCGCACCAGTTCGTCCGCGACCTCTCGAGCGAGGCCCCGGCGATCATGGTCGGCGACTTCAACTACCCCTGGTTCCAGACGAACCTGCGCCGGAAGATCGAGGCGCACGGCTTCGCACTGTCACTGTCCGACCAGCCGACCTACCTGCGCTACCGGAAGTTCACCGGCCACTTCGACTTCGCCACGAGCGTCGGCCTGCACATCGCGGGCGTCGAGACCCTGCCCGCCGGCGTGTCCGACCACCGGCCGATCCTCGTGCGCGCGCACTACGAGCACCCGGGCGACACCGCCGGCTACCCGACGATCGACGCCCCCGCCGCCTGACGCGCGGCCGCGGATACCGTCTGCCGGTCGTCCCCGCCGCCGGTCGTCCCCGCCGCCGGTCGTCCAACGGGCGCGATGCGGCGTTGGTCGCACGACATGCCGTGCGCATCACGCGTTGGTCGCGATGAGCGTCGGGTCCCCGGAACGTGAGCGGCACGTCGTGCGACCAACCGCGGCGTCCGAGGCGACCACGGACGGACGGGAGGCACGATGCCGACCCGCACCGTGCCTCCCGTCCGGGCCGTGGTGCCGCCCGCGATCCGGCGCGCGCTGGTCGCACGACCTGCCGTGCGCATCACGCGTTGGTCGCGTGACACGTCGGGTCGCCGGAACGTGAGCGGCACGTCGTGCGACCAACCGCGAGGTCCGAGGCGTCGTGACCACGCGACGGACGGGAGGCACGGTGCCGACCTGCACCGTGCCTCCCGTCCGCCAGGTGGTCGCGTCCGACCCGCGCCGCGTCAGCGACGCAGCGTCGCGCGCGCCAGCCGGTTGCCGAGGAACTGCCCGAGCTGGACGATGACCACGATGAGCGCGACCGACACGTAGACGACCCACCAGTCGTAGCGCTGCGACCCGTACTGGATCGCGTACTCGCCCAGGCCGCCACCGCCGACGAGCGCCCCCTGCGCCGTCATGTCGACGATGCCGATGTAGATGAACGTGTAGCCGAGGATGAGCGGTCCGAGGCCTTCGGGGATGAGCACCGTGAGGAGGATCGACAGCGGGTGCGCACCCGAGGCCCGTGCCGCCTCGACGACGCCCGGGTCCACCGCGAGCAGGTTCTGCTCGACGATCCGGGACACCGCGAACGACGCCGCGAGCGAGATGGCGAACGTCACCGCCGGCACCCCGATCGTGGTCTGGACGACCACTCGGGAGAGCGGGGCGATCGCGGCGAGGAAGATCACGAACGGGATCGGCCGGACGAGGTTCACGACCACGTTCAGGATCGTGTACACCGTCCGGCTGCCGAGCAGGTTGCCCGGTCGGGTCGCGTACAGCGCGAGGCCGAGCGCCAGGCCGATGACGCCCGCGATGACGAGCGAGATGATCGACATGACGATCGTGTCGCGCACCGCCCCGACGAGGACGTCGAACGAGTCGATCACGCTCTGGAAGGTGTTGTTCACGCTGCGGCCTCCTCGTCCACGGTGATGCCGCTGCCGCGCAGGTCACGGACCGCCTCGTCGACGGCGTGCGGGTCGTTGCTCGTCAGCTCGTAGGTGAGCGAGCCGATCCGGCGCTCGCGGATCTCCCCGACGCCGCCGAACACGAGCTCCGCCGTGACGCCGTGCGTCCGCCAGGCGGCGTCGATCCGGTTCTGCAGGCCGACCTCGTCGGTGATCTGCACGGTCACGAGCCGACCGGTGTGGTGCTCACGGAGCCGCACGAGCTGTTCCTCGGACGGTCGGTCGTGCAGCGCGGTCCGGACGAACCGCTGCGCGGCCGGGGTCTGCGGCTTCGAGAACACGTCGTACACGTCGCCGACCTCGACCACCCTGCCGTGCTCCATCACGGCGACACGGTCCGCGATCTGCCGGACGGCGTCCATCTCGTGCGTGATGACGATGATCGTGACGCCGAGCTCCCGGTTCACCCGGCGGAGCAGCCCGAGGACCTCCGACGTGGTGTCCGGGTCGAGGGCGCTCGTCGCCTCGTCGGCGAGCAGCAGCTCGGGGTTCGACGCGAGCGCCCGGGCGATGCCGACGCGCTGCTTCTGCCCGCCGGAGAGCTGCTCCGGGTAGGCGTACGCGCGGTCGAGCAGCCCGACGAAGTCGAGGAGCTCCGCCACCCGGCGGTCACGCTCCTGCTTGCCGACCCCGGCCACCTTGAGCGGGTAGGCGACGTTGCCCGCGATCGTCCGGGACCGGAACAGGTTGAACTGCTGGAAGATCATCCCGATGCGCCGACGCGCCTGACGGCGATCCCGCTCGGGGATCGCCGTCAGTTCTTGTCCGGCGACCGTCACCGACCCGGAGCTCGGGAGCTCCAGGGCGTTGACGAGCCGGACGAGCGTCGACTTGCCGGCACCGGAGTACCCGATCACCCCGAGGACCTCGCCCTGGTGCACGTCCAGGGAGACGTCGTCCACCGCGGTGACGGACTCGCCGGTGTCGGCGCGGCGGTAGTGCTTCGAGACGCCGCGGAGTTCGACGAGGGCGGGCACTACTTCCCGGCCGCCTTCGCGTCCTGCTCGACGGTCGCGAGCTCGCTCTGCAGGTCGGCGGCGCTCACGTTGCGCGCGACGGCCTGCGGGTAGTCCTGCTTGAAGGCCTGCTGCACGGCGCTGTCCTGGAACAGCTTCGCGAGCGCGAGGTACGTCGGGTCGTCCTCGTCGGCCTTCCGGACGGCGAACACGTTGACGTAGGGGGCGGCGCTGGCGCTCGCGGGGTCGTCCTTCGAGATGACGTCCTTCACCGGCAGGCCGGCGGCGGTCGCGAAGTTGTTGTTCACCACGGCCGCGGCGACGGAGCCCTGCTGCAGCGCGTTCGCGGTCTGGGATGCGTCGAGCGTCTGCACGTCGACCTTGTGCGTCTCGATGTCGGCCGTGGTCGAGAAGGCGCTCCCACCGTCCTTCAACGTGAGGAGCTTCGCGTCCTGCAGCACGAGGAGGGCACGCGCCTGGTTGATCGCGTCGTTCGGGATCGCGACCTTCGCGTCCGACGGCAGGGCCGAGGCGCTGTCGTACTTCGTCGCGTAGAGCGGCAGCGGGTAGACGGCCGTCGAGCCGATCGGCTGGATGTCGTCGTCCGAGGTGACGTTGTAGTCCGCGAGGTACTGGATGTGCTGGAACTGGTTGATGTCGACCTGACCGTCCTTGAGCGCCGGGTTCGGCAGCGAGTAGTCGGAGAAGTTCACCAGCTGCACGGTGACGTTCAGCTTGTCCTTCGCGAGCTTCGTGTACGTCTTCCAGTACGGCAGCGCCTTGTCCGCGACACCGATCTTCACGGTCTTCGCCGCGCCGGTACCGGCAGCGCCGGCGCCGGCGTCCCCGCCGGAACGGACCGCACCGACGATGACGGCGACGACGATCGCGACGACGACGACGGCCGCGGCGACGATCCAGCCGATCGGACGTCGGCCCTTCGGCTTCTCGGGCAGTGCAGGTGCGGACATGGTGCTCCTCGTGGGGGTGCGCGGTTCGTGGTGCTCGACTCGCCCGCGGAGCAGCACTGGTCCGTGGCGTGCGTCGAGTGTGGCCGGTGCCCCGCGGGCCCCGCGAGTTGCGTTCCGCCGTGTTACAGCCGGGTGACAGCGCGGCCCGGTTCACTCGGACGGGTGCGCAGCATCGAACTCGTCCTGTCCCCGGCGTCGGACGCGGCCGTCCGCGCTGCGTGGGACGAGCTGATCGCGGACGGCCTGCCGAGCCTCGGCCGCCACGTGTCGGAGTCGAACGCCCCGCACGTGACGCTGACCGCCGGCCAGGACCTGGTGTGCCCGGTCGGGTTCGACGCACCGGTGCCGACGGTGCTCCGGGTCGGCGGCGTGCTGCTCTTCCCCGCGGGGACCGAGCGGTCGGTGCTCGTCCGCGCCGTCGTCCTGGACCCGGCGCTCGCCGCCTTCCACGCGGCGGTGCACCGTGCCGCGCCCGGCGGGGTGGACACCGCACTGCCGGGGTCGTGGTCACCGCACCTCACGCTCGCGAGGCGCGTGCGCGACGTCGACCTGCCGCGGGCGGTCGTCGCGCTGCGCCGGGCGCCGCTGCCCGACGTGCTCGAGGTCGGTGGCGTGCGGTTCTGGGACGGGGAGACGGGGACGGTCACCCCGCTCGGGTGAGCGACGGGGCGGACGCGGGGCGGGCCTCCCGGCCGGTCGTCGACCGCGCTGGCGACGCTGCGCGCGGTCGGACGCTCGACGCTCGTGGTCAGACGCCGAGCACACGCTCCGCGAAGGCGGAGCCGAAGACGCGGTCCGGGTCCGCGGCGCGGACGAGGTCGCGGACGGCCGGGAGGCGCGGGTACAGCCCGGCGATCGTCCCGCCGTCCAGGGAGCTCATCTTCCCCCAGTGCGGTCGCCCGTCGAACGGGGCGAGCAGCCCCTCGAGGTCGGGCAGCAGTGCCGCGACCTCCGCCGGGTGCTTCTTCCACGTGAACGCGATGCAGAGGACGTCCTCGCCCTGGGTCGGGCTCAGCCAGAACGGGTCGGCGGCCATCGTCCGCACCTCGCAGACGTGCAGGTGCGGCTGGATGCGGTCGGCCATCGTCCTGACCGCGTCGAGTGCCGCCGCGGCGTGCCGGAGCGGCACGAAGTGCTCGCTCTGGACCTCGGACCCGACGCTCGGCACGGACTCGATCGGGAAGTGGGGGAGCCGGTCCCACCACGGTCCGACTGA
The DNA here is from genome assembly GCA_913778205.1 of uncultured Curtobacterium sp. GTDB lineage: Bacteria > Actinomycetota > Actinomycetes > Actinomycetales > Microbacteriaceae > Curtobacterium. The sequence goes on from CAJYUW010000006.1 coordinate 83,911, forward strand.
GCCGTCGCGCGCGGTGTGGTGGCCGTCGCCCGGGGAGCCGGGCAGCCGGGGCGCGCCGAACAGGTCGTCGGGCACGGCGACGTCGGTCGCTCCGGCGGGTACCCGGGACTTCACGAGGACCTCGCCCACCTCGTCGCCGAACACCGTGTAGGAGCAGACCGAGTAGCCGGCGGCGTGGATCGCGGCCACGTTCGCGGTGAAGACGTCCCAGGGGAGCGGGCCGTAGGTGTCCTGGCGCATGCCGTACGTCGGCTCGACGTCGAGCGTCACCCGCGTGACGATCCCGAACAGGCCGAGGTGCAGGACGGTGCCGGCGAAGTCCGGGTCGTCGCGGTGGACGGACCGGAGCCCGCCGTCCGGACCGATCAGCTCGAGGGAGCGGACCGCGGTGCTCAGCGAGCCGAGGGCGGTGCCGGAGCCGTGCGTGCCGGTGGCGACCGCTCCGCCGATCGAGATGTGCGGCAGCGACCCCGTGTTGTGCAGCGCGAAGCCGGCGCGGTCGAGGTCCGGGGCGACGAGGCCGTACCGGGTGCCCGCACCCATCGTCGCCGTGCGTGCCTCCGCGTCGACGACGAGGTCGGTCGGGATGCCGGTGAGGTCGAGCAGCACGCCGGGGGAGTCGGCGACGTCGTTGAACGAGTGCCGGGTGCCGAGGCCGTGCACGCGCGGGGAGCGGGCGACGACCTCGGCAGCCTCGGCGATGCTGCCCGGTCGGACCACGCGCTCGGCCGTGTAGGTGACCGTCCCGGACCAGTTCAGCTCGCTCGTCGTCGACCGCATGGCGCCCACGATGCCACGCGCTGCCGACACCGGCCCGAGGTCAGTGCACGGCCGGAGCGGGTGCGCCCTCCGGGGTCTCGGGCCGACGGACGAGGGCGGCGGTCGCGATGCCGAACAGCGAGATCACCGCGCCGACGAGGAACGCCGTGCGGACGCCCACCGCGGTGGCCGCCGCGACGTCGTCCGCGCCCGTGCTCGCCGCGCCGGCCGCGCCGATCGTCAGCAGCGTCACGAAGAGCGCCGTGCCGGCAGCGCCGGCGAGCTGCTGGGCGGTGCCGAGGACCGCGCTGCCGTGCGAGTACAGCCGGGGCGGCAGCCCGCCGAGCGCCGCGGTGAACAGCGGCGTGAAGGTCAGGGCGAGGCCGACGCTCAGGACCACGTGCGCGCCGAGCACGAACCACACGCTCGTGTCCGTGCCGACGGTGGCGAGGCCCCAGAGGACGGCGCTCACGATGACGGCGCCCGGTACGAGCAGGACCCGCGGGCCGCGGCGGTCGTAGATGCGTCCCACGACCGGCGAGAGCAGGCCCATGAGCAGGCCGCCGGGGAGCAGCAGCAGACCGACCTGCAGGACCTCGAGCCCGAGCACGCGCTCGAGGTAGATCGGCAGCAGGATGAGCGTGCCGAACATCGCCATGAAGCTGATCACCATCGCGATGATCGGGATCGTGAACCCGCGGGTGCGGAAGGTCCGCAGGTCCAGCAGGGCCGAGTCGGTCCGCTGCAGCCGCGTCTGCCGGAGCACGAAGACGAGCAGGGCGAACACGCCGACCACCAGCGACCCGATCGGGACGAGCGGCCCGGTCGTGGCGGCCTCGCCGATGCTCGACAGCCCGTACACGAGTCCGCCGAACGCGAGCGCCGACAGGACGACGGAGACGACGTCGATCGGGGCCGTCCGAGGCGTGGAGACGTTGCGGACCTTCACCATCCCGAGCACGAGCGCGGCGATCGCGATCGGCAGCACGAAGCCGAAGAGCCAACGCCACGAGAACGCGTTGAGGATCAGGCCCGAGATCGTCGGGCCGACCGCGGGGGCCACCGAGATGACGATCGAGATGTTGCCCATGACACGGCCACGGCGTGCCGGCTCGACCAGGGTGAGCACCGTGGTCATGAGCAGCGGCATCATGATCGCCGTCCCGCTCGCCTGCACGATCCGTCCGACGAGCAGCATCGCGAAGCCCGGCGCGAGGAGGGCGACCAGCGTGCCGGCGGAGAACAGGCTCATCGCCCACACGAAGACCGGCCGGGCCTCGAACCGCTGGAGCAGGAAGCCGGTGACCGGGATCACGACCGCCATCGTGAGCAGGAAGCCCGTGGTCAGCCACTGACCCGTGGCCGCGCTGATGTCGAGGTCGTCCATCAGACGGGGGAGCGCGACGCCCATGATCGTCTCGTTGAGGATGACCACGAAGGCCGAGACGAGCAGGAGCCCGATCACGAGTCGGGTCTCGCCGGGCGACGGCTGCGGCACGCTCCCGGTGCGGGGCGCGGTGTCGACGGCCTGGGTCATGCGGGGCTCCTGGTGGATCGCGACGGACGGGACGAGGTGGGCGCCGGAGCGCAGACAGGGCAACCGCCTGGACGGACCCGATCATTCCCGGTCCCACCGTCACGCGGGGCGGCAGATCCGTCCGGGGACCGTCCGGACGTTGGTCAGTGCAGGATCGAGAACCCCTCGGTGTCGCCGTGCGGAACGACGGGACGGAGCGCGACCTCGGTCACCTCGGCCGACGGGGGGCCGCTGTGCAGCAGCTCCATCAGCCGGTCGACCGCCGCGCTCGGCCCCTCCGCCTCGACCTCGACCGTCCCGTCGAACCGGTTCCGCGCGTACCCGACGAGGTCGAGCCCGTCGGCCTTGCGCGCCGTCCAGTACCGGAACCCGACCCCCTGCACCGTGCCGGACACCACCGCGTGCATCCTCGTCACCGTCGTCATGCCCTCACCGTAGGCGTGCGCTCCCCCGACGAGTTTTCGGTGGTGTTACCGCCTCGTGAAACCCGGTGATAGAGTCATCGCAACCCGAACACTTCGAGTCAACATGACAGTAACTTCCGAGCTCCCCATCCGCGTCGCGGTCTCCACCGTGATCGTCGCGCTGCGCCCGCACCCGGACACCGGTGCGCCCGCGCTCTGGATGCCGCTCGTGCGCCGCGTCGCGGAGCCGTACGAGGGGTCGTGGGCGCTCCCGGGCGGCTGGGTCGGCAGCGACGAGGGGCTCGAGGACTCCGCCGCGGCCCGCCTGCGCGAGACCACGAACGTGCAACCGCGCTACCTCGAGCAGCTCTACGCGTTCGGCGACGTCGACCGCTCCCCGAACCGCGTCGTGTCCATCGTGTACTGGGCCCTCGTGCACCCGGACGAGGCGAACGTCGTGCCCGACGACTGGAACGTCCGCTGGTTCCTCGCCGACGAGCACCCCCCGCTCGCATTCGACCACGACCGCATCGTCGAGTACGCCCTCTGGCGCCTCCGGAACAAGATGTCGTACTCGCGGATCTCCCAGGCGTTCCTCGGCGACCGCTTCACCCTCGCCGAGCTCCGCGGGGTGTACGAGGCCGTGCTCGGTCGGGCACTCGACCCCGCGAACTTCCGGCGGCAGGTCGAGCGCACCGATGCGGTCCTGCCCACCGACGAGACCACGAGCGGCGGTCGACACCGTCCGGCACGGCTCTACCGCTCGAACCCCGACCTCGCGTACGCCGACAACGGCCCGCTCACCCCGAACCGATAGGAACCACCGTGTCCATCGCGACCACGATCGAGCTCATCTCCAACGGCAGGGCCGACGGCAGCACGTGCACGCCGGACCTCGCGGTGCCCACCTGGGACTTCGACTCCCGTCCCGGCTACGGCCCGGGGTCGTCGATGTCCGACGTCATCCCGACCGGTGCACCGCGCCAGGGCGGCATCCCCGACGAGTACAAGACCGCGAGCGACGAGGAGCTCCACGAGCGCATCGAGCGGGCGAAGGCCACCCTGGGCGACCGCGTCGTGGTCCTCGGGCACTTCTACCAGCGCGACGAGGTCGTCCGGCACGCGGACTTCCTGGGCGACTCGTTCCAGCTCGCCAACGCCGCGCTGACGAAGCCCGACGCCGAGGCCATCGTGTTCTGCGGCGTGCACTTCATGGCCGAGACCGCCGACATCCTCGCACGGGACGACCAGCGCGTCATCCTGCCGAACCTCGCCGCCGGCTGCTCGATGGCCGACATGGCGGACATCGACAGCGTCGAGCAGGCGTGGGCCGAGCTGACGGCGGTCTACGGCACCGAGCCGGACGCCGACGGCCGTGTGCCGGTCATCCCCGTCACGTACATGAACTCCGCCGCCGACCTCAAGGCGTTCTGCGGGCGCAACGGCGGGATCGTCTGCACGAGCTCGAACGCCGCGACGGTCCTCGAGTGGGCGTTCGAGCGCGGGCAGCGGGTGCTGTTCTTCCCCGATCAGCACCTCGGCCGGAACACGGCCAAGGCGATGGGCATCAGCACCGACCTCATGCCGATGTGGAACCCCCGCAAGACCCTCGGCGGCAACGACGAGCAGACCCTGCTGGACGCCCGCGTCGTCCTCTGGCACGGCTTCTGCTCGGTGCACCGGCGCTTCACCGTCGACCAGGTCGAGCAGGCCCGACGCGACCACCCGGGTGTGCAGGTCATCGTCCACCCGGAGTGCCCGATGGCCGTCGTCGACGCGGCGGACGCAGCCGGCAGCACCGACCTGATCCGCAAGACCGTGGCCGCGGCGACCGAGCCGACCACGTTCGCGATCGGCACCGAGATCAACATGGTGAACCGGCTCGCCGCCGAGTACCCCCAGCACACGATCTTCTGCCTCGATCCGGTCGTGTGCCCGTGCTCGACCATGTACCGGATCCACCCCGGGTACCTCGCGTGGGTGCTCGAGGCCCTCGTCCGCGGCGAGGTCCTCAACGAGATCGTCGTCCCCGCGGACGTGCAGGCCGACGCGAGGGTCGCCCTCGAGCGGATGCTCGCGGCGAAGCCCCGCGGCTGACGCGCGGCCGAGGAACGCCAGGAGCAGCGCGTGCACGTCGTCATCGTCGGGTCCGGCATCGCCGGGCTCACCGCCGCGATCCGGGCGAGCAGCCGTCACGACGTCACCCTCGTGACGAAGGGGGCGCTCGCCGACGGCGCCACCGCGTACGCCCAGGGCGGCGTCGCGGTCGCGCTCGGTGCGGACGACTCCGCCGCCCTCCACCAGGCCGACACCCACGTCGCCGCCGCGGGCAGCGCCGACGCCCGGGCGGTCGAGGTGCTCTGCACCGACGGCCCCGCGCGGGTGCGGGACCTGCTCGCCCTCGGGGTGCCGTTCGACCGGACCGCCGACCCGGCGAGCCTCGACCGCCACGGGGACGACCTCGCCCGCGGACGCGAGGCGGCGCACGGCCGTTGGCGGGTCGTCCACGCCGACGGCGACCGGACGGGGGCGGCGATCGAACGGACCCTCGTCGACGCCCTGCTCCGTCGGCACGTCACGATCCTCGAGCGCACGTGCCTCGTCGACCTCGTCGTCCGGGACGGCCGGGTCGTCGGGGTGGACGTCCTCGACCTGCTCGGCGAGCCGCAGCGGCTCGACGCCGACGCGGTCGTGCTCGCCTCCGGCGGCGCCGGACACCTGTACCGCGAGACCACCAACCCGCTCGTCGCGACCGGGGACGGCCAGGCCGCGGCGTGGCGCGCCGGCGCGGTCCTCGCCGACCTCGAGTTCGTCCAGTTCCACCCGACGCGCCTCGCCGTGCCGGACGGCGGGCTCGTCTCCGAGGCCGTCCGCGGCGAGGGTGCGGTCCTCCGAGACGTGCACGGTCGACGCTTCATGGCCGACGTGCACCCCGACGCCGAGCTCGCGCCGCGCGACGTCGTGGCCAGGGGGATCGCCGCCGCCGTCCGCGACCAGGACGGCGCCCCCGTCGTCCTCGACGCCACCGGCCTCAACCCGGACTTCCTGGTCCACCGATTCCCCGGACTCACCCGCGCCACGCGGGCCGCCGGGTTCGACTGGACGCGCGAGGGCGTGCCGGTCGCCCCGGCCGCGCACTACGCGATGGGCGGCGTCGCGACCGACGCCGAGGGCCGCACCAGCCTGCCCGGGCTCCTCGCGATCGGCGAGGTCGCCTGCACCGGCGTGCACGGCGCCAACCGGCTCGCGTCGAACTCGCTCCTCGAGGGGCTCGTCTTCGCGGTCCGCGCCGCGGACGCGCTCGCCGCACCGCGACCGGACCGGGTGCGTCTCCGCGGCGACGCGACGCTGGACGTCGTGACCGTCGCCGACGCGCCGGACGCGCGCCGTGCCTCCCGGCAGGACCGGACGGGAGGCCCGGATCACCGCGCCGACGCGACGGACGTCCGCAGCGTGGTCCAGTCCGTCATGACGGACCGGGTCGGACTCCTGCGTGACGCCGCAGGGCTCGCCGCCGCCCGCCGCGACCTCGACCGACTCGGCGTGCCGAGCCCCGCCGGCGTGCGCGGGCACGAGGACCGCGCCCTGCTCGACCTCGCACGGCTGACCACGCTCGCCGCGGAGGCCCGTGCCGAGTCCCGCGGCGCGCACGCCCGCACCGACCACCCCGAGACCGATCCCCGAGCCGCGCGGTCGACCGGCTGGGTCGTCCGACCCGCCGACGTCCCGCAGGAGGTACCCGCATGACCGACGTCACCGCTCCCGACCGAGCCCTCGTGACCGACCCCGGCAGCATCCCGCCGCACACGCTGCGTCGGGTCGTCGAGACCGCGCTCGAGGAGGACGCGCCGTGGGGCGACGTCACGAGCGAGACCCTCATCCCGGCCGGGGCGACCGCCACGGCGACGCTCACCGCACGCGAGCCCGGCGTCCTGAGCGGCGGTGGCGTCTTCGTGTCGGTCATGCACGCGGTCGACCCCGCGATCGCGGCCGAGGTGCACGTCGCCGACGGCAGCCGGTTCGTCGCGGGGGACCACCTCGTCACGGTGCAGGGCCCGGCGCGGTCGGTGCTCCGGGCGGAGCGGGTGGCCCTGAACCTCGTGCAGCGCATGTCCGGCGTCGCGACGCTCACCGCGACCTACGTGGCAGCCGTCGCCGGGACGCGTGCGCGCATCGTCGACACCCGGAAGACGACCCCGGGTCTCCGGGCCCTCGAGCGCTACGCGGTCCGCTGCGGTGGCGGGCGGAACCACCGGAACTCGCTGTCGGACGCGGTGATGGCGAAGGACAACCACCTCGCGGTGCTGCTCGCGGACGGCGTCGACATCGGCGACGCCGTCCGGTCGGCGCGCGAGCGACTCGGGCACACCGTGCACCTCGAGGTCGAGGTCGACCGGATCGACCAGATCGAGCCCGTGGTGGCCGCCGGTGTCGACACGATCATGCTCGACAACTTCGGCCCGGACGAGCTCGTGGCGGGCATCGAGGTCGTGGCCGGGCGGGCACTGGTCGAGGCGTCGGGCGGGGTGACGCTCGACACCGTCGCCGCGATCGCCGCGACCGGCGTGGACGTCGTCTCGGTCGGGGCGCTCACCCACTCGGCGCGCGCGCTCGACCTCGGCCTCGACGTCGTGGTCACGGCCTGACGGTGTTCTACCTCGACCGCGCGGCCACGACGCCCGTGCGCCGGGAGGTCCTCGAGGCGATGTGGCCGTACCTCACCGGGACCTTCGGCAACCCGTCGTCCACGCACGGGGTGGGTGACGCCGCCGCGCGTGGGCTCGCCGACGCCCGGGCCGCCGTCGCGCGGGTCCTCGGCTGCCGACCGGCCGAGGTCGTGTTCACCACGGGCGGGACGGAGGGCGCGAACACCGCGGTGAAGGGCATCGCGCTCGCCACGCCCCGGGGACGGCACGTCGTCACGAGCGCGATCGAGCACGAGGCGGTCCTCGAGAGCTGCCGGTACCTCGAGCGGCACCACGGCTTCGACCTGACCGTCCTGCCCACGGACCGCGACGGCGTGGTCCACCCCGGGGTGCTCGCCGACGCCCTCCGGCCCGACACCACGCTCGTGTCCGTGGCGCACGCGTCGAACGAGGTCGGCACGGTGCAGGACGTCCGGGCCCTCGCTGCGGTCGCGCACCGGGTCGGCGCGCGCTTCCACACCGACGCGGTGCAGTCGGCGCCGTGGCTCGCGGTCGGGCCCGCGGACACCGGAGCGGACGCGGTCTCGCTGTCGGGGCACAAGCTCGGGGCGCCGAAGGGCACCGGTGTGCTCGTCCTGCGGTCCGGTGTGGCGCTCGAGCCGCTCCTGCACGGCGGCGGGCAGGAGCGCGGTCGTCGGTCCGGCACCGAGGACGTCGCGGGGGCGGTCGCGGTGGCGACGGCGCTGACGCTGCACGCGGGGGAGCGGGCGGACGCCGGGGCCCGGGCGACCGCCGTCCGGGACGCCGTGCTCGACGGGGTGACCGCGGCCGTCCCCGGGGCGTTCGTGACCGGGTCGCGGTCGTCGCGACTGCCGGGTCACGCGTCGTTCTGCTTCCCCGGCGTGCACGGCGAGACCGTGCTGCTCGAGCTGGAACAGCGGGACGTCGTCTCGTCGTCGGGCAGCGCCTGCGCTGCGGGGAGCACCGAGGCGTCGCACGTGCTCACGGCGCTCGGGCTCGACGAGGACACGGCGCGCTCCGCCGTGCGCCTGACGTTCGACGAGTCGCTGACGCCCGCCGACGTCCCCGTGGTCGTCGGTGCCGTGGCCGACGCGGTCGCCGCCGTCCGCGCGCTCCGCTGAGCCGGTGTCGTGCCGTGGCGTTCCGCGCGCTCGACGTCGCGGGGTGTACTAGACGTTCTACTCCATGAGTGGGGACGTGTCCCCCCTTTTGCGGACCGCCGAAGTGCGCCAGGCTGTCGTCATGGCGAACGCGATCACGACTCGGGTCCGGCGGGAGGACCGCTTCCGGGCAGTCCAGCTCCTCCCGGCACCGGCGACCGTGCTCGCCCTCGTCGTGGCCGCCCAGCACGACCTCGGAGCCGGACCCCTCGGGGTCGTCGCCGTGGTCGGGGCCCTCGCGACCGTCGGGAGTGCCCTGCTCCCGATGATCCGGCCGGCCGTCGACCGAGGAACCCTGCCCATCCCTGGACACCGGTCGATGCCCGCACCGACCGAGTCGGACCGGTACCGAGAGGACACCGAACACCCTCTCTGAAGTCCTTCCCACCGGACCAGCACCACCGGGCCCGTCCCCCTGTGGGCCCGTGGTGCACCCGGCCGGACGCGAGCCCCTGATCCGCGTCCGGCGCGGGGCACGGCATCCCCTGTCGTCGTGCCCCGTCGCACACCGCGACCCGCCGTGGACGGAGCGTCGACCCCCTTCGACGCAGCCCCCTGACGCCCACGGCGGGCCCGGTGTCGCACCCGCACGACCGATCTGCGGCCCAGTCTGGGTCCCGCGGGGTCAGTCGTGCGCGGGGCCGCGACCGTACTCGCGGCCCGGGTCCCGCGGGGTCAGTCGTGCGCGGGTGCCGCGACCGTGCCCGGCCAGACGTCGGCCAGGTCGTCGGGCTCGTCCGGGAACAGCGGCCGGTAGAACTCCGGTGCCTTCTGCAGCAGCTTCGACCGGTGCGAGCGGTGCAGCGCCTCGTCCTCGTTCCACGGCGGCACCGCGAAGTCGCCCGATGCGTACGCCTCGAGGTCCTCGGGGACGAGCGCCAGGTCCGCCACGGTCTTGTCGCGGCAGGTGTCGGGGTGTCCGCGTTCGACCCACACCGCGCACGTCGCGTCCTGGTAGGCCATGAGCGCCGGCCGGTAGCCGCGCCACATCGCCGTCACCGGGTGGTTCTGCCAGCCGTAGCCCGGGAGCGTCAGCGCCCGCATCACCTGCAGGGTCTCGACGCGCTGCTTGCCGAGCCGACGGTCGTCGAGCACCGCGGCCGAGGCGCGGAAGTCGGCGTACGGCAGGAACGTCTGCATCGACCGGACGCTACCCGGCACGCGCTGGCAGGGCTCCCCGACACATGCCGTCACACGATCACCGCGGGGGAGCGGTGCGTGTGAGCATCGAGGGCATGAGCGCAGCACTCGTCGTCGGCGTCAGCGGCAGCCCGTCGGATCCGTCACGGACCTCGACCCTGGTCGCGGCCACGGTCGCGCGCCTCGGGCAGGAGTTCGAGGACGCCCGCACCGAGACCGTGGAGATCGGGCCGCTGCTCGCGGACCTCGGTGCGGCTGGCTCCCGTGAGGCGATGGGCCCCGAGACGACCCGGGCCCTCGAGCTCGTCGAGTCGGCCGACGTCCTCGTGGTCGGCAGCCCCGCGTTCCGGGCCGCGTACTCCGGCGCCTTCAAGCTCTTCTTCGACTGGGTCGGGCAGTACGACCTCGTCGACACCCCGGTGCTCCTGACCGCCACGGGCGGCAGTGACCGGCACGCCCTGCTCGTCGAGCACCAGATGCGCCCGCTGTTCGGCTTCTTCCAGTCGACGACCCTGCCGCTCGGTGTGTTCGGCAACGAGCGGGACTTCACCAAGCGCGAGGGCGGCTACGACATCGCGAGCGTCGACCTCGAGCTGCGCATCGACCAGGCCGTCCGGCGCGCGCTGCCCCTCATCCGCGGCGGGTTCGCCACGGCCGGCGCCGCCGAGGTCCGGCGTCCCGCCGAGTTCTAGCGGGCAGCGGCCGGGCCCGGCGCGGCCGGCGCCACCGGTGTGACCAGCGGCCGGCGCGACCAGCGGCCGAGGTTCCACGACTTCCCGCTCACGTTCGCCGAGGTTCCGGACATCGGCCCTGGCGTCGGTGAGGTTCCAGAATTCTGGAACCCCCCCCCGACGCGACACCCCGCGACGCGACGCCACGCGACGCGCCTCCACGCGCCGGACGGGAGGCTCGGGGCGGGCCCGCCACGCGCCTCCCGGCCGTCAGACGGTGGGGTCCGCCACCAGCGACGCGACGTGCGCGACCGCCAACCGGTACCCGTCCGCCCCCGCGCCCGCGATGACCGCAGTCGCCGCCGTCGCGACGTGGTCGACGTGCCGGAACGGCTCGCGCTTCCACGTGTTCGACAGGTGCACCTCGACGACGGGGACCGAGAGCGCCTCGACCGCATCGTGCAGCGCCACCGAGGTGTGCGCGTAGGCGGCGGGGTTGATGACGACGGCCGCGAAGTCGTCGAGCGCCTCGTGCAGCCACTCGACCAGCTCGCCCTCGCGGTTGGTCTGCCGGAAGTCCGCCTCGAGCCCGTGCACGGCAGCCTCGGTGTGCACGATGGCCTCGATCTCGGCGAGCGTCACCGTGCCGTACTGCGCCGGGTCTCGACGGCCGAGGATGTCGAGGTTCGGGCCGTTGAGCACGAGGATGCGCGGTGCGGTCATGCGCCGAGCCTAGCGACGGACCGTGCGCACAGGATCGTGCGGGCATGTCGAGGCGATGCATGCCTCGGCTATGTGAACGGTCACAAATCGGTGTAGCGTCTCCGTCCGGGCCGGCGGAGTTGTCGGCTGCAACACATCGACGTGGAGTGTGAATGGTTCTCGCGGCAGCGGACAGCGGGATCCGGCTCGACTTGGGCTGGGTCGACTACTTGATGATCATCGTGTACTTCGCGGTGGTGATCGGCATCGGGTTCACCGCCCGGCGGCAGGTCAGGACGAGCATGGACTTCTTCCTGTCCGGCCGGTCGATGCCGGCGTGGATCACGGGCCTGGCGTTCGTGTCCGCGAACCTCGGCGCGACCGAGATCCTCGGCATGGCCGCGAACGGTGCCCAGATCGGCATGGCGACCCTGCACTACTACCTCATCGGCGCGGTGCCGGCGATGGTGTTCCTCGGGCTCGTGATGATGCCCTTCTACTACGGCTCGAAGGTCCGGAGCGTGCCGGAGTTCATGCTCCGCCGCTTCGGCAAGGCCCCGCACCTGGTGAACTCGATCGCCTTCGCGGTGTCGAACGTCCTCATCGCCGGGATCAACCTGTACGCCATGGCGATCGTCATCGAGGCGATGCTCGGCTGGCCGGAGTGGCTCGCCATCCTCGTCTCCGCCGCGTTCGTGCTCGCCTACATCACGCTCGGCGGCCTCTCCAGCGCGATCTACAACGAGGTCATGCAGTTCTTCGTGATCATCGCCGGTCTCGTGCCGCTGACGATCGTCGGCCTCCACCGCGTCGGCGGCTGGGGCGGACTGACCGAGGCGATCAAGCAGACGCAGGGCGTGCAGCACCTGCAGGCGTGGGCGGGCACCGGCATCGGCGACGTCACGAACCCGATCGGCGCGAACTGGCTCGCGATCGTGCTCGGTCTCGGCTTCGTGCTGTCGTTCGGGTACTGGACGACGAACTTCACCGAGGTCCAGCGCGCCTTCTCCGCGAAGAACATGTCGGCCGCGCGCCGTACCCCGCTCATCGCCGCGATCCCGAAGCTCTTCATCCCGTTCATCGTCGTCGTCCCCGGCCTGATCGCCGCGGCCGTCGTCGGGAACCAGTTCGCCTCGGGCGCGCTCACCTACAACGACGCCATCCCGAAGCTCATCCAGATGTACCTGCCGACCGGCGTGCTCGGCATCGCGGTCACGGGCCTCCTCGCCTCGTTCATGGCCGGCATGGCGGCGAACGTGTCGTCGTTCAACACGGTGTTCACGTACGACATCTGGCAGCGCTACATCAAGCCGAACATGCCCGACCTGCACTACCTGAAGACCGGGCGCTGGGTCACCGTCGCCGGTGTCCTCGTCGGCATCGGGACCGCGTTCCTCGCCGCGCAGGCCGGCAACATCATGACCTACATGCAGACGCTGTTCTCGTTCTTCAACGCTCCGCTGTTCGGCGTCTTCATCCTCGGGCTCCTCTGGAAGCGGATGACCACGCAGGGCGCACTGTGGGGGTACGTCCTCGGCATCGTGACGCCGACGATCACCTGGATCGCGTACCTGGTGAACCCGAAGCTCTTCGCGACCGCCACCGCGGAGACCCTCTACGGCGCGATCATCTCGTTCGTCACCGTCCTCGTCGTGGCGGTCGTCGTGTCGCTCGTCACGAAGCCGAAGGACGTCTCCGAGCTCGGGGGACTGGTCTACGGCGTCGGCCGGATCGACATGACCGCCGGGGCCGTCGCGACCGACACCGCGTGGTACCGCTCGCCGGCGCTGCTCGGCACCGTGGCGCTGGTCCTCTGCGTCGTCCTCTACCTCCCGTTCCTCTGATCCGCGCGAAGGAGATCGCTCATGCGTGACGACACCACCACGATGACCGAGGAGCAGCAGGCCCTCGTCCGTTCCACCCGCCGACTCGACCTGCGCCGCATCCTCGGCGGCCTCTTCGTCCTCTACGGCGTGATCACGACGATCGTCGGGATCGTCAACTGGGACACCGACCCGGAGAAGACCGGCGGCATCCACATCAACCTGTGGGTCGGGCTCTCGCTGCTCGTCGGCGGCCTGCTGTTCTTCCTCTGGGACCGGCTGAACCCCGTTCCCGCGGCCGACATCGTCGGCCAGGCCGAGGCGGAGGAGCACCAGAGGGCAGCCGGTGAGGGTCGCGACCTCGCCTGACCCCGCCCCGGCCCGACGGCCGTCCGCTCCGGCGGGCGGCCGTCGGTCGTTCCCTGGCCCCTCCGGCCTGGAGGCGCGACTCGCCTTCGCCGCGCCGCTCGCGGAACCGATTGCTCACGTTGACACGTTCAGCGATCGCGGCCTAGTATTGACATGTCGGTCGGGTGCTGCTCGGTCGAAAGTGAGCCCCGGAGTTTCCTGCAGCCAGCGCGGGACCGGGGTTCCGCGCTGTCCGGGGGTTCACTGCACCACCACGAGCGCGTCCTGAGGGCGCGACTCCAGCAATCCACGGGAGTGAGCGCCACAGGCGATGTCTGCCAGCGCGAGGAGTGGTTCGTCCGAACCTCGGACGTGTTCGTGGCGGATCGCTTTCCCGATGCCCCGGTCTCGAAGTGACTCGAGCATGGACACATCGCCGGCATCGCGGACTCGGCTCCGCGACTCGAAGACGAGTGCACCGACGTCTCGCTGTTCGAGTTCCCACACCAGGCGCTCGATGCAACGTCTCCGTCGTCGTTCCGTGCGCGCGGGTCGGCCGTCGTACCGCACCACCACGATGCTCACCGCCCGGGTGAGGAGACCGAGCCATGTCAGTCGCTGACCGCCGAGGGCTTCGTACCAGTGCAGTTTCCGCATGCGCTTCGGTGTCGCCCGCTGCACGGCGGTGCGCGCCTCGCTCTCGCTTTCGGCATCGATGAGGACTGCGGCCATGACGTACACGGTGTGGTCGAGGCCTCCGCCCGGCTCGGATTCGTCGACGTACGCAGTCCGCATCGTGCCAGCATATTGCGTATCACTGCGGTTCTGAGTGGGGCCGTGCTTGCGGTGCGGCAGGGTGTGCGAGAGGTTCGTCCTGAGCGAAGGAGCCCCGATGCCCACGATGGTGTTCATCAACCTGCCGGTCGCCGACCTCGGCCGCTCGACGTCCTCCTACGAGTCCCTCGGCCACGGGGTCAACCCCGACTTCACCGACGAGACCGCCGCGTGAACTCGTGTGGATGGACGCGGCCGCGATGCAGGACGGCTCACCCGACGCGTGACCCGGTGTCGGCGGCGGACGCCAGGATGGGTCCGTGAGCACCGAGCCGACCGTCACCCCGCCGTCCCTCATCATCGGAGCGGACGGGCTCGCCCGACCGGTCTGGGCGTCGACCGACGAGATGCTCCGCACCTACTACGACACCGAGTGGGGGATGCCCGTGCGGGACGAGCGAGGCGTGTTCGAGCGGCTCTCGCTCGAGGCGTTCCAGTCCGGGCTGTCGTGGCGGACGATCCTCGCGAAGCGTCCGGCGTTCCGCGCGGCCTTCGCGGACTTCGACCCGGACGTGGTCGCCGGGTTCGGCGAGGACGACGTGGCGCGGCTCATGGCCGACGCCGGCATCGTGCGGAACCGGGCGAAGATCCTCGCGACGATCACGAACGCGAACGCCACGATCGCGCTGCGTCCGGACGGCGGTCTGGCGGACTTCGTGTGGTCCTTCCGGCCGGAACGGACGCCCGAGCCGATCACGTTCGCCGACGTCCCCACGAAGTCCGACGAGTCCTCGGCGCTGTCGAAGGCGCTGCGGAAGCGTGGGTTCGCGTTCGTCGGCCCGACCACCATGTACGCGCTCATGGAGGCGATCGGCATCGTCGACACGCACCTGATCGGCAGCCACCGGCGGGGGAGCTCCGGCATTTGGGGCTGAGCGGTCCCCGGACCACGAGCGGGTCGGCGGTCGGGACCTGATCGGGTCTACGTTCGGGGCATGACCTCCGAACCGGACCCCGCCCCGAACCGCTCGCGGACGGTGCCGGTGCAGCCGATCGGCGCCGAGTACGTCGAGGTGCCCGTCGACGCTGCGGTGCCCGAACCGGAGACGACCGGCGACGTGCGTCCCGAGCACGACCCGGGCAAAGTCCGGATCGCGTTCCTGCTCTTCCCCGACCTGACGCAGCTCGACCTCACCGGACCGGCTCAGGTCCTCGCACGGGTGCCCGGCGCGGCGGTCGAGTACGTCGCGGCGCACCTCGACCCGGTGCCGAGCGACTGCGGTCTGGCACTCGTCCCGACCGCGACGTTCGCGACGGCACGGACCCCCGACGTCCTCGTCGTCCCGGGTGGTGACGGGTCGTTCGACGCGATGCTCGACCCGGACGTGGTCGCGTTCGTCCGACGGACCGCGGAGCGGGCGACCTGGGTGACGTCGGTGTGCACCGGCGCGTTCGTGCTCGGTGCGGCAGGGCTCCTGGCTGGGAAACGCGCGACGACGCACTGGGCCTCGAAGCCGATGCTCGCCGCGTTCGGTGCCGACCCCGTCGAGCAGCGGATCGTCGTCGACGGTGCCGTCGTGACCGCGGCCGGGGTGAGCGCCGGCATCGACATGGCGCTGTGGTTGGCCGGGGAGCTCGCCGGTCAGCCCGCCGCCGAGCACATCCAACTGCAGATCGAGTACGACCCGCAGCCGCCGTTCGACGCCGGCTCGGCGGTGCGCGCAGACACCCGACTCGTCACCGAGGCGCGTGCTGCGGCCGAGGCGGCGCGCGGGGAGCGGGTCGCGCGGGCGGCAGCAGCGGTCATCCGCTGACGCGGGTAAGCGGGGACGACCGTTACCGGTTGCCCTTCGAGCCGCGCTTCGGCTTGCCCTTCATCCCGCGCTGCACCTTGCCGCGGCCGGCCTTGCCGCCGCCGGTCTTGCCGCTGGTGCCCTTCGTGGCACCGCGCTTGGCGGTGGTCCGGCTGTTCGCCGCGGTCGCCTTGCCGCCGCCGGAACCGCCGCCGGACCCGCGGCCGGAGGCGCCACGCGACGGGCGCGAGCCGCCGTCGTCGGCGCGATCCGTGCCTCCCGGCTGGTCCTGACCGCCTCGGGAACTGTTCGCGGTCCGACCGCGCACCACGCCGATGAACTCCTCCGTGGTCTCGGAGGCGTCCTCCGTGCGCCAGGCGAGCAGGATCCGGGTGCCCGGTGCGCCCGCGAGCGTCCGGGCGACCAGGTCTTTCCTGCTGGCCGCGCGGAACAGCGACTGCGGCAGGATCGCGACGCCGACGTTCGCCTCGACGAGGTCCAGCGTCGCGTCGACGTCGGCGGGCACGGGGCCGGCGTCGACCACGTGGACGTCGGTCGTCGTGAGGTCGACCTCGGCGAGGTCGGAGAGCGGGGAGTCCTTCGGCATCGCGACGACCGCGGTCTCGGTCCACAGCGGGATCGCGTTGTGCCGGTCGGACACGGGCTCGCGTGCGAAGACCATGTCGGCCTCGCCGGCGAGGGCGTCGTCCACCTCGTCCGCCCCGATCGGGCGCAGGCGGAGTTCGGTACCGGGGAACCGCTCGCGCCAGACGCGGGCCCACTTCGCCGGGGACACCCCGGGCACGAAGGCGATGGTGAGGGCCTCGGTCATGCAACCGAGCATAGGGGCCGTACCCTGGTGTGCATGGCGCAGGAACAGACCATGAAGCCCGAGACGGCCGCGAAGAAGCTCGGCATCCTGCTGTCGGCCGCCCCGGAGTCCTTCCGCGGTGCGCCGATCAGCAGGACCGCGTTCGACGAGCTCCGCACCGAGCCGCCGACCTGGCTCGAGGACCTCCGTCGCGACGGACCGCACCCGCGACCGGTCGTGGCGCAGAAGCTCGGCGTGTCGATCTCGGGGCTCAGCCGTGCCGGCATCGACGAGCCGTTGACGACCGCGCAGATCAAGGTGCTCCTCCAGGAGAAGCCCGAGTGGCTGGTGCGCGAGCGCGCGACCCAGGCCGCGGTGCACGCCGAGAACGCCCGGGTCAAGCAGGAGCGCGCCGCGAAGGCCGCCCGCACCGAGGACTGACCCGCACCACCGCCCATGACCGCCGTGCACGAGACCATCACCGACGCGATGCTGGTCGTGCCGCAGTTCGCGTCGGTGTGCTGCATCGTCGGGGATCGCTACCGGCCGCGCGTCGGCGTGGTCGTGCCCGCGGCCGTGATGCTCGTCGCGATGCTGCTGCCCGTGGTGCACGCCGGGCCGGGGTGGACGTTGCTCGCCGCGACCGCGTTGCTCCTGCTCGCGCCGCTGCCGGTCATGCGCCGCCGCCGGCCGGACGGACGCCGCGCCGAGCCGATGGACGTCCACCGGGCGCTCTCGGCGGTGGTGATGGCGGGCATGCTGCTGATGGGGCACGCGACCGGACTGGTCGACGAGCACGCCGGCCACGGGATCGCGCTGTCCGCGGTGCTCGGGGCCGGGGTGATCGGGTACTGCGCGTTCAGCGGGTGGCTGCTCCGGCACGAGTGGGCGCGCGAGGACCGTCGGGCGGTCCGGAGCGGCGAGGTCTTCGCGATGACGGTGGCCGTCGTCGGCATGACGCTCGCGATGTAGCGGACCCCGCCCCGGGCCGGGGACGCGAGGTCAGCAGGCAGCGTCCGCGACGTCGGCATGGGCTGCGAAGTCGGCGGCGGTAGCGACGTCGGCGGGGGCCGCGACGTCGGCAGGCGCCGCGCGGGTCGTCGGCGGGGATGCGCGGTCGTCACACCGGACGCGTCCGTGCTGGGGAGGACGCCCCGCGCGGGTTCGCCCGGTCCGGTCGGTCAGTTCCCGGGGGCCTCGCCGGGGGCCGTCGTGCGGGTGACACGTTCCCTCGCCGCGCGGAGGGTGTCCTTCGGCACGGGCGGGACGCCTCGCCGGATGCCGCGGACCCCCACGAGGGCCAGGACCCCGGTGACGACCGCGAACACGACGAGGGTGGCGCCGACGGCAGCCCAGAGCGGCAGCGCCAGGGCGAAGAGCGCGACGACGAGCCCGGCGAGCAGGGACAGGGTCGTCAGGGCGAACGCGACCGCGGCGGCGGTGAGCACCAGCCCGGTGCGGGCTCCGCGTGCACGCTGCCCGACCTCGCGGCGCGCCGACGCGACCTCCTCACGCACGGCCCGCAGGAGCGGCTCCAGGGCCTTCTGCACGAGCCCGGCGGTCAGGGTGTCCCGGACGGACGGCTTGCCGGCGTCGGGTTCGTCGTGCTCGGGTGTGCTCACGGTGTCCTCCGGTGTGCCGTGGCGGGTCGACCGCCGGTGTGACGGCCACCGTACGCGTCGCCCCCGTGCGCTCCGCCGTGGCGCGGTACCGTCGGTGCATGTCCGACCGCGCTGTTCGCCGCCCCGACCCGACCCCGCGGTTCGACGAGGTCGACGAGCGCATCCTCTGGACCCTGGCCGAGGACGCCCGCATCCCGAACAACCGTCTCGCCGCGGCGGTCGGGATCGCCCCCTCGACGTGCCTCGCACGGGTCCGGGCGCTCGAGGACGCGGGCGCGATCCGCGGGTACCGCGCCGACGTCGACGTCGCCCGGCTCGGCTTCGCGATCGAGGCGATGGTGTCGGTCCGGGTGCACGCGGCGGCACGGCACGAGCTCCGGGAGTTCGCGAAGCGACTGCTGCGGGTGCCCGTCGTGCAGGACGTGTCGTTCCTCGCGGGGGACAAGGACTTCCTCGTCCACATCGCGTGCACGTCCACGGAGCAGCTCCGCGACTTCGTGGCCGACGAGCTGAGCGGCGACGCGTCCGTGGCGACGACCCAGACGAACATCGTGTTCGAGCGGCTCGTCGCCGACCGGTCCCACCAGGGCAGGTCGTTCGACGAGCTCCGGCGCTGGCGGGCCTAGCCGGACGTCGGTCGTCGACGCGGTCCGCGCACCCGGCGGGGGCCGCTACCGCGACAGCGTCATCGGGATGTGCGGGATCCGGTCCTCGGAGTACCGCTCGCCCGACCGGACGAAACCGAATCGCCCGTACCAGTCCTCCAGGTGCTCCTGTGCTCCGAGGTGGATGCGCGGCGCACGGGCCTCGGCGATCGCGGCCTCGATGAGGCGCCCGGCGAGCCCCTGCCCCCGGGCGTGGCGGGCGGTGGCGACGCGACCGATGCGCTCGCTGCCGTCCGCTTCGCGGAGCAGTCGTACGGTGGCGTCCACCGAGCCGCGGCCCGCCCAGAACTGCACGGTGCCGGGCTCGAGGTCGCGACCGTCGATGTCGTCGTAGGCGGCGCCCTGCTCGACGACGAAGACGTCCTGCCGGAGGCGGAGGATCTCGTGCAGCGTGACGGGGTCGAGGTTGCGGGTCGGAGCGCTGAAGATCGGGACCAAGGCCGGCTTTCCTGACGATTTCCCAAGGAGAGGGATGCGGATTCGAGCGGACGGGCGTACCGTACCGGCCAACCACTCTACGTGCGCGGCCGGATCAGGAGGTGAGCGCATGGACCGAACGATGCGTGCACCCCTGCGCGCGGTCATCCGGTACGTCCTGCTGGGCGTCGGGATCGCGGCCGTCCTCGTGCTGCTCACGCTGGTCCTCGGTGTCCGGTCCGCCTCGGCGTCGACCGGGGCACCGTCGACGAGCGCCGCCACCGGGGACCGCCCCGGCCTGCTCGGCGCCGTGACGGACGACCTCGGATCCACCGTCCGGGACGCCTCGCACGGGGTCGGGTCGGTCGTGGGTCAGGCGGTCGAGCCCGTGCGTCGGTCGGTTCCTCCCGCGTCACCCGTTCCCGCGTCACCCTCCTCCGCGGCCGCGTCCGGACCCGCTCCGTCGACGCCGCGACCGGACGTCCCCGTGCCGGCGACGTCCGCGCCCGTGGCGACGACGCAACCGGCTCCGGTCTCCGCTCGTCCGACCTCCGCTGCGCCGGCACCCGCCGGGCCCGCTGCTGCTGCCCCGGCGGCGCCCGCGCCCAGCACCGTCGCGGCGACGCCCCGGCCGATGCCCGCCGCGAACGCACCGAGCACCGGGACGGGCGCACGCGCAGGGGCGACCACGGCCTCCCGTCCGGAGCCCGGCCTCGGCGCGACGCTCCGTCCCGTCACGGGAGCCGTGGAGCGCGTCATCGGGGATCGACCGGTCACCGGACTCGTCGACGCGCTCGACCGCGTCGTCGGCACGGTCCCCGTCGTCGGAGCGGTCGTCGGCGACGACACGCTCGGCGCGGTCACCGCGCCGGTGTCCGGCCTCGTGGACGACACCCTCGGCGGCGTCGGCGACACGGTCGGGCACCTGCCCGGCGTGGTCGACGGCGTGCTCCAGCCGTCGACCGACGGACTCCAGCCACCGGTCGCGCCGACCTGGCCTGGAGGCACGGTGCCGGTCACGGGGACCGTCCTGCCCCCGGCGGGTGGCGGCTCGGACGGCGCGACCGCGCCCACGACGACACCCTCCGGCCCGCGAGCGGACGCTCCGGCCGGGGCCACGGTGTCGACCTCGTCTCCGGCCGCGGCGGTTCGGGTCGCCGCGGCCGGTGGCTCGTCCCTCGGGGTACCCGCCACCTCGGTCGCGGTGCTCGACGGTCGGGCCCTCCTGGTGCCGACCGGTGGAGCTCCGGTGCACCTCCCCGCCGACGCGCCCGCGCTCGCCGGGACCACCGGTGGCACGGCGAGCGGCTCCGTGTCCGGAGCACCGGTCGGGACGGCTCCCGGCACGGACACCTCGTTCTCCCTCGCCGCCGGGTCACGCGGCGCCCTCGCCGACGACGTGGTCCCCGCGTCCCTCGTCGGCGACCACGACGTCGCCCCTGACTGAGATCGGTGCGCCTGTCCGCCACGGCAGGCACGCACCTCCCGACCGCGTCCGCGGTCTGGGACCGATCTCGACCAGGAAGCGAACGACCATGAACAAGTACGTCTCGAGAGGGCTCTGGTTCGCCCTCTTCGTCGGCGGCCTGACCCTCGGGGGAGCCGCGGCCGCGAACGCCGCCACGACCTCCGGAGCGGACGGAGCCGTCTCGGGCACACAGGTCGCCCCGGCCGTCGACGTGCCGGTGTCCGTCACCGGCAACGCGCTCGGCGTCCTCGGTGACGCGGTCTCCGCGGCGACGGGCTCCGGCTCCGCAGCCACGCCCGCACCATCAGCCACGCCCGCAACCACGACCACGGGCGCGGACAGCACCGCCTCGGGGACGCAGGTCGCCCCGGTGGTCTCCGCGCCGGTCACGGTGCCGAGCAACGCGATCGGCGTCGGCGGTGACGCAGCCACCACCACCGCGCCGGCGGCTCCGGCTCCGACACCGGCTTCGGCACCGGCAGCCCCGGCACCGGCGGCTCCCGCGTCCCCGAGCACGGCGGCGCCGACCACCTCGGGCGCCGGGGGCACGGCGTCCGGATCCCAGGTCGCCGGATCGGTGTCCGCCCCCGTCGCGGCCACCGGCAACGCGGTCGCGGTCCTGGGCGACGCGTCCAGCGGGTCATCGGCTCCGTCGTCGACCGCGCCGACCGCGCCGACCACGCCTGCCCCGGCGTCCTCGGCACCGACCACGTCGGGCACGCACGGCACCGTGTCGGGCACCCAGGTGGCGCCGGTGGTGTCGGTGCCCGTGACCGTGTCGGGCAACGGCATCGGGGTCCTCGGGGACGGCAGTGCCTCGACGTCCGGCGGCGGGTCGTCGGGTTCGACGCCGGTCGTGACCGCGCCGACCACCTCCGGGTCTGGCGGGCTGCTCTCCGGGACGCAGGTCGGTGGCCTCGTCGCGGTGCCCGTCACGGTCTCGGGCAACGGGATCGGGGTCATCGGGGACGGCACGAGCTCGGGTTCGTCGGGCTCGGGTTCGTCGGGCTCGTCGGGCACGGGCGCGGGTGCGACGCCGGTCGTCGGTGGTTCGACGGACGGTTCGGACGGGATCGGCTCGGGGACGCAGGTCGTGCCCGTGATCAGCGTGCCGGTCACCATCGGCGGCAACGGGATCGGGGTCGTCGGTGACGGCACGAGCACGGGTTCGTCGGGCACGGGTTCGTCGGGCTCGGGCCCGTCGGGCACGGGCACGGGGGCGACGCCGGTCGTCGGTGGTTCGACGGACGGTTCGGACGGGATCGGCTCGGGGACGCAGGTCGTGCCCGTGATCAGCGTGCCGGTCACCATCGGCGGCAACGGGATCGGCATCGTCGGTGACGGCACGGGCTCCAGGCCGGGCGCCGGAACCGGGACGGGGACGACCCCGGGGACCGGTACGGACCCCGGGACGGGCACGGACCCCGGGACGGGCACGGACCCCGGCACCGGTACGGACCCCGGCACCGGTACGGACCCCGGCACCGGCACCGGCACCACGCCGGGTACCGGCACGGGGGCGACGCCGGTGACCGGGTCCACCCCGGGGACCGCCACCGGCACGACCACCGGTGCGACGCCCGTGACGGTGGCCCCCGCGGCAGCGACGGCCGTGGCGGACGCGAGCCGGGCCTCCCGGCCGACCACCGTCGCTGCAGCGGTGACCGCCGCCGGGAGCACCGCGACCGGCCTGGCGTACACCGGTGCGACCTCGCCGATCCTGCCGCTCGCGGCTGCGCTGCTCCTGCTCCTCGCCGGAGCGGGGCTGCTCACGCTGCGTCGTCGGTACTGACCGCCCGGGCGACCGGACCCCAGGAGCGCCGGGGCCACCCATCGGGGTGGTCCCGGCGCTCCGGCCGCGCGCAGCCTCGTATCCTGTGAGTCCGCCGGACGTCATCTGCACGGCGGTGATGCTGATCCTGTGAGCAGTGGAAGCGGCTCGGCGGCTGCTCGGCAGCCCGCCGGGGCCACGATTGGCACGTGCTCCACGAACTCCTGCGCATCAAGATCACGGACAGCGACGTCCTCGTACCGGTGGACGTCGTCGCCGGACTCCTCGTGGTGTGGGCGCTCGTCGTCCGACCGTGGTCGCTGCGACGCTTCGTCGTCCGCATCGGGGCGATGCTCGTCGGCGCGGTCGTCGGACTCGGGCTCGTCTGGTGGTTCGGGGACGTGCAGGACGCGTTCGGCGTGGCCTTCACCCCGATCACCCGCATGTGGGTCGCGTTCGCGGTCGCAGCCGTCGCGCTGTTCCTCACGGTCGCGGTGCAGGGCGGCTGGGGACGCCGGGTGGTCGCGCTCGCCGCGGCGTCCGGCGTCGTGCTCGCCGCGGGACTCGGGGTCAACGTCGACTTCGGGTTCTACAAGGACGTCCAGCAGGCCCTCGTCACGAACCCGTACCCGTACAAGGACCTCCCCGTCCTCGCGACCGGACCGTCGGAGCGGCCGGCCGTCCAGGCCTCCGGGTGGACGGCTCCCGCGGGCATGCCCACGAGGGGTGAGACCATCAGCGTCAAGATCCCCGCCACCGTCTCGCACTTCCACGCCCGCAAGGCCGTCGTCTGGCTGCCACCGGCGGCGCAGACGGCCCATCCGCCGACACTGCCGGTGCTCGTCGCGCTCTCCGGCCAGCCCGGCGAGCCGTCCGACCTGTTCCAGACGGGCGACATGGCGCGGTTCCTCGACCGCTACGCTGCTGCCCACGACGGCCTGGCCCCGATCGTCGTCGCGCCCGACCAGCTCGGCGCGCCCAACCGCAACCCGATGTGCGTCGACTCCCGACGCCTCGGACGGAGCGAGACGTACATCATGACCGACACCGTCGACTGGATCCGGAAGCACCTCCCGGTGGCCACGGCGCCCTCCGGGTGGGGCGTGGCCGGGTTCTCGGAGGGAGCGACCTGCGCGATGCAGTTCTCGTCCGCGTTCCCCACCGTGTTCGGCACCACTCTGGCGATCTCGAGCGAACCGGCCCCGCTCACCGGCAGCGTCGCGAACAGCATCAAGGTCGCGTTCGACGGCTCCGCCGCGAAGTACCGGGCAGCCGCCCCCGCGGCGCTGATGGCGGCGCACGGGCACTACACCGACCACCTCACGGTCTTCGGCGTCGGTCAGGACGACGCCCCGTACCGCCGGTCCACCGCGGTGCTCGACGCCGCCTCGCGCAGGGAGGGCATCGCGACGCAGGTCATCGTCTCGCCGGGGTCCGCGCACGACTGGAACACCGTGCGCTACGTGCTCGCGCACGGCCTCCCGCCGGTGATCGCGCACCTGGGCCTCCCCGAGGGCGGCGCCCTGTGAGCCTGCAGGTGCGCTCGTGGCCCGGCCGCGTGGGACGGACGCTCGGTCGGTACCCGGTCACCGCGGTGCTCGCCCTCCTCGTCCTCGTCACGTCGATCACCGCCGTGGCGCTCCGGGTCCAGCACGGTGCCGCGCCCGCGTTCGGCCCGTTCCGGGTGTTCGCCGCGTCGACCGGGGTGCTCGCGCTCCTCGTGACGATCGCCGGGGTCGTCGTGCTCGTCGGTGCCGCCGAACGACTGATGGGCCCGTGGCGGACCGTCGTCGCGTTCGTGGTCACCACGGTGGTGGGCACCGGGGTCGGAGCGCTGACGGCGTTCGCGGACAGTGACGGCCGTGACGTCGGACACCTCCTGCTCGGCAGGGCGACGAGCTTCGACCCGTGGACCGCGATCGTCGGCACGATCGTCACCGCGAGCGCCTTCGCCGGCACGCTCTGGCGACGCCGGATCCGGGTGAACGCCCTCGCGGTCGTCGCCGCGCTCCTCCTCTACGCCGGGCACGTCTCCGACCTGTACGCGGTGCTCGCCGCGGCGGCCGGTTGGGTGCTCGGCGAACTGCTCCGACGCACCCCGAAGCGGACCGGGTGGCTGCGCAGCTCCCACCGGGAGATCCGCGTGCTCCTCGGGACCGCCGTCCTCGTGTCGGCGGTCGGCCCGGTCATCGCGCTCGTCTCGCGGGCCCGCGTCGGCCTGCTCGCGCCGCTCGCCGCCGTCATCGGTGCCGGCCCCGTCAGCCCGGTCCGCGGGTGCCGGACGAGCGCGGTGTCGGGGGAGTGCCTGCGCGGACTCCTGTCGTTCCGCGCGACCGACCCCTGGACGCTCGTCCTCGCGCTCGCCCCGCTGCTCGTCCTGCTCGTCGGCGGCCTCGGGCTCTTCCGCGGCAGCCGGTTCGCCGTGTGGCTCGTCGTCGTGGTCGACCTCGTCACCGCGGCGGCCGCGGCCATCACCTACGGCCTCGTCCCCGGTCGTGTGGCCGCACTGCGCGGCTTCGAGGACCGGTTCGTCGTCGGGGTCTCGATCACCGCGTCGATCGTCGTGCCGCTCGCGACCGCGATCGTCCTCGTGCTGCTGCGCCGGTCCTTCACGGTCCTGCCGTCCCGACGCCGGACGGTCGCCTTCGCGCTCACCGTCGGCATCGCGGCGCTCGTGATCGCCACGGTCGTGCTCGTCGTCGCGGCGTCGTCGCCGGCCCGTGTGGACGACCCCATCCGGCTCGCGCTCGCCGCCCTCGGCCCGCTCGCCCCGGTGTCGTTCTGGGACCGCCTGCCGTCGCTCGACCCCGCGCTCCGGCTCGTCGTCGGCCTGAGCGGGCCGGTGCTCTGGGTGGTCGTGGCGCTCGCCGCGGTGCGGCCGACGGGTGCCGTCGAACCCGACACCGACGCGGACGCCTCGTACTCGGACCGCGAACGCGCTCGCGCCCTGCTGCTCGCCGGCGGTGGCGACACCTTCGGCTGGATGACGACCTGGCTCGGGAACCAGTACTGGTTCGCCGCCGACGGACGCGCCGGGGTGGCCTTCCGCCGCACCGGTGCGGTCGCGGTGACGGTCGGCGGACCGTTCGGCTGGCCCGACGCCCGCGTCGGCGCGCTGACCGAGTTCGCCCGGCACTGCGACGACAACGGCTGGACGGCCGCCTTCTACGGCATCGAGGCCGACCTCGCCGACCACCTGCGGGCCCAGGGCTGGGGGATGCTCCCCGTCGCCGAGGACGCCGACCTCGACCCGCGCACGTGGACCACGAGCGGCAAGCGGAAGCAGGACGTCCGCACGGCGGTGAACAAGGCGCGTCGCGAGGGGATCACCGCGACGTGGTCGTCGTGGCAGGACCTGCCCGCCGCCACCGTCCGACAGATCGAGGCGATCTCGGAGGAGTGGGTCGCCGAGCGGGAACTGCCGGAGATGGGGTTCACCCTCGGCGGGGTCGACGAGATGCGCGACCCGGCGGTCCGGACGCTCGTCGCGCAGGACGCCGAGGGGACCGTCCTCGCCGTCACGAGCTGGCTGCCGAGCCACCGCGACGGTCGCGTGGTCGGGTGGACGCTCGACGTCATGCGCCGCACGGAGCACGCGCCGAACGGGGTGATGGAGTTCCTCGTCGCGAGCGCCGCGGAACGGATGCGCGACGACGACGTCGAACGCCTCAGCCTGTCCGCGGCGCCCCTCGCCCAGGTGGCCGACGCGGACGCGCCGTCGGACGGCGTGCAGAACCTCCTCGAGCTCGTCGGCGGCGTGCTGGAACCGGTGTACGGCTTCCGGTCGCTCCTGCGCTTCAAGCAGAAGTTCGGTCCCGACCTGCACCCGCTCGTGCTCGCCTACCCGGACCCGGTGGCGCTGCCGTCGATCGGGATCGCCGTGGTCCGTGCGTACCTGCCCGACCTGTCGTTCCGGCAGGCGGTGGCGTTCGCGCGCGGGCGCGGCTGACCGGAGGGGCGGACGGCCGGGAGGCGCACCGCGGGTCCGTCACGCCGCCACCGCGGGCTCGGTCGGTGCGGCCCGCCCGACGCTGGCGCGCCGCTGCCGCTGCCGCTGCCGCTGCCGCCGGCGCCGCGCGCTCGCTGCCGCCGCTGCCGCCGCTGCCGCCGGCGCCGCCGGCGAGCGCGCTGCGCCCGATCTCCGCTCGCCCTGCCGTCGCACGTCCGGCCGTCGGACGCCCCGTCGTCGCACGCCCGGTCGTCGCGGGCGCGGTCGTCGCGGGCACGGTCGTCGCACGCCCGGCCGTCGCGGGCGCGGTCGTCGCGGGCGCGGCCGTCGCACGCCCGGTCGTCGCGCGTCACGGGGCGCAACTCGCGCGCGGTCGCACAGACCGGTGTGGGGTATCGTTCCCGGTACGCAAGCGCTCCGGGGTCGGTGCAAGTCCGAACCGGTGGTGACAGTCCACGAACTGATGACGGGTGCGAGTCCGGCAGAGGTTGACCTGGTGGGATTCCAGGACCGACGGTGAAAGTCCGGATGGGAGGAAGCGCTGGCGGGCAGGTCGGCCCCGTCGACCCGTCCGCCCGTGTCGACGACCGTCGCGCGCACCCGGAGTCCCGTTGAGAGGACACCAGTGTTCACCGGCATCATCGAGGAACTCGGCACCGTCACCGCCGTCGAGCAGCACGGCGACTCCGTCGCGCTCACCATCCGCGGCCCGCTCGTCGTCGCCGATGCGTCGCACGGCGACTCCATCGCCACGTCGGGCGTCTGTCTGACCGTCGTCGAGCAGACCCCCGAGACCTTCACCGCCTTCGTCATGAAGCAGACGCTCGACATGAGCGCGCACGGCGCACTCGTGGTCGGCGACCGGCTCAACCTCGAACGTGCCGCCTCGGTGGGGGACCGCCTCGGTGGCCACATCGTGCAGGGGCACGTGGACGGCACCGCGACCGTGCTCGAGACCTCCGACGGCGACGGCTGGCGACGGGTGCGCTTCTCGCTCACGCCCGAGCTGAGCCCGCTCGTCGTCGACAAGGGGTCCATCGCGCTCGACGGCGTCTCGCTCACGGTCAGCGCCGTGTCGCCCGAGGACACCGCGTCCGACGCCGCGTGGTTCGAGGTCAGCCTCATCCCGGAGACCCTCGAGGCCACCACCCTCGGTCTCCGCGTGCCCGGCGACCGGGTCAACGTCGAGACCGACGTGCTCGCGCGGCACGTCCGGCGCATGCTGCGGCTCGACGCGGCGGCGTCGGCGGCCGGTGCCGCTGCGTCGGCCGGTGCCGCCGCTGCGGCGGGGACCGTCCTGGAGGCCCGGTGATGGTCACGCACGTCCCGCACGCCGCACCCGTGGTCGCGTCCGGCGGTCCCGGCGAGCACCGGCTCCCCGGCCTGGCGAGCATCGAGGACGCGATCGCCGCGATCGCCGCCGGCCGGCCGGTCATCGTCGCCGACGACGAGCGCCGGGAGAACGAGGGGGACGTCATCCTCGCCGCCGAGCTCGCCAGCCCGGAGTGGATCGCATGGACCGTGGCGCACTCGTCCGGCTTCGTCTGCGCCCCGGTGTCGGCGGAGATCGCCGACGCGCTCGACCTGCCGCCCATGGTCGCGCACAACGAGGACCCGCGCGGCACGGCCTACACCGTGACGGTCGACGCGGCATCCGGCATCACCACGGGCATCAGCGCGCACGACCGCGCCAGGACCCTGCGGGTGCTCGCCGACCCCGCGTCCGTGCGGTCCGACCTGCACCGCCCCGGCCACGTCGTCCCGCTCCGTGCGCGCCCGGGTGGCGTCCGCGAGCGAGCCGGCCACACCGAGGCGGCCATCGAACTCGTCACCGCGGCCGGCCTGCGGCCTGCGGCGGCGATCTGCGAGATCGTCGACGACGACGGCAGCATGATGCGGCTGCCGCGGCTCGTCGAACTCGGGGCACGTGAGGGCGTGCCCGTCATCACCATCGCCGCACTCGTCGACTGGCTCGACGCGGCAGACCGGGCGTCGGAGACGCCCACGGAAGGAACGACACGATGAGCGGAGCGGGAGCCGCGGAGCGCGGCCACGTCGACGGCACCGGGGTGCGGGTGGCGATCGTCGCCGGCCAGTGGCACGACACGATCGCGGCGGGTCTCCTCGCGGGTGCCCAGCGCGAGGTCGAGCGGCTCGGTGCCACCGCGACCGTCATCCCCGTGCCCGGGAGCTTCGAGCTGCCGGTCGTCGCGAAGGCGGCGCTCGAGGGCGGGTTCGACGCGGCCGTGGCGCTCGGGGTCATCATCCGCGGCGGCACCCCGCACTTCGAGTACGTCTCGAGCGCGGCGACGGACGGCCTCACGACGGTCGCCGTCGAGACCGGCAAGCCGGTCGGCTTCGGGGTGCTCACCCTCGACGACGAGCAGCAGGGCATCGACCGCGCGGGACTGCCCGGGTCGAAGGAGGACAAGGGAGCCGAAGCGGCGCACGCGGCCATCGCCACCGCGGTCACGCTGCGGTCGCTGCACGTCCCTGCTTGACGCTGCTTCCGGCAGCACCGGAGCGCACCCCCTCGCCGAGGGGGTGCGCTCCGTCATGTCCGGGGTGTAGTTTTTGAACGTGTTCGAAAACGAGGTGCCGCAGACGAAACGTGAGCGCACGAGGGCTCGGATCCGCGAGGTGGCACTCCGGTCCCTGCGGGAGAAGGGCTACGACGCGACGACCATGCGGAGCATCGCCGACGAAGCGGGCTCGTCCGTGGGGAACGCCTACTACCACTTCCCGACGAAGGACCACCTCGTGCAGGAGCTCTACGTCGAGGTCCAGCGTGAACACTTCGCGCTCGCCGCACCGCAGCTCGAGGGCATCGAGGACCTCGCCACCCGGATCGGCATCGTGGTCCGCACGGGGCTCGGCAACCTGCGCAGCTGGCACGAGCTGGCGCCGCAGTTCCTCACCACGGCCATCGCGCCCGGCTCACCGAACAACCCGATGTCCGCCGAGTCGGGGCCCGCCCGGGACATCGTGCTCGGGCTGTTCCGCGACGCGGTCGAAGGCTCCCGCACGCAGTTGCCCGGCACGCTCGGCGCGGACCTCCCGCAGGCGCTCTGGAACGCCTACCTGCTGCTGACGCTGTTCTGGGTCTACGACTCCTCGCCCGGCCAACGGCGGACGGACCGACTCGTGGACGCCGTCCTCGGGGTGCTCCGCTTCGCCCTGCCGATGCTCCGCGTGCGCCCTTTCCGCCGATCGGTCACGGAGATCGTCGGCATCGTCGCCGGGCGGGACGCGTGAGCGGCTGGCGCGTCGCGGACACCGTCGGCCTCGTCGCGCGGGCATGGCTCTGGCTCGCCGGGGTCACGGTGCCCCTGGTGTCGCTCTCGGCCATGTGCTGGTGGGTCACCGCATCGGTCGTCGCGGACGACTGGTCCGGCGGCGTCGACGACGGCCTGTCCGCGGTGTACTGGCTGCTCCTGTTCGACGCCGTGACCGCGGTGGTCGCCCTCGGTGGTGCGGTCGTGTCCCTCCCGTTCACCCACGCCCTCGGCCTCCTGATGGCGGGCGTCCGGTCCCGCGGCCTCCAGGTGGTCGCCACGACCGTGCTCGCCGGCGCCCTCGGAACGGTGACGGGGTGGGCCACGGGAGAGGCTTGGGCGCCGCAGTCCGGCCCGTTCTTCGCTGCGTTCGTCGGGGTGACCGCCGCCGGTGCCGGTGCGCTCGCCCGGCAGGGACAGTTCCGGTCCGCTGCCCGTCGCGAGTCCTCGGTGGGCCGGCCGGGAGCGGTCCGGCCGTGACGGCACCGGAACCCCGGCGTGACCCGGAGCAGACGGACGCACCGGAGCGGTGGACCGTCGAGGACGCCGGGGCGCTGAACGCTCGTGCCGCAGGGTGGATGCTCGGTGCGACGCTTCCGACGGCGTCGTTGCTGGGGATGCTCCTCGCGCCGATGATCTCGGACTCGTGGGTCTTCGTGGGCGGGCCGTGGTGGTCGGCGATCGGCGGGATCGTCAGCTGGGTCGTGCTGGTCGACGGGGTCTCGGCGCTGTTCGTCCTCGGGTCCGCGTTCGTCACCGTCCCGGTCACCTACGCCGCAGGCCGCCTGCTCGAGCGGGTGCGGCGACCGTGGACGCAGGTGATCGTCCACGCGTTGCTCGCCGGGACCATGGCGGCAGTGCCCGCGTGGATCCTCGGGACGGATTCCCTGGGGATCACCGCGCCGATCAGTCTCGCCGCCGGTGCTGCGGGCGCGCTCGCGCGGCGCGGCCATCAGCGGCGCGCTCGCGTCGTCGGTGGGCAGGCGGCGCCGGGACCGTCCGCCTGATCGGAGGGTGCCGCGTGCGCTGCTGACGCACGTCGTCCACGGTCCGCGGTGCGCCCCTGGCGACCGTCGCGCGCTGTCGGGCGGGGCACGGTGGTCACAGTCGGAGCGCGGACCGAGACGCCGGACGCATCGAGACGATTCGAAGACGTCACGCGCCGGCATGCAGTCGCATCGACGCTGCACGACCTCATGCAGGCGGTGTACCGGACGCGTGCCGAACTGCTCCGCGGAGCAGGTGCTGACGACCTCGACTTCGAACGGCCGGCGGAAGTTCAGATGGGTCGGGGTTCCTTCGGCGGAGTGCTGCCACCTCGTTGGAGGAGTCGGCCGAACTCGTCCCGATGGTCGATCGCCTGGCAGGGCACTCCTGTCAGGTTCGGAACATGCGAGCGACCAGAGCCGAGCGGCGGCTGCGCAACGTGCAGACCCTGCTCCTCCTCGGAGCTCTCCTGGCAGCGCTCCTCGCGGGCGTGTTGCTCGTGCTCGTGGGCATCCCTCAACCGATCGCCATCGCAGTCGGCCTCGTCGTGTACCTCGCTAGCTGGAGAACGATCCTCCGAGCTGTCCGCCGGCGGAGAGATGCGAGAGAGGACACCGACGACCGCTGAACGATCGCCCATCAGCACCAGGTGTGTCGGCGGGCGTGAGCTGTGCGCCGGGCGTGCGCCGCGCCTCCAGGCCGGTCCGCACGGCCGGAACGACGACGGCCCCGCACCGGTGGGTGCAGGGCCGTCGTGGAGTGCGGTGGTGACTACCGCTTGCCGAACACGTGGATCGGCAGGAAGAACGAGATGCACATGAGGATCAGCCCGCCCATGAAGACGAACGCCTGACCCGACGCGACCTGGAACGCGAAACCGAACAGGTACATCGACACCAGCAGCAGCAGGATCGAGAAAACAGCGGCGATGACGCGGCCCACGGTGGTACCTCCGGAATCAGCGGGTGATGCAGTCGCCAGTCTATCCCCAGGAGCGGGGGTGCTGGTTCACGCCGCGGGCTTCGTCGCGATGAGTCGGTCGACGACGGCGAGCAGGGCCTCCATGTCGACGACGCCGCGGGTCGGGCGCACGTCGGTCGTGGCCCCGAGGGATGCCTGATGGTAGAGGCCGTCGCCGAGCAGCTTCACGGCCTGCGCGGTGGGCTCGTCACCGAGCTCGTCGACGAGGGTCTCGAGCCAGGCGTTCTCGGTGTCGTCGAGGGTGCGGCCCGCCTCCTCGTACCCGGCCTGCTGCAGCCGGCTCGCGGCGAGGAGCGCGAGGTCGAGTTCGCTGCCGACCCACTGGCAGTTGCGGACGAAGTAGCGGGCCACGCCGTCGTCGGCATCGCGCATCCGGTCGACGTCGATGTGCGACAGGTCGGAGAGCCGTTCGCAGAGTCCCTCGACGAGGGCTGCCTTGGAGCCGAAGTGGTAGAGCAGCCCGCCCTTCGAGACGCCGGCGCGTGCGGCGACGGCGTCGAGGGTCGCCGGACGCTCGCCTTCCTCGCACACGATGGCGACGAAGCTGTCCAGGACACGATCGCGGGCGCTTGCCATGCCGGAAGTCTGCCATGCGCGGGCGGGGCCAGCGCGCACGGCGCGGGCGCAGGCGCCGTGGGCCATCCTCCACGGCGCCTGCGGGTCGGGTCAGCCCTTGAGGGCTCCGGCTGCGATGTTCGCGATGAAGTGCCGCGAGCCGATGATGAACACCCCGATGAGCGGGAACACGCTGATCACGGCGCCCGCCATCACCGAACCGAGGTCTGTCGCGTTCACCGAGCTGAGCGATGCCAGCGCCACCTGCAGCGTCTGTCCCCTCGGGTCGATGAGCACGATGAGGGGCCAGACGTAGTCGTTCCATGAGCTGATGAAGGTGAAGATCCCGAGGAACGCGAGCCCACCGCGGAGCATGGGCACCGCGATCGACCACCAGGTCCGGAAGAAGCCGGCGCCGTCCACGCGGGCGGAGTCGATGATCTCGTTCGGGATCGACCCGGTCGCGAACTGTCGGAGCAGGAAGATGCCGAACGCGTTCGCCGCACCCGGGACGATGAGCGCCTGCAGACCGCCGATCCAGCCGAGGTGGGCCATGAGCACGAAGCTCGGCACGAGCGAGAGGCTGCCCGGCACGAGGAACGTCGCCAACATGATCGTGAAGAGCGAGCGCTTGAACGGGA
The DNA here is from genome assembly GCA_913778205.1 of uncultured Curtobacterium sp. GTDB lineage: Bacteria > Actinomycetota > Actinomycetes > Actinomycetales > Microbacteriaceae > Curtobacterium. The sequence goes on from CAJYUW010000006.1 coordinate 116,831, forward strand.
ACTCGTACTTCGCGAACGCGAACGCGGCGAGCGAGTCGAACACCATCACGAGCACGGCCGTGGCGCCCGACACGAGCACGGTGTTCCCGAGCGCGCGGAGCATGTCGACGCTGCCGAACACCGTCGCCAGGTTCTGCATCGTGTGGTCGCTGAACCACAGCGAGGGCGGGTAGCCGAAGATCTGCGCGTTCGACGACGTCGACATCACGAGCAGCCACCAGAACGGGAAGATCGACAGCACGACGCCGACGATGAGGCACAGGTGCGTGACGACCCGCCCGACCCAGCCGTGCCGGAACCCGCGTCGGTGGTCGTCCGGTCGGTCGGCGACAGCGTTCGGGCGGCCGAGCGCGGCGGCGGTGTTCGTGGTGCTGGGTGCGGTGTTGGCGCTCATGCGCGGTCCCCCTTCGCGGACGCGGTGGACACGGTGGACGCGGTGGACGCAGTGGACGCGGTGGCCGGGACGAGGGCACGGGCGGTCCGCAGCCGTCGCGGGGTCTTCAGGCCGTCACGTTCGCTGAGCAGGCGCCAGTTGATGATCGCGAAGACCACGGAGAAGAAGAACAGCACCCAGGCGATCGCCGACCCGTACCCGAAGTCGAACTGGTTGAACGCCTGGTCGTACTGGTAGAGCACGATCGTCATGCCGGCCTCGTCCGGGCCGCCGACGGCCTGGCCCTGGAAGAGGATCTGGGGCTCGGTGAAGAGCCCGAGCCCGCCGATCGTGGACGTGATGACCGTGAAGAGGATGACCGGTCGGAGCATCGGGATCGTGATGCGGGTGAAGATCTGCCACGTGTTCGCGCCGTCGACCTTGGCGGCGTCGTACAGCTCCGTGGGGATCGACTGCAGTCCGGCGAGGTAGATGATCGCGTTGTACCCGGTCCACCGCCAGATCACCATCACCGCGATGGTGACCTTGACGCCCCAGTAGGTCGAGAGCCACCCGACCTGATCGGCACCGAGGGCACGGAGGGCAGCGTTGACGAGCCCGAACCCGTCGGAGAACACCGATCCGAAGACGATCGCCATCGCGACCATGCTCGTGACGTTCGGGATGAAGAACGCGACGCGGTAGAAGCCCTTCCCGCGGATGTTGCCGTGCAGCAGGAACGCCAGGACCAGCGCCAGGAAGAGCATCGGGACCGTGGAGATGATCCAGATGAGGAACGTGTTCGCCACCGCGTTCCAGAACCGCGGGTCGCCGAGCAGGTACCGGTACTGCGCGAGTCCGACCCACGCGGGGGAGCCGACGCCGTCCCAGTCCGTGAACGACAGCACGATCGAGAACACGATCGGGAACAGTCCGAAGACGAGGAAGAGCACGTAGAACGGGGCGATCGCGACGTACTGCGGCCAGAACCGCCGCAGCCCGTTCCGCTGGCCGGTCGCCGCGGTCGAGATCGAGGAGGTCGGCGTGCCGCCGACGGTCGGGTTGGCGGTCGTCGCCGGGGCCTCGCGGGTGGAGGTCATGCCGCCACCCCCCGCTTCGCCAGGACCCGGTCGGTCTGGTCCACGGCGTCCCGCCACGCTCGTTCCGGGTCCTTGCCGGTGGACTCGACGTTGGTGATCTCCGTCGCGAAGGCGCCGACGAACCGCTCCCGGTTCGAGATGTAGGTCACGGGCACCTCCGGTGCGGCGTCGCTGAAGAAGTCGAGCGGGTCCTGGTCGCCGAAGTAATCGCCCGGGTTCCGCATGAGGCCGTTCGTGAACGACGCGGGGGTGGACGGGAAGAGCTGGATGTCGTTGTAGGTGTGCGACTGGATCTCCGGCTGCGTGATCCACTTCGCGAACGCCACGGCTGCCTCGGGGTCCTTCGACGACTTCGGCACCGCGAGGAACGAGCCGCCGCTGTTGCCCGGACGCTCCGGCTGCTTCGCGATGCGCCACTTCCCGGAGAGGTCCGGCGCGGTGTCGTGGATGATCTGCGTCCACCAGGCGCCCTCGATCTGCCCGGCGACCCGGCCGGCCACCCAGCCGGCGTTCTGATCGGTGCCGGACTGCAGGTTGCCGGTGATGGCCGCGTGGATCGACTCGACCGCGTTCTCCCACGCCTTCCGCACGGCGCTGTCCTCGCGCTGGTAGAGGGGCTGGTCGTCGCGGTCGAAGTACCGGGTCGGGCTCGCGGCGATGAACTGGTTGAAGAGCTGGGTCGCCGTGATGATCGTCGCCGCGCCCGTCTTCCGCTTGATCTGCTCGCCGAAGTCCCGGAAGTCCGACCACGTACTGATCGCGGCGCCGACCTCGTCGGGGTCCGTCGGCAGGTCGGCCTTCCGCAGGACCTCCTGGTTGTAGAAGAAGCCCGTCGGACCGGTGTCGACCGGCCAGAAGCACTGTCGACCCGACGGGGTCCGACCGAGCGAGAGCTTCCAGTCGTAGTAACCGGACCGCTCCGCCTCGGTGGGTCGGAAGTCGGTGAACAGCTCCTCGTCGGGGAAGTACAGCCAGCAGTTCGAGTTGATCATCAGCACGTCCGGGATGAACGCGTTGCCCGCGAGCGCCGTGCGGAACTTCGTGTCGTAGGACGCGCCGCCGATGAGGTCGGGGCGGAGCCGCTTCGCGCCCTGGCCGGGGATGCCCTTCGCCGCGCGCTTCAGGAACTCCGGGTCGAGCGACCGGTTCCAGTACCAGAGCACCAGTTCGTCGGGGTCGTTCGAGATCGCGGTGCCGGTGGAGCACCCCGCCAGGAGGGTGGTGGTGGCGAGTGCCCCGAGGGCGCCGGCCCCGGCGAGGAACCCCCGCCGGCTGAGACGGACGGACTGCGTTGCTGTCACGGACGACCTGCTCTCGTCGTTGAGATTGCCGGACACCCCGGCGGCGCGCTCGTCGGGCAGCGGCCGGCGCACGGAGGCTCACCGTCGAGACCCGTGCCGAGCGTTCGACCGTGAACGCTCACGAAGTGGTCAGAGCATGCCCCCAGCGACACGCCGTGTCAAGCAGGTCCGGCATTGTGTCGACGCGGAGATCGGGTTAGCGTCACTGCGACCGTGAAGGTTCACGACGAACAGGATCCGCATGTCAGCGCAGACCGCGACCCCCACGACCACCCGGACGCAGGACGGGTGGGCCGTCCTCGGACCCGGGGGCATCGCCCGCCGGTTCCTCTCCCAGTTGCCGGCGAGCGGGAACGGTGCCACGGGCACGGTCGACCCGGCGGTCGGCGGCGTGCTGGTCGCGGCGGGCAGCAGCGACCCCGCTCGCGCGGCGGCCTTCGCGGACGAGGCCGCCGACCACGGCTTCGCCGACGTGACGGCCGCCGGCTACGACGAGGTCCTCGCCGACCCGCGCGTCGACGCCGTCTACGTCTCGACGGTCCACACCGGCCACGCCCACCTCGTGCTCCGCGCGCTCGAGGCCGGCAAGGCGGTCCTCTGCGAGAAGCCCCTCGCCCCGAACCACGGCACGGCCATGGCACTCGCCGACGCCGCGCGGCAGGCCGGACTCCCGCTCGTCGAGGCGTACATGTACCGCTTCCACCCGCAGACCGCGGCGCTGCGCGAGCTCGTCCGCGAGGGCGCGATCGGAGAGGTCACCCACGTCGATGCCTCGTTCGCGTTCCGCGCCGGCGAGCGCACCGGCAGGCTGTTCGACGTCGACACCGCGGGCGGCGGCATCCTCGACGTCGGCGGGTACCCGGTCACGATGACCGCGGCGATCGTGCAGGCGGCGACCGGTGTCCCGGTGGCCGAGCCGACCGAGCTCACCGCGACCGGGACGCTCGGGCCCACCGGCGTCGACGAGTGGACCACGGCGCACCTGACCTACCCGTCCGGCATCACGGCGGTGGTCCGCACCGGCGTGCGGGTGCAGGACGACAACGCCGTCACGGTGTACGGCACCCGCGGCCGGATCCTGCTGACCGACCCGTGGACGCTCGGGGACGACCCCACGCTCGAGGTCCGGACCGTCGACGCGGACCCGCGCACGCTGTCGTTCGCGGGCGCGAAGCCGTACGCGATCGAGGCCGACGCCACCACCGCGGCGCTGCGCGACGGCCGGACGGACGCGCCGGAGATGACGCTCGACGAGTCGCTCGCGACCGCCAGGACCCTCGACCGGTGGCGCGCGGCGATCGGCCTGCGGTACCCGTTCGAGGCCGAGGACGCCGACATCCCCACGGTGAGCGGACGCCCGTTGACCGTGGCCGCCCACGAACCCGACCGCGCCGACAACCCGATGCGCTACGGCGAGGTCGCCGGCGTCGGCAAGCGCCTGTCGCGCCTCGTGATGGGCGTCGACAACCAGCTGGACCTCGCGCACGCGAGCGCGATCTTCGACCACTTCGTCAGCCGGGGCGGCAACGTCTTCGACACCGGTTACATCTACGGCGGCGGCACGATGGAGGGTCGCCTCGGGAAGTGGATCCAGAACCGCGGCATCCGCGAGGACGTCGTCGTCATCACGAAGGGCGCGCACACCCCGTACTGCGACCCGGAGTCCCTCACGCGACAGCTGCTCGAGAGCCTGGAACGGCAGGGCACCGACTACGCGGACATCTACATGATGCACCGTGACAACGAGGACGTGCCGGTCGGGGAGTTCGTCGACGTCCTCGACGAGCACCGTCGAGCCGGTCGCATCCGGGTGTTCGGCGGCTCGAACTGGAGCCTCGCGCGCTTCGACGAGGCGAACGCCTACGCCGCGGCGAACGGCAAGCACGGGTTCGAGGTCCTGAGCAACCACTTCGGCCTCGCGGAGGCCTACGACGTGCCGTGGGCCGGCTGCCGTCACGCGACCGACCCCGAGTCGAAGCGGTGGCTCGAGGAGCGTCAGGTCCCGCTGCTGCCGTGGTCGTCGCAGGCCCGCGGCTTCTTCACCGGCCGGGCGGCGCCGGACGACACGAGCGACGCCGAGCTCGTGCGCTGCTACTACTCGGACGAGAACTTCGAGCGGCTCCGTCGTGCCCGGGAGCTCGGCGAGCAGTTCGGCGTGCCGGCCACCGCGATCGCCCTCGCGTACGTCCTGCACCAGCCGTTCCCGACGTTCCCGCTCTTCGGACCGCGTACGATCGCGGAAGCCCGTTCCTCGATGCTGGGCCTCTCCGTCGACCTCACTCCCGAACAGGTGGCATGGCTGGACCTCCGCGACTGACCGATCCGTCGCCCGACGCGGGCGCGCCGGACAGCACCGTCGCGCCCGCGTCGACGTCGTCCGGCGCGCCCGCGTCGACGTCGTCCGGCGCGCCGGACAGCGCCGCCGCGCCCGCGTCGACGTCCTCCGCACCGCCCGCGACCCCCGCCCGCGCCACCATCATCGACGTCGCCGCGGCCGCCGGGGTCTCCCGGCAGACCGTCACGCGCGCGATGAACGGCATGTCCGGCATCAGCGCCGCGACGAAGGAGCGCGTCCTGGCAGCGGCCGAACGCCTCGCGTACCGGCCGTCCCGCTTCGGCCGCGGACTCGTCACGGGCGGCGACCACCAGCTCGGCCTGGTCGTCAACGACCTCCGGAACCCGTACTCGCCGCAGCTCGCCTCGGCCGTGTACCGCCTCGCCGCCGAGCAGGGCTGGAACGTCATGCTCGCGGACACGACGCTCGCCGGCGACGCCGACCGGATCGTGCAGGCGCTCGGCGGTCAGACGGACGTCGTCATCGGGTACCTCGGCAACCGCCGCGCACGCTGGACCGAGCTCCTCGGGGCCGTCCCGATGGTCGAGCTCGACCCGTCCGCCGACCCACCGACCGCGGCCGTGTGGATCGACCCTGCGGAGGCCGTCGAGACCCTCGCTGACCACCTCGTCGCGACCGGGGTCCGGCACCCGGTGGTGCTCGACGACTCGCAGCCGGGTCGGCCCAGTGCCCGCGGCGCGCTCATGCTCGACGCACTGCACCGCCGCGGCTACCTGCCCGAGCTCGTGCACGGTCCGCACGGGACCGCCGAGTGCGGCGCGGAGGAGACCACCAGGGTCCTGGCACGCCGACGCCGGGTGGACGCGGTCCTCGCGTTCAACGACGTCATGGCGCTCGGCGTGCTGCAGGCGTGCCGCCGCGCCGGGAGGGACGTCCCCGGCGACGTGCGCGTGGTCGGCGTCGACGGCCTGCCGCTCGGTGCGCTCGTCTCACCCACGCTGACGACCCTGGCCGTCGACCTCGACGCCGTGGCGCGCGAGGCGCTCGACCTCGCGCTCGGGATGCTCGCGGGGGAGCTGCCGCGGAGCGGCCCGGCCGTCCAGCGGACGGTCCGCCACCGGCTGCTGGTGCGCGAGAGCGCGTAGCCGGTCCTCGCGCGCCGTCGCGCTGCACGGCACCCTCGCACCGGCCTGGAGGCCCGTGACGGGCCCGCACCGTGCCTCCCGGCCGCCTGTTGGTTGCATTTGCAACCAACACCGTCCAGACGGTACACTAACGGTGTCCTGACGGGGCGCGTGTCGATCTCCGCGCCCCGTCCCGGATCACCCCCACCGAAGTGCCGTCGACCTGGTCCGGCTCGAAGTCCTCCAGGAGTCACCCGTGTCCGCTCTGCTCACCAGCCCCGTCGCCACCGCCGTCACCGGCAGCCGCGCCCGGCGGTTCGCGGCCCTCGCCGTGCTGATGCTGCCGGTGCTGCTCATCTCGGTCGACAACACCGTGCTGAGCTTCGCGCTGCCGTCGATCAGTCGCGCCCTCGACCCGGACGCCACCACCCAGCTGTGGATCGTCGACGCCTACCCGCTCGTCCTCGCCGGCCTGCTGGTCGTCATGGGGAGCATCGGCGACCGGATCGGCCGCCGCCGCATCCTCGTGATCGGGGCGACCGGCTTCGCGCTGCTCTCCGCCGCCGCCGCGTTCGCGTCCGACGCGTGGATGCTCGTCGCGGCCCGGATCGCCATGGGTGTGTTCGGCGCGATGCTCATGCCGGCCACGCTCTCCATCATCCGCAACGTGTTCACCGACGCGGGGGAGCGGCGGATGGCGCTCGCCGTGTGGTCGACGATGTTCGCGGCGGGCAACGCCCTCGGCCCGCTCGTCGGCGGCGTGCTCCTGGCGCACTTCGCGTGGGGCAGCGTCTTCCTGGTCGCGGTGCCGATCCTCGTGCTCATGCTCGTCGGCGTCCCGTTCTTCGTGCCCGAGTCGCGCGACCCCGCCCCGGGGCCCGTGGACGTGCCGAGCATGCTGCTGTCCCTCGGGGCGCTCGGGCCCGCGGCATGGGCGATCAAGTCGGTCGTGCACCCGGAGGAGCGCGGGCTCGCGATCGCGATGCTCGCGGTCGGGGTGGTCTGCGGCGTCGCCTTCGTCCGCCGGCAGCTGCGCTCCCGCACGCCGATGCTCGACCTGACGCTGTTCCGGAGCACGGCCTTCACGGGCAGCGTGCTCATGAACCTCGCGGCGATGTTCTCGCTCACCGGGTTCCTGTTCTTCATCGCGCAGCACCTGCAGCTCGTGGCCGGGCTCGACCCGTTCACCTCGGGTGTCGTGCTCATCCCCGGCTCCGTGCTGACGATCGTCGCCGGCCTCGTCGTCGTGCCGATCGTCGCCCGCGTCGCACCGCGCTGGGTCGTCGCCGTGGCGCTGCTGTTCTCGGCGTCGGCGTACGCCATGGTCGCGCTGCTCGGCCACCACGCCACCGTCGTCGCGCTCGGGTTCGCGTTCGTGCTGCTCGGCATCGGGATCGGTGCGTCGGAGACCGTGACGAACGACCTCATCATCTCCACGGCCCCCGCGGACAAGGCCGGCGCCGCGTCCGCGCTGTCGGAGACGGCCTACGAGATCGGAGCCGTCCTCGGGACGGCCGTGCTCGGGACGATCCTGGCGACCGCGTACCGGACGCACGTGGTGGTGCCCGACGGGCTGTCCTCGTCCGCGCACACCGCGGCGCAGGAGACACTCGGCGGTGCGGTCTCGGCGGCCCAGGACCTCGGCGGCTCCGCGGGGCAGGCGCTGCTCGATTCCGCGCGGGCGGCGTTCGACTCCGGCGTGACGATCACGGGTGCCGTCGCAGCGGTCCTCATGGTCGTCGCCGCCTCCGGTGCCGTCGTGATGCTGCGTCGTCGGTAGTCGCGGAACCCGGGCGCGTGGCGGCTCCCGCGTCCGTCGCAGCGGTGCGCGGCGCGGCGGTGCGCGGCGCGGGCAGCTCCGCGTCGTGCAGCGTCGTGCGGCGCGCCCGAGATCGGACGAACCTGTGAATCGTTGACCTCAACCATGGTTCAGGTCCTACGTTGGGACCTGGCCGTGATGCACGCGGCCGGACCCACAGGGACAGGAACGATCACGACCACGATGCCCGACGCGCCCGCGAACCTCGCCGAGGCCTACAAGTCCGCCTTCCGAGGCCACCCGGCCGGGGTCGCCGTGATCACCGCGGAGGGCCCGGACGGCCCGACCGGGCTCACCGCGTCGAGCGTCGCGAGCGTCGCCGTCGACCCGCCGGTCCTCGTCTTCTCCCTGTCGACGAACTCGGGGTCCGCGGGCGTCGTGCTCGGCGCACCGGTGTTCGTCGTGCACCTCGTCGACTCGCACGGCGTCGCACTCGCGAAGCGGTTCGCGAGCACCGGGAGCCCGGCCGCCGACGACCCGGTCTGGGGAACGCTCCCGTCGGGTGACCGCTACCTGCCGGGCGCCGCGACCGCCCTCCGCTGCCGGCCGCTCTCGACGACGCCGATCGGTTCGTCGACCGTCGTCGTCGCCGAGGTGCTCGACATCGTCGTCGGTCTCGGGCACGGCGAGCCGCTCGTCTACCACAACCGGGAGTTCCACTCCCTCACCGACCGTTCCCGGCTCTCCTGAGCCGCGAGCACCGTTCCGCCAACCACCGATCGAAAGGACCTCACATGGCTGAGTACACCCTGCCGGAGCTGCCGTACGACTACGCGGCGCTCGAGCCGCACATCAGCGGCAAGATCATGCAGCTGCACCACGACAAGCACCACCAGACCTACGTGACGGGCGCCAACACCGCGCTCGAGCAGCTCGCGGAGGCCCGCGAGTCCGGGAACCTGGCGAACGTGAACAAGCTCGAGAAGGACCTCGCGTTCAACCTCGGCGGTCACGTCAACCACTCGATCTTCTGGACCAACCTCGGCCCGGACACGAAGGTCCCGGAGGGCGAGCTCGCCGCCGCGATCGACGAGTTCTTCGGTTCGTTCGAGAAGTTCCAGGCGCAGTTCACGGCCGTCGCCACGGGCATCCAGGGCTCCGGCTGGTCGGTGCTCGCCTGGGACCAGGTCGGCCAGAAGCTGACGACGTTCCAGCTCTTCGACCAGCAGGCCAACGTGCCGCTGGGCGTCGTGCCGATCTTCATGCTCGACATGTGGGAGCACGCGTTCTACCTCGACTACCTCAACGTCAAGGCGGACTACGTCAAGGCCGTGTGGAACATCGTCGACTGGGAGAACGTCGCCGCGCGCTTCGCGAACGCGAAGTCGCAGAGCTTCGTCACGCTCTGAGTCGCGACGCACGCGTCGCGTGACGCGACGGACGGAGGCGCGGTGCCGGCTGGCACCGCGCCTCCCGTCCGTCTCGGTGGGACTACGCGACCGACAGTCGCGCGAGGCGGTCGGCGATCGTCCCCAGCGCCGCGTCGACGTCGTTCTCGTCCGGGTCGACGAGGGTGGCCCACTGCGCGCCACGGGCGGCGCGGATCGCGTCGACCGCGGCGTCCTGTGCGTCCCCGGCGTCGTACCCGTGCGCCGTACACCACGCCGCGACCGAGGCGACGTGCCCGCGCTGCACGAGTCGTTCCCGTTCCCGTCCGTCCAGCGACTCGACCGCGCCGAGTTCGAACGTGAGCCGCGCTGCCAGGAGGCGGTCCCGGTGGCCGAGGCCGCCGAACACCGCCGTCAGCCAGGCCCGGAGCGCCCCGACGTCGGCGCCGGGGTCGAGGGAGTCCTGGGCGATCCCGCGGTCGAGGTGCTCGACGACGGCGTCGATCAGGGCGTCCCGTGAGCCGAAGTGGTAGACGATCGGGTACGCGCTCGTCCCGAGGACGCGACCGAGGCTCCGGACCGAGACCGCCTCGAGCTTGGTCTCGTGGAGGTGCTCGGCGACCTTCTCGATGATGGCTGGCTTGAGCGTTGGGTCGGGCTTCCTGGGCACGGGTTCCTCCGGGGCGGCTTGCGGGCCGCGGGGTGCGACCATGAGAAATATTACCGGATGAGTCCGGCATCCGCAGGAACGGCACCTGTGGGAGTCTGCAGAAAAGCGGAGTATTGCTCGGTTACACGTAGGATGGTCCGGATGTCCACGTCCCACGAGCACGGTGTGCCACCCGGAGCGAACGGAAGGGGTCGGGCTCCGTCCACGGGTCGTGGTCGTCGTCGCGGTGCCGGGAAACGCTTCCTGGTCGTCGGCGACGTGCTCGACGGGATCCTCGTCGAGACGTCCGCGAGCGCGACGGGGGTGCACGACCCGGCCGCCTCCATCCGGCACCGGTCGGTCGGCGCCGGGGGCAACACGGCGACCTGGTTGGGATGGCTCGGCGTGCACGTCGACCTCGTCGCCCGGACCGGCGTCGACGACGTCCACCGTCACGAGCGGGGGCTGGCGGACGCCGGCGTCCGCGCCCACATCCGCTACGACGCGCTGTCGAGCACGGGGTCCGAGGTCTCCGTCCGGACCCTCGACGGCCGGACCTCGATGTCGGACCCGGCGGCGGCCGGGGTGCTCTCCGCCGCCGACGTCCCGGCAGACCTCGTCGACCGCGCGGACATCGTCCACCTGACCGGCACCGGTCTGCTCACGGGTGGTGGAGCACAGCGCGTCGCCGAGCTCGTCGCGCGGGTCCGCGGCGGGCGAGCCCGGGTGTCGCTCGACCCGTCCTCCGTCGCGGTCGTGCAGTCCCTCGGCGCACGGGACCTCCTCGAAGCCCTGGCCGGCGTCGACGTGATCTTCCCCGGGCGGGCGGAGGCGCTGGCGCTGAGCGGCGCCTCCGACCTCCGCGAGGCCGTCCGCCGCCTCACCGAGCACGTGCCGCTGGTCGTCGCGACGGACGGGGCGGAGGGCTCCGTCGTGGGCCGACCCGGTCGGACGCCGCAGCGTGTGGCGGCGACACCCGCCACCGTCGTCGACACGATCGGGGCGGGCGACGCCTTCGCGGCCGGCTTCCTCCGTGCCTGGGCGACCGATCCGGTGCGCATCGGGTCCGCGGCGCACGAGGGCAGCAGGGTCGCGGCGCGGGCGCTCGGGTTCGTCGGGGGTCGGCCGCCGGCATGACGCGGACGACGCCCCGGGGATCAGACCGTGTTCGGCTCGGCGGCGACCGTGAGGGTCTGGACGAGGCCGGCGGCGAGGGGCGCGAGCCGGATCTCGACGCGCAGCCGCCCCGTCGTCCCGGGCAACCACCACCGGAGGTGCGTCGGCGCGACCGAGGACTCCTCGACCGGTGCCGCGTGCAGGTCCGCCCCGACGGCGGCCGCTGCCTCGGCAACCCGTCGGCGTCGCCGCTCGTACGGCTCGTCGAGTGCCACGTTCGGTGTGCACACCGCGTCCGCCAGGTCGTCGTCCCACCCGGCGAGCAGTGCCGACACCCGCCGTTGCGCCGCACGGGTCTCCGGGAGCACCTGGACGCCGGGGTCGGGGACGGTGGCGTCGAGCACGAGGTCGAGCGCCTCGGTCGCGGCCGTCGCCACCTTCGCCTGCGTGGCGTTCTCGAAGGCGACCACCCCGATGCCGTCCCGCGTCGACCAGCGCATGTGCGCGGAGAAGCCCGGGTACCCGCCGGAGTGCGACGCGATGGGGCCCCATCGGTCGTCCTGCTCGACGAACAGCCCGAACCCGTAGGCGGTCGGGCGCGTCGAACCCGGGACGACCACCGGGGGGACCACGCGCATCGCCTGCTGCATGAGTCGGCGGTCCACTGCGGAGACGGGACCGGGCTCCGGTGTGACGGCGAACGCCGAGGCGAGGTGCCGACCCCACCGTGCGAGGTCGGACACCGTCGAGAACAGGCCGCCGATCGACGAGAACGCGCCGGGTCCGGTCAACGGCAGCGGCTCCCACGACCCCGCGAACGCTCGGACCCCGGTGACGACGAAGCCGTCGGACTCCGCCGCTGAGAACACGGTGTCCGCGAGGCCGAGCGGACGCAGGACCCGCTCCGACACCGCGTCGGTGTACGTCGTGCCGGACACGGCGGCGACGACCCGCCCGAGCAGGGCGTAGCCGAGGTTCGAGTAGGCGAAGCGCGTGCCGGGCACGCTGTCGAACAGCAGCCCGTCGGCGAGCACCGCGTCGAGGTCGCGATCGCTGATGGACTCCTGGCGGTCCGCCCACGGGTCGTCGGTCGGGAGACCGGCGGACATCGTCAACAGCATGCGGACCGTCGGGACCGGGGAGTCCGGGGTCGGGAGGCGCACGCCGCGGAAGGCCGGGACGAAGTCGGTGACGAGGGCGTCGAGGTCGAGGCGACCCTCGGCCACGAGGGTCAGGAGTGCTGCGGCCGTCGTGCTCTTCGTGCACGACGCGATCCGGTAGACCGTCCGGGCGTCCGGAGCGGCGCCGTCGCCGCGGTCGCCGTGTCCGCCCGACGCGACGAGTCCGGTGCGGTCGAAGACCCCCCACGCAGAACTCGGCGCGACCCCGCGTGCGACACGGTCGGCGAAGACCGACTCGACCCGGCCGAGCGTCGACGGATCCGTCACGAGCGACGCATCCGGTCGTAGGCCTCGAGCGCGCGCTGCCGGCTCTCCTTGAGGTCGACGACGGGGTCGGGGCGCTCTTCGTCCGCGGGGACCCACCGGCGCACGTACTCGCGGTGCGGGTCGAAGCGCTCGAGTTGCCGTTCCGGGTTGAAGATGCGGAAGTACGGGGCGGCGTCGAACCCGGATCCGGCGACCCACTGCCAGTTGCCCGGGTTGTTCGCGGCGTCGGCGTCGACGAGGGTGTCCCAGAACCACTGTTCACCGACCCGCCAGTCGACGAGCAGGTTCTTCACGAGGAAGCTGCCCGTGGCGAGCCGCACGCGGTTGTGCATCGCACCGGTGTGCCAGAGCTCGCGCATGCCGGCGTCGACGAGGTCGAACCCGGTCGTGCCGGTCCGCCACGCCGCGATCTCGGCGTCCGCGGGCTCGCGCCACGGGAAGGCGTCGAACTCGCGACGGACGTTGACCGTCGCGATGTCCTCGCAGTGGTAGTGCTCGTTCCAGTTGAACTCGCGCCAGGCGAGCTGCCGGAGGAACGCCGGCGCCTGCTGTCGTCGCGACGCATCGAGCTGCCCGTGCAGGCGGTGCCACACCTGGTACGGGCTGATCTCGCCCCACCGGAGGTGCGGCGAGAGGCCACTGGTTGCGTCCACCGCGGGCTCGTCGCGCTGGTCGTAGTCCGCGAGCGCGTGCTCGACGAAGTGCTCGAGGCGGCGGTGTGCGCCGAGCTCGCCCGGCGTCCACGCGTCGCGGAGGCCGCCGGCCCAGTCGGGCGCCGTGGGGAGGAGGCCCCAGTCGTCGAGGTCGTCGCCGGCGACGTCGGCCGGCGCCGGGAGGTCGCGCGGCTTCGGCAGCGGGTGCCGCGGCTCGGGCATCGCCTGCGCTGCCCGCCAGAACGGCGTGAAGACCTTGTAGGGCGCACCCTGCCCGGTCGTGACGGTCCAGGGCTCCCAGAGCAGGTTCGCGGCGAAGCTGTGGGCGTCGACGCCCCGGTCGTGCAGGGCGGACTTGATGCCGGCGTCGACGTCGCGTTCCGCACGCCCGTACCGGCGGTTCCAGTAGACCGCGTCGGCCCCGGTCTCCGCGACGAGGGCGTCGACGACGTCGGCCGCCGCGCCCCGGCGGAGCACCAGTCGGGAGCCGCGGTCGCGCAGTGCCGCGTCGAGCGCGGTCAGGGAGCCGTGCAACCACCAACGGGCGGCTGCGCCGACGGGCCGGATCCCCGCCGACTCGTCGTCGAGGACGTACACGACCGTGAGGGCGCCCCCGTGGTCGATGCCCGCCCGCAGTGCCGGGTTGTCCGCGAGCCGGAGGTCGTCGCGGAGCCAGACGATCGCGCCGCTCACACGGAGGCCGTGTCGGGAGCGGGGCGACGGCCCGCGGAGCCGCTGCCGGCCGCACGGCGGACCTTCGTGCACAGCTCGGTGAGCGTGCGGAGCTCGGCGTCGGTGAGCCCGGCGCCGAGCTGGCTGGCGATGCTCGCGGCGTGCTGCACCGCCACGGACCGGTACACGTCGAAGCCGTGCGGGGTGAGCGCCACGTACACGCCGCGGGCGTCCGTCGGGTCCGGCTGCTTCTCGACGATGCCGCGGGACGCGAGCCGGTCGACGAGGCGACTGACGCTCGGCTGGGTGAGGAGCAGGTGTCCGGTGAGGTCGCGCATGCGGGAACGGCGACCGGGTTGGGTCGAGAGGTTGAAGCAGACGTCGTACTCGTTGAACGAGATCGCGCCGCCGGGGAACTCGGCGTTGAGGTTCCGCATCACCTGCACCTGCGCACGGAACAGGGACTCCCATGCCGTGACCGCAGTGGCCTTGTCACTCACCTTGCGTGCTCCCTCCGCATCGTCGCCCAACCCTACCGACGACACCCGACAGACGGACGGGGAGGGACGGGCGGCCGCGGCGGACGCACGAGGGCCGGCCGTCCGAAGACGACCGGCCCTCTCCCTTGCACCAAGAGTGTCCTGCAATCACATTCCACAGGCGGTGCCACAGCAAACACTGCCTGCAGACACGACTGTATAACGAAGCGGTAACGGCGCGCTAGACCGGGAATGCCGTGTTCGCTGCGAGTTCACCCACAGCGGTCGATGAGCCCGCCCAGGACCGTCAGAACAGGTCGGGCGAGGGCGTCGACGCGTACCGCACGGCCACGTCGGCGTGACGGTCGAACCGGTAGCCGACGCCGCGCACCGTACGGACGATCTCCTCGAACGCGCCGAGCTTCGACCGGAGCCGCCGGACGTGCACGTCGATCGTGCGCTCGTTCGGGGTCTCGTCCTCACCGTCCGACCACAGGCCGTCGATGATCGCGGAGCGGTCGACCGTGCGGCCCTCGCGGAGCACGAGGAACTGCAGCAACTCGAACTCCTTGTAGGTCAGGGGCGCGGGCTCGCCGTCGAGCGTCACGCGCTTGCGGGAGATGTCGATGACGACGCCGGTCTCCTCGGGCTCAGGCTTCTCGGCCTGCTTCCGCGCGGCCACGGCGGAGCGGTCCTGCAGAGCGAGCCGGACCACGTCGACGTCGCGCCCGCCCGACCCCTCGGCGGCCACGGCGACCGCTGCGTACGTCTCCGACGTCGGGACGAGCTGCGCGGTCAGGGCCTTGAGCTGCTCGACGACCGCCGCGAGCGTGGTCCCGGCGGCAGCGGCCTTCGCCTCGTCGATCCCGACGTAGAGGGCGAACCCGCGGGCCTCGGTGCCCTCCGGCAGGGCACGGTTGCGCTGCGGTGCGACGACCGGGCTGGTCGGGACCGGGCTGGCCTGCGGGGTGACCGGCTGGCGGCGGGGGCGCAGCGGGGTCACGGTGCCGAGGTCGGTCGGCACGGGCGCCGAGGCGCGGAGCGGGGTGCGGGGCTGGGCGATGGTGAGCGACATGGCTGGTTCTCCGGGAGGAAGGTCGCGGTGCTGCTGACGGTGCGACCGGTGTCGGATGCGTCGGCCCGGGTACGGCGGTCGGCCGAGGAGTCCCTGCGGTCCTGCTGCGGACCGGGGAGCCCGGGGGTGCGGGGCGCGCGACGTCGGACGGCTCGCGTCGTCGACGTGCGGGTCACCCCGGGGATCACGCCTGCGCGACGGGGGTGGGGTCGCGGGGGATCCGGCTGGAACGGGTGCCGATCAGGCACACATTCGACAACGCATGACCGACATCGCCGGCATCATCATGCCGGCGGTCCCCTGTGCCTCGATGAGGACGCGGGTGGACACGGTTGCAGTCATGGCACGAGTATGGGTGGGATACCAATGCGGTGTCAACCGTCCGCGCGGACGGTGCGTTCCGCGTACCGGCGGGACGACGGACGGGAGGCCCGTGGCGGATCCGCCACGGGCCACCCGTCCGTCCGGTGGTCGCGGAGCGACCGCCGGTGCCTACTCGGCGAGGCCGTACAGGCGGTCGCCCGCGTCGCCGAGACCGGGGACGATGTAGCCGTTCTCGTCGAGCTTCTCGTCGAGGGCGCCGAGCACGATCGACACGTTGCGGTCGCCCACCGCCTGCTCGACGGCGTCGAGGCCCTCCGGTGCGCCGAGGATGCACACGCAGGTGACCTCCTCCGCGCCGCGGTCGAACAGGAAGTCGATGGCGGCGGCCAGGGTGCCCCCGGTCGCGAGCATCGGGTCGAGCACGAAGCACTGCCGGCCGGAGAGGTCGTCCGGGAGGCGCTCCGCGTACGTCTGCGGCTCGAGGGTCTGCTCGTTGCGGGCCATGCCGAGGAACCCGACCTCGGCCGTGGGGACGAGCTTGACCATCCCCTCGAGCATGCCGAGGCCCGCGCGGAGGATCGGGACGACGAGCGGACGCGGCTTGGCGATGGCGACGCCCATGGTGTGGGCGACCGGCGTGTCGATCGGCGTCGCGGTGACGCGGACGTTCCGGGTGGCCTCGTACGCCAGGAGCGTCACGAGCTCCTCGGTCAGGGCGCGGAACGTCGGCGAAGGGGTCGTCCGGTCGCGGAGCACCGAGAGCTTGTGCGTGATGAGCGGGTGGTCGGCGACGTGGACTCGCATAGGGTCGAGCCTACCGTCAGTCGAGCGCCAGGAGAGACCCGTGGAAGCACCAGCCGCCCGCCCCTGGACCGCAGCCATGGAGGCCGCCCTCGTCGAGGCACGGGCCTGCCGCGCCACGGGCGACGTCCCGGTCGGCGCGGTCGTCGTCGACGCCTCCGGGAGGGTCGTCGCGACGGGGCGGAACGAGCGCGAGGCCCGTCAGGACCCCACCGCCCACGCCGAGGTGCTCGCGCTCCGAGCCGCGGCGGCGGTCACGGGGGACTGGCACCTCGCGGAGCACACGCTCGTGGTCACGCTGGAGCCCTGCGTCATGTGCGCCGGGGCGATCCTCGCGGCGCGGGTGCCCCGGGTCGTGTTCGGGGCGTGGGACCCGAAGGCGGGCGCGACGGGCAGCGTGTACGACGTCGCCAGGGACCGTCGGCTGCCGCACCGCTCGGAGGTCGTCGGCGGCGTGCTCGAGGCGCCGTGCGCGGCGGTCCTCGACGAGTTCTTCGCCGCGCGTCGCTGACCGAGGCCGGCGAGCGGTCGGTCACCCGGTGCGACGGACGGGAGGCGCGGTGCCCACCGGCCCCGCGCCTCCCGTCTGCCTGCCGGCGGTGGCGTCAGGTCGTCACCAGATGACGGCGATGAGCACGTTGACGATCGCGAGTGCACCCGCCGAGTGGAAGAACGGCAGGGCGGCCTTGCTCTTCGCCTGTCCCGCGTCCGCTCGCTTCTGACGAGCACGCGCGACGAACGCGAGCACGAGCGCGACGAGGGCGATGACGAGCTTGACGCCGAGCTTGGCGTGGTTCGCGCCGCCGTCCGTCGTCGCGTCGATGAGCCCCATCAGGCCGAGGCCGGTGACGAGCTGCACGACCAGCCCGATCACGATCCAGTTCGTCTCGAAGCCGCCCTTCCGCCGCACCTGGAACAGGAACGAACCGATCACCGCCGCGAGGCCGATGAAGTGGAGGATGAGCAGGACGTCCTTCAGCGCGGTCATGCCGTCATCATCCCGGGTCCGACGAACCCGACGCCAGCAAGGTCACCCTCACTCGGACGACGGCACTCGGCCCGGGGCGCTCGGCCCGCGGCGCTCAGTCGGCGGCGCGGAGGACGATCGCCTCGGTCGGCGGCCGGGGCCCGGTGCGGAGCACGTCCGGCTCGACGTAGATCACCCGGGCGATCGGCACCGCCTGACGCACCCGGTGCTCGACGGTGTCGATGCCCGCCGCGACGTCCCCGAGCCGACGGTCGCCGTCGACGGCGACCTTCACGCCCACCATGAGCTCGTCCGGCCCGAGGTAGAGCGTCTTGATGTGGATGATCGCGTCGACCTCGGGTCCGTCGAGCACGGCCTCCTTGATCTTCGCGACGTCGGCGGCGGTCGCACCCTCGCCGACGAGCAGGCTCTTCGTCTCGACGCCGAGGACGAGCGCGACGGCGATGAGCAGTGCCGCGATGAGGATCGTCCCGATCGCGTCGAAGACCCCGTTGCCGGTGATCGCCGTCAGGCCGACGCCGAACAGGGCGAGGACGAGACCGGTGAGCGCGGCGGTGTCCTCGAGCATGACGACCGGGAGCTCCGGCGCCTTCGCACGTCGCACGTACTGCACCCAGGACAGGGAGCCCTTGTTCGGTCGTGCCTCGCGCAGCGCCGTCCGGAGCGAGAAGCCCTCGAGGCCGATCGCGATGACGAGCACCAGGAGGGGGAGCCACCAGCTCTCGAGCGGGTGCGGGTTCCGCAGCTTCTCGATGCCCTCGTACAGCGAGAACACGCCGCCGACCGAGAACAGGACGATCGACACGACGAAGGCGTACACGTAGCGCTCCCGGCCGTAGCCGAACGGGTGCTCCTCGTCGGCGGCCTTCCGTGCCCGACGACCGCCGAGCAGCAGGAGCAGCTGGTTCGCGGAGTCGGCGAGGGAGTGCACGCCCTCGGCGAGCATCGAGGCGGATCCGCTGATCGCCGCCGCGACGAACTTCACGATCGCGATGCCGACGTTCGCACCGAGTGCGGCGAGGATCGCCTTCGTGCCTCCGGAAGCGCTCACGGGTACCCCTTCAGTCCTGGCCTGACTGATGATCCTAGGCCGTCGGTAGGGTCGGGGGTCATGACCATCGAACTGCCCCGCACCGCCATGCTCGGCGTCGGCTCCATGTCCGGCGCGGTCCTCGACGGACTCCTCGCCGCCGGCCTCGACCCGTCGACCGTCGTCCTCACGACGAAGTCCGAGCAGTCCGCCGCGGCCCACCGTGCACGCGGACTCGACGCGCACGCGAGCGACACCGAACCCGGCGCGAACCGCGCCGCGGTCCGGGGCGCCGGCCTCGTGGTCGTCGGGGTGAAGCCGTACATGATCGCCGACCTCCTCGCGGACGTCGCTGGCGACCTCGCGCCGGGCACGGTGCTCGTCAGCGTCGCGGTCGGCACCACGACCGCGAGCATGGAGGCCGCCGTGCCGGACGGCGTCCGCGTCGTGCGGGCCCTCCCGAACACGCCGATCGGCGTCGGGCGCGGCGTCACCGGGATCAGTGCGGGGGCGTCCGCCGACGAGGACGCCGTCGCGCTGGCCTCCTCGGTGTTCTCCATGTCCGGGTCCGTGATCGAGGTCCCCGAGCAGCAGCTCGACGCGCTGTCCGCCGTGTCGGGCTCGGGCCCTGCCTACGTCTTCCTGCTCGTCGAGCAGTGGCAGCGCGCGGCCGAGGAGCTCGGCTTCACGCCCGAGCAGGCGGCGACCATGGTGCAGGGGACCGTCAGCGGGGCGGTCGCGTTGCTCGGGTCGTCCGACCGCTCGCCGGCGGAGCTCCGACGTGCGGTGACGAGCCCGAAGGGCACGACGGAGCGGGCCGTCGCCGTCCTGCAGGACGCCGACCTCGCCGGCACCCTGCTGCGCGCGTCGCGCGCCGCGATCGCGCGCGCCGAGGAGATCGCCGCGGGCTGAGACGGGTGGGGTGGTCGCGACCACCCCACGGCCGGGAGGCGCGGTGCGGACCCGCCACGGGCCTCCAGGCCGACCCGCGGTGGCGCCGTGCTGCGGTGGCGCCGTGCTGCGCTCACTCGAGCGCTGCGAAGCGCTCCAGGTCGGCGGTCGCGCCGGAGACGATGATGACGTCCTCCTCGCCGATCACGCTCTCGGGCGTGGCCGGGACGAAGGCCTGGCCTGGTGCCTTGATGCCGAGCACCGTGAGGCCGAACCGGGTGCGGATGACGGTCGTGGCGAGGTCCTTGCCGCGCACGGCGCGCGGCGGGAACATCTTGACGACCGCGAAGTCCTCGTCGAACTGGATGAAGTCGAGCATGCGGCCGGACACCAGGTGCGCCGTCCGCTCACCGGCCTCGCGCTCGGGGTAGACGACGTGGTTGGCGCCGATGCGCGACAGGATGACCCCGTGCGAACGGCTGATCGCCTTCGCCCAGATCTGCGGGATGCCGAGGTCGACGAGGTTCGCCGTGATGAGGACGCTCGACTCCAGGTCCGAGCCGACGCCGACGACCGCGATGGCGAAGTCCTGCGCGCCGATCTGGCGGAGGGCGTCCATGTCGGTGGCGTCCGCCTGCACGGCGTGGGTCACCCGGTCCGACCACTTCTGCACGAGCCCGGCGTCGGTGTCGACCACGAGCACCTCGCGGTGCTGCCGTTCGAGCTGCCCGGCCGTCGCCGCGCCGAAGCGGCCGAGCCCGATGACCAGGACCGGTGCGTCGTGGCTGACGGCGCCGGCGAGCGGGTGGGTGGGCGGCAACGGCGAGCGGGTGCGGTCAGCCAACGATCGGCCTCTCCTCGGGACGGCGGAACAGCTGCCGGCTCTGGCTCGCGGCCAGCGCTGCGGCGATCGTCACTGTACCGACCCTGCCGAGGAACATCGTGGCCGCGAGCACGTACTTGCCCGCCTCCGGCAGTTCGGCGGAGATGCCGGAGGACAGCCCGCACGTGGCGAACGCCGAGATGACCTCGAACAGCACCCGGTCGAGCGAGTCCCGCGTGATCTGCAGCAGGGTGATCGTGGCGACGGCGACGATCGTCGCGCCCCACAGCACGACCGCGACGGCGACACGGAGCACGTCGCTCGGGATGCGCCGGCCGAACGCCTCCATGCTCCGGCGGCCGCGGGCCTCGGCGACGGCGGCGAGGAAGAGGACCGCGAGCGTGGTCACCTTGATGCCGCCGGCGGTCGACGCGGAGCCGCCGCCGATGAACATGAGCATGTCCGTCACCAGGAGGCTGGCGCCGTGCATCTGCTCGACGTCGATCGTCGCGAAGCCACCCGATCGCGTCATGGTCGAGAAGAACAGCGCCTGGAACGCGGTGTGTCCGGCGCCGGCCTCGCCGAGCGTCGCGGCGTTGGACGCCTCGAGCCCGGTGTAGACGATCGCGCCGACGAGGAGCAGGACGGCGCTCGTGACGAGCGTGAGCTTGACGTGCAGCGACCACCTGCGCGGCGTCCGGAACTGCTTCGTGATCGTGCGGATGACCGGGAAGCCGATCGAGCCCGCCACGACGGCGACCATGAGGAGCGAGAGGAACCAGTAGTCGTTCGCGAACGGGGTGAGTCCCTCGGCGTTCGGCGAGAAGCCCGTGTTCGTGAACGCCATAGCGGCGTAGTAGAACGCGTCGCCGACCGCCGTCCAGAACGGGTACCCGGCGACGAGCACGGACGGCAGGAGCAGCAGCCCGACGGCGATCTCGATCGTCAGTGTGCTGACCGCGACGGTCGCGAGGAGGGTCCCGACCTCGCCGAGCCGCACCGCCTGGCCCTCTGGCACGGCGCCGTGGTGGGTGCGGAGCGGGTTCGAGTCGCCCGCGGCCATGAGCTTCGCCCGGAGCCCGAGTCGTCGCGTGACCACGAGACCGAGGATCGACGCGAACGTGAGGACGCCGACCGCGCCGATCTGGGTGCCGATGACGATGACGACCTTGCCGAACACCGACCAGTGCGTCGCCATGTCGACGGTCGCGAGTCCGGTGACGCACACGACGGACGCCGCGGTGAACAGTGCGTCGGAGAACTGCGTCGGCCGGCCGTCCGCCGCTGCCCACGGGGTCGTGAACAGCGTCGTGAAGACGAGGATCAGCGCGAGGAACACCAGGATCGCCAGCCGGGAGGGGGACGACCGCAGCACCGCGGAGACCTGCGCCAGGCGACGACGCGACGCGCTGGGCCCGACGCGCAGCGCTTCCGTGTGGTCCAGCATCGTCGTATGCCTCCGGGGACATGGGCGGTTCGGTTCGCATGGTACATCCGCGGCGGGCCGGTTAGCCTTGGCCCATGGCCGACATCTTCACCGTCGTGGCGGACCCGACCCGACGCGAACTGCTCGGAGCGCTCCTCGCCGCGTACGGCTCCGACGTCACCGGTGGTGAGCTCAGCGTCGGTCAGCTCGTCGAGAAGCTCGGCGTCAGCCAGCCCACCGTGTCCAAGCACCTGCGCGTGCTGCGGGACATCGGACTCGTCTCCAGTCGGGAGGAGGGGCAGCACCGCTACTACCGCCTCGACCCGGAGCCGCTCCTGCCCGTGGAGGAGTGGGTCCTGTCGTTCACGGGAGCGGTCGACGCCGACGGCACCCCAGCCACGACGGCCTGGACGCCCGACGGGCAGCCGGTCTCGGTCCGGCGCAACGGCGCGGCGGGCAAGGCCACGGTCGAGGTCGGCACGGAGCTCGGGCGCGTGATGGCCGAGGCGTCCTACCGGGCCTCGGCGGCGCTCACGGGCGCGCAGCAGGGCTGGGAGCGGGTCGTCGACCGAGGCCGCAAGCGGTTCACCCGACGGGCCGACGAGGACTGACCGCCGGTCCCGCGGCGCCGCGGTCGCCGAGGCCTGCGCGACGCGACGGTCACCGATGCCGGTGCCGTCCATCGTCCGGTGTCGACGCTGGCGCCTCGTGGCCGCGCCCAGCGCGGCAGCGCCGTGGCCGAGTCGTGACCGAGCGCCTGGACACGACTTCCCACCGGCCTCTACAGTGATCAGGGACCACACAGGTCACACCGAACCCGCGCGTCCGGCGGCCGATGCCGAGCGCGAGCCCCCGAAGGCGGACCATGACCGGCAGTTTCGACGACGTGCGCTTCCTCACCGTGGCCGAGGTCGCGGAGATGATGCGCGTCTCGAAGATGACCGTCTACCGCATGGTGCACGCTGGGGAACTCCCGGCGATCCGCTTCGGTCGCTCGTTCCGCGTCCCGGAGTCGGCGGTCGCCGACGTCCTGCGCGGGGGCGTCGCCGACGTCGGCTGACCGCCCGCACCCGCCCGGTCCGAGTGCCGTGTTCGACAGGACCGGCGCGCTCCGCTAGACTCGGCCGGGTTGATTTTCCGCGGTCCCGACGGGCGCGGTGTCCACACATCAGCATCGTTCCGAGCGAGGTCCACTATGGGTTCTGTCATCAAGAAGCGCCGCAAGCGCATGGCGAAGAAGAAGCACCGCAAGCTCCTTCGCAAGACGCGTCACCAGCGTCGCAACAAGAAGTAGATCGCCTACTTGCACCCGAAGCCCCGGTCCGCCGGGGCTTTCGTGTTCCCGGGGGACGTCGGGCCGCGG
Source organism: uncultured Curtobacterium sp. (assembly GCA_913778205.1). Lineage (GTDB taxonomy): Bacteria > Actinomycetota > Actinomycetes > Actinomycetales > Microbacteriaceae > Curtobacterium. The sequence goes on from CAJYUW010000006.1 coordinate 139,910, forward strand.
GCTAGGGTGGTCGCATGCCCGCAGTGACGTTCCTGACGAAGCCCGGATGCCACCTCTGCGACGACGCCCGACCCATCGTCGAGCAGGTCGTCGCCGAGTACCCCGGCGTGGAGCTCCGGGAACGGTCGATCCTCGACGACGACGCCCTCCGGCAGGAGTACGCGGAGGACATCCCGGTCGTCCTGGTCGACGGGCGCGTCCACAGCAATTGGCACGTCGACGCCGACCGGCTGCGCCGCGCCCTCGAGAAGGCAGAGGCCTCCGCATGATCCACCACGTCGTCGCCTGGACCCTCCGCGAAGACGTCGACCGCGACGCCTCGATCGCCCGGGTCCGCGAGCTGCTGACCGGCCTGGTCGGCACCGTGTCGTCGATCCGCTCGCTCGAGGTCGTCGAGAACGTCGCCTACCCGGACAAGAACAGCGACCTGGCCGTCGTCGCGACGTTCGACGACCTCGAGGGGCTCGACGCCTACCAGGTGCACCCGGACCACCAGGCTGCCGCCGCGGAGATCCGCGGACTGGTGTCGGGGCGGGCGGCCATCGACTGGCAGAGCTGAGCCGAGCCTCCCGGCTTGCACGTGACGACGGCCACCCTCCTGTCGGAGAGTGGCCGTCGTCACGTCGATGGGGCCTGTTCAGGGGGTGAGGCGCGTCGGGCCGCGGAAGAGGTACGTGACCTCGCGGATCGACGGCTCGTGGAGCGCGAGCATGAGCACGCGCGCGAGGCCCATGCCGAAGCCGCCGTGCGGCGGGACCCCGTAGCGGAAGAAGTCGAGGTACCAGTCGATCTCGGCGGTGTCGAGACCCTTCTCCTCGGCCTGGGCCGCGAGCCGGTCGACCCGGTGCTCGCGCTGGGCGCCCGTCGAGATCTCGGCACCGTTGAACAGCAGGTCGTAGCTGTTGGTGAGCGTCGGGTCGTCCTCGTGGCGCATGTGGTAGTACGGCCGGATCGAGGCGTCGTAGTCGGTCACGAACACGAACTCGGAGCCGTGCGTCTCCTTCGCCCAGGCGCTCACGCGGCGCTCGCCCTCGGGGTCGAGGTCGCCGTCGGCACGCACGACGTCGTAGCCGCTGTCGGCCACGATCTTCCGGGCCTCCGCCAGGGTCACGCGCGGGAACGGCGCGGTCGGCACGACGAACTCGAAGCCGAAGACGTCCTCGATCTCCTTGCCGTACTTCTCCTTGACGGCCGTGAACCCGGCGACGAGGACCTCCTCGTGCATGGCCATGACGTCCTGGTGCGACTCGACCCAGGAGATCTCGGCGTCGACGCTCGTGAACTCGGTCGCGTGTCGGCTCGTGAACGACGGGTCGGCGCGGAAGGCGTCCGCGATCTCGAACACCGCGCCGAACCCGGCTGGCTGCGCCATCTGCTTGAAGTTCTGCGGCGACTGAGCGAGGTACGCGGTCGTCTCGAAGTACTCGAGCTGGAAGAGCTCGGCGCGCGACTCGGACGCCGACGCCATGAGCTTCGGCGTGTGGATCTCGATGTAGTCGCGGTCGACCCAGTACGAGCGGAACGCGTGCTCCATGGTCGTCTGGATGCGGAAGATGAGGTTCTGCTTGCGGTTGCGGAGGTCGAGGAACCGCCAGTCGAGGCGCTTGTCGAGCGACGAGTCGTCGGCGATCGGCGTCTCCGGGATCGCGGCGCTGACCACCTCGAGCGAGCCGACCTTGACCTCGAGGCCACCGAGCTTGACCCGCTCGTCGTGCTTGAGCGTGCCCTGGACGTGCACGAACGTCCCCTTGGCCAGGCCCGAGATCTCGTTCGTGGTCGCGAGGGCGGCGCGGGCGGCGTCGTCGCCGTCCTCGGCCTCGCGCGTGGCGGGGTTCACGAGCTGTGCGGCGCCGGTCTCGTCGCGGAGCACGACGAACTGCACCTTCTTCTGGTCTCGGACGGTCTCCACCCATCCGGCGACGGAGACGGGTCCGTCGGGGAGCGCGGCGAGGTCGGCGATGCGGGTGCGTTCGATCACGGGGGTCGAGTCTAACCGGGTCGGTCCGGGGCCGCTCCTCCACATCGGACGCGTCGGGTCGGACCGTTCACAGGTCTGCCTGGAGGCGCGGGTCGCCGCGTCCCGGTCCGTAGCGTCGTCGACGTGGCCGGGTCGCGAGTTCGGGGGAGGTCCCATGACGGCAGGGACGGAGGGGCTCGCGGCCTGGCCGCCTGCGGCGGTGGCGGTCGTCGTGGCCGCAGTGTGCACGGCCGCGTTCACGCTGCTCGTGGCGTTCGTCGGGGGCGTGTGGGCCGTGATCCGGTGGCGACGGGACGTCGCTCGTGAGGAACGTGATCGGGCGTGGTCGAGGTTCGTCTGGATCGTCGACCAAGCCTGCGATGCGGACACCGGGCGAACGGAGATCGGGACCATCGGCGCCGATGCGATGTACGACATGCAGATGCTTCGCGAAGACGACGCCGTACTCGGCACCATCGTGCTGGGCCTCATCACGGGGAAGGAAGAAGGATGACGACGGAAGACCCGGTCCTGGCGCTGGTCCGGCAGCGACAGGAGGAGTGGCGGCAGCGGATCCGCCGGAAGTACCGACTACGACCGTGGAAAGCACGACGGCTCATCTGGGAACACGACGAGCTCATCCGACGGCAGGCCGAGTGGAGGGCGGCGCGGAAGGAACGCCGACGGCTGATCGAGGCTGGCGAGCTGTCAGGGGAGCGAAGCGCGGAGTGAGCCGAGCGTGCCGAGGAACTCCTCCGCCATGCCGGCGCGCTCGACGAGCTTCGCGTGCCGGGCCCTGGCGTCCTCGAGGAACTCGTCCAGCCGAGCTGCCAGGGCCGGTTCGTCGGCGGCGGCCCGGGTGCGGAGCGCATCGACGACCCGCAGCAACTCCGCCATCTCGTCGAGCGTGAACCCGAGGGGCTTCATGCGACGGATCACCAGCAGACGCTCGAGGTCCTGCTCGGTGTAGACCCGGAAGCCGCCCGTCGTACGCGCACTCGGGACGAGCAGGCCGACCTCGTCGTAGTGCCGGATCGTGCGCAGCGACATCCCGGCCCGGTCGGCCAGTTCGCCGATGTGCATGGTGTCCACGGGGACGAGTGTACTGACCCTACCCTCACGTGAGGGTAGGGTTGCCGGCGATGTCAGTGATCACGCACGCCCCGACGCCCGCCACCGTCCTCGGGGCCCTCCGCTCCCCGCGTCTGCTCACCCGCGAGGTCCTCGCCGGCGTGGTGACGGCGCTCGCCCTGATCCCGGAGGCGATCTCGTTCTCGGTCGTGGCCGGCGTCGACCCCGCCGTCGGCCTGTTCTCGAGCGTCGTCATCGCCGTGGTGATCGCGATCGTGGGCGGACGCCCCGCGATGGTGTCCGCCGCGGCCGGTTCGGTCGCGCTCGTGATCGCCCCGCTCGTGCGTGACCACGGCGTCGCCTACCTGGTGCCCGCGGTGCTGCTCGGCGGGGTGGTGCAGATCGTCCTCGGCCTGCTCGGGGTCGCCCGGCTCATGCGGTTCATCCCGCGGAGCGTGAACGTCGCGTTCGTCAACGCCCTCGCGATCCTCATCTTCACGGCGCAGCTCCCGAACCTGTTCGGGCCGGACGTGCCGTTCGTGGTGTGGCCGCTGACGGTGCTCGGCATCGCGGTCATCGTCGGGTTCCCGTTCGTCACGAAGGCCGTGCCGGCGCCGCTCGTGGCCGTGGTCGTCATCACCGCGATCACGATCGTGTTCGGGGTCGCCGTGCCGACGGTGGGGGACGAGGGCGAACTCCCGACGGCTCTGCCCGGGTTCACCGGCGTCACCGTGCCGTTCACGTTCGAGACCCTGCGGATCATCGCGCCGTACGCGTTCGGGATGGCCGTGGTCGGGCTCATCGAGACGCTGCTCACGGCGCAGCTGGTCGACGCGATCACCGAGACGGGCTCCAGCAAGTGGCGGGAGTCGTGGGGGCAGGGCGTCGCGAACATCGCCTCGGCGTTCTTCGGCGGCACGGGTGGCTGCGCCATGATCGGCCAGACCGTCATCAACGTGAAGACCGCCGGGGCCCGCACCCGCGTCTCGACCTTCGTCGCCGGTGCGTCCGTCCTCGTCCTGACCATCGTCCTGCACGACCTCGTGGCGCAGATCCCGATGGCGGCGCTCACCGCGGTGATGGTGATGGTCTGCGTCGCCACGTTCGACTGGCACAGCGTCCGGCCGAACACCCTCCGCCGGATGCCGCTCGGCGAGACCATCGTGATGGTGCTGACCGTGGTGGTCGTCGTCGCCACGGACAACCTCGCGACCGGCGTGCTCGTCGGGGTCGTGGCGGCGGCGCTGGTCTTCGCCCGCCGCGCCGCACACGTGGTGACGGTCGTCCGCGAGCCCGTGGACGAGCGCACGGTCCGGTACCGGGTCCGGGGAGCGCTCTTCTTCGCCAGCTCGAACGACCTCGTCACCAGGTTCTCGTACGCCGAGGACCCGGAGCACGTCGTCGTCGACATGACGGACGCGCACGTGTTCGACGCGAGCACGGTGGCCGCGCTGGACGGCGTCGAGCAGCGGTACGCGCAGCACGGGTCGACCGTGCGGGTCGAGAACCTCAACACCGGATCGGTGGCTCTCCACGGGCGGCTGTCCGGCCACCTCGGCTGAGCGTCCGGCTGAGCGTCTCTGCAGCCGTGAATCCCCTGGGCGGGGGGTGGGAGCGTCGACGCGATCTAGACTGGAGGCCATGCCCGCGACCCGAGTCCACCTCGTCCGTCACGGCGAGGTGCACAACCCCGACCGTGTCCTCTACGGTCGGCTCCCGGGCTTCGGGCTCAGCGACCTCGGCAAGCAGATGGCCGAGGCCTCGGCGACCGCGTGGCACGACGCCGGCGTCGACGTCCGCCGCATCGTCGCATCGCCACTCCAGCGCACGCAGGAGTCCGCGGCACCGTGGGCCGCGGCGTACGGCCTCGAGGTCGCTCTCGACGAGCGCCTGATCGAACCGACGAACCGGTACGAGGGACAGCCCCCGGGGTTCACCAAGCGGTCGCTCGGCCGTCCGGCCCAGTGGCCCTGGATCGCGAACCCGTTCCGCCCGAGCTGGGGCGAGGCCTACGAGTCGATCGCCAACCGGATGCTCGCGGCCGTGGCGACGGCGTGGGAGAGCGTGGACGACGGCGACGTGGTCCTCGTCAGTCACCAGTTGCCGATCTGGATGGTGCACCGCCGACTCGCCGGGGAACACCTCTGGCACGACCCGCGCCAGCGCCGGTGCGACCTCTCCAGCATCACGACCCTCGAGCGTGTTCCCGCCACGCCGGCGGGTCGCTTCACCGAGGTCGGGTACACGGACCCGGCCGAGCGGCTGCGCGAGTCCGCGATCGACGAAGGAGCAGTGTGAGCACCACCAGCAAGCGACTCGCGACGGTGGCGGCGACGGTGGTCGTCGCCGCTCTCGCCCTCACCGGGTGCTCGTCGAGCAACGACGCGCTCTCGAAGCAGTACGGCAACGGGACGACGCAGAACTACATCTCCGGCAACGGCGCGGTGACCGAGGTCGCCGTCGACGAGCGCACCGACCCGGTCTCCTTCGACGTGGAGAGCACCACCGGGGAACGGCTGTCGTCGAAGGCCCTCGCGGGCAAGGTCGTCGTCGTCAACTTCTGGTACGCGAGCTGCCCGCCGTGCCGGGCCGAGGCGAAGTACCTCAACAAGGTCGAGGCGAAGTACTCCACCGACCAGGTGCAGTTCATCGGCGTGAACGTCCGCGACGAGCAGGGCACCGCCGAGGCGTTCGAGCGGACCTTCGGCACCGACTACCCGACGGTGCTCGACGCCGGGACCGGCGCCATGCAGCTCGCGATGTCCGGCCAGGTCGCGCCGAACGCCGTCCCCGCGACGATCGTCCTCGACAAGGAGGGCCGGGTCGCCGCACGCGTCCTCGGCGCGGTCGACGGTCCGGGGATCCTCGACACCCTGGTCAGCGACGAGCTCTCCGGGAAGGCCAAGGCCTCCTGACCGTGGCCAGCAACCCCTTCGCCGACGCGATCCTCAGCGGGCAGATGGCCGTGGCGCTGCCCGTGGCCGCGCTCGCCGGGCTCGTGTCCTTCCTGTCGCCGTGCGTGCTGCCGCTCGTCCCGGGCTACCTCGGGTACGTCGGCGGCGTCGCGGAGGGCGGGCAGCGCAAGGGGCGCGTGGTCCTCGGGGTGCTCCTGTTCATCCTCGGGTTCACGGCGGTCTTCGTCGCGTACACCACGGTCTTCGGGGCGCTGGGCTTCTGGCTCGTGCGGTGGCGTGACCTCATCACGCAGGTGCTCGGCGTCGTGGTCGTCCTCATGGGGCTCGTGTTCGTCGGGCGGTTCACCTTCATGCAGCGCACGATCAAGCCGAGCTGGACGCCCGCGACCGGTCTCGTCGGCGCGCCGCTGCTCGGGATCGTGTTCGGTCTCGGGTGGACGCCGTGCCTCGGCCCGACCCTCGCCGCGATCAACCTGCTCAGCGTCCAGGCCGGGAGCGCCTGGCAGGGCATGTGGCTCGGCGTCGCGTACTGCCTCGGGCTCGGCATCCCCTTCGTGCTCGTCGCGCTCGGCGCCGGCTGGGCCACCGGGGCGATCCGTGCCGTCAAGCGGCACATGCGCACCGTCAACATCATCGGAGGAGCGATCCTGATCGTCATCGGTCTGCTCATGGTCACCGGCGTCTGGTCGGCCGTCATGTCGAACCTCGGGGCGGTGATCCAGAGCTTTGTCCCGGCAGTCTGACCAGGAGGCACAGGAGATCCGGGAGACCGGCGCGGGCTCGGTCGAGCCCCGGGAGACCGGCGCGGGATCGGTCGAGCCCCAGGAGGGCACCGACCTCGTCTCGGACCCGCAGCGGCCGTCCGACCACGTCGACGCCGCCCCGGACCGGCGGGCGTCGTCCGACCGCGGCGGTCCCGACATCGCGCAGCCGAAGCTCGGCCTCGTCGGGTACCTGCGGTTCTTCTGGCGCCAGCTGACGAGCATGCGCACGGCGCTGTTCCTGCTCATGCTGCTCGCGCTCGCCGCGATCCCGGGCTCCCTCGTCCCGCAGCGCACCGCCGACCCGAACGGCGTCGTGCAGTACAAGGCGGACCACCCCGCGCTCTACCCGGTGCTCGACAAGCTCCAGGTCTTCGACACCTACACGTCCGTGTGGTTCTCGGCGATCTACCTGCTGCTCTTCGTGTCGCTGATCGGCTGCATCGTCCCGCGGACGAAGCACCACTGGCAGGCCCTGCGCACCCGCCCGCCGAAGACCCCCGTCCGACTCGGCCGCCTCGCGGGCTTCCGGTCGGTGCCGGTGGACGCGACCAGCGTCACCGCCGGGGCCGACCGGACGGGCGCCGCCACGGGCCTCCCGTCCGTCGACCACGCGGTGACGCGCGCCATGGCGATCCTGAAGCGCTCGGGGTACCGCGTGGAGCGGTTCGGCGACTCGGTGAGCGCGGAGCGCGGGTACCTGCGCGAGACCGGCAACCTCGTCTTCCACGCCGCGCTCGTCGGGGTGCTCCTCGCCGTCGGCGTCGGCGGCGGCTTCGGCTTCACCGGTCAGCGTCTCCTCGTCGAGGGGCAGACCTTCTCGAACAGCCTCGTTGCGTACGACTCGTTCAACCCCGGCCGCTGGTTCCGGCAGGGCGACCTGCAGGGCTACAACCTGAAGCTCGACAAGTTCGTGACGAAGTACGAGGAGACGAACCTCAACGCGCTCGGTCAGGCGCTCGACTACGACGCCACCGTCACGACGACCACGAAGGGCGGCGAGTCGAAGACCCAGCGGCTCGGCGTGAACGACCCGGTCTCGATCGGCGGGACGAACGTCTACCTGCTCGGCAACGGCTACGCGATGCAGGTGACCGTCCGCGACGGCAAGGGCAACGTGGCGTTCAAGGACGTCGTGCCGTTCCTGCCGCAGGACGCGAACTACACCTCGGTCGGCGTCATCAAGGTGCCGGACGCGGAACCGGACCAGCTCGGCATCCAGGGCTTCTTCTACCCGACGGCGCAGGAGATGTCGACGGGCGCGTTCACCAGCACCTACCCGGACACCGAGAACCCGCTGCTGAGCCTGCAGGTCTACACGGGCAACCTCGGTCTCGACGACGGTGTCCCGCAGAGCGTCTACACGCTCGACACGAGCGGCCTCACGGAGATCGCCGGCACGCGTGCCGAGACGGCCTCGGTCCAGTTGAAGCCCGGGCAGACGAAGCAGCTGCCCGACGGCGCCGGCTCGATCACGTTCGACGGGGTGAAGCGCTACGTCTCGCTCGACGTGCACCACGACCCGTCGCAGCTCTGGGTCGGCGGCTTCGCGCTGCTCTCGACCCTCGGACTGCTCACGTCGCTGTTCGTCCCGCGCCGGCGCGTGTGGGTGAAGGTCGTCCCGCGCACGGGCGCTGGGCACGGCGAGTACGACCTCGAGTACGCGGGGCTCGCCCGCGGCGAGGACCCCAACCTGGAACGAGCCGTCGCGGACATCGCACAGCGGCACACGTCAGACCTCGGAGTTAGGATGACCCGGTGAACATGACCGCGACTCTGGCCAGCTACTCGGTCGTCCTGACCTACTCGGCGATGGCCGTCTACGTCATCGCGTTCATCGCATTCGCGCTCGACATGGCGAAGCGTGCCGGCAACGTCGCGGCGGGCGAGTCCGCCGCTGCTGCCCCGGCGGTCGCAGCCACCGCCGAGACCGTCGCGACGGTCCGCGGTGGGACGGTCGTGCTCGAGAAGGTGGACACCGGCGCCCCGGCCGACCCGACGAAGCGCGGGACGAAGTTCGAGCGCGTCGGCATGGCGATGATGATCCTCGGGGTGATCCTGCACATCGGTGCGGTGGTCCTCCGCGGCATCGCTGCCGACCGCGTGCCGTGGGGCAACATGTTCGAGTTCTCCCTGACGGGGACGGCACTCATCGTGCTGATCTTCCTGGGGGTGCAGCTCTGGCAGAACCTCAAGTTCCTCGGCGTCTTCATCTCCGGCCTCACGCTCATCCTGCTCGGCGTCGCGACGGTGAACTACTACGTCCCGGTCGTGCCGCTCGTGGCGGCGCTCCAGTCGTACTGGCTCGTCATCCACGTCTTCGTCGCCATCGCGGGCACCGGGTTCTTCGCGCTCGGTGCGGGCCTCGCGGTGTCGCAGCTCGTCCAGACGTACCGCCAGGGCCGCCCGGCCTCGGGGAAGCTCCGGTTCATGGAGACCCTGCCGGACGCCGACCGGCTCGAGGTCCTGAGCTACCGCGTCATCCTCGTCGGCTTCGTCCTCTGGACCTTCACGCTCATCGCCGGCGCGATCTGGGCCGAGCGCGCCTGGGGACGCTACTGGGGCTGGGACACGAAAGAGGTCTGGACCTTCATCATCTGGACGCTCTACGCGGGGTACATCCACGCACGTGCGACCCGCGGGTGGCGCGGAGCGCGCTCGTCGTGGCTGGCGCTCATCGGCTTCGGTGCGGTGATGTTCAACTTCTCGGTCGTGAACGTCTTCTTCAAGGGCCTGCACAGCTACTCGGGCCTGTGACCCCCGGGCGCTGACGCGCCGAGCCCGGTGCGGCGCGGCGCGGCGCGGTGCGGTTCCGAAATTTCGGCATCTGATTCGCGCGACGTGCTCACCGTGGAACCTCGGTGGACGTGAGCGGCGAGTCGCGGAACCTCGCCCGGCCCCATGGCGACCGACGGCGGGTCCGGCAGGCCCGCTCAGGCTGCGAGCGCGGCGTGCACGCGTCGCACGCGGTCGAGCCACCACGCGGTGCGGTCGGGCGACGCAGCGTGCCGTTCGAGCCGGTCGTGGTCGACGTCGACACGGCGGACGGGGATCCGCCCGCCCACGGGGAACAGCGGGTCGGCCGTCACGTCCGCCGCGAACATCGCCGCCGTCCCGAGTCCGGCAGCGAACCCGCTCGCCATCGAGCGTGCCGCGAGGAACGCGCCCATCCCGAGGCCGACCGAGGTGTCGAGCGCGCTCGACACGACGCACGGGAGCCCGGCCTCGGCGACGATCGCGGCAGCGGCGGTCATCCCGCCGAGCGGCTGTGCCTTCACCACGAGGACGTCCGCTGCGCCGGCTCGGGCGACGGCGAGCGGGTCGGAGGCCTTGCGGACGCTCTCGTCCGCCGCGATCCGCACACCGAGGCCGTCGGTGCGCGACCGCAGCTCGGCGAGCTCCGGGATGCTCGCGACCGGCTGTTCGGCGTACTGCAGGTCGAACGCCGCGAGCCGCTCCAGCGCGACGACGGCCTCGTCGACCGACCAGAGGCCGTTGGCGTCCACCCGGACGGCGGCGTCGGGGCCCATCACCCGTCGGACCTCCGCGACGCGTGCGACGTCGTCGTCCACGGTCGTCCCGGGCTCGGCGACCTTCACCTTCGCGGTCGTGCAGCCGGGGTACCGCCCGAGCAGCTCGGCGACCCGCGATGGCTCGACCGCCGGGACGGTGGCGTTGACCGGCACGGACTCGGCGGCGGGTTCGTGCGCGACCCAGCCGAAGTCGATGGTCGCCCGGAGCCACGCGGCGGCCTCGGCGTCGTCGTACTCGACGAAGGGCGAGAACTCGGTCCACCCCCGGGGGCCGCGGAGGACCACTGCCTCGCGGGCGGTGATCCCGCGGAACCGGACGCGCATCGGCAGGGACACGACGTGGGCGTCGGCGAGGAGTTCAGCGAGGTCGGGGCGCACGATGACCATCCTCCCAGGCGCGTCCAGGGTGCCTCACGGTTGTTCGGAGGGGACCGCCAGCGCGGGGCATTAGCATGCGACGGTCGACCTCGGTCGGCGCATCCATCGGACGGGCCCCGAACCCGCCGAACGCATCGGAAGAGGGAGGCTCGGTGTCGCCGGACCCGCAGCGAGGAGCAGCACCACGTGGTGCGACTCCACAGCCGCGTTCCGCAGCGCAGCAGCAGCGAGCCACGGCGCAGCAGCGCGACGCAACGCAGCGAGCTGCGCAGCAGCGCGAAGCGGCCCATCAACAGCGAGCCGCGCAGCAGCGGGCGGCGCAGCAACAGCGGGCCACGCAACAGGCCGGTCAGACCCCACAGCGGGCGGCGGCGCGCTCCTCCGTGCAACAGCGACCGGGCCAGCAGCGCTCCGGGCAAACGCGGTCGGGACAGCAGCGGTCCGAACAACAGCGACCGGCAGCATCCGGAGTGCAGCGACCCGCGACGGCCGATGCCCGTGCAGCCCGGCAGACGGACGAGTTCGCCCGCCTCATGCAGAAGAACACGGTCGACGTCCGGAACCCGCGGGGCGCGACCCGGCGTCGGCGCAGCCCGCTCGTGGGCAAGATCGCGCTCGGGCTCGCCGTGGTCTGCGCCGCCGTCGACGCCAGTGCCTTCGCGGTCTTCGTCGGCGGTGACACCACCTTCGCGTTCGGCATCTGCTTCGTGACCGTGTTCCTGACGCTCGTCGCCGCGGTGCTCGGCTTCATCGCCGCGGTGGGCTCCCTCGGCCGCTGGTACGGCGCCATCGGGGTCGTGGTCGCGTTCCTGGCGAACCCGGTGATCCTCATCGTGCTCATCGTGATCGTGGCACCCGAGCTGCTCACCGACATGGGCGGCAGCGGCGGCTGACCCGCGTCGATCACCCCGCACACGAAGGCCCGCGAAGCACGGCCCGCGTCGGTCGCCCGGTACACGGACGGTCCGCGCCGGACGGCCCGTGCCGGACGGCCCGCGAAGCACGGCCCGCGTCGGTCGCCCGGTACACGGAGGCCCACGCCGCATGGCCCGCTCCGAACGGCCCCAGCGGAGAGCCCGCGCGGGGACCGCGCACGCGACCGGCCCGCGCAAGAGCGCGCAGACCGCAGACCACAGATCCCAGACCGCAGACCGCAGACCGCAGACCGCAGACCGCAGACCCGTGGTCGGGCCGCCCCCCCCGGCCACCGGCGGTACGTTGGAGCCATGGCTCCCGTCTCCGACCTGTTCGACCCCGACGTCTGGAACGAGGCTCCGATCGCGGAGCACTTCACCGACATCACGTACCACAAGCACGTCTCGCAGGGGATCGTCCGGGTCGCGTTCGACCGGCCCGAGGTCCGCAACGCGTTCCGTCCCCGCACGGTGGACGAGCTGTACCGAGCACTCGACGACGCACGGCAGGACCCCCGGGTCGGCGTGGTCCTGCTCACCGGCAACGGACCGAGCCCGAAGGACGGCGGGTGGGCGTTCTGCTCCGGTGGTGACCAGCGCATCCGCGGTCGGAGCGGCTACCAGTACGTCGGCGACGAGGGCGCCCCGCCCGAGGGCGTGGACCCGGCGGCCGCACAGGCCTCGATGGGGCGGCTGCACATCCTCGAGGTGCAGCGCCTGATCCGGATGATGCCGAAGGTCGTCATCGCGGTCGTGCCGGGGTGGGCCGCGGGCGGTGGGCACTCCCTCCACGCCATCTGCGACCTCACGATCGCGAGCGCGGAGCACGGCCGGTTCAAGCAGACCGACGCCGACGTCGGGTCGTTCGACGGCGGGTACGGCAGCGCCTACTACGCCCGGCAGATCGGGCAGAAGTTCGCGCGCGAGGTGTTCTTCCTCGCGCAGGAGTACTCGTCGCAGCGCGCCCACGAGATGGGCGCCGTGAACGCGGTCGTCCCGCACGCGGAGCTCGAGCGCGAGGCCGTCCGCTGGGGCGAGATCATCCTGGGCAAGTCGCCGACGGCGATCCGGATGCTCAAGTACGCCTTCAACGCGGTCGACGACGGCATGGTCGGCCAGCAGGTCTTCGCCGGCGAGGCGACCCGGCTCGCGTACGGCACGGACGAGGCCGTCGAGGGGCGCGACTCCTTCCTCGAGAAGCGGAAGCCGGAGTGGACGTCCTTCCCGTGGCACTACTGACGGTGCGACGTTGATGCCCCGTCGGCTGGTCGCGACCGGTACGTCCGACCCGTCCGCCGTGCTGCGCGGCCTGGAGGCGGCGCTCGCCGGCGGCCCCGCGCTGCTCCCGGTCGCCGAGGGGGCTCCGGCGCTGCCGACGCCGCCTCCGGCCGACGTCCCGCAGCGGGTCGCCCTCGTGGTGGAGACGAGCGGCTCCACGGGGACCGGCAAGCGGGTGGCGCTGTCCTCGGAGGCGCTCCTCGCCGGTGCCGCCGCCGCTGACGCGGCGCTCGGCGGACCGGGACGCTGGGTGCTCGCGCTGCCCACGCACTACATCGCCGGACTGAACGTCCTGACGCGGTCGATCGCCGCGGGGACGACACCGGTCGCCGTCCCTCCGGGGCACTTCGATCCGAGGGTGTTCGCGGACGCCGCCGACCGGCTCGTCACCGACCGGGCGGCGCCGCACCGGTACACCTCCCTCGTGCCGGTGCAGCTGGCCCGCGTCCTCGACGACGAGCGGGCGACGGCAGCCCTCGCGGGCCTCGACGCGGTGCTGGTCGGCGGGCAGGCGACGCCGACGGCGCTGCGCGAGCGGGCGAGGTCGGCCGGCGTGCGCATCGTGACGACGTACGGTGCGAGCGAGACCAGCGGGGGCTGCGTGTACGACGGCGTCCCGCTCGGCCCCGTGCGCGCGTCCGTCGACGACGGCGAGCTGCTCCTCGCCGGCCCCGTGCTCGCCGAGGGCTACCTCGGCGACGACGAGCGCACCGCCCGGACGTTCACGGAGGTCGACGGGCAGCGGTGGTACCGGACGGGCGATGCGGGCGAGGTCGTCGACGGCCGGGTCCGGGTGACCGGTCGCCTCGACGACGTCGTGATCTCCGGCGGGGAGAAGGTGCCGCTCGGCGCCGTCGAACGGATCGTCCGCGGGTTCCCCGGGCAGGAGGGCGCCGCGGTCACCCATCGGGCGTCGGGGGAGTGGGGTGAGGTGCCGGTCGTCGTCACCGATCGCCCGCTCGACCTCGACGCCGTGCGCGAAGCCGTCGGCGCGGCGCTCGGCCGTGCGGCACGGCCGGCGGACGTCGTCGTCGTCGACCGCCTGCCGATGCTCGCCACCGGCAAGCCGGACCGCCGGGCGATCCGCGCGCTCGCCGACCCGGCCACCTGACGGGGTCGGGGCCGTCCAGGGCGGCGATCCGCGCCTCCCGGCCGAGCGTCCGGTGACCCCGGTCGCCGTCCGCACCGGCGACGCGGATACGATGGTGCGCCGTGGCACGAACGAAGCAGCAGAGCCGGTCCAAGGGCCGGAGTGGCAACCCGGCGAAGGCCGCATCCGGACAGCAGACCCGGCGGAAGGCGACTGCCCGCGACTGGATCGGCGGCGCGCGGCTGCGCACGCTGACGCTCGGCGTGGTCCCGGTGGTGCTCGGCACCGCCGTCGCCTTCGTCGACAGCGGGAACCCGGGCGGCTTCGGCGACTACCTCGCGAAGGACGGGCACCTCGCGCTCGCCCTGCTCGCCCTCGCGGTGGCGCTGTTCCTGCAGATCGGCGTGAACTACAGCAACGACTACTCCGACGGCGTCCGGGGGACGGACGAGTACCGGGTCGGGCCCGCGCGGCTCACCGGTGCCGGCATCGCGGCGCCACGGACCGTGCTCACGGTCGCGCTGACGTTCTTCGGACTCGCGGCCCTGGCCGGCATCGCCATCGTGGTGCTGACGGGGCTCTGGTGGATCCTCCTCGTCGGGGCCGCCGCGATCGTGGCCGCCTGGTACTACACCGGCGGCAAGCGGCCGTACGGGTACAACGCCCTCGGCGAGGTGTTCGTGTTCGTGTTCTTCGGCCTCGTCGCTGTCCTCGGCACCCAGTACACGCAGATCCAGCAGGTGACCGCGAGCGGGTGGGCGGCAGCCGTCGCCGCCGGGTTCTTCGCCTGTGCGGTGCTCATGGTCAACAACATCCGTGACATCGACGAGGACCGGGCCGCGGGCAAGCGGACGCTCGCGGTGGTGCTCGGACGGCCCGTCGCACGGACCCTCTTCGGCCTGTTCCTGATGCTCCCGTACGTGGTGCTGCTCTGGTTCGTGCTGCTGTACTTCCGGACCGGCTTCGCGTACTTCTCGCTGCTGCTCGCGCTGCCGGCGCTCGTGATCGGCGTCTCCACGAGGAAGCCGCGCGAGCTCATCACGGCCCTGCAGCTGTCGTCGTTCGCGTCGCTGGCGTACGGCGTCGTGCTCGGCATCACCCTCGCCGTCCAGCCGTAGCGGGACGCGCGGAGCCGTCCGCACGCGTGCGCGGCGTGCGGGGCCGTCCGCACGCGTGCGCGACGTGCGGCGGTTGTGCGAGCAGCGGCGCGGCGCCGCCGGCGTCAGGCGCCGCTGATGTCAGGCGTCGTCGCGCCGGGTGGTGTGCCGATCGGCGTCGGAGACCGGGTGCTCGTGCGCGGCCTCACCGTCGGCAGCGTCGACGAAGTCGTCCTCGAAGTCGGTGTCCGCGTCGTGCGCCGGCCCGGGCCGACGCTCGGCGAGGCTCGACGCGACGCGGTGTCGGAGCTTCCCGAGGGCGATGTACGACACGAGCAGCCCGACGAGTGCGGCGATGATCGTGGCCCAGTACCAGGGCATCGGCGTCAGGACGAGCAGCAGCACGAGGGCGGCCGCGAAGACGCCGAGACGGGCCAGGGTGTACAGGAGCCACGCTTTCACCCGACAAGTGTACGAAGCGCTGGATGGCAGCCGCTGTACAGGCGTCCTGCCTAGACTCCGTGCATGGTCCGACTGTGGCTGATCGTCGTCGTCGCCGCCGTGGCGTTCACGGTGTGGACGGCGATCGACTGCGCCACGATGCCCCGACAGCGCATCCGCTCGCTGAGCCGCGGGGTGTGGGTGCTGCTCGCGGTCGTCCTGCCGGTCGTCGGCGGCGTGCTCTGGCTGCTCCTCGGTCGCGCGCCCGCGGGCCCGGCTCCGACGCAGCGGTACCGTGGACCCGAAGACGACCCGGATTTCCTCGGCGGCGGTCCCACGCCGCCGGGACGGTCCCGCACGGACAAGGACCAGGACGACGCAACCCTCCGAGACCTCGAAGACCAGTTCCACGACCGCGACGACGACGGGCGCCCGAACGGCTGACCCCGACGGCCGACGGAGCCCCGCGACCGACTTCGCCGTCGAACTCCTGCGGGAACTCGCCCGCGCTGGCGTCACCGACGTCGTGGTCAGCCCGGGCTCCCGGTCGCAGGCCCTGGCGCTGGCAGCCGTCGCCCTCGAACGCGCGGGCGGGATCACCGTGCACGTCAGGCTCGACGAGCGGACCGCCGGCTTCTTCGCGCTCGGGCTCGCCGTCGAGACCGGACGTCCCGCCGCGGTCGTCACCACGAGCGGCACGGCTGTCGCAAACCTCCACCCCGCGGTCCTCGAGGCGCATCACTCCGGCGTGCCGATGATCGTGCTCAGTGCCGACCGTCCGGTCGAACTGCGCGGCATCGGCAGCAACCAGACGACCGTCCAGCCCGGGATCTTCGGCCCCGCCGTGACGTTCGTCCGCGACGTCGAGGCCCCGGTCGCCGAGACCACGGCGGACGACCTCCGACGCTCGGCACGGGAGCACGCGCGGCAGGCGGTCGCCGCGGCCGCCGGGCACGAGGGACAGCCCGGTCCGGTGCAGCTCAACGTCGCACTCCGCGAGCCGCTGTCCGCCGGACTCCCGGACGGAGCGGTCGCGTCGGTGCCCGACGACGAGGTCGACACCGCGTACGCCACACGACGGCAGCACACCGGGCTGCCGGTCGCCGAGCTCGCACCCGACGACGAGCCCGCGACCGTGGTGATCGCCGGGCACGACGCGGGCGAGGACGCCGAACGGATCGCCTGGGAACTCGGCGCACCGCTCATCGCCGAGGTGTCCAGCGGGGCGCACTTCGGTCGCCACCTCGTCGTGGCGTACCGCCGGCTCCTGCGGGACCCCGACCTGGGCGGTGCGGTCCGTCGCGCCGTCGTGCTCGGCCACCCGACGCTCAGCCGGGAGGTCCCCGCGCTCCTGCAGCGCGCCGACGTCGAGACGGTCGTGGTCCGCGCACCGGGAGCCGACGTCTACGACCCGGCCCGTGCCTCCCGTCCGGACGCGACGACCACCGTCGTCTCCGGGGTCCGCGTCGTCGGCCGCACCGGCGCCGCGCACCGCGCGTGGGTCGGTCGCTGGGTCGTCGCGAGCCGCGCGCTGCTCGGCGAGGGCGACGCGGCACCCGACCTCGCCGCGAAACGGTCGCCGGACCGCGCCGAGCGGAACCGGTTCCTCCGAGACGAACTGGCGTTGCGTCGCCGGCCGGTCGACCGCGCGATGCTGACCGAGGCCGTCTGGGGAGCGACCTGGCCGCACGACCGGCTCGTGCTCGGGGCCTCGCAGCTCATCCGCGTCGCCGACGGCCGCGTGCCCGGCAAGAAGCTGCGCGTGCACGCCAACCGGGGCCTCGCCGGCATCGACGGCACGGTCTCGACGGCGCTCGGCATCGCCGCCGCCCTGGAGCGCTCGCCGTCGATCGGCACGACCCGGGTACTCGTCGGCGACCTGACGTTCCTGCACGACCTCGGTGCACTCGTCACCGGCACGGCCGAGCGGACGCACCGGGTCCAGGTGGTCGTGGGCAACGACGGCGGGGGAGCGATCTTCCGCGGCCTCGAGGTCGCCGCGACGACGCCCGAGGCGGACATGACGCGGATGATGACCACGCCGCAGCACGTCGACGTCGAACGGGTCGTCACCGGGCTCGGGTGGGAGTACCGGCGTGCGGCCACGTGGGGCGACCTCGAGCAGGTGCTGACGGACCCGGCCGAGCGGCTCGTCGTCGAGGTGCCGCTGGCCGACTGAGGGACCCGTCCGGGCGGGGTGCGCCGGTGGTCGGCGGCCCGACCGCGCGTCAGGCCAGGGCGTCCGTGATCGGCCGGAACTTCAGCGCGGTCTCGGCGACCTCCCGCTCCGGCACCGAGCCCGCGACGATGCCCGCACCGGCCCAGGCACGGACGGTGCCGTCCGGCGTGACACGGGCACTGCGGAGCGCGAGCATCCACTCGCCGTCCCCGTTCGCGCCGAGCCACCCGACCGGTCCCGCGTAGCGACCGCGGTCCACGCCCTCGAGCTCGGACACGAGCCGGACGGCGACGTCGGTCGGGGTGCCGGCGACCGCCGCGGTGGGGTGCAGGGCATCGGCGACGTCGAGCGAGGTGGTGCCGCGGGGGAGCGTCGCCTGCACGTCGGTGGCGAGGTGCCAGACGTTCGGGAGCTGCAGGCGGAACGGCTCGGGGTCGGCGCGCACGTCGGTCGCGAGCGGGCCGAGCGCGGCGAGCAGGCTCTCGACCGCGAACGCGTGCTCCTCGACGTCCTTCCGGCTCGAGGCGAGGGCCTCGGCTGCCGTTCGGTCGGACGCCGGGTCGTCACCGCGCGCGGCGCTCCCGGCGAGCACCCGCGCCGAGACCCGCGTGCCGTCGGTCCGGGCGAGGGTCTCCGGGGTCGCGCCGAGGATGCCGTCGACGGCGAAGGTCACGCACTGCGGGTAGGCCTCGGCGAGGTCGAGGAGCACCGCGCGCAGGTCGGCACCCTCGGGCAGCGTGCCGACCAGGTCGCGTGCGAGCACCACCTTGCGGGCTTCGCCGGCACCGATGCGACGGACGGCCTCGGCGACACCGCGCGCGTAGGCGTCCTCGTCGATGCGTCCGGGACGCAGCGGGACGGAGACGTGGCCGCCGACGCGCGGGACCGGCACCGAGGTCCGGCGGAACGTGAGCGGCGCAGGGTCCGGCGTCGTGTCGACCGCGGTCAGCCAGGCCTTGCCGCGTCGGCGGCCGACCACCACCCGGGGGACGATGAGGACACTGGTGTCCGCGGACTCGTCCGCGAACGCGAACGACCCGAACGCGACGAGCCCCGAGCCGCGGAGCTGCACGGGGTCGTCGACCTCGGCCGTCGCCACGACGCGCCGCCACGCTGCGGCGGCGTCGCGCATCCGGGAGGCGCCGGAGAACTCGAAGCGCAGCGCCTCCCCGATCCCGACGATGCCGTCACCACCGCGGACGAAGGCCAGCGGGGCGTCGTGCAGCGTGTGGCGGAGGACGGCACCCGGGTCGTCGAGGATCCGGGTCGAGACCGTCAGCGGCGGGGCGGCCGTGGTGGTTCGGGACACGGCTCGATCGTACGCGCCGCTCCCGCACGGACGTGCTCGGGGGCACGCGCCGGCGGCTCACGGGAACGCTCGGGTGCGGACCTCTAGGATTGGTCGGGTGAGCAGAGCGGACCTGAACAAGCGCCCGGACGAGGTGGCGGCCATGTTCGACGACGTCGCGGCGAAGTACGACCTCACCAACGACATCCTCTCGGCGGGCAACGCCCCGCTGTGGCGCGTCGCGACGGTCCGTGCGGTCGACCCGCAGCCGGGCGAGCGGGTGCTCGACATCGCGGCCGGCACCGGCACGAGCTCCGCGGCGTTCGCGAAGAAGGGCGCCGAGGTCACCGCGCTCGACCTCTCCGCGGGCATGATCGCCGTCGGCCGCGAGCGTCACCCCGAGATCACCTTCGTCGAGGGCGACGCCGAGCACCTGCCCTTCGACGACGACACGTTCGACGCGGTCTCGATCTCGTTCGGCCTCCGCAACGTCAACGACCCGCAGCAGGCCCTCGTCGAGATGCTCCGCGTCCTCAAGCCCGGCGGTCGCGTCGTCATCTGCGAGTTCTCGACGCCGCCGCTCGCGCTCCTGCGCTTCGGCTACGGCACGTACCTCAAGCGGGTGCTCCCCGGGGTGGCGAAGCTCTCCTCGAGCAACCCCGCCGCCTACCGGTACCTCGCCGAGTCGATCGACGCGTGGCCGGAGCAGCAGGTGCTCAGCCAGTGGCTCCGCGGCGTCGGCTTCACCATGGTGGCCTACCGGAACCTCACGGCCGGTATCGTCGCACTGCACCGCGGCCGCAAGCCGGTCGCCGGCACCGTCCGCGAGTCCGTCGCACGGCGAGCCAAGGCCCGCCGCGACCACCAGGCCACCGGCGAGCAGCCGCGGGTGCAGCCGGGCACCGACGCCGCCGACCACGACGGCTGAACCATCCCCTCCCCGAGTACGGAGCAGCACTTGAACCCGAGCGTCCCGGTCGCACGTCGTGCACCGAGTCTCCGCGCCTCGCTGGGCATCGGCGAACGGCTGTTCGCGTCCCCCGCTGACCGCCGGTTCATCACCGCGGTGGACGACGGGCTCGAGGTGGTCGAGGCCGCCCTCGAAGCCGCCATGCACTCGGCCGACACCCTCGCCGACACGACGAGCCGCTACCTGCTCGCCGCGGGTGGCAAGCGCATCCGGCCGACGCTGACGCTGCTCATCGCGCAGCTCGGCCGCGGCGTCACGGACGAGGTCGTCAAGGCGGCGGTGAGCATCGAGACGACCCACCTCGCGTCGCTCTACCACGACGACGTCATGGACGAGGCGCCCGTCCGCCGCGGGGTCCCGGCAGCGCACGTGACCTACGGCAACAACGTCGCGATCCTCACGGGCGACCTGCTGTTCGCCCGTGCGAGCCTCATCACCGCCGATCTCGGGGTCGAGGGCATCCGCATGCAGGCCGAGACGTTCCAACGGCTCTGCCTCGGGCAGCTCCACGAGACGACCGGCCCGCGTGAGGGCCAGGACGCCGTCGAGCACTACATCCAGGTGCTCAGCGACAAGACCGGTTCGCTCATCGCGACGGCCGCCCGCGCCGGTGTGCTCTTCTCCGGGGCGGACCGGGCGTACCTCGAGCCGGTGGCCGTGTTCGGCGAGAAGGTCGGCGTCGCGTTCCAGCTCGTGGACGACGTGATCGACCTCGCCCCGGCGGGCGACCGTACGGGCAAGATCGCCGGGAACGACCTCCGTGCCGGGGTCGACACCCTGCCCCTGCTCCACCTGCGCGCCCTCGCGGCGACGGACGCCGACGCCGCCGCGCTGCTCCGACGCATCGAGCACGACGTGAAGGACGCGCCGGACGACGCCGTCGACTCCGAGCCCTACCAGTCCGCGGTCGCCGCGCTCCGCGAGCACGAGGCCACGGCGCAGACCCGGGCCGTCGCCTTGCGGTGGGCCGAGGAAGCCGTGGACGCCCTGCGACCACTGCCCGACGGCACCGTCAAGAAGGCCCTCACCCGGTTCGCGGAGTCCGTCGTCGACCGCAGCCGCTGACCCGCTCGACGGCTCCCACCTGCGCCGCCGAGCCGTAGAACCCCGGGAGCACCCCACCCGAACGAACTGGAGACGATCAGTGCCCACCCTCCGACTCGCCATCGTCGGCGCCGGCCCGGCCGGCATCTACGCCGCGGACATCCTCCTCCGCGAGGCGCACGGCCACGACGTGTCGATCGACCTGTTCGAACAGCTCCCCGCGCCGTACGGGCTCGTCCGTTACGGCGTCGCGCCGGACCACCCCCGGATCAAGGGCATCATCAACGCGCTCCGCGACGTCCTCGACCGCGGTGTCGTCCGACTCTTCGGCAACGTCCGCTTCGGCGAGGACATCACGCTCGAGGACCTCGAGCAGCACTACAACGCGGTCGTGTTCTCGACGGGCGCGATCAAGGACGCCGACCTCGACGTCCCCGGCATCGACCTCGAGGGTTCCTACGGTGCCGCCGACTTCGTGAGCTGGTTCGACGGCCACCCGGACGTCCCGCGCACCTGGCCGCTCACCGCTGAGAGCGTCGCGGTGATCGGCAACGGCAACGTCGCGCTCGACGTCTCGCGCATCCTCGCGAAGCACGCCGACGACCTGCTCCCGACCGAGATCCCGGACAACGTGTACGAGGGTCTCAAGGCGAGTCCCGTCACTGACGTGCACGTCTTCGGCCGCCGCGGGCCGGCGCAGGTGAAGTTCACCCCGCTCGAGCTCCGCGAGCTCGGCGAGGTCCGCGACGTCGACATGGTCGTGTACGACGAGGACTTCGACCACGACGAGGCCTCGCTCACCGCGATCCGCACGAACAAGCAGGTCATGGTCATCAACCGCGTGCTGGAGCAGTGGCGCGGACGCGAGGTCGGGCAGGCCAGTCGCCGCCTGCACCTGCACTTCTACGCGAAGCCGCTCGAGCTCGTCGGCGACGCGGACGGCCACGTCGCCGCCATCCGCTACGAGCGCACCCGTCCGGACGGGCAGGGCGGGGTCGAGGGCACCGGCGAGGTGCGCGAGGTCCCGATCCAGGCCGCCTACCGCGCGGTCGGCTACTTCGGTTCGCCGCTCCCCGGCCTGCCCTTCGACGAGCGCCGGGGCATCATCCCGAACCGGGAGGGCCAGGTCGTCGATGCGGACGGCCACCGCATCCCCGGGGTCTACGCCACCGGGTGGATCAAGCGCGGGCCGGTCGGCCTCATCGGGCACACGAAGTCCGACGCGATGGAGACCGTGCAGCACATCATCGAGGACGAGGCCTCGTGGTGGACGCCGGCAGACCCCTCGCCGGACGCCGTGCCGAACCTGCTCCGCGAGCGCGGCATCGCGTACACGGACCTCGACGGCTGGCACAACCTCGACGAGCACGAGCTCGCCCTCGGTGCCGCCGCCGGCCGTGAGCGCATCAAGGTCGTCCCGCGCGAGGAGATGATCGACGTCTCCCTCGGCCGGACCGCCACCCGGACGAGCTGACGGCGGACCCGTCGTGACCGTCCCCGCACGCCCTGCACCGTCCGACGCGGTGCGGGGCGTGCCCGCGTCGGGGCCGCGGCTGGAGGGCGTCGACGTCGCCCGCGCGATCGCGCTGCTCGGCATGATCGCCACCCACGTCGGCGCCGTCCCGGACGCCGTGGACTGGGCGGATCCGTCCACCTGGGCGGCCGTCGCGCACGGCCGGTCCTCGTCGTTGTTCGCCGTGCTCGCGGGGGTGTCCATCGGCCTCACGAGCGGTCGGACCCGGCCACCCGGACCACCGGCCAGCGGCGTGCTCCGCGCCCGGCTGGCCGTCCGTGCGGTGGTGCTCGTCGGGGTCGGGCTGCTCCTCATGGCGCTCGACACCCCCGTCTACGTCATCCTGCCGACGTACGGGGTGCTGTTCCTCCTCGCGATCCCCGTCCTGCGGATGCGTGCACGCTGGCTCCTCGCGCTCGCGGGCGCGTGCGCCGTCGCCTCGCCCGTCGTCGCGCTCGCGTCGGCGCCCTGGTACGCGGGCGCGGGGACGTGGGAGGTGCAGCTCGGCCTGGTCTACCCCGTGGTCACCTTCTTCGCGTACGTGCTGGTCGGCATGGCGGTCGCGCGGGTGGGCGGCCTGGAGGCTCGGGGCGGGCAGTGCGCCCTCCTCGCGTCGGGCGCACTGGTCGCCGTCGTCGCCTACGTGGTCGGGAACCTCGCCGCGCCGGTGCCCGCCGACGCCGCGTGGGCGGCCTTCCCCGGGGTCCCGTACGCGCCGGGGGACAGCACGCCCGCGCAGGCCCTCGCGCAGGAGTTCCTCTCGCCCCGGGACCACTCGTCCTCGGTCGTCGACGTCGTCGGGACCGCGGGGGTGGCGGTCGCGCTCACCGCGCTCTGCTGCCTGCTCGTCGACGGTCGTGGCGCCCGGGTACGACGGGTCGCGTTCCCGCTCGTCGCCGTCGGCGCGATGCCGCTCACGGTGTACGCGTTCCACATCGTGGTGATCGCGCTCCTGCCGGAGTACCCGCAGAGCGCCGTGGCGTGGGGGTGGTTCGCCGTCGGGTCGGTGCTCTTCGCGATGCTCTGGCGCACCGTCCTCGGGCGAGGGCCCCTTGAACGGCTGCTCGCCCGCCTGACCGCCCTGGTCCGGCGCACCGCCTGACGCCTCGGTCGCGCCGCCGCCCGGTCGCGCCGCCGCCCGGTCCGCCGACGCCCGGTCCGCCGACGCCCGGTCCGCCGACGCCCGATCCGCCGACGCCCGGTCCGCCGACGCCCGACCCGTCGAGACGCGCGGCGCACGCCGCGCCGCCCAGCGCGACCGCGCGTGGTGGCCGGACCGTCCCGTCGGGGCCGACCCGGGCCTCCCGGCCGTCCGCTACTGCAGCGCCGCCGTGAGCCGCGCGACGTTGTCGAGGACCTTCGACCGACGCGGCCGGTCCACCCACGCGTCCAACGTCAGCTCGAAGCTGTGCTCCTTGTAGGCCTGCTGGACCTCGCGCAGTGCGTCGACGAAGCGGCCGCCGCGGACCATGACGGACACCTCGAGGTTGAGACTGAACGAGCGCATGTCCATGTTGCTCGACCCGATGACCGCGACCTCGTCGTCGATCGTGAAGTGCTTCGCGTGCAGGATCGTCGGGGCCCGGTAGAGCCAGATCTTCACCCCGGCGCGGAGCAGCCCCTCGTAGTAGGAGCGCTGCGCGTGCCAGGTCATCGCGTGGTCGCCCATCTCGCCGACGAAGAGCTCGACCTCGACCCCGCGCTGCGCCGTCGTCGTGATGGCGTAGAGCATCGAGTCGTCGGGGACGAAGTACGGCGATGTGATCGACACCTTCCGCTGCGCCGAGTAGAGCAGCGCGTTGAAGAGGCGCAGGTTGTTCTCGCCGTCGAAGCCCGGCCCGGACGGGACGACCTGGCAGTCGAGGGCGTCGCCGCGGTCGGCGCGCTGCACCGGATCGCTCTCCCGGAGGAGCAGCTCGTCGGTCTCGCTGTACCAGTCGGTGACGAAGAGGGCGTTGAGGCCGGCGACGACCGGGCCCTCGAACCGGGCGAAGAGGTCCTTGTACGCCATGTGCCGCTTCTTGTGCGATTCGAGGTCGTAGGACTTGTCGATGAGGTTCTGCGACCCGGTGAACGCGACCGAGCCGTCGATCACCATGATCTTCCGGTGGTTCCGGAGGTCCGGGCGCTGGAACTTCCCCTGCAGCGGCTTGAGCGGCAGCATCAGGTGCCACTCGATGCCGGCGCGGTCGAGGAACGCGAGGGTGTCCTTGTAGCCGGGGTACCCGCGGCTCGCCCAGTGGTCGAGCAGGAACCGCACCGTCACGCCGCGGGACTGGGCGCGGGCGAGCGCCTCGAAGTACGGACGGGTGGTGTCGTCGAGGGTCGCGATGTAGAACTCGACGTGGACGAAGCGGCGCGCCTGGTCGATCGCGCGCGTCATCTCGGCGTAGGACTCCTCGTAGTCCGGGTACAGCTCGGCCGAGTTGCCGCCGACCAGCGGCATCGACCCCAGTCCGCGGTTCAGCGTGACGATGCTCTCGAGCCACGGCGGCCACGGGTGGTCCTTGCGGACGCGGTCCATGCCCTCGGTCTGGTCGAGGATGTACTGGTTGATCTCCGCCTGCTTCTCCCGGCGGTCACGCGGGAGCTTGGTCGACCCGATGGCCAGGAACACGATGAACCCGACGTACGGGATCAGGAAGATGGCGAGCAGCCACGCCGTCGCGGTCTGCGGCTTCCGGTTGATCGGGACGTAGATGATCGAGAAGACACGGATCGCGAGGTCGAGGACGACCAGCAGGATCGTGATCGTGACGGAGAGCCAGTGCTCCACGGTGTCGGCGGTGTCGGGTCAGGCGGACGCGGGCGTCAGCGGAAGTTCACGAACTGCAGCGGGACGTCGAACTCTTCGCCCTTGAGCAGCTGGATGGTGTTCTGGAGGTCGTCGCGGCTCTTCGAGGAGACCCGGAGCTCGTCGCCCTGGATCTGGCTCTTCACGCTCTTCGGCGCCTGTGCCCGGAGGAACGCGCCGATCTTCTTCGCGACGTCCTGCTCGATGCCGTTCTTGAACGACACCTCGATGCGGAACTCCTTGCCCGAGGGGTACGGGTCGCCGGCGTCGAGGCTCTTCAGGCTGATGCTGCGCTTGATCGCCTTCGACTGCAGGACGTCGAGCACCGCGCGGGCCCGCTCCTCGGAGTTGGCCTTGATGAGGACGTCCTCACCGCTGAACGCGATCGATGCGCCGGCGCCCTTGAAGTCGTAGCGCTGCTCGATCTCCTTGGCCGCCTGGTTGACGGCGTTCTCCGCCTCCATCTTGTCGACCTTGCTCACCACGTCGAAGGAACTGTCTGCCATGCGGGACAGCCTATCGACGGCCGGGAGGCGCGGTTCCAGGAGCGCGGACCGGCTGCCGTCGCGGGGGTGGTCACGACCACCCTCGCGCATCGGCTATGCTGTTCTGCGCGCCTCCGGTTGGTGATCACACGGGTCGGGTGCGCGACGGCAAGTTACCCAAGCGGCCAAAGGGATCTGACTGTAAATCAGCCGGCGTAGCCTTCGGGGGTTCGAATCCCTCACTTGCCACACGGTGCAGACCCCCTCCTCGGAGGGGGTCTCGTCGTTCCGCGGGTCTGTCCTGGTCGAGGTCAGGGGTCTGTCCTGGTCGAGGGCAGGGAGCCGTCCGTCCTGGTCGAGGGCAGGATGGGGTCATGTCCACCGCACCCACGCCCGCCGAGTTCGCCGACCTCGCCGAGGCCATCGCCCGGGAGGCCGCCGCCCTCGCCGCTCGCCGACGCGCCGAGGGCGTCGAGGTCGCCGACCGGAAGTCGAGCGTCGTCGACGTCGTCACGGCCGCCGACCGCGAGGTCGAGGACCTGGTCCGCGCCCGGATCGCCGAGGCCCGTCCGGACGACGCGGTCCTCGGGGAGGAGGGCGGCGGGACCGTCGGCACGAGCGGCGTCACGTGGGTGGTCGACCCGATCGACGGCACCGTGAACTACCTCTACGGTCGCCCGGACTACGCGGTGAGCATCGGCGTCGTCCGCGGTGCGCCCGATCCCGCGACGTGGGAGCCGGTCGCCGGCGTGGTCGTCGCACCCGCCACCGGCTCGGTCTTCCGGGCCGTCGCCGGTGGGACGGCGACCCGGGACGGGCTGCCGATCACCGCGTCGGCGCCCGAGTCGCTCGCCGAGACCCTGCTGTCGACGGGCTTCGCGTACACGGCCGAGCGTCGGCGCGGGCAGGTCGCGGTGCTCGCCGAGCTGATCGGGAGCGTCCGGGACATCCGTCGCGGGGGATCGGCGGCCCTGGACTGCTGCGCGGTCGGTGCGGGAGAGGTCGACGCGTACTACGAGCGCGGGATCAACCCGTGGGACATGGCCGCCGGGTCGATCGTGGCCGCTGCCGCGGGGGCGGCGGTGCGGTCCTGGCAGGTGGGGGACACACGGTCCTTCCTGTTCGCGAGTCCGACCGTCGTCGACGAGCTCGAGGCCCTGCTGCACCGCGCCGAGGACGTCGGACCGGGGGCGGCGCCGGCCTGACGGGCTGTCGTCCGACCCCGGGCCGGGGTACCGCGCCGCGGGGGACACGAGTGGCGAGCGGTGGTGTCCTTTGCTACCGTTCAGGGGTTCCGTTACCGGCTCGTTACCAAGAGTCGCTCCTCCTTCCCCGATCAGGACCAGCACCGAACGCATGCCAGACGCCTCCACCACGCCCGCACCGACCGACGTCACCGTCGACGCACCGACCCCGGTCGTCCACCTGACCCGACGAGCGCGCATCGAGGCCGAACGAGCCGCTGCACGGGGCGCCGTCCCGGCCGGCACGACCGACGAGTTCGCCGCGATCGTGGGCGCTCCGGTGCGTGCGGCGGCACCGGCGTCCCCGGTCGACCTCGCGCCCACGTCGCCCGCACTGCCGGCCGCCGGCGGCGGCGCGGTCACGCCGCCCGCGCCGACGTCCCCGGTCGTCGCCCCGTCGGCCCCGGCGCGCACGCCCCGCGTCGAGCGGCCGGCCCGTGCCGGCCGCGGCGTTGCGGCCACCGCCCCTCGTCGCGCGACCGCACCCGCCGTCCGCCGGTCGCCGGCACCGTCCCCCGTCCGCCGTTCCCAGCCGACGGTGCAGCGGACCGCCACTCCGGCCGTAGCCCGTCCCGCGCCGACCGGCACCGCGTTCCGTCGCACCGCGTCCCGGGTCACCGCGGTCGGCGCGCTGCTCTTCGTCGCCGGCCTCGTCGTCTCGACCTCGCTCCCGGCGCAGGCGCTCTACACGCCCGGGGCCGGCTCCACGGCCGCGCGCACGACGGCGTCGGGCTCGGCGCAGTCGCTCAGCGTCGGGCAGGCCGCGGACGGCTCCACCACCCGCGACCAGTACACCGTCTCCGACGCCACGCAGTACGCGAACACCGACTCGTCGGCGTTCACGAACGACGCGGCCGGCACGATCCAGTGGCCCTTCCTCACCGGCGTCCCGATCACCTCCGGCTTCGGCGGACGACAGGTCGCGGGCTGCTCCTTCTGCTCGACGAACCACATGGGCGTCGACTTCGCCCCGGGTGAGGGCACCCCGATCCGGGTGATCGCCGACGGCGTCGTGACCAAGGTCCAGGCGAACGACGGCGGCTTCGGCAACGACGTCTGGGTGACGCACGACGTCGACGGCAAGCAGTTCGTCAGCGTCTACGGGCACATGAAGGACAACACCTTCAAGGTGGTCACCGGGCAGCAGGTCTCGGTGGGTGACGAACTCGGCGAGGTGGGCAGCACGGGCAACTCCACCGGGCCCCACCTGCACCTCGAGATCCACGTCGACGGCGTGCCCGTCGATCCCCTGACCTGGCTCGAGCAGAACGCGGACTAGCGGGCTCCGCGACGGCACGCCCGGGCGTCGGGCCCGGTTCCGGAACACCGTCGCGAGTCTGCTACTCTCGTGTGGTGCCGTTCGCGGCACATCGCCCCGATAGCTCAGTGGTAGAGCACTTCCATGGTAAGGAAGGGGTCGTCAGTTCAATCCTGACTCGGGGCTCCGACCCGGAGCGCGTGTCGCATCCGGATCTCCGGCGGGGTAGCTCAGTTGGTTAGAGCACACGGCTCATAATCGTGGTGTCGCGGGTTCAAGTCCCGCCCTCGCTACACAGCCCCCGGGACCGCAACGGTTCCGGGGGATTTCTCGTCTGTGGGGGAGTCGTCCCCTGCGTGTCCCGCGTCTCTGGTGGCTTCCGCGTCATCTGTGGCTTCCGGGTCTCCGGGGGCTTCCGCGTCATCTGTGGCTTTCCGGGTCACCGGGGGCTTCCGCGTCATCTGTGGCTTGCGTGTCACCGGAGCGGCGGCGCCGCGCGTGGACGCGGTGGGTGCACGAGTGGTGCGCGGGCCGAGGCGGTCGCCGCCGTCAGGTGTGGCGAGCAGCCCGACGGTCGCTGTCCGGTCCGGCGCAGCCGGGCCGGCCGCTGCCCGTTCCGTTCGACCGGAGCAGGAGCGGCCCGGCACGGTCGGGGAGGGATCCCTTCGACCGGGCCGGGCGTCCCGCGGCCGGCTCAGTCGACGAGGACCTCGATCCACTCGACCGGCGACCCGCCGTCCCCGACCGTCACCGGGCTGAAGCGGAATCCCTGCGCCGTCCGCTCGACGGGCAGCTCGGTCCGGCTGCCGTCCGCGGCGTGCGCCACGGCGACGACGCGCCGGGCGTCCGGACGCAGGAGCTCGACCGGTTCGGGGTCGAGCGCGACGAGCCCGAGGGTGGCGGTCGTGTCGAGGGAGTCGTCGGTGCGGCTGAGGACCGCGACCCGCGCTCTCGTCCGGACGACGTGCTGTCGGCGGGCGACGCCGCTGCCGTCGAGGCGTTCCGGGCGGGAGACCAGCGCGGTGAGAGCGTCGCCCTCGTAGCGGGCCCACGAGGACGAACGCGCCCCGGTCGACCCGCCGAGGTACGCGGGCGTCAGCGGTCGCACGGTGAAGGTCGGCGTCGGCCGCGTGAGGGCCGCGAGCCCGTTGTAGCGAGCGATGTCGATCCCGGTCGGGGCCGAGTCGCGAGGATCGCCGTGGAAAGCGCCGAGCGACCCGACGGGGCCGAAGACGGCGGTGTCGAGCCAGATGTCGCCCATCTCGAGCCAGTCGTACCCGCCGCTGCCGTAGCTCGGCACGCCGAGCTCCCCGAGGATCGAGCTGAAGAAGAGTCGCCGGTTGGCCTCGGCGTGGTACTCGTCCGCGTTCAGGTACATGTCGTCGGTCGAGTGCAGGTCGATGTGGTCGGTGAGCAGCGGTGACAGGTTGTAGTACATGACCACGATGTCGGGGTCGACCTCCCGCATCGCGCCGATCACGAGCTCGAGCGCCCGGACGAGGAGGACCTCGCCTCCCCACGACCGGTCTGCCGGAGCGGCGTTGACGAGCGCCGGCAGCTCGTACCCGAAGTCGAACTTCACGACGCTCGGCCGGTACCGGGCGACGAACGCCCGAGCCCGCGCCGCGAGCCGCTCCCGCACCGGCTCCTGGGACACGTCGAACAGGAAGTACGAGTGGTCGTGGTTGCCGCGGCGCACCGGGACCCCGTCGGCGTCGCAGAGCATGTGCTCCGGGAGCAGCCCGTGCGATGCCGGGTCGTCACACCGGAGGAACGCGGCCCAGAGACCGACCTCGAGTCCGTCCGCGCGGACGCGGTCGAGGAAGCGCTCGAAGTGCGGGAACCGCTCGGGATCGTGCTCGAGCAGGCCGTACTCGCCCTCCCACTTGTCGTCGATGACGAAGACCCCCGGGCGCATCCCGCTGTCCCGGACGTCGTCGTAGATCGACTCGAGGGCAGCCTGGTCGAACCGGTCGAGGGCGGTGCCCGCGGCGCACTGGGCACCCCACGTGTTGAACTGCGACCGGGCGAGCGTCGCGAGCTGTCGGGCGGAGCGCTCCCTCGGCCGCACGATCCCGCGGTCCCGGAGCACCCGGTAGTAGTCGCGCACCGCGTCGTCGTAGGTGTCGGCGACGGTCAGGACCCAGGATGCCCCGACCTCCAACGCCGGCCCGCCGGTCGTGGCCTGGTGCCAGAGGTCGGAGTGCGTCCGCAGCCAGGGGCTGGTGCGACCACGGCGGTGACGGAGCAGCAGGTCCCCGGCGGGCACCGCGGTCAGCCCGAGGCACCACGACGCCGACAGGCCGCGGGTGAGCGCGCCCCGCTCGCACATCGATCCCTCGATGCTGAACCCGGCGACGTAGTGCACGGGCAGGCCCCACTGCGCGGCCACGATGTCGTCGCAGTCGTTCGACCCGCGCCCGAGCCAGGTCGTGACGTCGAGCCGGAGCTGCGCCGGGATCACCGGTCCGAACGCAGAGGACTCGCTGGCACCCGGGTGCACGATCGAGTCGCTCTGCACGCCGGGGGAGGGGACGCCGTCGGTCCACTCGGCGAACGCCAGGACCGACACCACCTCGGCCTCCCGGTCGGACCGGTACCGGGGCGCGTCGAACCAGACGCCGTCGTCCGCGAGCCGGACCCGGACGGTCAGGAGATCGGCGCCGTTCACGCCCGCGTACTCGACCGTCAGGACGTCGCCGTCCTCCCCGGCGGACGGCTCCAGGGCGGCGCTGCGGACCGACCCGGGTGCGGTCTCTCCCCGGTCGAGCAGGACGGCGGGCTGCAGCGGGGCCTCGAGGACGAGGAGCCCGCGCCGGTCGT
This sequence comes from uncultured Curtobacterium sp., assembly GCA_913778205.1. Taxonomy (GTDB): domain Bacteria; phylum Actinomycetota; class Actinomycetes; order Actinomycetales; family Microbacteriaceae; genus Curtobacterium. The sequence goes on from CAJYUW010000006.1 coordinate 170,943, forward strand.
GGAGCGTGAAGCGGTCGGTGTTGGGTCGCCACTCCCAGCGGTAGTCGAGGCGGGTGGTGGTGCAGGGCTGTGCGGTGGACATGTCGTCCACGCTACGAACGACCTGGCCGGACGTCTTCCCGTCGGATCAGCGATGTGTCTGGGATCCTACGGTCGTGACCGTCGCACAGCACTCGTTCGGCTTCGCCGCCGAAGTGGACGAACCCGGACCGATGACCGCCGCCCACCGGCACGACGACGTCGAGCTCAACGTCGGCGACGCGGACGTGACCTACCTGCTGAGCGGCACCAGGACCAGGATCCCGGCGGACCGTGTCGCCGTCTTCTGGGCGGCGCGACCTCACCAGCTCATCGACGTCACCCCCGGGACCCACGTCTCCTGGCTGACGGTGCCGCTGCCGGTGTTCCTGGCCTGGGGGCTGCCGGACCGGTTCGTCTCGTCGCTCCTCGGCGGTCGGCTCGTGGTCCCGCACGCCCTGGACGACGACGGAGCGGGGGACCTCGCCGTCCGCTTCGCACGGTGGTCCCGCGAGCTCGGTGGCACGTCCGCGTTCGCCGACCGCACCGCCCGGATCGAGGTGGAGGCGCTCGTCCGGCGCATCTCGGTGTCCGAGGACCTCGGTCGGACGACCGCGCCGGCGGTCCCGGCGACGACGGAGCGGGTGGCGGCGATGGCCGCGTTCGTGGCGGGGCACTTCGCCGAGCCGGTCGGCGTCGCAGAGGTTGCCGCGCACGTGCACCTCCACCCAGGGCACGCGATGGCCCTGTTCAAGCGGGTCACCGGGACGAGCATCGGCGGGTACCTCGCCCAGTGCCGGTTGGCGGAGGCACAGCGCCTGCTGGTGTCGAGCACGATGCCGGTCACCGACGTCGCACTCGCCGCGGGCTTCGGGTCGACCAGCCAGTTCTACGCGCGGTTCCGCGCTGCCGTCGGGACCACCCCGTCCGCGTACCGCCGCCGGATCGCGTCGGTCGACGACCGTGAGGCGGCCGGGGCCTGAGCGGACACGACGGAACGGCCCCGACCACGCGGTCCCGCGGGGACACCCCTGCCGGGCCGTCCCCGCGGGGCCGGTTCAGGGGGTCCGGTCTGCCGGTCCGGTCCGGCGGCGGGCCTCCGCGAACGCGGCGGTGGCGACCGTGCAGAGGGCCTCGGCCTGGGCCCAGCGGTCACCCTCCTCGACGCGCTGTCCGTCCGGCTGCCGGACGGTCCTGGCGTAGCCGTTCCCGGGCGGGAGCAGCTCGGGGAGGAACGCGATCGCCCCGTCCCGGTCCTCGCTCCGCAGGAACCCGGCGAAGCACCTCGTCCACATCTCGTGGAAGTGCCCGACCGACCCGTCGTGCGCACCGTCCGTGACGTCGACCTGGATGCACCCGGGGGAGCCGATCCGGCCGTGGACCGCCCGCACCCGGTCGAACACCGGGCCGAGGGCGTCGAGCTTGGCGTCGAGGTCCCCGTAGACGAGCTCGACGCCCGTGTACCAGTGCGAGAGGTCCGCGGTGAAGCGGAGGTCGGGGAACGCCTCGACCAGACGGAGGGTGCGTCACGGGTCCTGGGTCACGGTCGCACGGTGGGTCTCCACGAACAGCCCGATGCCGGTGTCCGCCGCGGTCGTGACGACGTCGCCGATGAGCGCCGCCGCCGCGTCGTCGTCCTCGAAGCCGGTGCCGACGTGGAGGGTCACGGACCCGTGCCCCCGCACGAGTGCGTCGCGGGCGATCCGTCCGGCATCGCCGACCGCGAGCACCCGACCCGAGCCGCTCCGCCGCAGCCCGGCGGCCTCGGCGAGGGTGTCGTCACCGTCCTGGACGACGACGTAGCCGGCATCGCGGACCGCCGAGTACAGGGCCGTGCCGTCCAGTCCCGCCACCGCGCTCGTCACCGGGAGGTCGCGGACGGTCCCGAGGTGCAGACCGAGGGCGAGGCGGCCGGTCGCGCGGTCGGTCACACCGGACGTCCGTTCGGGCGGGTCGCGACGCTGCCGGCGCTGCAGTACGAGCCGGGCGAGTGGACGCCGTGCGCCACGCGGAGCTCCGCCTCGACGTCGGTGCCGGTCACGGGAGCGAGCGCGGGGTCGACGTTCCACACGAACCCGTCGTCGTCCGGGTGGCTCCGGCGCCACTCGTCGAGACCGAGCGACACGAGCCGGAGTCGCTCGTCGACGAACGAGCCGTCCCACGGCCCCTCGGTCAGGATCTGCTGCGCCGAGCGGAACTCGTAGTAGACGGTCCGCCGGAGCGCGTTCGCCAGGGTGGCCTCGGAACCGTGCACCAGCATGACGTCGTGCACGAGGACGTCCCCGGGCGCGAGTTCCGTCTGCACGACGCCGGGCGCGTCCCAGCCGTACTCCTCCTGCAACTGGCACACGTCGACGACCTGCTTCTGCGAGCCGGGCGCCACCCGGAGCGAACCGGCGCCCTTGCGGCTCGCGTCGAGGTAGACGTCGACGTTGAAGATCCGGTCCGACCGGGGGTGGACGGCGTCCTGGTGCCAGTCGATCGGTGCACCGTCGCCGGTGTTCTTGAAGACCAGCGACTCGTAGGTCGGGACGAAGTCCGGACCGGCCAGGCTCTCGGCGATCCCGAGCATCTCCGGGCTCCCGAGCAGTTCCAGCGACGCGGGTTCCTGCTTGTCGTGCAGGTAGTTGATGCGGAACAGCACGCGACCGGACGGGCGGGTCGCGAAGTTGTAGTCACCGTTGCCGTCCTGCTCGTCCTCGAGGGCGTGGCCGTCGGCGATCCAGCGGGTGCTCGCGGCCTGCAGTCTCGCGAGCAGCTCGCCGCCGATCCGATCGCGCAGGATCACGTAGCCGTGCTCGTCGAAGTGCGCGACCTCCTCCGGCGTCAGGTGGTAGTCCCGTCGCTGCAGGGGTCGGGTCCGGTCGGGGACCGGGGCGGTCGTGGTGGTCATGCGGCACCTCGTTCGGTGGGTGTCCCGCCGGCCGGGCGACCGACGGTGGTGGTTCCGACGCTAGGGTGGGCGTGACCGGAATCGTTCCGCTTTCAACGCCGACTCCTCCAGGAATCCACCCATGTCCGTGTTCCCGCCCGAACCCCGGCAGCGGGGCAACTCCTTCGGCTTCTCCGCCTGGCGCGGTGCCTCGAGCACCATGTCCGCCCCGCACGCGCACAACGACGTCGAGGTCAACTTCTGTCGCTCGCCGCTGACCTACGACGCCGGTGGGCGCGTGTCGACCCTGCCGGCGGGCGTACCCTCGGCGTTCTGGGGAGCGCGGCCCCACCAGCTCGTGGACCTCGACGACCGGTTCCCGCTCGCCTTCGTGACCGTGCCGTTCGCGCGGTTCGCCACGTGGGGCGTGTCGGCCGACGTGCGCGGGCGACTGCTCGACGGCGGGGTGCTCACGGGCCGTGCGGACGAGGACCACGCATGGCTCGACGCGGCGTTCGACCGGTGGGCGCTCGACGTGCACTCGGGTGAGCCGGCACGGCTGCGGGCGGCCGAGCTCGAGGTGCAGGCGCTCGTCCTCCGGATGGCGCGCGGGGACTGGGCTGCGCGCCGGGTCCTCGACCCGGGGGGCTCGACCGCGCTGCGCCGGGCCGCGACGATGGCGACGTTCATCGCCGACCACGCCGCGACGGACATCCGCGTCGGTGACGTCGCCGCGGCCGTGCACCTGCACCCGAACCGTGCCGCAGAGGTCTTCCGTGCGGTGTTCGGGACCACGATCACCGCGTCGGTCGCGCAGCACCGGGTGGCGGAGGCGCAACGGCTGCTGCTGACGACGGACCTCGGGTCCGCCGAGGTCGCCGCGCGGGCGGGCTTCGGCTCGCTCAGCGCCTACCACCAGACGTTCCTCGACGTCGTCGGGACGTCGCCCCGACGCTGGCAGCGGGAGCACCAGGTCGCCCGGTGACACCGGCGGATCCGGTGACGCAGCCGGTACGGACGCCGGACGTGCGGCACCCCGGGTCCGGCCCCCGTCAGGAGGCCACACGGCCACGACCCCGAGGCCGCAAGGCCACGAGGCCGCAAGGCCGCGAGGCCACGCAATCCCGTGCTCAGTGGTGCCCGAGATCGGTCCGACCGACCAGCACCCCCGCCGCCCGGAGCGCCGTCTCCACGTTCGCGGTGACCTGGCGCCACGCGGAACGTCGACGCTCGGCGCCGATCGGCCCCCCGGCGACCGCGGTGCCGTGCGCGACCGCCCGCATGGACAGGGTCGTCGACGTCCCGGACACGGTCGTCGAGAGCTCGTAGCGGCGGAACTGCCGGGACGGGTGCACCAGCGCCCCGAGCAGGGTCGTCAGGAACCGGCTCCCGCTCGTCGCCGTGATCGTCCCGCCGGTCGAGGTGACCTCGTGGCCGCTGCGCCGGAGGGCCGCCCCCGCGACCTCCATCGCCGTCTTCCGGTCCCCGGTGTGGACCGCGTACTCCGTCCGTGCCTCCATCGCTGCTCCCTCCCCGAGCCCGTGCGACGACCCCCGACGTCGCTCGTGCAGCATAGCCGATGCATCCTCATGGACGTCCGGTGTCGGACCGCGCTCGGTAGACTGCCGGACGTGTCTGTGAACCCCGAGCTCGTCGGCAGGACGTTCCCGCCGGCCCAGCCCTACCTGGTCGGTCGTGAGAAGGTGCGCGAGTTCTCCCGCGCCGTGTTCGCCACGAACCCGATCCACCACGAGCCCGAGGCCGCGCGCGCGGCCGGCTACGCGGACGTCGTCGCTCCGGCCACGTTCGCCGTCGTCGTGCAGGAGGCCACGCTCGCCCAGCTCCTCGCCGAGCCGGACGCCGGCATCGACTTCTCGCGCGTGGTGCACGGCGAGCAGGCGTTCACGTACGACCGCCCGATCGTCGCGGGCGACGAGCTGACCGCGACCCTGACGGTGACCAGCGTGAAGACCCTCGGCGGCAACGCCATGGTCACCGCCGAGAGCACGATGAACGACGCCGCGGGGGAGCACGTCGTCACGGCGACCTCCACCCTCGTGGTCCGAGGAGACGACGCATGACCACCGCACCCGTGACCGCGCTCGAGGTCGGCACCGTCGTGGCCGAGCGAGAGGTCCACCTCACCCGTGACTCGCTCGTCCGGTACGCCGGCGCCAGCGGTGACTTCAACCCGATCCACTACCGGGACGACGTCGCCACGTCGGTCGGGCTCCCCGGCGTCCTCGCGCACGGCATGCTCACGATGGGCCTCGCCGTGCAGCCCGTGTCCGAGTGGCTCGGTGACCGCGGCTGGGTGACGCGCTACGGCGTGCGGTTCACCCGCCCCGTGGTCGTCGACCCGCAGGAGGGCGCGACCGTCGGCGTCGTCGCGAAGGTCGGCACCGTCGACGACGACGGCCGTCCGCAGCGCATCGACCTCACCGTGACCGCCGCCGGGCAGACTGTGCTCGGCAAGGCGCAGGTCACGGTGGCGTTCCGCTGACCGTGACGGACACCGTCCTCGCCGACCTCACGACGCTCCGCGTCGGCGGTCCTGCGAGCACGCTGCTGACGGCGTCGACCACCGACGAGCTGGTGGAGCACGCGCGCACCGCGTGGGCCGACGACGACTGGCTGGTCGTGGGCGGCGGGAGCAACCTGCTCGTCGCCGACGCCGGCTTCGACGGCACGGTCGTGCTCGTCCGCACGCGTGGTGTCGAGGCGGTGCCGTCGTCGGACGGCGTCACCGTCCGCGTCGCGGCCGGTGAGCCGTGGGACGACTTCGTCGCGCAGACGGTCGCGCACGGCTGGACCGGCCTGGAGGCACTCAGCGGCATCCCGGGCACGGTCGGTGCCGCCCCCGTGCAGAACATCGGCGCCTACGGGGTCGAGCTCGCCGACGTGCTCACCCGGATCGAGTTCCTCGACGCGTCGACGGGGGAGCGCGCGTGGGTGCCGGCGTCCGAGCTGGCGCTCGGCTACCGCTCGTCGACCCTGAAGCACGGGCGGCGGGGGGTGGTCCTTACGGTCGAGTTCCTGCTGGGCACCGCGTCCGACGACGGCGTCCCGGTCCGCTACGCTCAGCTCGCGGGGTCCCTCGGGGTGAAGCTCGGTGCCCGGGTCGCTCCGGCGACCGTGCGCGACGAGGTGCTCCGCCTCCGTGCATCGAAGGGCATGGTGCTCGACGACGGCGACCACGACACGTGGAGCGCAGGGTCGTTCTTCACGAACCCGATCATCTCGCCCGCCTTCGCCGAGACGCTCCCGGCCGACGCTCCGCGCTGGCCCGCCGGCGACGACGTCAAGCTCAGCGCCGCGTGGCTCATCGAGCACGCGGGTGTCCACCGCGGGTACGCGGTGGCGGGGTCGAGCGCGTCGATCTCGACGAAGCACACCTTGGCGCTGACGAACCGCGGCGGCGCGACGGCGGCGCAGGTCGCCGAACTCGCCCGGTACGTCCAGGTGACCGTGCTCAACCGGTTCGGTGTCGCACTGGTGCCCGAGCCCGTCGTGGTGGGCGACCTGCTCGCAACCCACTGACCGCCCGCGCGGCCGACCGCCCGCGCGCCCGACCGTGTGTGCCGACCGATCGACCGGGCTGGCCGACGGACCGGGCCGGCCGACCGATCGGGCTGGCCGACCACGTGTGCTGGCCGACCGATCGGGCTGGCCGACTGCGTGCGTTGGCCGACCGATCGGGCTGGCCGACTGCGTGCGCTGGCTGACCGCGTGCGCTGGCTGACCGCCTGCGCTAGCCGACCGCCCCGGCCGAACCGTGCCTCCCGGCCGGCGCGCCGACGTGCCCGTCGTCCGGAAGCGACGGCGCGCCCCCGAACGCGCATCGCGCCCCGTCGTGACGGGGCGCGATGTGCGGTGCGGGACCCGGGGCGTTAGCCGAAGAGCTTCGCCAGCCGGGAGACACCCTCGGCGATGTCGTCGTCACCGAGCGCGTAGGACAGGCGCAGGTAGCCGGAGGGACCGAACGCCTCACCTGGGACGACCGCGACCTCCGCGTGCTCGAGGATGAGGTCCGCAAGCTCGAGGGTCGTCGTCGGGGTCGAACCCGCCCACTCGCGGCCGAGCAGCGCGGTGACGTCGGGGTAGACGTAGAAGGCCCCCTTCGGCGTCGGCGTCACGAATCCAGGGATGGCGTTGAGCCCGTCGACGATCGCGCGTCGGCGGCGGTCGAAGGCCTCACGCATGGCGGTCACGGGTTCCTGCGGGCCGGTCAGCGCGGCGATCGCGGCGCGCTGGGACACGTTCGAGACGTTGCTCGACAGGTGTGACTGCAGGTTCGAGGCGGCCTTGACGGCGTCGACCGGGCCGATGAACCAGCCGACGCGCCAGCCGGTCATCGCGTAGGTCTTGGCGACGCCGTTGACGAGGATCGTGGTGTCGGCGAGGGCCGGGACCGCGTCGAGGATGCCCGTGAACCGCACGCCGTCGTACACGAGGTCCTGGTAGATCTCGTCGCTGATCACCCAGATGCCGTGCTCGAGGGCCCACTCGCCGATCGCCTTCGTCTGCTCCGCGCTGTACACGGAGCCGGTCGGGTTGGACGGCGAGCAGAACAGCAGGGCCTTGGTCTTCGGGGTGCGGGCGGCCTCGAGCTGCTCGACGGTCACGAGGTAGTCCTGGTCGCTCCCGGCGAAGACGTCGACGGGGACGCCCCCCGCGAGGCGGATGGCCTCCGGGTAGGTGGTCCAGTACGGCGCCGGGAGCAGGACCTCGTCGCCGTCGTCGACGATCGTCTGGAACGCCTGGTAGACGGCCTGCTTGCCGCCGTTCGTGACGATCACCTGCGACGGGTCGACCGACACGCCCGACTCGCGTGCCGTCTTGTCGGCGATCGCCTGCTTCAGCTCCGGCAGGCCCGTCGCGGGCGTGTACCGGTGGTTCCGCGGGTCCTGCGCGGCGGCGACCGCAGCGTCCACGACGTGCTGCGGCGTGGCGAAGTCGGGCTCGCCGGCGGCGAACGAGATGACCGGCCGACCCGCGGCCTTGAGGGCCTTCGCCTTCGCATCGACCTTGAGCGTGGCGGACTCGGCGATCGCCGCGATGCGCGACGCGATGCGCTGCTGCCCGGCGACAGGGTTCGTGGTGGACTCGGGGCCTTCGGCTGCGGTGCTCACGCTGCCAAGCCTAGCGGCGCGGCACGCCGGAGCATCCGTCAAGTGGACACCGTGTGACGGACTCCCGTACACTCGACCACCGGAACGCGGAACGGTGACGAACCGTGATCCGAAGGGCGGTGGCTCAATTGGTAGAGCAGCGGTCTCCAAAACCGCAGGTTGCAGGTTCGAGTCCTGTCCGCCCTGCAAATCTGGAAGGGTAGAAGTTGGCGAGCAAAGACGTGGAAGCGACGGCGGACGACGTCGTCGCCAAGGCGAAGCAGGACCGTGCATCACGCCGCGGCCCGTTCGCTGCCATCGCCCTGTTCATCCGTCAGGTGCTCGGCGAGCTGCGCAAGGTCGTCACGCCGACCCGCAAGGAACTCTTCAGCTACACCGGCGTCGTCCTGGTCTTCGTGATCGTGATGATGGTCCTGGTGTCGGTCCTCGACTTCGTGTTCGGACTCGGCGTCGGCTACGTCTTCGGCAACGGGCCGACCGCCTGATCCGGTCCGACCGACCGCAGGCCGGGCACAGCGCTCGTAAACCCGATCCGCACCACCGAACGGAAAGAATCGACATTGTCTGACAACTCCCGCGACGACATCGACCTCGCGACGGCTGCCGAGCAGTCCTCCGAGGTCGAGGAGAACCAGGAAGGCGACGTCGAGACCGGCGAGCAGCTCGCTGCCGAGTCCGCCGAAGAGCGTGCGATCTCCGTCGAGGACGCCGACGACGAGTCCCTCGGGCTGAGCGACGAGCCGGACGACGGCACCGTCGACGCCGGCCTCGACGAGGCACTGACCGCCCTGCAGGAGTCGCGGGACCCCGAGGCCGACGCGGTCGTCGACGATGCGCTCGAGATCGACTCCGCGGACGAGGCCGAGGCCGCCGTCGAGGCTGTCGAGGACGAGGAAGAAGTCGAGCTCGAGACCGAGTCCGCCGAGCAGGCGAACGAGACGCTCGCTGCCGACGAGGCCCTCGACGAGGAGCCCGCCGAGGTCGACCCGTACGAGTCCTTCAAGGCCGAGCTCCGGATGAAGCCGGGCAAGTGGTACGTCATCCACTCCTACGCGGGCTTCGAGCGCCGCGTGAAGTCGAACATCGAGAACCGCATGGTCTCGATGTCGATGGAGGACTACATCTACCAGGTCGAGGTCCCGATGGAGGACGTCGTCGAGATCAAGAACGGGCAGCGCAAGCTGGTCACCCGCGTCCGGATCCCCTCGTACGTGCTCGTCCGCATGGACCTCAACGAGGACTCGTGGTCGGTCGTCCGCCACACGCCGGGCGTCACCGGGTTCGTGGGGAACGCCCACAACCCGACCCCGCTCCGCTTCGACGAGGCCTTCGGCATGCTGAAGTCGCTCGTGCAGGTCGCGGAGTCCGCGCCCGCCAAGGGTGGCGCGAAGTCCGGCGGCGCCGCGCAGGCACAGCCGCAGGCCGAGGTCGACTTCGAGATCGGCGAGACCATCACGATCAAGGAAGGCTCGTTCGCGGGCCTGCCGGGTTCGATCTCCGAGATCAAGCCGGAGAGCGGCAAGCTCACCGTCCTCGTCTCGCTGTTCGAGCGCGAGACCCCGGTCGAGCTCAGCTTCGACCAGGTCACCAAGCTGTAGTAAGCTACCGAGGTTTGGCCCCGCACGCTGAGCGTGTGGGGCTTCACCGCGGTCCGGACCGGCCGGACCAGCGGGAGAGTGCACGGGATCCCGTGCGTTCGTTTCCAGGAGGAAGAAACACATGGCACCGAAGAAGAAGGTCACGGGCCTGATCAAGCTGCAGATCAACGCGGGCGCCGCCAACCCGGCCCCGCCGATCGGTCCTGCGCTCGGTCAGCACGGCGTGAACATCATGGAGTTCTGCAAGGCGTACAACGCCGCGACCGAGTCGCAGCGCGGCAACGTCGTCCCGGTCGAGATCACCGTCTACGAGGACCGTTCGTTCACGTTCATCCTCAAGACGCCGCCGGCCGCGGAGCTCATCAAGAAGGCTGCGGGTGTGCAGAAGGGGTCCTCGACCCCGCACACGGTCAAGGTCGCCAAGATCTCGATGGACCAGGTCCGTCAGATCGCCGAGACCAAGCAGGCCGACCTGAACGCCAACGACATCGAGCAGGCCGCGAAGATCATCGCCGGCACCGCGCGCTCGATGGGCATCACGGTCGAGGCCTGATCCACACCCCCAACACCTTTCCGTGGGAGAGCCTCGCCGGCTCGTCAACCACGTAGCTCCCGAGGAGAACACCATGGCGAAGAAGTCCAAGGCCTACCAGGCCGCGGCCGCGAAGATCGAGGCCGACAAGTTCTACACCCCGACCGAGGCCGTGGCCCTCGCGAAGGAGACCGGCTCCGCGAAGACCGACTCCACCGTCGAGGTCGCGCTCAAGCTCGGCGTCGACCCGCGCAAGGCCGACCAGATGGTCCGTGGCACCGTCATCCTGCCGCACGGCACGGGCAAGACCGCCCGCGTGATCGTGTTCGCGGTCGGCGCTGCTGCTGAGGCCGCCATCGCCGCCGGTGCCGACGAGGTCGGTGGCGACGAGCTCATCCAGAAGGTCGCCGACGGCTACACCGCCTTCGACTCGGCCGTCGCGACCCCGGACCTCATGGGCAAGGTCGGTCGTCTGGGCAAGGTGCTCGGCCCGCGTGGCCTCATGCCGAACCCGAAGACCGGCACCGTGACGCCGAACGTGGCGCAGGCCGTGAACGACATCAAGGGCGGCAAGATCGAGTTCCGCGTCGACAAGCACGCCAACGTGCACTTCGTCGTCGGCAAGGCCTCGTTCACGCCGGAGCAGCTCGACGAGAACATCTCGGCCGCGCTCGAGGAGATCGTGCGCCTCAAGCCGAGCTCGTCGAAGGGCCGCTACATCACGAAGGGTTCGGTCGCGACCACCTTCGGACCCGGCATCCCGCTGGACGTCAACAGCATCTGATCTGCTGATCAGTCCGAGGAGACCCGCACCGGTTCCGGTGCGGGTCTCCTCGTCGTTCGGGGCGATGTCCCGATAGCGTGGCGGCGTGCGCACCCTCGTCAACGCCCTCCGGCTCATCGCGGTCATCGCCACCGTGTCCGCGATCCTCGCGCAGTGGCTCGTGAGCTCGCGGTCCCCGGTGTACAACCCGTTCAACTTCTTCGGGTACTTCACGATCCAGTCGAACATCTTCATCGCGTTCGCGCTGGCCCTGACGCTCGTCGTGGCGTTCCGCTCGAAGCGTGAGCCGCTCCGGTTGTCGGTGTTCCGCGGCGCCGCAACGGTGTACATCGCCACGACCGGGGTGGTGTACAACACGCTGCTCACGGGGGCGGCCGTCGAGAACACCGTGCCGTGGTCGAACGACGTCCTCCACAAGTGGATCCCGCTCTACGCGGTGGTCGACTGGCTGCTCTTCTCCGACCGCGGCCGGTTGTGGCTCCGTCACGTGTGGTGGTTCCTGATCTACCCGGCCGTCTGGCTCGTGGTCGTCCTGGTCCGGGGTGCGACCGACGGCTGGGTCCCCTACCCGTTCCTGAACCCGTCGCTCGGGTACGGCGTCGTCGCCCTGTACTGCCTCGGGGTCGCGGTGTTCATCGCGCTGATGGGGATGCTCGTGGTCGGGATGAGCCGGCTCCGGCTCGTGAAGGTCTAGGAGCTCGGCGCGGTCGCCCGGTGCCGACCGGCCCCGGTCGCGCGAGCGCCGACCGGCCCCCGTCGCGGGACCGCCAAGCGGTCGCGGTCGCGGACCGCCGGTGCAGCCGTGCCCCGTGCCGGTCAGACCCGGTCGCGGCGGAGCGTGTCGAGCACCCGGTCGGCGAGGTCGACGAGGACCCGGATCTGGTCGTCGTCACGGTCCACCCAGCGGCACTCCGGCTCGTCGTGCGCGGGGACGAAGTCGTCGTGGCGCTCCCACACGAACAGCGTGCGGTCCGCGCCGAGGACGTACTGCTGCCACCAGATCTGCCGGAGGTAGTGACGCGGGATGCTCCGCCAGCCCTTGGCGGTCGTCTTGATCTCGGCGAGCACGAGCCGGCCGTCGCCGTCGTGTCCGACGCCGTCCGGCGTCGCGAGGTGCGCCCGGTTGGCGGCCGCGTGGAAGAGGTGCGCGGACGGTTCGATGCCGTGCGTCGCCGCGACCCACGCCGCGATGACCGGCTCCCGCTCCTTGCCGTGCTCGGTGTAGACGTTGCCGCTGAACCGGGAGCCGTAGCGCTTGTCGGCGACCACGGCCTGGACGGCCCGCAGTGATGCGAGCCGCGCGACGTCGGTCGCGGTGATGCCCATCGCACGCGCGCGGAGCCAGGCGACGCGGTCGGAGGAGTGCGCGACGATCCGCTCGGTGTGCCCGCGGAGCACGGTGAACGTGTCGGGGCGGGCGGATGCCGCCCGGGACGGCGGGACCGGACCGCTGCCGGACCGGGCCGGCGGGATCGCAGCGTTGCCGGGGCGGGACGAACGTACTCCCGACACCGGCGTGGCGGAGGCGGGCTGCGCCTCCAGGCCGGGGTCCAGGTCGCCCCACAGGGTGGGCTGCACGATCGTCACCCGTCGATTGTCACCCCGTGCACCGACGGGACGGAAACCGACGCGCGGTCAGGACACCAGCGGCCGGGACGCCAGCGCCCGGCCCTCGGCGAACGCGACGAGTTCGTCCACACCGGCGGGGGAGAGCGCGTAGTCGATCGCGAGTGCCGCAGCCCCGTGCAACGCCGCGTGCGACCCCGCGCGGGACTGCGCGATCACGAGGTGCTCGGTCGCGAGCGGCATCGACCGGGCGTACACGACCTCGCGCACGCCGGCGAGGAGGTGCTCGCCGGCACGGGTCACGGAGCCGCCGAGCACGATCACGGACGGGTTCATGAGCGACACGCAGGTGGCGAGCACCTCGCCGATGTCCCGGCCGGCCTGACGGACTGCGGCGATGGCGTCCAGGTCCGCCCGGGAGACCAGCTCGACGACGTCCCCGCTCGTCGCGACGTCGTGCCCCTTGGCGCGGAGGGCGCGTGCGATGGCGGGGCCGGACGCGACGGCCTCGAGGCAGCCGGTGTTCCCGCAGTGGCAGGGGACGTCCCCGGCGCGGCCGACGCGGACGTGCCCGATGTCGCCGGCCGTGCCCTGCGCCCCGCGCTGCAGGACACCGTCGGACACGATGCCGGAGCCGATGCCGGTGGCGACCTTCACGAAGAGGAGGTGGTCGACGTCGTTCCAGCCGCGCTGCCGTTCGCCGAGCGCCGCGATGTTGACGTCGTTGTCGAGCAGCACGTGCGCGCTGACGTGCTGGCGGAGCCACGCGGGCACGTCGAAGCCGTCCCAGCCGGGCATGATGGGCGGGTTGGCCGGGCGTCCGGTGGAGAACTCCACGGGACCGGGGACGCCGATGCCGATCGCGATGACGTCGTCGCGGGCCCGGTCGACCTCGGCGAGGAGCTCGTCGACGACCGACACGAGCCACGAGAGCGTGGGGACGGGGCCGGCGGCGATGTCGATCCGGGCCTCCCGGGTGGCGAGGGGCGTGCCGGTGAGGTCGGTCACGGCGACGCGTCCGTGCGAGGCGCCGAGGTCGGCCGCGATCACGAGCCGGGCCCGGGGGACGAGTGCGACCTGCGCGGGCGGGCGGCCTCCGGTCGAGGCCGCGGTCTGCACCGGTCCGACGAGCCCGACGTCCAGCAGGGCATCGAGGCGCACGGCGATCGTCGAGCGTGCCAACCCGGTCAGGGCGGCGAGCTCGGCCCGGGTCCGTGGCACACCGTCACGGAGGATCTGGAAGAGCTCGCTCGTCCCGACCGGCGGCGACGCTGCCGTCCGAGTCAAGTCGACCATGCCGTGAGTAGAGCACACATCGAACAGGACGCGCAACGAAGTACGTCGATGTGTTCGCACCTTTTGCTTGACCGCCGTCAGAAGTGGTCATAGTGTGACGCTCGGTCAGCGACGACCACGCCGTCTCGACGAGGAGAACCCCTGGTGACACAACCGCTCTCGGTCCAGCTCTACACCGTCCGCGACGCCCTCTCGGCCGATCTGCCCGGCACGCTGCAGCGCATCGCCGACATCGGCTACCGGAACGTCGAGCTCTTCGGCTACGTCGACCGTGCTGCCGAGCTGCACGACGCACTCGACGCAGCGGGGCTCGCCGCGCCGAGCGGACACGCGCGACTGCTCGCCGCCGGGGAGCAGGACCTCGAGGCGATCTTCCACGCGAGCGTCACGGCCGGCATCACGACGCTCATCGACCCGCACATCGACGAGGCGCGCTGGACCACCCGTGCGGACGTCGAGGCGATCGCCCGCGAGCTGAGCGAGCTGGCCCCCCGCGCCGCGGACCACGGCCTGACCGTCGGCTACCACAACCACGCGTTCGAGTTCTCGAACCGCGTCGACGGCGTCTCCGCCTACGAGGTCTTCGCCGACGCGCTGTCCGACGACGTCGTCCTCGAGCTCGACACCTACTGGGTGACGGTCGGTGGGGACGACCCGGTCGCGATCATCGGCAAGTACGGCGAGAAGGTGCAGTTCCTGCACGTCAAGGACGGCGACGGCTCGCACGACGACGAGAAGCAGGTCGCGGTCGGCGACGGGATCATGCCCGTCCGCGAGATCCTCGCGGCCGCGCCCGACGCGCTGCACGTCGTCGAGCTCGACGGCCACGACGGCGACGTCTTCCAGGCGGTCGCCGACTCGTACACGTTCCTCGAGGGGGTCCGCGCGTGACCGACACCACGACGGGCACCGCGAACCACGGCACGACCGACCACGCGCGCCGGACGGGCCCCGTCGGCGTCGGCGTGATCGGTGCCGGGGTCATCTCGGACCAGTACCTCTCCAACCTCACGGTGTTCCCCGACGTCCGCGTCCTGTTCGTCGCCGACATCGACCTGCCGCGCGCAGCCGCCCAGGCGGAGAAGTGGGGCGTCCCGGGATCCGGCACGGTCGAGGAGCTGCTGGCGCACGACGACATCGAGATCGTGGTGAACCTGACCATCCCGGCCGCCCACGTCGAGGTCGCCCTGCAGGTCCTCGCCGCAGGCAAGCACGTGTGGGGCGAGAAGCCCTACGCCCTCGACCGGACGAGTGCCGCCCAGCTCCGTGATGCAGCGGTCGCCGCCGGCACGACGGTCTCCGTCGCTCCCGACACCTTCCTCGGCGCGGGACTCCAGACCGCGTTGCGCGCCGTGCGCGAGGGCCGCATCGGCACCCCGCTCAACGGCCTCACACTGTTCCAGAGCCCCGGCCCCGAGTCCTGGCACCCGAGCCCCGAGTTCCTCTTCGCGGTCGGCGCCGGCCCGCTGTTCGACATCGGCCCGTACTACCTCACGACCCTCGTGCAGGTGTTCGGCCCCGTGTCGAAGGTCACCGCGACCGCCTCGAAGGCCCGTACGACCCGCGTCATCGGCTCCGGCCCGAAGGCGGGCACGGAGTTCCCGGTCGAGGTGCCGACGAACCACTCGGCGCTCATCGAGTTCGAGGGCGGCGGCAGCGCGCAGAGCGTGTTCTCGTTCGAGTCGACCCGCGGGCGCACCGGCTTCGTGGAGATCGCGGGGGAGACCGGCACGCTCGTCTTCCCGGACCCGAACAACTTCGACGGCGACACCGAGCTGTACACGGCCGGCGCCGAGGGACCTGAGACGATCCCCGCGGTCGGCTCCACGTACTCCCGCGGCACGGGCGTGGTCGACCTCGCCCGCTCGGTCCGCGCCGGCGTCGGCAACCGGGTCCCCGGTGCCCTCGCCTTCCACGTCCTCGACGTGATGGTCTCCATCGCCGAGAGCGGCGAACGCGGTGAGACCGTGCTCGTCGAGAGCACGGTCGAGCCCTCCCCGACCCTCCCCGAGGGCTGGGACCCCGCGGAGTCGACCCTGGCCTGACGGCCCGGGCGACCCCGCAGCGGACCGCAGCCGCGGGCCGCACGGCGGCCGGGCACCGCAGCCCGATCGACCGGCGGACAGCACCAGCGGACCGCACGGCGGCCGGGCACCGCAGCCCGACCGCCGACACAGCAGCACCCGACACGCACCATCCGAAGCACCATCTCAACGACGAGAAAGTAGAGAGTCATGCGCACTGCCATCCGCGCACTGGCCATCACCGCGGCCGCGGCACTCACCGTGACCGGCCTCGCGGCCTGCTCCTCCGGAGGGTCCGGTTCGTCCGGCGACTCCAAGACGCTCACGTACTGGGCGTCGAACCAGGGGACGTCCCTCCAGAACGACAAGGAGGTGCTCACCCCGGTCCTCGAGAAGTTCACCAAGGAGACCGGGATCAAGGTGAACCTCCAGGTCATCGGGTGGAACGACCTGCAGACGAAGATCACCACCGCCGTCACCTCGGGTCAGGGCCCGGACGTCGTGAACATCGGCAACACCTGGGCGACCTCGCTCCAGGCCACCGGCGCCTTCCAGGAGTTCGGTGACTCGGAGATGCAGGCGATCGGCGGTGCCGACAAGTTCGGCAAGGTCGCGCTCTCCACCGGTGGCGCCCCGGGCAAGACCGTCACGAGCGTCCCGCTCTACGGCCTCGCGTACGGCCTCTACTACAACAAGCAGATGTTCAAGGACGCCGGCATCGAGGCGCCGACGACCTGGGAGCAGCTCGTCACGGACGCGAAGAAGCTCACCACGGGCGGCAAGTACGGCTTCACCATCGCCGGTGGCTCGTACACCGAGAACTCGCACTTCGCCTTCATCAACTCGGCGCAGAACGGCGGCGAGTGGTTCGACAAGGACGGCAAGCCGACCTTCACGCAGAAGGCGAACGTCGACGGCATCAAGCGCTACCTCGACCTCATGCAGAGCGACAAGGTCGTCAACACGTCCAACGCGCAGTACGACAACGGCACCCAGGCGGTCTCGGACTTCGCGAACAAGAAGGCCGCGATGATGCTGACGCAGAACAACGCGAACGCCACGATCACGTCGAACGGCATGACCACCGACGAGTTCGGCGTCGTGCCGTTCCCGGCCCCGCAGGGCGGCGAGGACATCGCGTCGTTCCCGGCCGGCATCAACCTGTCCGTCTTCAAGAACACGAAGAACAAGGACGGCGCCCTGAAGTTCGTCAAGTACATGACGAGCGCGGACACGCAGGCCACGCTCGACAAGCCGTACTCGGCGCTGCCGGTGCTCGCCTCCGCCGCTGACTCGGTCACCGACGAGCAGACGAAGACGTTCCTCGACATCTACAACAACAAGGCGAAGCCGCTCCCGCTGGTGCCCGCCGAGGACCAGTTCGAGTCGACGGTCGGCAAGGCGATGAACGACATGTTCGCGAAGATCGCGACCGGCGGCTCGGTGTCCGACAGCGACATCAAGTCGGCGCTGCAGACGGCCCAGGACCAGGTGTCCCAGGCCGCCGGCTGATCCGCCGGGAGGCCCGGATCGCGTCCGCAGGACGCGGTCCGGCCTCCCGCCCCGCGCGTCCACCCCGTGGACGCGACGCCGTCAGCACCCCACCCGGCCACGAGCCGGGGGTGAGCCGATCGGCTCACGCATGCCGCGCCTCCCGGCCGCTGCCCCGGCCAGCGCGAAGCACCCGGTCCTCCTCTCGCCGAAAGGCTCCCCATGTCCACCTCGGTCCTGCCCGACTCCGAGCGCATCGACCTGACCCGCACGAAGGCCCCGACCCTGTCGGGACCCCAGCCGGGTCGGAAGCCCAAGCGCCACTGGCTGCCGTACGCGCTCGTCGCGCCGGCGATCCTGTTCGAGTTGCTCATCCACATCGTCCCGATGCTCACCGGCATCTGGATCTCGTTCATGCAGCTCACCAAGTACTTCATCGCCAACTGGGGAGCGGCGCCGTTCGCGGGCCTGCGGAACTACTCGGTCGCGATCGACTTCGACCAGGCCATCGGTCGGGGCGTCCTGAACTCGTTCCTCGTCACCTGCGCGTTCACGATCCTGGTCGTGGGCCTGTCGTGGACGTTCGGCATGGCCGCCGCGGTCGCGCTCCAGAAGCCGTTCCGGGGCCGCGGGCTCTTCCGGACGCTCTTCCTCGTGCCGTACGCGCTGCCGATGTACGCGGGCATCATCACCTGGAAGTTCATGCTCCAGCGTGACTCGGGCGCGATCAACCACGTCCTCGTCGACCAGCTGCACCTCGTCGGCGGGCAGGGGCCGTTCTGGCTCATCGGCTCGAACGCCTTCGTGTCGGTGGTCGTGGTCGCGATCTGGAAGACCTGGCCGTTCGCGTTCCTCATGCTCATGGCCGGCCTGCAGTCCGTGCCGAACGACGTGTACGAGGCCGCCTCGGTCGACGGCGCGAAGCCGTTCCGGCAGTGGCGCTCGATCACCCTGCCGATGGTCCGTCCGGTGAACGTGACCCTGGTGCTCGTGATGTTCCTCTGGACGTTCAACGACTTCAACACGCCGTACGTCCTGTTCGGCTCGACCGCGCAGCCCCCGGCCGCGGACCTGCTGAGCTTCCACATCTACAACGCGTCGTTCATCACCTGGAACTTCGGCTCCGGGGCCGCGATGAGCGTCCTCCTCCTCGTCTTCCTGCTCATCGTCACGGGCATCTACCTCGCCGTGACCAACCGGAGGTCCGTCCGTGCGTGAGACAATCGGCGCCAAGTCGTTCAAGATCGTCACCATCGTCCTGCTGACGCTGTTCACGGTCGTCCCGCTCTACGTCATGATCACGACGGCCATGAAGCCGCTCGGCGACGTCCAGAACAACTTCACGTGGATCCCGTCCACGATCACGTTCCAGCCGTTCATCGACATGTGGTCGACCGTCCCGCTGGCGAAGTACTTCGTGAACTCCCTCGTGGTCTGCACGGTCGCGACGGTGTTCTCGCTCATCATCGCCACGTTCGCCGCCTACGGGGTCTCGCGCTGGAACTTCCGGGGCAAGAGCACGTTCACGACCGCGGTGCTCTCGACCCAGATGTTCCCGGGCGTGCTGTTCCTGCTGCCGCTCTTCCTGATCTTCACGAACCTCGGCAACACGCTCGGCATCCAGCTCGTCGGTTCCTGGACCGGCCTGATCATCACCTACCTGACGTTCACCCTGCCGTTCTCGATCTGGATGCTCGCGGGCTACTTCGAGACCATCCCGCGGGAACTCGACGAGGCCGCGATGGTCGACGGCTCGGGCCCGATGGGCGCCCTGTTCCGCGTGATCCTGCCGTCGGCCCGTCCGGGGCTCGTGGCGGTC
The DNA here is from genome assembly GCA_913778205.1 of uncultured Curtobacterium sp. Lineage (GTDB taxonomy): Bacteria > Actinomycetota > Actinomycetes > Actinomycetales > Microbacteriaceae > Curtobacterium. Next base: position 190,075 of record CAJYUW010000006.1, read on the forward strand.
GGCATCTACTCGTTCATGACTGCCTGGGGCGAGGTGCTCTTCGCCTCGGTCATGACGAACGGCGACGGGCAGCTACTCGCGAACGGTCTGCAGCAGTACTCCACGCAGACGAACGTGTACTGGAACCAGATCATGGCGGCGTCGCTCGTCGTGTCGGTCCCGGTCGTGATCGCGTTCCTCGTCGTGCAGCGGCAGTTCGTGGCGGGCCTGACCGCGGGTGCGGTGAAGTAGGCGCGACGACCCGCCGGGAGGCGCGGTGCGGGTCCGGCCCGCGCCGCGCCTCCCGGCGGTCTGCCGCGGTGGGCGCGGGCGCCGGCGGTGCTGGCGGTGCTGCGGGCGGTGCTGGCGGTGCTGGCGGTGCTGGCGGTGCTGCGGGCGGTGTCGCTTCCGCGAAAGCGACAGTGTCGTCGCGTCCCGCGGCGGCACGGTGTCGCTTTCGCGAGCGGGCCGCTTCTCCGCGGCCCGGGGCGCTCGCGAGAGCGACAGTCGCACGGCACCGGCGGCGGGCACACTGTCGCTTCCACGCAGGCGACGCCACCTCGCGCAAGCGACACCACCGCACTCGAGCGACACCGCCGCGTGCAAGCGACAGGTCCGCACCCGCGCTTCGACCCCGGAGCCGACCGCGACCCCGGAGTCGACCGCGACCCCGGAGCCGACCGCTACCCCGGAGTCGACCGCGACCCGACAGGATGGACCCATGACCGAACCCCGCGGACGGCAACTGCTGCCCGGCCAGACCAGCCGAGTCCACGTGTACGACGTCGAGGCGCGCACCAGCCGGCTCGTGTTCGAGTCGGCCACGCTGCTCGTCGAGGCGCCGAACGTCCTCGACGACGACACCCTCGTGCTCAACGGCGGCGGGGACCTCTGGTTGCTGCGGCTGCCCGGGCCCGGCGACGACCGCGTGCTCGACGAGACCGCCCTCGTCCCGGTGCCGATGCCCGGCGTCCCCGAGATCAACAACGACCACGTGCTCGACCCCTCTGACGGCTCGGTCGTGGTGAGTGCGCGGAACGGCGAGCTCTACCGGGTGCCGCTGCCCTCGGGCGGCGAGGCCCGGCAGCTCACCGACACGACGACCGCGCTCCCCACCAGGCGCAAGTACTACCTGCACGGCGTCGCCGCGGACGGGAGCGCCCTCGCGGCGATCGTCGGCGAGCGCACCCCGGACGGGGTCTGGACGACGAACGTCGCGAGCGTCGACCCGGTGACGGGGGAGCCGACGTTCCTCACGCGCGACGCCTTCCCGGACGACGGCTGCACGTTCGTCGACGGCGCGGTGCTGTGGAACACCGAGCGCTTCACACCGGGGACGGCGCAGCTCGCGACCCTCCGGCCCGGACACGCCGACCCCGTGCGGATCACGAACGACGACCGGGTGAACTGGTTCCCGCACCTGTCCCCGGACGGCGCGCACCTGCTGTACCTGTCGTACGAGCCGGGCGTGCAGGGGCATCCGGCCGACCACCGTGTCGAGCTGCGGCTGCTGCCCGGGGTCCTCGTGCGCGGCGCCCGGATCGCGGTCGCACCGGAGACCCTCGTGACGCTCGACGGCGGGCAGGGGACGATCAACGTGCCGCCGTGGTCGCCGGACTCGCGGTCGTTCGCGTACTGCGACTACCCGGTCGGCGGGTAGCCCGCGCCGAGTCTCGCGCGGGCGGACAGTTCCGCGGCGGACCGGCCGCGAAACTGTCCGCCGGCCCGAGACTCGGACCCGCGGGCCGCGGGCCGCGGGCCGGGCTCGCGGGCCAGGGCGCCCGCGTGCCGGGGTGCCCGCGGGCCAGGGCGCCTGCGTGCCGGGGTGCCCGCGTGCCGGGTGCCCGCGTGCCGGGGCGCCCGCGTGCCGGGGCGCCTGCGTGCCGGGGCGCCTGCGTCCGGCAGGCGGCCCGGCGCCGCGTTACAGCTCGCGCACCTGCCCCTGCTTGATGTGCAGACGCCGCTCGGCCCGCTTCGCCACCCACGAGTCGTGCGTGACGATCACCACGGTCAACCCGCGCTCCCGCCACTGCTTCTCGATGAGGCCCATGATCTCGTCACGGGTCCCCTCGTCGAGTGCCCCGGTCGGCTCGTCCGCCAGCAGCACCGACGGGTTCTTCACGAGCGCCCGGGCGATCGCGACCCGCTGCTGCTGCCCGCCGGAGAGCTCCGCGGGCAGGTGGTCGAGCCGTTCGCCCAGCCCGACCTCGCGGAGCGCCGCAGTCGACCGCTCGCGCACCTCGGCCTTCGAGCGGTTGGCGAGGGACCCCGCGAACGCGGTCTCGACGTTCTCCAGGGCCGTCAACGTCGGGATGAGGTTGAAGCTCTGGAACACGAACCCGATCTCGGTCGCCCGGAGGTCGGTGAGCGCACCGTCGCCGAGCTTCGCCACGTCGTGGTCGCCGAGCACGACGCTCCCGGCACTCGGCCGGTCGAGCGCGCCGAGCATCTGCAGCAGCGTGGACTTCCCACCGCCGGTCGGCCCCTGGATCGCCACGAGCTGACCCTGCGGGATGGTCAGGTCGACGTTCGTCAGCGCGGTGACCGTTCGCTTCTTCTGCTGGTACGTCTTGCTCACGTTCTGCAGGCGGTAGATCGGCCGGGAGGCGCGGCTCGCCTCGGTCGCGGGTGCTGCAGTCGTCGGGGTGGTCACGGTGGCTCCTGTCGGGTCGGGGGAGTGGCGGTCTTCGGCGGTCGCCTCCGGGCGGGCCGGGACGGGGACCGCGCCGGTGGTCGGGGCGGGCATCAGGCCACGCTCCGCAGCGCCTCGGCCGGCCGGAGCCGGCTCGCGCGCCAGCCACCGAGTGCCCCGGCGAGGAGGCCGCCGAGGATCGCGAGACCGATGGCGAGGAGGACCACCTCGACGGTGACCGGGGCGTGCAGGACCACGTCCGTCGTGCTGGCGCTGCTCGCAACGCCGCCGAATGCGCCCGCGGGTGCGCCGCCCGCCGCGCCGCTGCCGGCCGCCCCGGTCGCCGCACCGCCGGGCATCCCGCCGCCTGCGCCCGCGCCGCCACGGGTGGAGGTGGAGGTGCTCGCCGAGACCGTCGGGGCGATGACGTTGACGACGAGGATCCCGATCAGTCCGACGGCGGCGCCGATCACACCGCCGATGAGACCCTGCACGAGCGACTCGCCCGCGACCTGCCGGGTGATCCGGCCGTTCGACCAACCGATGGCCTTGAGCGTGCCGAACTCGCGCGTGCGGCGGGTGACGCCGGAGATGGTGAACAGGATCGCGATGAGGAACGCCGCGGCGAGGACCACGATCGACAGCCACGTGCCGAGGTTCGACACGAGCGACGAGGCCGTCCCGAGGGACCCGGAGACGCTCGACGCCAGGTCGGCCTCGGTGGAGACGGTTGCGCCGGAGAGCTTCTTCGTCAGCGCGGACTTGATCGTGCCCACGTCGGACGACGACTCGGCGGAGACGTAGATCGAGGTGACCTTGCCGTCGAGGTCGGCGAGCGACTGTGCGGTGTCGAGCGGGACGTACGTGTCCGCGCCGGTGGTGCTCGACGAACCGGTCGAGGCGACGATGCCGATGACGGTGAACTTCGTCCCGCCGATCGAGAGGGTGTCCCCGACGGCCTCGTCCTCGCTCTTCGCGTAGGCGCTGTCGAGCACGACGACGTCCTTGCCGGCGTCCTTCGCCGTGAAGGTGCGGCCCTTCGTCAGCTCCGTGCTCGTGAGTGGACCGACCGCGTCCCCGGAGACCGGGAGGCCCGTGACGGTGAACGAGTCGACGCTGAAGGAGCCGCCGCCGAAGCCGCCACCCCCGCTCGGGGGACCCTGCTGCGCGTCGCTCCCCTCGGTGCTGCCGCTGGCGCCGCTGGTGCTGGTGTTCTGCTGGACCTGTCCGGAGAAGGTCGTGTCCTCGAGCGTCAGGACGCCGGTCGCCGCCTTCACGCCGTCGGTCCCGGTCACCGTCTGCACGTCCGAGGCGCTGAGGGTGCTCGTGCCCCGCGTCACCGCGAGGCGCGACTGCGACAGGTCGGTCGAGCCGCCGTCACTGCCCGAGCGGCTGCCGAAGTCGAAGCTCGGTCGGCCGGTGCTGCCCGCGGTCGGCTCCTCGGTCTTGGTGACGGTGATGTCGGTGCCGACGCCGTAGACGGACTGCAGCACGCTCGCCTGGGCGCGCTGCACCCCGCTGGCGATGGACGACACGATGACGACCAGGGCGATCGCGAGCGCCATGCCGACGGCGATGATGACCGTCTGCTTCCTGCGGTTCGTGAGCTCGCGCCTGAGGTAGGTCAGGAACATGGTTCTCCTCGGTGTAGGGATCGCAGGAGACCGTAGGGACGGCGCTGATGAGCAGCCCCGCGGGATCCGATGAACGAGCTATGTGCGATCCACAGCGTGGGCATCGGCACGTCTCAGACGGCTCATAGGAAACTCTCGATACTCGGAAGACGTGACCATCTCCCAGCCCGCAGCAGCCCCGCGCCTCACCCGTGCCGACGGAACCCCGTTGCGCATCCTCGTCGTCGACGACGAGGCCAGCCTCACCGACCTCCTCTCCATGGCGCTCCGCTACGAGGGCTGGGACGTGAAGAGCGCGAACGGCGGCCAGGACGCCCTGAGCACGGCCCGCGAGTGGAAGCCCGACGCCATGGTGCTCGACGTCATGATGCCGGACCTCGACGGCCTCCAGGTCCTCAGCCGGCTCCGCCAGAACAACGACGACACCCCGGTGCTGTTCCTCACCGCCAAGGACTCCGTCGAGGACCGCGTCACCGGGCTCACGGCGGGCGGCGACGACTACGTCACGAAGCCGTTCTCGCTGGAAGAGGTGGTGGCGCGCCTCCGCGGTCTCATCCGCCGATCGCAGATCTCGATCTCCGAGGCCGGCGACTCCCGGATCGTCGTGGGCGACCTCGTCCTCGACGAGGAGTCGTACGAGGTGTCGCGTGCCGGTCGCCCGATCGAGCTCACCGCCACGGAGTTCGAGCTCCTCCGCTTCCTCATGCGCAACCCCCGCCGCGTGCTGTCGAAGGCGCAGATCCTCGACCGCGTGTGGTCGTACGACTTCGGCGGCAAGAGCTCCGTCGTCGAGATCTACATCTCCTACCTGCGCAAGAAGATCGACGCCGGTGAGACCCCGATGATCCACACCGTGCGCGGCGTCGGGTACGTCATCAAGCCGACGTCCTGAGGCCCGCGCAGTGACCCTCCGTCGTCGACTCGTCCTGAGCATCGTCGCCCTCGTCGTCGCCGTCTCCGCGGTGATCGGCGCGGGCAGCATCATCGCGCTCTCGACGATCCAGACCGCGGCGATCGACGCCCAGCTGCAGAAGGCGACCGACCGCGCGTCGACCCGGTTCGGGCAGGGCGAGCAGCCCCAGGGCGGACAGCGCCCGAACGACGACGCCCTGCAGCCGCTCGGCCAGGCGGCCGGCACCCTCACCGCCTACTACGTCACGGGCGGCGGCGCGGGCGGCATCGTCCTGAACGACGACGGGTCGCGCTCCCTGCTGACGTCCGACCAGCTGGCCCGGCTCGGCGAGGTGAAGGTCGGCGTGGACCCCGCGACGCTCGACCTCGAGGGGTCGCTCGCCCGGTACCGTGTGGCGGCCGTGCAGGTCGACACCCCGGGGATCGGCAACGCCGTCCTCGTGGTCGGACTCCCGATGGCGCCCGTCTACCAGAGTGTCTGGTCGCTGCTCTGGGTCGTCGTGATCGTCGTCGCGGCCGCCCTGCTCGCGGGGTCGATCGTCGCCGCCGCCGTCGTCCGACGTTCCCTCCGGCCACTCGAGCGCGTCGCCGAGACCGCCTCGGCCGTGGCGCGCATGCCGCTCGAGCGGAGCAGCGTCCTCGACGACGTGCGCGTGCCCGATGCCGACCCCCGCACCGAGGTCGGGCGGGTCGGTGCCGCCTTCAACCGCATGCTCGGCCACATCGGCGGTGCCATGCAGGCCCGGGAGCGCTCGGAACAGAAGGTCCGGCAGTTCGTCGCGGACGCCTCCCACGAGCTCCGCACGCCGCTGGCCTCCGTGCGCGGGTACGCCGAGCTGACCCGCCGCATGGGCGCGGACCTGCCCGAGGACGTCGTCTACGCCATGAGCCGTATCGAGTCGGAGTCGAAGCGGATGACGAGCATGGTCGAGGACCTGCTGCTCCTCGCCCGGCTCGACGAGGGTCGGGAGATCCAGTTCGACGAGGTCGACCTCACCGGGCTCGTGCTCGACGCCGTCAACGACGCGCACGCCGCCTCGCCCGGACACGTCATCGAGGTGGACGTGCCGGACGCCCCGGTCGAGGTGCTCGGTGACGCCGCACGGCTCCACCAGGTCATCGTCAACCTCGTCACGAACGCCAGGACCCACACGCCCGAGGGCACCCGCATCACGGTGGGGATCGCCCGCACCTCCGAGGGCGTCGACCTCACCGTCCGCGACACCGGCCAGGGCATCGACCCGGAGTTCCTGCCGAAGCTGTTCGAGCGGTTCGCCCGCGCGGACAGCTCGCGCTCCCGGACCGTGGGCTCGACCGGGCTCGGACTCGCCATCGTCGACGCGGTCGTGCAGGCGCACGGTGGGAGCGTCGACGTGACGAGCGAGCCGGGCGACACCGTCTTCACGGTGCACCTGCCCGTGGCGTCGTCGCCCAGGGGCGGCGACGACGCGGACCACGCGGGCTGGTCGGAGACGCCCGAGGCGGCTCCCGCCACCACCTGACGGCCGGGAGGCGCGGTGCGGGCCCGCACCGCG
>CAJYUW010000007.1 GCA_913778205.1 uncultured Curtobacterium sp.
CCCTCGTCGACGCGATCGCCGCGCTCCGCATCCGTCGACTCGCGGACGATGCCGTTCGATCCGCTGGCGAGCAGGCTGATGGGCGCTCTCGCGTGCGAACGCTGCTCGAGGCGTACATGGCCAGCGCCGCAGAGGACGGTGCGCTGCGTGCTGCACTGCGGGGCCACACAACAGAACTCGGCAACGAGGTCCGCCTCGCGATCGAGGAGCCGGAGGGGCCGATCGACACCCTCATCGCCGCCGACCATGCCGAGGGGTCGGTCCGTGATGACTTTTCGTTCGCCGACTTTCGAGCAGTCTGTGCCGCAGTCGTATCCGTCATGACCCCGCCCGCACCCACAGACGCATGGCATCGGGTTCTCACCCTGGTGCTTACCGGGCTCCGGCCACCGTCTCACTGATCCTCAGCTCGCGCCAGCTTCCTACGCCAGCCCCTGAACCTGGGGTGTCAGACACGGTTTCCAACCTGTCCGGTAGGGGATCGCTAACCAAGACGGCGACGTTGATCTGTGGACATGAACGCTGCGAGCGATCGACGACTGGTCCGATGAGGGGAAGGTGGCAACGATGCCGTTCACCGCCCCTCGTGGACTGTTCCCCACGAAGCCTGCGCCCGAGCTTGTCGGACCGCGGCCGATCCCTCCCGGAGTCATGGCAACGCAGCACTGAGCTGACCAGCAAGGGTCAGCCTTCCTCGCCGCGAGCGTTCTGCTCGCGTGCTTCTGCATGCCCGCGCCGTCGCCCAGCGGCGGCGCGCTGACTTCACGGGAACATCTCCATGCTCTTCGCCCCTGCCCGATTCCGGGCTTCACTCGCGAACCTGCGCGAACACCGCTTCGTCACGTTCGCGGTGCTGACCGACACCATCGGCGCCGGCCTCACGCTGCCGCTGACGATCGTCTACTTCACCATCACCACCGACCTGCCCCTGGCGGTCATCGGTGTCCTCTCGACCGTCGCATCACTAGTCGCCCTCCCCATCGGACTCGTCGGCGGGCTCCTCGAGCAGGCGTACGACGACGTCGACTACATCTCGGCCCACGCGTACTACGAGGAAGAGGGCGACATGTCCTCGTTCCTGGCGTCCGGCGTGAACATGGACCACTTCATCGACACGGTCACGACCGCCGCCGACCACGTCAAGGCGCACAAGAAGTCCGACAAGCGGATCGACATCTCGTTCGACGAGTGGAACGTCTGGTCGCTCAGCAAGTGGAACGAGCAGCAGAAGACCTTCGAGCTCCAGGACTGGCCGGTCGCCCCGCGCCTGCTCGAGGACGTCTACACGGTCGCGGACGCGGTCGTCGTCGGCGGCCTCGTCGCTGCAGGTCAAGGCCTCCGGCGACACCGTCGACGGCGGCAAGCACGGCGAGGTCCCGGTCGTCGACTCGGCCGCCACGGTCGAGGACGGCAAGGCGGCCGTGTTCCTGGTGAACCGCCACCAGACCGAGACCACCACGGTCACGATCGTCCTGGCCGGCCTGCAGGTCGACGGTGACGTCCGTGCCGAGGGCGTCTGGGACGACGACGTGCACGCCGTCAACGACCTCGCGAACCGCGAGCGCGTCGGCCTGCGGACGAACGACACGGTCCGCCGCGACGGCGACACCATCACCATCGAGCTGCCGCCGGTCTCCTGGACCGCGGTGTCGATCGGTTGAGCTCCGCCGGCTGCGGCCGGCGGTCGAGCGCCTCGGCGAGCGCCACGGTGAGCGTCGAGTGAGCACGGGAGGGCGTCGGTCCGCGTGAGCGGGTCGGCGCCCTCCCGCTGTCCGTCGGTCGGCTCGCGATCCGGCACGGGACGGACGGGAGGATCGTGGCGGGGCCGCCACGATCCTCCCGTGGCGTTGTCCGGTCCCCGCACCGGGCCCCGCGCACACGGCGGACGTGCCTACAGTGCGGGGCATGACGGGGACGGCGGAGCCGGACGGAGCGGGACCGCTCGGGCCGTTCCTGGACGACTTCGTCGCGTCGATGGCGACCTGGACCCCGCCGGAGGACGCCGGTCCCGAGCGCGGTTCGTCCGCAGGGCGAAGGGTCCGGTGACCGCCTGTTGACGTCTGCCGTCGGTCCGGTCATCCTCGGAGCACGGCAGCGTTGCGGTGGTGGATCAGGCCCCCGTGACGCGGGATCGGTGCCTGTTCGGGTCAGGTCGCCCCGGTGACCGCGACCGACCGGGTCGCGGTCACCGCCGTCACCGCCGCAGCGTCTGTCGCGGGTACTCGCCGACCGCGCGGAGGTACTCGCCCGCGAACCGGCCGAGGTGTGCGAAGCCCCACCGCCGGGCGACCTCCTGCACGCTCGTCGTCGCCGGGTCCGACCGTCGGAGTTCGATGCGCACCCGCTCGAGACGGACGCGGCGCAGGTAGTTCATCGGGGTCGTGTCGAGGTCCCGCTGGAACGCCTCCTGCACCGCGCGGATGCTGAGGCCGGCGGCGTCCGCGATGTCGGCGACGGAGAGCGGACGGTTGAGGTGCTCGTGCACGAACTCCACCGCTGCCCGCAGACGGGCCTTCCGGGGCAGGAGCACGACCGCCGGCAGCTCGGGCGCCGCCGGGGGGTACAGGTCGAGGAAGGCCGAGGCGGCCTCTCGCGTGAGCGTGTGCCAGAGGAGCGTTCCGACGCCGTGCCGGAGCTCCTGCGCGAGGAGCGTCATCTGCCGGCGCCAGCGCGCGACGGCCTCGGCGTCGAGCTCGCGGAGGTGGTCGAGCGCGAGGTCCGTCACCTGCCCGGTGTGGAACCGCTCCGCGGACACCTCGTGCACGAGGTCGCGGGACAGGTGCACGAGCCGCTGGTCGTAGTCCTCGTACGCGAACACGAACTCGCGGTCGCTCGGGAACAGCATCGGCGTGCCGATGCGCATCGGGACGCCGTCCTGGCGGACGTCCGGCACCCCCGTCCCCTCGGTGAGCCACTGCACGACGTAGTCGTCGGTGTGCGGGATCGCGCCGCGGATGGCCCCGGTGATCCGGGACCGTCGGAGGGTGACGGCGGCGTCGCCGACCGCGGTGTAGCGGTAGGTGAACGGCTGCTCGGTGGCGTGGGCGGACCAGCCCCGGCCGCCGTACAGGCCCCCGACCTCGTGGACGACGCCCTCCGGCTGCGTCCCGGCGGCCTCGAGCCGGACAGCGTGGGGTGTGGGCGTCCCGTCCGCCGGGACGGGACGTGCTCCGGCGTCGACGGCGGTCATCGTGTCGCCTCGAAGAAGTCGGCGTACGAGGGCTCGGAGCCGGAGCCGGCGGCCCGGAGCCGCACCACGGCGGCGAGTGCGGACGGATCGGCGAGACCGGCCCGCCGTCGCCACTCGGCCGCCGTCACCGGTAGCGCATCGGGCCGGATCGGCGGTGCGTAGGTCGTGCGGGTCTTCGGCCCGCGGCCGAGGACGTCGGTCGCGGTGTGCATCATCTGGACCACCCCTGCATGGCTCGGAGGACGTGTGGACGTTCCGGCTGCCGGGGTCTGGGGCTGCTCGTCGCCACCGTAGGACACGGGCGCTCGACGTGTCGACAGTTCGGGCTCCGTGACCGGGCGGACGATCCAGGTTGCGCGGCCGACGTCGTCCTCCGGGCGGCGCGTGGCGAGGTCCGGGGGTCGGTCGCTACCGTGGGGCGACCGACCGACGTGCGACGAGAGGACCGACGGGGTGACGCACACCGCTGACGACCTCGCCGCTCCGTACACGGTGCTCCCGGTCGACGGTGTGGCGATCTCCACGCTGGCGTCCCCGCTCGGTGCCGAGACCGTGGCAGCGAGCAACGCGTTCGCCGCGCGGCTCGACGAGATCCAGCTCGACCTGGGCGAGGGGCCGATCTGGCAGGCGGTCCGGGACCGGCACCCGGTGCTCCGTCCCGAGCTCGGTGCCACCGGTCCAGACGAGTGGCCCACCGCGCTTGCGGCGCTCCGTGCGGCCGGGACCGGCGCGGTGTACGCCTTCCCGATGCACGTCGGTACCCTCACCGTCGGGACCGTCGGCCTCTACGCCACCCTCGGTTCGACGCTCTCCACGGCGGACGCGCCGGGCATCGAAGGACTCGCCGGGCGCACCGCCCGACTCGTCCTCGCGCGCGGCCTGCAGCGGGCGGTCGACGAACGACCGGGGGAGTGGTCCTCGGGACCGTGGTCCCGCCGCGAGGTCCACCAGGCGGCCGGCATGGTCGCCGCGCAGACGGGGACCACCCCGGACGACGCGCTGCTGCTCCTCCGGGCGTCCGCCTTCGCGAGCGGGCAGAGTGTCCTGCAGGTGTCCGCGCGGGTCCTCGAACGCGAGATCGACTTCGGTGATCCGTCGGGAACGGACGCACCGGGAAGGAACACGCCATGACCGAGGACCGAGAGCGTCGGCTCATCGACGCCTTCCTCACGGCCACGGGCACGCTCGTCAGCGACTACGACGTGGTCGAGATGCTGCAGACGCTGATCGACGACATCCAGGAGCTGTTCGACGTCGACGCGGTCGGCATCATGCTCGCGAACCAGCAGCAGGAGCTCGAGGTCGTGGTCTCGACGAGCGAGGCGAGCGCCCTGCTCGGCGTCCTGCAGCTCGAGGCCGGCGAGGGACCGTGCGTCGAGTCCTACGAGACCGGTCGGACCGTCTGGGTCGCGGACCGCGAGGACATGCGCCGCCGGTGGGCACGGTTCGCCGAGGAGTCGGAACGCGCCGGGTTCGCCTCGGTGCACTCGGTCCCGCTGCGCAGTCGGGAGGCCGTGCTCGGCTCGATGAACCTGTTCCGCACCGAGCCGGGGCGCCTCAACGAGCAGGACGCGGTGGCGGCGCGGGCGCTGACGGACGTCGCGACGATCAGCATCCTGCAGCAGCGCGACGCGGACCAGGCCGCCCGGACGCAGCAGCAGCTGCAGCAGGCGTTGGACAGCCGGATCGCGATCGAGCAGGCCAAGGGCTTCCTGGCGCACACGCACCGCGTCGACCTCGACACCGCGTTCGCGATGCTGCGTGCGCACGCCCGGTCGCACGGGCTGCTGCTGCAGGACGTCGCCCGTGCCGTGACCGAGCGACGGCTGGACCTCGCGCAACCGGAGTCGGCGGACACCCGCCGCTGACGATCACCGGGTCCGTGCCGCCCGGGCGCGGTCCTTGATCGCCTCGATCACCTCGGTCTTGGCATCGGCGTACGCGTTCATGTCGTCCCAGCTGCGGGTCATCAGCGTCCGCTTGACGTCCTCGTACCGCTGGCGGTCCGCGGCGTCCCGGCGGAGGTGGTCCCGGAGCAGCAGGTACGCGTCGAGCGCGGGCGCGCCGTGCTCGTACACGTGGACGTGCACGTCCCGCTCCGGGGTCCGGACGAGCCGGTGCCCGGGCTCGCGGACGCGCAGCTCGTAGCCGGCGGCCAGGAGCGGCTCGGACATGATCTACCTGCCCGCGGCGAACGCGGTTATGGCCGAAGCTCCGCACCCGCGAATTCGCGGTCGAGCGATCGGGGTGTTCCAGACCGCGAGCTCAATCGGCATGGCGTTGTTCCCGCTCACCCTGGGCCTATTGGACTCACGAACGCCGTGGCTGCTGTGGCTCATCGCTACATGCGTGTTCGTCGCTGCCGCGTGGGCCTGGCGCGAAGCAGTACAAGGCCTGCCGCAACGAGTGCAAGTTGCCGGGCTGACTGACGTCGACGCGTGAGAGGCGCTTGGCCGGACCTAACCGAGTCCGACCAAGAACCATTAGAGACCCTTCTATGGGTGACGTCAACCCTCAGCGGAGCTGTGCCCCGGCCGGTTGGAACACAGGGAGTAGCGTCGGGCTGGTGCCGGATCGATGGATGGATGGAGTGCCTGATGCGCCGGGGGGTCTGGTGGGCGCGTGGATCAACGTCATCGTGGGCGCGGCCTTCGTGATCGGCTTGCCGATCATCGTCTTCAATCAGGCCCAAGCCCCAGCGAACGTGCTTTTCGCTATCGCCGCGCTGGCCTTGGCCGGTTTCCTCGAAGCAACCTTCATCCACAAACTCCGCGAGCAGCTCGCGCGCAGGCGATACCGCCAAGGCGAAGAAGAAGTCGACCGCGCTCACAGCGACGCGTCCGAGGGGCTCGACCCACGCGACAAGGAGTGACGATGTGGGTACCAGGTCTCATTCTCGGCCCGGTAGCGATCGCAGCCGGGGTCCTGTTATTCATCCGGCCAGGCGTCCTTGCGGACCTGCTGAACGCTGTCAGTCGTAGCCATGACGAGGATGGCCGCTTCCAGGCGGATCTGCTCAAAGGGCCCGCGATCGGACTGATCTGGATCGGTATCGCCGTGTTGCTGATCTCGGTGTTCCTGCGACCGAGCTGAGACCTCCCCCGGTGCGCGTCAGGCGGTCATGGCGGCGGTGAGGTGCCGGTAGATCTGCCGGGCGATGTAGCGCTTGAGCATGCGCTTGATCTCTCTCGCAGTCTTCCCTTCGGCGAGACGGCGTTGCTTGTAGGCGCGCGTGTCGGGGTCGTAGGAAAGCCGAACACGGGCGACGGTCTCGAGCGCGGAGTTCAGCCGTCGATCGCCGTGCCGATTCAGTCGGTTCCTGTTTGTGTTGCCGCTCGAGGCGGGGATCGGGGCCGCGCCGCCGAGGGACGCGAACGCAGCCTCGCTGCGGACTCGGCCGACATGCGAGTACGCGGTGAGGAACACAGCCGCTGAGACCGGCCCGACGCCAGCAATGTCGAGCACCGTAGGCGCGAGAGCGGAGACGTATCGCTCGAGTGCATGGT
>CAJYUW010000008.1 GCA_913778205.1 uncultured Curtobacterium sp.
GCGCCCGACGACCACATCGTCGAGGTCCTCGCCGGGCTCGAGGCGCACCTCGCGTCGCGGCCCGAGCTGTCCGGCAGCACGGTGATCTACGGCGGCAGCGCCGGACCGGGACTCCTCACCCGCGGGCAGGGGCGGATCGGTGGGCTGTTCCTCGGACGGTTCGCGCACGACCCGGACGCGATCGCGACCATCCTCGACGAGACGCTGACCCTGCAGGAGCAGGGGGTACGCGCATGACGTCGCTGCTCGGCCTCTCCACGTACGCCTTCTTCTGGCGCATGTCCGACCGCGTGCCCGACCCGATGTCGCTCGACGACGCGATGCGGGACGCCGCGACCCACGACGGCGTCGACCTCTTCCAGATCTGCGACCACCAGCCGCTCGACACCGCAACGGACGACCGGCTCGCCGCGATCCGGGCGCTCGCGGACGACCTCGGGCTCGCGCTCGAGGTCGGCACCCGCGGCACGCACCCGGACCACCTCGCGCGGTACCTGCACGTCGCGCAGGCTCTCGGCGCGAGGCTCGTGCGGAGCATGTGGACGAGCGGCGACGACCAGCCCGACGCGGTCGAGACGGAGCGACGACTGCGGACCGCGCTGCCCGCGTACGAGGCCGCCGGCGTGACCCTCGCGCTCGAGACCTACGAGGTCGTCGCCACCGCGGACCTCGTCGCCGTCGTCGCCGCGATCGATTCCGACCACCTCGGCATCTGCCTCGACCCCGCGAACACCGTCGCGCGCCTCGAACGCCCCGCCGAGGTCGTCGCGCGGACCGCGCCCTACGTCCGGAACTGGCACGTCAAGGACGCCGCGTTCACCCGCTCGCCCGGGTGGGTCGGTTTCCAGTACACCGGCGTCCGGACCGGCACCGGCCTCCTCGACTACGACGCTGTCCGCGCCGCGATCGACCCGCACACCCGTGGGATCAACCGCGTGGTCGAGTTCTGGCTCCCGTGGCAGGACGCCGCGGCCGGGGTAGAGCCGCTCGGCGACGAGACCCCCGCACAGACCACCACCCGCACCGAGGCGGAGTGGACCCGGCACACCATCGACCACATCAGGAGCAAGGAATCATGACCGACACCGCCACCACCACGCACACCGTCGCTGCCGGGTCCGGCACGGCCGACGTCACCGTCGCCGTGATCGGTGCCGGCGGCAAGATGGGCACCCGCGTCTCGAACAACTTCGCGAAGAGCGAGTACACGACGCTCTACAGCGAGGCGTCGCCCGCCGGCCAGGAGCGCATCCAGGCGCTCGGTCGGTCGCTCACGGACAGCCTCGACGCCGCGAAGGTCGCCGACGTCGTCGTCCTCGCGGTCCCGGACGTGCTGCTCGGGAGCATCTCGGAGCAGCTCGTTCCGGTGGTGAAGCCCGGCGCCACGATCCTGACCCTCGACCCCGCCGCGGCCTACGCGGGTCTGCTCGCGCAGCGCGAGGACGTCCACTACGCCGTCGCGCACCCGTGCCACCCCTCGGTGTTCCTCGAGCGCACCACGAAGGAGGAGTGGGACGACACGTTCGGCGGCATCGCCGCGCCGCAGGAGGTCATCGCCGCGTTCGACGCGTCCGGGTCCCTCGGCGACGAAGGCAACCGGGCGAAGGCGATCGCCGAGGCCGTCATCACGACCATGTACGCCCCGGTCATCCGGGTGCACTGGGTCACGGTCAAGCAGCTCGCCGTGCTCGAGCCGACCCTCGTCGAGACGATCGCGTGCATGATCGGCGACTTCCTCAACGACGCGCTCGAGGAGACCGTCACCGGCGTCGGCGTGCCCCGCGAGGCCGCCCGGGCGATGCTCCACGGCCACACCTGGATCGCCCTGACGAACGGCCTGCGCGGCTCGAACCCGTTCTCGGACGCCTGTCACATCGCGATGGGCTACGGCCGCGAGAAGCTCATCAAGGAGAACTGGAAGCAGGTCTTCGACGACAGCGAGCTCGACTCGGTGATCGCCAAGATGCTGAAGATCGACGCCGTCCGGCGCTGACCAGCCAGCCCGCGACGCCTCCAGGACCCGACGCCTCCGCTGACCCGGATCCGCGAACCGCGCCGGTGCGGACCCGACGCCCCCGCCGCGCGGATTCCGTCCGGCGGGGCGTCGCGGTACGCCGGACACGCGGGCTCAGGCCGGTGTGCGCTCCAGCAGCGCTGCGAGCGCCGATGCCCCCCGGGCGGCGTCGTCGACCGTCACGACGCGCGCGCCGCCCCCGCGCAGCCGCACCACGATCCCCGGCCCCGAGCGCGTCACGTACGCGATGCCCCTGCCGGTGACCCGGTAGCCCCATCCGCCCCATTGCCCGGGGGAGACCTGCTCCCACCCGCAGGACTCGACGCGGTCGAGCGGGACCCGCATGAGCGGGACGCGGGTCCCGCCCGAGGTCACCCGCAGGCCGCGGCGGTCCACCGTGACCTCGACCCGGGCGAGCACGAGCACCGCGATGCCCGCAACCGCCGTCACGATGCCGGCGACCATCTCGGAGCCACCGCTGGTCACCGCGGTCCAGACGACGAGGAGCACGCCGGCGACGATCGTCGCGGCGCCGAGCACGACGAACCACGCGCTGCCGACGTGCGCACGCCAGGCCACTCGCACGTCCGGGGCAACCTCGAGCGGCCGTGCGGACCGGACCGGCACCGGCGTCGCCGACCGCCAGAGCGGAGGGACCGCGACCACCGCTGCGACGACGCCGACACCCAGGAACAGCAGCGTCCACCACGGCGAGAAGTGATCGCTCCCGGTGCGTGCCAGCACCACCGTCGCGATCCAGGCGGTCGCGAGGACCGGAGCGATCAGCGCGGCCACGAGGACGACCAACGCGCCGGTGCGGCGGTCCCGCTGCCTCGGTGCGAGCACGCTGCCGATGGTCGCCGCCGTGCACACAGTCACGGCGATCCAGAAGAACGGCCACGGGGACCCGAACCCGTCGGCCGTGCCGTCGGCACCGAAGTGCGTCGCGATGCGGTCGGGCAGCCGCGGTGCCGCCACCGCCCCGGTCACCGCCAGAGCCAGCAGGGCGACGGCGCTCGGCGCCACCACCGCCAGCCGTGTCCCGATCGTCGTCCGTGTGGTCGTCATCGCGCCCCCTTGAGCATCGTGAACAGTTCGTCGAGCGGCACGCCGAGGGCGTCCGCTTGGTCCCGGAGCTCGCCGACGAGGTCGCGGAGGCGGTCGAACGAGGCGTTCCCGGACCTGAGCACCGTCGCTCCCCGCCCGCGGCGGAGTTCGACGAGTCCGTCCTCCTGCAACCGCGCGTAGGCGCGCAGCACCGTGTGCATGTTGACGTCGATCGACGCGGCGAGGTCGCGAGCGGACGGGAGGCGGTCGCCCGCGGCGAGGTCGCCACGTGCGATCGCGATGCGCACCTGCGCCGCGACCTGGTCGGCGAGCGAAGCGCGTGCCGCGGGATCGACGGTGATCAACATGTTTGCATTGTATGCGAACAATCGCGCATCCGCACCCACCGGCCGGGAGGCGCGGGTCGGCGCCGCCACGCGCCTCCCGACCGGTGGGAGCCCCATGTGTGACCGGAGCTCCGCGCCGCGTCCGGCTGCCCGGCGAACTCGGCTCGCCCTCCCGGATCCCGACGCGATCCATGGCGCATCCATGGGCGGCCGCGGCTAGCGTCGAGGCATGCAGCCCGACACGCGCTCCGGCCCGACCTCCGACGGCCGAGCACCCGCGCTGCGCCACGACGTCGTCCGCGTCCGGGGCGAGGGAGCGCCCGTCCTGGTCCTCCACGGCACCCCGGGCGGGGTCGACACCGCCGACGTCATGGCCCGCTTCCTGCCGTCCGACGGGTTCCGGGTGGTGACGGTGTCCCGACCCGGGTACCTCGGCACACCCGTCCGCCGCGGTCGGAGCAGCCTCGACGACGACGCCGAACGGGCCGTCGCCCTGCTGGACCGCCTCGGCATCGACCGCACCGGCGTCCTCGCGTGGTCCGGTGGCGGGCCGAGCGCCTACCGCCTCGCCGTGCGACACCCGGACCGCGTCTCGTCGCTGGTCGTCGCCGCCGGGCTCTCCGCGCGGTGGACGCCGCCGCGGCCCACCCCGGCCGAGTGGCTCGTGACCCGGACCCGGGCCGGTGCGGTCGTCTCGGCCCTCGCGGCGCGCGTCGCCCCCGGCGCGGTCGTGCGCAGCGCAGTCGCCGGCGTCAGCTCACTCCGGGGTGCCGCGCTCGACGCACACGTGCGCGACGTCATGGCCGACCGGAGCCGTCGTGCGTTCGTCCTCGACCTCGCCGCCACGGGCAACAGCTCCGGTGCGCACCGCGACGGCTGGCGCAACGACGTCGCGAACCTCGGGGCGATCAGGTCCCTCGGCCTCGGCGCGGTGCGGGCTCCGACCCTCCTCGTGCACGGGGACGCCGACACCGACGTCCTCCCCGAGCACAGCGAGCGGGCGGCGCGCGAGGTCCCGGACGCCGAACTCCTCCGGCTCCCCGGTGGGACGCACTTCGCGGTCTGGGACCACCGCGACGCGGCGGCCGTGCAGGAACGCGTGCGGAACCACCTGCGGCGCTGACCCCGGCGCGGGCGGTCGCGGCGGGTACACGTCACGCACGGACGGCAGCAACCAGTTCGTCGACCGCCCGGTCGAGCTCGACCGACGTCAGCGAGCCGTACCCGAGCACGACCCCCTCGGGCACGGACCCCACCGTGACCGCGTAGTCCTCGAGCGCGGCCACGAGGACGCCCCGTCCGGTCATCCGCCGCACCACCTCCCGTCCGGTCGCCGGACCCGGCCACATGACCACCGCGTGCAGCCCGCCGTCCAGGGCCTGCGCCTCCAGGCCGGCGATCCCCGTCGACCGCAGCCGCGTGACGAGCTGGTCGCGTCGGTGCGCCGCGTCCCGCCGGACGCGACCGAGGTGGCGGCGGAACGCGCCGCTCCGGAGCATGTGGGACAGAGCCACCTGGACCGGCTCTGCCACCACCGGGCCCCTGGCCACACGAGCGTCGCGGACGGCGTCGGTACGGGGGTCGTGGCCCGCGGGCAGGACCACCCAGGCGCACCGCAGTCGCGGGTCCAGCGTCTTCGAGAAGCCGCCCAGGTGCACGACGCACCCCGCGGCGTCGAGCGCGGCGAGTGCCGGCACGGGGGAACCCCGGTGCCGGAACTCGGAGTCGTAGTCGTCCTCGAGGACCAGCGTCCCCGTCCGCTCCGCCCACGCGAGCAGCGCGCGGCGCCGAGCCACCGGCATCACCGACCCCATGGGGTACTGGTGCGTCGGTGACAGCATCACCGCGTCCACGGCGGGCGATCCGGCGAGGGCATCGAGGTCGAGTCCCTCCGCGCCGACCCGGACCGGCACGACGACCCCGCCCGCCGACACCACGGCCCGTCGGCCCGTCGGGTAGCCCGGGTCCTCGACGGCGACGCGCGGAGGGCGTCCGAGGTGGACCCGGAGACCCTCCGTGACGGTCGACACCGCGTCCGAGGTGCCCGCCGTGACCACGACCCGGTCGACCTCCGGCGCGAAGCCACGGACGAGGCTCAACTGCGCTGCGACCTGCTCCCGGAGCGCGGGCAGCCCGCACGGGTCGGACAGGCCGTTGCGCAGCGGCGCGTCGGCCGCGGCGCGCCAGGCAGCACGCCAGTCGCGCCGGGAGATCGAGGTCACGGCGGGGATGCCGGGCCGGGCGTCCAAGACAGGGTCGACGGCCGGGTCCGGCTCCTCCGGGGTGCACTTCGCCGACCGCGCCCCGGACGGTGGGTCCGCCGGCCGCCCGTCGGCACCCGCCCGCACGGCGCCCGCCACCTCCCTCGCGCCACCCGCCGGTGCCGCGACGCCCGGCCGTCCCGCGGCACCCGCCGGTGCCGCGACGCCCGGCCGTCCCGTGCCACCCGCAGGAGCCGCGACGCGCGGCCGTCCCGTGCCACCCGCCCGTGCCGCGCTCCCCGCCGGGTCGGCGGCTCCCGCGGACACCCGTCCACCGACGACCGTCGCCGCGGCACCCGGCCGCGTCCGGATCCAGCCCTCGCCGTCGAGCTGCTCGTACGCCGCCACCACGGTGCCGCGCGCCACCCCGAGCTCTGCAGCCATCGCGCGCGTCGACGGCACCCGGTCGCCGTCCCGCAGCACCCCGCGTTCCACGAGGTCCCGCACCCGGGAGACGACCCGGCCCACCTTCGTCACCGACTGGTCCAACCGTTCGTCCCCGATCTGGACCAGACAGTGGTCCAGTGGTGACCCTAACGTGGCGGCATGAGCACCCCGTCCCTCACCGTCCGCCGTCTCCGCGACCGCCAGCACACCGATCCCGAGACGCTGCGCGCCCTGCTCGCCGAGGCGTTCGTCGCCCACGTCGGGATCGTCCGCGGCGGCCACCCGATCGTCCTGCCGTTCCTGTGCGGCGTCGGCGACCTCGGGGACGGCCCGGTCCTGCTCCTCCACGGCTCGACCGGTGGCGGCCTCTTCCTCGACGCCGGAGTCGAGGGCGTCCCCGTCGCCGCGACGGTCACCCACATCGACGGACTCGTCTTCGCCAGGAGCACGTTCGACAGCTCCGCGAACTACCGCAGCGCGATGATCGTGGGCCGAGCGACCGTGGTCCCGCCGGATCGTCGAGCCGACGCGCTCCGGCAGGTGTCCGAGCACCTCATGCCGGGCCGGTGCGCCGAGGTCCGGGAGTCGACCCCCAAGGAGGTGCGCGCCACCCAGGTCCTGCAGCTGCCCCTCGCCCAGGCGAGTGTGAAGATCCGCGCCGCCGGCGTCGGCGAGTCGCCAGAAGACGGCGAGGACCACACTGTCTGGGCCGGCGTCCTCCCGCTCGCGCTCCGCGCCGGCGCACCGCTGCCGGGGGACATCTCGGGGGACAGCCCGGTGGACGCGTCCGTCCGACAGGTCGCGTCCCGTCTGGACCGCCTCGCGACCGACCGGGAGGCCCGGATCGCCGCCGTCATGCGGCACGCGCCCGCCTGACGGCCGGCCCCGGCGTCGGCTCCCGCATCCGAGGACCCTCCACGGCCGCCGTGTTCCTGTGACCAACCGCAGGAACACGCCGGAACTGCCCAGCATCGGGCCGCGTCGTGACCAATACGTTACTTTCTCGGGTCGCCCCTCCGGAGCCGGCCCGAGCCGCCTCTCCCGAGGTCGCGACGGAAGGAACCATGGGACGACACGCCCTGCCTGCAGCAGCCGACAGCCAGCACACCGAGGCGCTGCCCGCACCCGCACCCGCCGCCCCCGCTCCGACCGGATCCGCACCCGAGGCGGCGTTCCGTCGTCCTCGCGGCCGCCGCTCCGCCCGCGGTCCCGTGGCCGCCCGCTCCACGTTCGTCGAGCCGACGAAGCGGACCCGGGTCGTGGCGATGCGACCGGCACCGGCCCCCGTCGTCGCCGCCGGTGCCGCGGTGCTCTCGCGGACCGCGTCGCTCAAGGCCGAGCGCGCCCTCGACCCCCGACACGTCCGGCGTGCCGCGAACGCCAAGCGCGCGGCGATCCTCCTCGCACCGGCGCTCGCCGTGACCTCGAGCCTGACCCTCGCCGTCCCCGCGAACGCCGCGACCCCGTCCACCGACGCGCACGCCGGTACGACGACCTCGCAGACGCCCCTCGCCGGTGTCCCGACGGGCGAGTTGCAGACCTACACGGTGACGCACGACGTGGAGGTCCCGGTCACCGCGATCGACGGCGTCTCCACGACGACCACGGTCGTCTCGTACCCGACGGTCGTCACCCGCTTCGGCGTCACCACCGCGCAGGCCGAGTCGGCGATCTCCGCAGGGCTCTCGGCCGGGGGAGACCGTGCGACGATCCTCGCGACCGCGCTGCAGTACCTCGGCGACCCGTACGTCGAGGGCGGTGCCTCCCACTCGGGCATCGACTGCTCCGGACTGACGATGGTCGCGTACGCCGCGGTGGGGATCCCCCTCGTGCACTACGTGCCGACGCAGGACGCCGCCGCCACCACGATCCCGGAGTCCGAGGCGAAGCCCGGCGACCTCGTCGTGTACGACAACGAGGACCACGTCGGCATCTACCTCGGCCAGGGGCTCGTCCTCCAGGCCCCGCACCCGGGCGAGGTCGTCGACATCGTGCCGATGTACCCGGCGGCGCACCACTTCGCGCGGCTGCTGCCCGCCGGGAGCTGACCCGAGCCGGCGCCCGGCGCCCCGGACCCGCCCCGTCGCCCGCGCGAGAGGCGTCGCGGACCCGTGACGGGCCTCCCGTAAACTGGTGCGATGGCCTCCGACACCCGCACCCCGTTCGAAGAGCAGCGCTCTGCTCGTCCGCAGGTGCGCCCCCGCACCGAGGGCTGGACCCAGGCGCAGGACTCCGAGGGTCGACCCCTCCTGCAGTTCGCGTCCCCGAAGCGGGGCAAGCCGCCCGTGCACCTCGCGGACCTCACGGTCGAGGAGCGCGTCGAGAAGGTCAAGGAGCTCGGCCTGCCCGGGTTCCGCGCCAAGCAGCTCTCGACCCACTACTTCACGCACCACACGTCCGACCCGGCCGAGATGACCGACCTGCCGGCGGCACAGCGTGAGGAACTCGTCGCCGGGATGCTCCCGCCGCTCCTCACCGAGACCCGGCGCCTGGCGACCGACAACGGCGACACGATCAAGTTCCTCTGGAAGCTGCACGACGGCGCCCTCGTCGAGTCGGTGCTCATGCGCTACCCCGGCCGGATCACCCTCTGCGTCTCGTCGCAGGCCGGCTGCGGCATGAACTGCCCGTTCTGCGCGACCGGGCAGGCCGGACTCACCCGCAACATGTCGACGGCCGAGATCATCGAGCAGATCGTCCGGGCCAACGCCGCCATCGCCGCGGGGGAGCTCGGCGGCGACCCGCGCAAGGGCGGGAAGGACCGCGTCGACGCCGAGCGCGTCACCAACATCGTGTTCATGGGCATGGGGGAGCCGCTCGCGAACTACAAGCGCGTGATGGACGCCGTCCGGACGATGGTGGCCCCGCAGCCGAACGGCCTCGGCATGAGCGCGCGCGGCATCACGGTCTCGACCGTCGGGCTGGTCCCCGCGATCAAGAAGCTCGCCGACGAGAACATCCCGATCACGTTCGCGCTGTCCCTGCACGCACCCGACGACGAGCTCCGTGACGAGCTCATCCCGGTGAACTCGCGGTGGAAGGCCGACGAGGCCATCGACGCCGCGTACGAGTACTTCGCGAAGACGGGCCGCCGCGTCTCGATCGAGTACGCGCTCATCAAGGACATGAACGACCACGCCTGGCGCGCCGACCTGCTCGCCGAGAAGCTCAACGCGCGCGGCCGGGGCTGGGTGCACGTCAACCCGATCCCGCTCAACCCGACGCCCGGCTCCGTGTGGACGTCGTCCGAGCCGCACGTGCAGGACGAATTCGTCCGCCGGCTGAACGCCGCCGGCATCCCGACGACCCTCCGCGACACCCGCGGCAAGGAGATCGACGGCGCCTGCGGCCAGTTGGCTGCGGCCGAGTAGACGGCTGGGCAGGTCTGCCTGGAGGCACGGTGCGGGTCCGCACCGTGCCTCCCGTCGTTCCCGGGTCCGGTCCGGCGGGGCGCACCGGCATGCCACCGAGCGGCTCCGGTACCCCGACTCCCGCGTGTTCCCGGGGAAGTCGGGGGACGACACGCCCGGGATGCGGCACGTGTTGGCGCTGCCGTTCACCTCTGCGTAAAGTAATCACTCGTTGCCGCTGAGGCGGAGAACGGAACGGCCGGAACGGTCACCTCCGAGTCTCGCCCGGGCAACGAACCAGCCTCTCTGACGATGTCCGCTGAACTGCGGGCTGAGTGGGGAGTGCGTCTGGTCCTTGAGAACTCAACAGCGTGCACATTGTCAATGCCAATTTTATTGACCCCGTGCGTGATCGGTTTCGGCCGTGATCGTCGGAGACAATTCCTTTTGGATTGAAGAT
>CAJYUW010000009.1 GCA_913778205.1 uncultured Curtobacterium sp.
GGAACCAGTTCCGCAGCTTCCCGGGTGAGGTGATCGAGGCGGCCCGGCTCGACGGTGCCCGCGACGTGCGGCTGCTCTGGCAGGTGATCGTGCCGTCGTCGATCGCGCCGATCATGACCATGTCCCTGCTCATCACGATGTGGACCTGGAACGAGTTCCTGCTCCCCCTCGTCCTCATCACGAGCGAGGACCACCGCACGGCCCCGCTCGGCCTCGCGTTCTTCAAGGGGGCGCACCTCACCGACTTCTCGCTGCTGTCCGCGGCCGGGGTGATGGTCGCGCTGCCGATCGTGCTGCTCTACTTCTTCCTCCAGAAGCGGTTCATCTCCGGGATGCTCGGCGGCATCGCCGACCGCTGACCAGGTGGCGCTCCGCGTACCGCGCGCGCCGGCCCCGACCGCTGACCGGACGGCGCCTAACGCATCGCGCGCGCCCGCCGGCCGGGAGGCACGGTGCGGGCCGACACCGCGCCTCCCGTCCGATCCGTGGTCACGTGCCAGTCGCGTCCGCGACGGGACGGAGGGCGACCGTCTCCATGCGCTCCGGCCGGACCGCCCGTCAGGTCCGACCCGACGGCGACGGACGCCGGCACGTCCTGGTGGGGCACGGTCGCGGCGGGTACCGTCGACCCCGTGCAGGGCATCGGGATGATCGACGAGGCGGGACGGCTCCGCCTGATCGGTGCGGGGGCCGCCGGAGCGGCGTTCGGCGTCGTCCTCGTGGTGCTCGTGCTGTCCTCGTGGACGCCCGCGACCACGACCGTCCTGGTGGTCGCCGGGATCCCCGCGGGCGCGGCCGGCGCGGCGATCGGCGTCGTGACCACCCTCCGGTCGTGGCGAGCCGCGGGCGGCTACGAACGATCGGTCGCAGCGCAGCGCTGGGTCGCCGACAACCGGGTGCCCGCGGACGTCCCGGCCGAGGTCTGGATCCCGATGCTGCAGGCCCAGGCCGACCGGGAGGGCGCCGGGTGGGGCAAGGTCGTGCTCGGGACCCTGTGGATCGCGATGACGTGGTCGATGCGCGACCAGCACGGGCCGCTCGTGACGACGCTGCTCATCGGGCTCTGGATCGGCATGGCACTGTGGGGCGGCGTGGTCGTCGTCCCGCGGGCACGCGCGGCGCGGACACTCCTCCGCGAACGGGTCGCGGCGCTCTCCTGACCGTGCGGGACGGAACGTGCCGTCCGCCCTGCGCGCTCGCCGCGAACCCGGCACGGACGCGTGACTACGCTCGGCACCATGCAGAGTCGCTCCCTCGGCCGCACCGGCCGCGCAGTCTCCCCCGTCGGCCTCGGCACCTGGCAGTTCGGCGGTGACTGGGGTCCCGTCAGCGAGCAGGACGCGAACGCCGTGATGGACGCGTCGGTCGAGGCCGGCGTGACGCTGTTCGACACCGCCGACGTCTACGGCGACGGCCGGAGCGAGCAGCTCATCGGCACCTGGCGGGCGTCGAACCCTGACGTGCCGCTGACGATCGCCTCGAAGATGGGCCGCCGCGCCGAGCAGGAGCCCGCGAACTACGTCGCCGCGAACTTCCGGGAGTGGGTCGACCGGTCGCGGACGAACCTCCGGCAGGACACCCTCGACCTCGTGCAGCTGCACTGCCCGCCGACGCCGGTGTTCGAGGACGACGCGGTGTACGACGCCCTCGACGCGCTCGTCGCCGACGGCTCGATCGCCGCCTACGGCGTCTCGGTCGAGACCACCGACCAGGCGCTCACCGCGATCGCCCGACCCGGCGTCGCGAGCGTCCAGATCATCCTCAACGCCTTCCGACTGAAGCCGCTCGACCAGGTCCTGCCGGCCGCCCGGGAGGCAGGGGTCGCCGTCCTGGCGCGCGTCCCGCTGGCATCGGGGCTGCTCTCCGGCAAGTACACCGCCGACACGACGTTCCCCGAGCAGGACCACCGCAACTACAACCGGCACGGCCAGGCGTTCGACCAGGGCGAGACGTTCAGCGGCGTCGACTTCGAGGACGGCGTCCGTGCCGCCCAGGCGTTCGCCGCCTCCTTGCCCGAGGGGATCTCGGTCCCGCAGGCGGCGATCGCGTGGGTCATCGCCCAGGACGGCGTCACCGCGGCGATCCCCGGCGCGCGCAACCCGTCGCAGGCACGCTCGAACGCCGAGGCGGGTTCGCTCCCCGACGTCGACGGCCTCGACCGCACCGTGCACGACCTCTACGACGAGTGGTTCCGCGCCACCGTCCACGAGCGCTGGTGACCCGCTCCGGGCGCACCGGCCGCGCCCTCGTCACCGCCGCGGCCGCAGCCCTCCTGCTCGCCGGGTGCTCGTCCGGAGCCGTCGTCGGCACGTCCGCGGGGACCACCACCGACGATCCGCCGTGGCCGGCACCGACCGACCTCACGACCCGCGCCGACGCCGCCGGACTGTCGAACGTGTGGGGCGAGGCGCTCGCCGAACACGTGCACACGCACCTGACGATCCTCGACGGCGACGAGCCGGTCACCGTCCCCGGGAACATCGGCCACTCCGACCGGGCGAAGTTCGCCGCGCAGATCCACACCCACGACACCTCGGGGATCATCCACGTCGAGTCGCCGACGAAGGAGTCCTTCGAGCTCGGGCAGTTCTTCGACGAGTGGGGCGTCTCGCTCGGCCCCGCGCACGTCGGTGGCCTGCGCGGCGACCTCACCGTGTGGGTCGACGGCCGACGCTTCTACGGCAACCCGCGGTCGATCGAGCTGACGGACCTCCGCCAGGTCGTGCTCGACGTCACGACGATCGGCGAGGCCCCGCACCGGCCGGCCCCCTTCGACTGGCCGCCGCAGTACCACTGAGCGCGCCGCGCGCCGGGGTCCTCCGCACGAACGCCCGCACGCTCGCCCGTCTGCCCGCACGCCCGTCTGCCCGCACAACCAAAGTCACTCCGAACCGAGGGATTCCGCAGTTCGGAGTGACTTTGGTTGTGCGAACGGCACCGAGACCGGTCCCGGCGTCGGCAGCGAGCGCTCACACCTCCTTCGGCGCGGTCCAGGACACGTCGAGGTCCCACTCGGTCGCGGCGCCCGGCCCGAGCTGCCACACGTACTCGTTCTTGAGCTTCCGCCCGTCGTCGCGGAACGGCCCGGTGCGGTACGGGTAGAACGCGACGGTCGGCAGCGTCCCCGGCGGGGCCGTCCGGATCGCGTTCGAGAAATCCTTGTTCAAGCGCCGCAGCTCGGCGACGACAGCGGGGCGGGCACCGTCGGCGTCGAACCCGGACGCTCCGGACGCCAGTTGGAACGCGATGTGCAGCTGTCGGTCCCCGCGGTCGTCCTCGTAGCTGATCAGCCGGTGGTTCTCCACCGCCTCGAGCAGCGCCGGATCGCCGTACACCACGTCCCGCACGACGTCGGGCGCGACCACGGCACCGTTGTAGTCGACGGACAGGTCGGACCGCCCGTAGTGGAACAGCAGCGGCAGGTCGAGCTCGGCGGAGTCCGCGAGCTCGTCGAACCCGTGCGCGCGGAGCGTCTGCCGCAGCGAACGCATCCGCACGACGTGCCCACGGTCGTGGATGTTGTACCGGATCCGCGGGCTGATGTTCTCCGACCGGGCGATCGTGACGACGAGCTCGCCGCGGTCGTTCGTCTCGATGAGGTACCCGAACGGGTTGAACTGGAACACCATCGGGAGGACGCCGTACTCCCGCTGCCTGGTCAGGGCGTCCGAGAGCGCCGGGGACGCGGCGATCGCCCGCCGCAGCGCGACCGAGAACGGTGTCTCGATGCCGAGGTTGATCTCCAGGTCGCTCGCTCCGTAGGACCCGAGCACCGCCTGCGCGTACTGCTCGATGTGGGCGCGCATGTTCTCGCTGATGCCCTCACCACCGAACGCCGCGACGATCGTGTACCGGCTCCAGTCGAGCCGGTCGTCCTCGAACAGCGCCTTGAGGAACGGCGGGTAGCTGCAGATGATGTACGTGAAGTCGGTGCCGAACTCCCGCATCGTCTGCACGATCTTGTCGCGGTCCGGCCCGATCGACTTGATCATGGACGACTCGGTGAGCGACGCCGTCACGTTCATGCCGGTCGCCCAGGCGCCGAGCGAGAACGCGTTGAGCACGAACGGCTGCTTCGGCAGGTCCTTCGCCGTGCGGGAGAACCCGAGCTGCAGCAGCTGCCGCGTCGCCTGCCGTTCGTCGGGACCACGCACCCAGCTCGTCGGCGTCCCGCTCGACCCGCTCGACTCGTCGACCACCACGCCCCGTCGCGGCAACCGTCCGTCGAGGCACCGTTCCGGGATGCTCCACCGCTTGACGTACGACTCCTTGTCCATCTCCGGCAGACCCGAGAGCGCGGCGGCGATCCCGCCTCGGGTGTCCAGCCGGGAGGCACGCCCCTGCTCCGCCAGGAACGCCCGGTACGCGGGCACCCGCCTCGCGGCGCGTTCCGCGGTCCGCCACGCACGCCACCGTCCGAGGGTCCAGCGCAGCGGCTCGATCCCCGGTGCCAGCAACAGCTTGTGGGTCTGCACCCGCGGCATGAACAGGGCGACGAACGTCTCGACCACCCACACCACGGAGAACACGGCCGCGCGCTTCACCGGTCCGCCCCGATCGTCATCGCCGACGCCGGCCGTCGGTGCGCGAGGGGTGGCGGCGCACTGTGCCCGAACCGGAACAGCATCCAGGCCATCCGCCCGTCGGACTCGTCGACCCCGGCCCGCTCCACGAACGCGGCGTGCGAGCGCGGGTTCGTGATGACGGTGCCGAACGGGTGCAGCGCGACGCCCCGCGCGGCGAGGTCGAGCCAGATGCGCATGAACACCCGGCCGGCCTCGACGTACTCGGCGGGCTCGGAGAACGGCCCCTCCAGCCACCCGAGCTGCCGGACCCCGCGCATGGTCGACAGGTACACGCGCTTGAACAGACCGCCGACCCCCGGCGCCTCCCACAGCCCGCGGTGCTCCATCGCGAACCGGAGGACCGGTCCGGGCATCAGCATCGTCTCCGCCGACAGGCCGTCGCCCGTCTCCGCTGCCTGCCGCTTCGAGAACCGCAGCCAGTGCAGGATCTCCTCGTGCACGGCGTCGTTCCGGAGGTCGTCGAACAGCGTCTCCTGGTTCACCCGCACGATCTCGTCCACCGTCGCCCGGTCCGCCGTGGTCCGGAACCGGTGCCCGGACGCCGCCGCGATCGCCACCGCGGCCGACAGCGCCGCATCGTCGACGAGGGTCGCGTCGTACGGTCTGCGCGAGGTGCGCCGCGCGGTGAACCGCGCCAGGGCCTCCCGGTCGTCCGCGGTGACCCGGTGCGGACGCAACCCGACCTGCCCGAGCCGGTGCAGGTGGTCCGCCGGGTCGCGGTCGAGCCGCGTGAAGTCCATCTCGGCGTGGTCGAGGTCCTCGGACACGACGAACCCGTGCGCCCGGGCCACCACGTCGAGCCCGGCGAGGAACACGCCGGCGCAGACGTGGCCGAACGGGATCCCGAACGACTCGGCCGGCAGCCCACGCTGCAGGTCGTAGAACAGCGTCGCCGTCCGGTCGTCCTCGACGCGGAGCACGATCGGCTGCGAGTTGTGCGGTGACGGGTAGTGCCGGGCGTCCTCGACGATGCCGGTCCACGGTGATGCCATCGTTCCCCCTCGGTGGTCGTGGCGCCGATGCTACCCACACCCCTCCGACGTGCATGCGCCCGGCGACATGCAGGCCGCGTAGCCTGACGCCATGACCGCGATCCGGACGGGCACCGACCTCGCCGACGTCGACGACGTCGTCCGGGGCATCGCAGCGCACGGCGAGCGCTACCTCGCTCGCGTCTTCACGAGCCGCGAGCGCGCCGACACCGGCGACGACCCGACCCGCCTCGCCGCCCGGTTCGCCGGCAAGGAAGCGGTGGTGAAGCTCCTCCGACCCGCCCGCACCGACACGGTGCCGCTCAGCGACGTCGCCATCGTGCTCGACGCGGACGGCGCCCCCACCGTCGAGCTCTCCGGCGCGGCCGCCGCGCTCGCCGCGTCGATCGGTTGCGGACCGATCGCGGTGTCGCTGTCGCACGAGCGGGGTCTCGCCGTGGCGACGGCTGTGGCGCTCACCGACCACTGACCGGTCCCCCACCCGCCGCACGACGGTGTGCGGTTTCGCGCACCCGGAACGCGGCTTTCCGGGGAGCGTTCCTCATTACGGTTGCCGCATGGACCAGGAGCAGCAGACCCGCACGACCACCGTCGCGCTCGCCGACCCCTCGACCGAACAGGCCGTCCGACGCGCGCTCGCCGACCACGGGCGCCTCACCGTCGACGCGTGGGACGTGGCGTCGATCGCCGACCTCTACGCGCACGGGCTGACGTCGCACGCCACCGTCAACGTCATGCTCGCGGTCGAGAACGAGCTCGACGTGGAGTTCCCGGACGCCGTGCTCAACCGGTCGACGTTCGCGACCGTGGAGTCGATCGTCCAGGCCGCCGAGCTGGCGTCGTGACCGTCGTCGACGCGACGCCGTCCACCGCGCCCGTGCCGGTGTCCTCGGCGACCGGTCGCGGCGGTTCCGGCCGCCGGGCCCGCCGTGCGGTGTCCGAGCACCGGACGTCCGACACGGCGTCGGCGGTCACGGGCACCGCTCCGGACGACCGCTTCGCCGCCCGCACCGCGCTCGTCGCCGACGTCGCGCGGCGGTTCGCCGACGACGTGGACCGAGACGCCCGACCGCCGCGCGAGGCGATCGCCGCCATGCGGGAGCACGGGCTCCTCGCGGCCGCGGTCCCGGTGGAGCTCGGCGGCGAGGGAGCCACCCTCGCGGAGCTGTCGGTCATCGCGACCGAGCTCGGACGAGCATGCGCCGCGACCGCGATGGTGTTCGCCATGCACCACGGGCAGGCGATGGCGCTCTGGCGGCACGGCGGTGACGGCGACGGCGTGACCGCGCTGGTCGACCGCGTGCGGGACGGGGCGCTGCTGGCCTCCTCGACGACGGAGCGCGGCATCGGCGGCGACGCACGCCGGAGCACGTGCGCGATCGAGCCCGACGCGCACGGGCGCATCCGGCTCCGCAAGGACGCACCGGTCATCTCCTACGCGACCGAGGCGGACGCGATCCTCGTCACCGCCCGCCGCAGCGTCGACGCGGCGGCGTCGGACCAGCGGGTCGTGGTGTGCCTGCCGGGGCAGACGACCCTGACGCAGACCTCGACGTGGGACACGCTCGGGCTCCGCGGCACCTGCAGCAACGGCTGGGTGCTCGACGCCGAGACCACGGTCGACCACGTGCTGCGCGACGACTACGCCACGGTCAGCGCCCGCACGGTGCTGCCGGTGTCGCACGTGCTCTGGGCCTCGGTGTGGCTCGGCATCGCCGCCGACGCCGCCGACCGGGCCCGCGCGGCCGTCCGCCGGCAGGCCAGGAACGCGGTCGGCTCGACCCCGCCCGGCGCCCTCCGGCTGGCCGAACTGCTCGTCGAGCTGCAGTCCTTCGCCGACACGGTCCGGCACGCGGCGGGCCGGTTCGACACGGTCGCCGAGGACGCCGACGTGCTCGACTCCACCGCGTTCGCGCTCGCCGCCAACGCGCTCAAGATCGGGGCGTCCGAACGCGTCACCGACCTCGTCACCCGGGCGATGCGCATCGTCGGCATCGGCGGCTACGCCGCCGCCGGTCCGACCAGCGTCGCCCGCCACCTCCGAGACGCCCACGGTGCCGCCGTCATGGTGAGCAACGACCGTCTCCTCCACAACGGCGCCGGCATGGCGCTCATGACGGGAGCACTCCTGTGACAATCCACCTCGACCACCACACCGTGGCGACCACCGCGTCGGACGGCGCCGGACCCGACGCGGTCGACCACGACACCGCCGTCGTGGACACCGCCGCCGTGGACACCGCCGCCGTGGACACCGCCGCAGCGCTCGACGCCGCGCGCGCCGACCTGCGCGGCCGGCTGCTCGCCGACGGCGTGCTCGTCGACCTCGGCTCTCCCGGCCTCTACGGCCGGACCGGGGTGTTCGAGCGCGTGTACACCGCCGTCGACGCCGCAGCGGTCCGGAGCCAGGCCGACCTCGACGCCGAGGTCCTCCGCTTCCCGCCGGTCGAGCCCCTGGCGTCCTTCGAGCGGACCGACTACATCGCGTCGTTCCCGGACCTCGCCGCGTCGGTCTCCGGCTTCACCGGCGACGACCGGACCCACCGGGCGCTCCTGGCGGCCCGCGAGCGCGGGGAGCGCTGGGAGGGCTTCCTCGAACCCGCGGACCTCATGCTCACGCCCGCGGTGTGCCACCCGGTCTACGGGCTGGTCGGCGACCAGGTGCCCGAGGGCGGCCGCCGCTTCGACGTCCTCGGCGACTCGTTCCGCCGCGAACCGTCCCTGGACCCCATGCGGCTCCAGGCGTTCCACATGCACGAGTTCGTGCACGTCGGCACGCCGGAGTCCGCGAAGGCGCACCGTGACGGGCGGATCCCGGTCATGCGGGCACTCCTCGAGTCGTTCGGCCTGGAGATCGACGTCGTCCCCGCCAACGACCCGTTCTTCGGCCGCGTCGGGCAGATGCTCGCCCGGAACCAGGTCGAGCAGGCGCTCAAGTTCGAGTTCGTGACGCCGGTGTACGGGCCGGACCACGACGCGACCGCCATCAGCTCCGCGAACCTGCACGAGGACCACTTCGGCACCGCGTTCGGCATCCGGAGCGCCGACGGCGGCGTGGCGCACAGCGCGTGCATCGCGTTCGGCCTCGAGCGCATCACCATCGCGCTCTTCGCCGCGCACGGCACCGACCCCGACGAGTGGCCGACCGCCGTCCGGTCGGCGCTGGCCCTGTGAGCACCCTGCACGGCTGGTCCGGCTCCCCCGCCGTCCGCGTGGCCGTGCAGTCGCCGCCCGCCGCGCGGGCCGGTGTGGTCGTGGTCCCCCCGCTCGGGCAGGAGGGCGTGATCGCGTACCGCACCCTCCGCCTGCTGGCGGACCGCCTGGAGGCCCGTGGCCTGGCCTCGGTGCGCTACGACACGTCCGGACGTGGGGACGCCGCACCCGACACCGACCCGCACGCGCAGGTCCGGTCGGCAGGGCACGCGGCCGCGCTGCTCCGCAGCACGGGCGTCGAGCGGATCGCCTTCGTCGGGCTCGCCTCCGCGGCCCTGGTCGCTGCCGGCGCGGTCGGTGACGACGACGCCCTCGTGGTGTGGGACCCACCGGCGTCGGGCCGCGCGTGGCTCCGTGGACAGCGGGCGCTCGCGACGATGACGATCGGCCCGGACCGGGTCGTCGACGGGTACGAGGCGCTGATCGGCATCGACGTCGACCCCGCCGAGGCCGACGTGCTCGGTGCGCTCGCCTACGCGCCGCGGTCGGCACCGACGGTCGCGTTCGTCCGCGAGGGCGCGCCGACACCGCGTGCCCTCGGCCCCGTCGACCGCGTGGAGGTCACCGGCAGCGCTGAGCTGCTCGACCGCACGAGCATGCACGCGCGGATCCCCGGGCCGGCGGTCGACGCGGTCGTCGCCTGGCTCGACGGCTGGGCCCCGACTGCTGCGACCCCGGTCCGCGAGCCGGCACTGCAGGACGTACTCGACGTCGACGACCGCGTGTCGGAGCGGATCGTGCGCATCGGCCCCGAGGCGCTCTTCGGCATCGAGACGGTGTCGTCCGCGCAGGGCCACGACGCACCGACGGTCCTGCTGCACAACGGCTCGGCCGAGCACCGCGTCGGCGCCACCGACTACCAGGTCGCGCTCGCCCGGGACCTCGCCCGGGACGGTGCCCGGGTGCTCCGCATCGACCGCCGCGGGACCGGTGAGAGCTCGGTCGTGCGCGCGGACGAGCGGGACTTCATGTTCGCGCAGGAGTGGATCGACGACCAGGCGGACGTGCTCGACGCGCTCGACGTGCCCCCGGAGCGGCTCGCGCTCGTGGGGATGTGCGCCGGGGCGTGGCTCGCCGGTCGCGCGGTCGAGCAGCAGCCGCGGCTCGTCGTCGAGATCAGCCCGAACGACTACCGGCGCACGCCGGCGGCGCCGGGGAGCTACGCCGACCGGGTCCGCGCGGTCGACGCACCGTCGGCACGACGCCGGCGGGCCCGGACGCTCTACAACCGCTGGGTGCCGGAGCCGGTCCGCGCGCTCCTCGCCCGGCGCGACCGGATCGGCGGGGTCGTCGGGCACGTCCGTCCGCTCGTGCGGCACGGCACGGACGTGGTGCTCGTCGTCGCGCCGGAGGACGCTGAGCTGTTCGACCGGCTCGGCGGCCGACGCGCGGTGCGGCGCTGGTCGGGTCGGCTCGACGTCGTCCGGGTGCCCGAGGGCGACCACGCGCTGTTCTCCCCCGCGATGCGCGCCGCCGTCCGCGCCGAGGTCCGGACCCGCGTCGCCGCCACCTTCCCCGCCCGCGTCTGACCGCGCCCGCCCCGGGCGCGCGGCGAGCCCGCGCAGGCTCGAGCCCGCGCACGCTCAAGGCCGCACAGGCCGCTGCCGGACGACGGCACCGACGTCGAACGACAGCGACGCCGTCATCCCTTGCACGCGCAACGGTTGCATGCGCGGGGTGACGACAGCGCCGACGTCGAACGACAGCGACGCCGTCGCTCCTTGCACGCGCAGCGTCAGTGGTCGAGGAGCGCCGCGACCGCACGCGGGTGCTCGACGTGGGCGAAGTGGCCGCAATCGTCGAGGAGCACGGTCCGAGCCTGCGGCACGAGGGCCCGGAGCTCGTCGAGGTCCGCGGGGCGCGCGAACACGTCGTCACGGCCGAGCACGGCGACGAGCGGACACCGCACGCCCCGCCAGCGATCGGTGTCGTAGGCGGCGGCCGAGCGTGCCGCGGCCGTGAACCCGGCGGGCCGGAGTTCCCGGACGAAGGCGTCGAGCACGCTCCGGTCGAGTCGACGCACGTGCGTGAACACCGGCGCCGCGAGCAGTCGGAGCAGTCCGACGGCGGCGAGTCCGCGCAGCAGGGGCAGCGCGGCGGGTCCCGTCACGAGGAGTCCGGCGCGCAGCAGCGTGTACGCGGGCAGGGACCGCAGCGCCCGCCACGGGTGCCGAGCGGCCCGGACCGTCGCGGCCGTCGTCGGCGACACGAGCGCGAGCGACCGGACGCGCTCGGGAAGCGCGACCGCGGCGTGGAGACCCACGAAGGCCCCCATCGAGTGGCCGATGACGTGCACGGGCCCGGAGTCGAGCGCCTCGAGCACGGCGGCGACGACCCCGACGGCTGCGTCGAGGGAGAGCGGCTCCGCGGGCGCGGGCGACGCACCCCAGCCCGGGAGGTCGATGAGGACGACGCCGCGTGCCCGGAAGCCGTCGGTGGCGTCGAGCAGGGGCGTCCAGGTCGTCCACGAACCGGCGACCCCGTGCAGGAGGAGGACGGGATCGGGACCCGGCCGATGGTGCACGACCACGGGGCCGACCGCCGTTGCGACGACGAGACGGACGAGCCCCCACCGTGCAGGGTCGTCGCGCAGCGGGAAGGGCGCGTAGGCGCCGTCGTGGGCGGTTACCACGTCGTCGGCCGGACGTCCGTCGATCCGCTGCACCGTGCCTCCTCCGCGGGTCCGATCGGCGTGGTCGGCGCGGTCCTGCGCCCTGCCGCTGCGCCGACCACGCCAGCCTGCCCGGACGCGACTGCGTCCGCGTGGAGTGTTCGGAGCGTTACCCGACGGGGACGGGTGCCGTGCAGGCGGCGAGGCGGTCGAGTGCGGCGCGGTACTCCGCGACGTCACGCTGCAGGCCCGGCTCGGTGATGATCGAGGCCTTGATCCGGCCCTGCACGTCGATCACGAAGGTCGCACGCGTGGCGAAGCCCTTGTTGTCGAGGAACACGCCGTACTCCTTCGAGACCGCGCCGTGCGGCCAGAAGTCCGCCAGGAGCTCGAAGTCGTAGCCGTTGGCCTCGGCGAACGAGCGCAGCGTGGCCTTCGAATCGACCGAGATGCCGATGAGCTCGACACGCTGGTCCTGGAACATCGCGATGTTGTCCTGCAGGACGCAGAGCTCGTTCGTGCAACCGGACGAGAACGCGAGCGGGAAGAAGACGAGGGCGACGGGGCGGATGCCGCGGAAGTCGCTGAGGCGGACGTGCTCGCCGAACTGGTTCGGGAGCTCGAAGTCCGGCGCGAGTGAGCCGATCTCCAGTGCCATCGGTGCGTGTGCTTCTTCCTCGGGCGTGGTGTGTGCCCGTGTCCCGTGCAGGCGCGGGTCACGCGTGCACGATCGGCAATCGTACGCCGACGTCACCCGAATGCAAGCGCGTGTCCACGCGCACGTCACCATCAGCCAGTGGGTCGGTGGTGGGGCCTAGAGTGGTGGGGGTTTCCCCCAGGTCCGACCCGACCGGCGGAACCCGCCATGTCCACCACCACGAGAACGAACGAGGTCAAGGGTGACGGTGAACGACCAGGACCCGTACAGCGCAGGCAGCGACGACCAGGACCCGCAGGAGACCGCCGAGTGGCGTGAGTCCCTCGACGGCCTGGTGCAGACCCACGGCCACCAGCGTGGTCGCGAGATCATGCTCAGCCTGCTCAAGCGGTCCAAGGAACTGCACCTCGGTGTGCCGATGGTCCCCACGACGGACTACGTCAACACGATCGCTCCGGAGAACGAGCCCGAGTTCCCCGGTGACGAGGAGCTCGAGCGCCGCTACCGCCGGTGGATCCGCTGGAACGCCGCGATCACGGTGCACCGCGCGCAGCGTCCGGGCATCGCGGTCGGCGGCCACATCTCGACGTACGCGTCGAGCGCCGCGATGTACGAGGTGGGCTACAACCACTTCTTCCGCGCGCAGGACCACCCGTCCGGCGGCGACCAGGTCTTCTTCCAGGGCCACGCCTCCCCCGGCATGTACGCCCGCGCCTACATGGAGGGCCGGCTCAGCGAGGACCAGCTCGACGGCTTCCGGCAGGAGAAGTCCCACGCCGGCGGCGGGCTGTCGTCCTACCCGCACCCGCGCCTCATGCCGCACTTCTGGCAGTTCCCGACCGTGTCGATGGGCATCGGCCCGATCAACGCGATCTACCAGGCGCAGCAGGCCAAGTACCTGTCCAACCGCGGCATCAAGGACGCCGCCGACCAGCAGGTCTGGGCGTTCCTCGGTGACGGCGAGATGGACGAGGTCGAGTCGCGCGGACAGCTCCAGGTGGCCGCGAACGACGGGCTCGACAACCTGAACTTCGTCATCAACTGCAACCTGCAGCGACTCGACGGCCCGGTCCGCGGCAACGGCAAGATCATCCAGGAGCTCGAGGCGTTCTTCCGCGGCGCGGGCTGGAACGTCATCAAGGTGATCTGGGGCCGCGAGTGGGACGACCTGCTCTCCCGCGACACGGAGGGCGCGCTCCTCAACCTGATGAACGCGACGCCCGATGGCGACTACCAGACGTACAAGGCCGAGAACGGCGCGTACGTCCGCGAGAACTTCTTCGGCCGGGACCCGCGCGCGCTCGAGCTGGTCAAGGATTACTCCGACGACCAGATCTGGAACCTCAAGCGCGGCGGCCACGATTACCGCAAGGTCTACGCCGCGTTCAAGGCCGCGACCGAGCACAAGGGCCAGCCGACCGTCATCCTCGCGAAGACGGTCAAGGGCTACGGCCTCGGCCCGAGCTTCGAGGGACGCAACGCGACCCACCAGATGAAGAAGCTCACGCTCGACAACCTCAAGCAGTTCCGCGACGAGATGCGAATCCCGATCTCGGACGCGCAGCTCGAGGAGAACCCGTACACGCCGCCGTACTACCACCCGGGCAACGACGACGAGGCGATCCAGTACATGCACGAGCGTCGCCGTGAACTCGGCGGGTACGTGCCGGAGCGCCGGACGAAGTACACCCAGGTCACCCTGCCGGACGACTCGAAGTACCAGGTCGTCAAGAAGGGCTCCGGCAAGCAGGAGGTCGCCACCACCATGGCGTTCGCCCGCCTGCTGAAGGACCTGCTCCGCTCGCCCGACTTCGGCGACCGAGTGGTCCCGATCATCCCGGACGAGGCCCGCACGTTCGGCATGGACGCGTACTTCCCGACCGCGAAGATCTACAACCCGAACGGTCAGCACTACACGTCGGTCGACCGCGAGCTGCTCCTGGCCTACAAGGAGAGCCCGTCCGGCCAGATCATCCACGTCGGCATCAACGAGGCCGGTGCGCTGGCCGCGTTCACCGCCGTCGGCACCTCGTACTCGACGCAGGGCGAGCCGCTCATCCCGGTCTACGTCTTCTACTCGCAGTTCGGGTTCCAGCGGACCGGCGACGCGATCTGGGCCGCGGGCGACCAGATGACCCGTGGGTTCATGATCGGCGCGACCGCCGGCCGGACCACCCTGACCGGTGAGGGCCTGCAGCACGCCGACGGACACTCGCTGCTGCTGGCGGCGACGAACCCGGCCGTGGTGTCCTACGACCCCGCCTACGGGTACGAGATCGGCCACATCGTCAAGTCCGGCCTCGAGCGCATGTACGGCACGAACGAGGACGGCTCGCCGAAGCACGCCGACCCCAACGTCATGTACTACCTGACGGTCTACAACGAGCCGCTCGTCCAGCCGGCCGAGCCAGGCGGCGTCGACGTCGAGGGCATCGTCAAGGGCATGTACCTGCTCAAGCCGAGCGAGCACGACGGCCCGAAGGCCCAGCTGCTCGCCTCCGGTGTCGCCGTGCCGTGGATCCTCGAGGCGCAGCAGCTCCTCGCGGAGGACTGGGGCGTGTCGGCCGACGTCTGGAGCGTCACGAGCTGGGGTGAGCTGTACCGCGACGGTCTCGACGCGGAGCAGCACGCGTTCCTCAACCCGAACGAGCAGCCGCGCACCCCCTACGTCACCGAGCGCCTCCTCGGCACCGAGGGCCCGGTCGTGGCGGTGAGCGACTTCATGCACGCCGTGCAGGAGCAGATCCGCCCGTTCGTCCCGACCGACTACGCCACGCTCGGCGCCGACGGCTTCGGGTTCTCGGACACCCGTCCGGCAGCGCGCCGCTTCTTCCACATCGACGGCCCCTCGGTCGTCGTGCGGACGCTGCAGCAGCTGGCGAAGCAGGGCAAGGTCGACCACGCGCTCGTGCAGCAGGCGATCGACAAGTACCGCCTGCACGACGTCAGCGCCGGCACCACCGGCAGCGCGGGCGGCGAGAGCTGAGTTGACGACCCCCCGCACCGACCCTGCCGTGAGCCAGCAGAGCGATCGCGAACGCGCGCTCTCCTGGCTCCGGCAGGTGTCGGGCGAACTCTCCACCGCGACGATCAAGCGGCTCGAAGACACCCTCCCGTGGTACAGCGAGATGCCCCCGGGCCGGCGCTCCGCAGTCGGTCTCGTGGCGCAGGCCGGCATCACCTCGTTCATCGGGTGGCTCGAGGGCAGTTCCTCGACGCCGTGGATCGCGGCGGCCGACGTCTTCGGGTCGGCCCCGCGGGAGCTCCTCCGCTCGGTGAGCCTGCAGCAGACCCTGCAGCTCATCCGGGTGGTCGTCACCGTCGTCGAGGAACGGGCCAAGGACGACGAGATGCTGCAGGAGGCGATCCTCAAGTACTCGCGGGACATCGCCTTCGCAGCCGCCGACGTCTACGCCCGTGCGGCCGAGGCCCGTGGGCTCTGGGACGCCCGGCTCGAGGCGCTCGTCGTGGACTCGATCCTCTCGGGTGAGTACGACGACGAACTGCCCTCGCGGATCGCGGCGCTCGGCTGGCACGGGCACGGAGAGGTCGCGGTGCTCGTCGGGACCGCCCCGAAGCAGCTCGAGGTCGACCAGATCCGGCGGACCGCCCGGCACATGGACGCCGACGTGCTCATCGGCGTCCAGGGCTCCCGGCTCGTGGTCGTCATCGGACGGGCGACCCCGCGTGACGACGTCCCCGAGGGCGAGGACCCGGTGTCGTTCACCGCGATCGCGCAGGCCCTCGAGCCGTCCTTCGGGGAGGGGCACCTGGTGCTCGGCAACGAGGTGCCCGGTGTCGTGGACGCCTCGACGAGCGCGAAGACGGCACTCGCCGGGTTCGCGGTGGCCCGTGCGTGGCGAGGGGCGCCCCGTCCGGCGCTCGCGGACGACCTGCTGCCCGAGCGCGCCCTCGCGGGTGACCCGCTGGCGCGCTCGGCGCTCGTGCAACGCATCTACGTCCCGCTGAAGGACCAGTCCACGGAGCTCCTCCAGACGCTGTGGTGCTACCTCGACACGGGTCGGTCGCTCGAGGCCACCGCCCGCGAGCTGTTCGTCCACCCGAACACCGTGCGCTACCGCCTGCGTCGGGTGGCGGACGTCATCGGGTGGGACGCCACGCACGCCCGGGACGCCCTCATCGTGCAGTCGGCGCTCATCCTCGGCGCCATGTCGGAGTCGGCCTCCGGGCGACGCCGACTCCCACAACGACGGTGACCTGCGCGCCCGGCAGACGCACAGCACCCACAACGTGCACGGGGCCCGGCAGACGCACAGCACCCCTGACCTGTGCAGGCCCGGCAGACGCACAGCACCCCTGACCTGCGCAGGCCCGGCACCCGCACAGCACCCGTGCCCTGCGCAAGCCCCGGCGCCAGCACAGCGGCGACCGTGACCGGCACCGCCAGCGCACCACACGGCGGGCAGTCTGCAGGACATCGCACAATGTCGCACGGGGATTCGTGTGGGAAGTCCACACGCGCCCCGCGTCCGCTCCCCGGCAGGATTGTCCGGTGATCGTCGTCGTCGCGCCCGGACAGGGCTCCCAGACCCCAGGCTTCCTCGCCCCGTGGCTCGAGGACCCCGCCGTCCGTGACCGAGTCGGAGCGTGGTCGGACGCCGTCGGCGTCGACCTCGCCGCGCACGGCACGGTCTCCGACGCCGAGACGATCAAGGACACGGCGCTCGCGCAGCCCCTGATCGTCGCCGCCGGCCTCATCACCGCCGACGCGCTCCTCGCCGACGGTCGTCGTGACCTCGTGGGCGGCGTCGCCGGCCACTCGGTCGGGGAGTTCACCGCCGCCGCGGTCGCCGGGGTGCTCGAGCCCACGGACGCCCTGACGCTCGTCGCCGAGCGCGGCCGTGCGATGGCCGCCGCCGCCGCGCTCGAGCCCACCTCGATGGCTGCGGTCCTCGGTGGCGACGCCGACGCCCTCGCCGCCGCGCTCGACGCGCACGGGCTCGTGCCGGCGAACCACAACGGCGGCGGCCAGACCGTCGTCGCCGGTGCCGCGGACGCGATCGCCGCCCTCGCAGCCGACCCGCCCGCCAAGGCCCGCGTCGTGCCCCTCGCCGTCGCCGGTGCGTTCCACACCCGGTACATGGCACCCGCGGTCGAGCGCGTCGCCCCCGTGGCCGCCGCCGCCACGGTCCAGGACCCGACGCTGCCCGTCTGGACGAACGCCGACGGCTCCCGCGTCCAAGACGGTCGACGCTTCGT
Source organism: uncultured Curtobacterium sp. (assembly GCA_913778205.1). GTDB lineage: Bacteria > Actinomycetota > Actinomycetes > Actinomycetales > Microbacteriaceae > Curtobacterium. The sequence goes on from CAJYUW010000009.1 coordinate 17,281, forward strand.
CGACCTCATGGTGCAGCAGATCGCGAACCCCGTGCGCTGGGACGCCGTGATGGAGTCGTTCTCCGCGGCCGGCGTCACCGGCATCATCGAACTGGCCCCGGCCGGTGCACTCGTCGGCCTCGCCAAGCGCGGCCTCCGTGGCACCCCGACCGTGGCGATCAAGACCCCTGACGACCTGCCGGCAGCCATCGAGCTGCTCCAGGCCTCGACGACGGAAGCAGAGGCGACCGCGTGACGGACGCGACCAGCAACACCGACCCGACAACCACCACCGAGCCGGCTGACGGCACCACCGCGACCAACGGCGCCGTCCCGGCCGACGGCACCACCGCGACCGGCGGCACGACCGCGGCCGACGCGACCGGGGCGAGCACCGCCTCCCGGCCGGTGCTCCAGCAGCGTCGCGGCCACGAGTTCACCCGGATCCTCGCCTACGGTGCGGCCCGCGGCGAGAACGTCGTGCCGAACGACGACCTGGTCGGACCGATCGACTCGTCCGACGAGTGGATCCGGCAGCGCACCGGGATCATCACCCGCAAGCGCGCCGGCAAGGACGTCGAGGCGGTCGACCTCGCCGAGGCGGCTGCCCGCGAGGCCATCGCGAAGGCCGGCATCGAACCGTCGCAGATCGGCGTCGTCCTGGTGAGCACCGTGACGCACACCGTCGCGACCCCGTCGATGGCGTCGCTGCTGGCCGAGCGGATCGGCGCGACCCCCGCCGCCGCGTACGACGTCAGCGCCGCCTGCGCCGGCTACGCGTACGGCATTGCGCAGGCCGACTCGTTCATCAAGTCCGGTCTCGCCGACCACGTCCTCGTCGTGGGTGCCGAGAAGCTCAGTGACGTCGTCGACCCGACCGACCGCTCGATCTCGTTCCTGCTCGGGGACGGCGCCGGCGCGGCCGTGGTCGGCCCGAGCGAGTTCCCCGGCATCGCGCCGACCATCTGGGGCTCCGACGGCTCGAAGTGGGACGCCATCGGCATGACGGCGACCTACAACGAGTGGGCTGCCGGTGCCCCGCGCCCCACCATGCGGCAGGCCGGGCAGACGGTGTTCCGCTGGGCCGTGTGGGAGATGGTCAAGGTCGCCCGCGAGGCGATCGAGTCCGCCGGCGTCCGCCCCGAGGACCTCGCGGCGTTCGTGCCGCACCAGGCGAACATCCGGATCATCGACGAGTTCTCCAAGCAGCTCGGCCTGCCGGACACCGTCGCGATCGCGCGGGACATCACGACCACCGGCAACACCTCCGCCGCGAGCATCCCGCTCGCGACGCACCGCCTGCTCGAGGAGCACCCCGAGCTCTCCGGCGGCCTCGCGCTGCAGATCGGCTTCGGCGCCGGTCTCGTCTTCGGCGCCCAGGTCGTCGTCCTCCCCTAGCCCCTCAACGGTCGCGCTCCGGCCCGACCATCCCACCGGGGTCGCTCCGCGATCCCCCGCCTGCCTCCGGGCGCCCGCACCGCGCGTGCCCTAGGCTGGTCCACGGTCAAACGACACCCCTCAAGGAGAACCCCCATGGCCCTGTCCAACGAAGAAGTCCTCGCCGGCCTGGCCGAGCTGATCAACGACGAGACCGGCATCGCGACCGACACCGTCGCCGCCGACAAGTCGTTCACCGACGACCTCGACATCGACTCGATCTCGATGATGACCATCGTCGTGAACGCCGAGGAGAAGTTCGACGTGAAGATCCCGGACGAAGAGGTCAAGAACCTCAAGACCGTGGGCGACGCCGTCGACTACATCGTCAAGGCGCAGGCCTGACGCGAGCTTCCTGAGCGCCGCGGCCCCGGCGGACCAGCCGCGGGCCGCGGCGCTCATCTCGTCCACCCCGGATCGGCCCGATCGGTCCGCGACGGCTCGGCACACGCCGGTCCTCGCCGGACCGGGACGCGCCCGTCCATCCCCGGCCCGGCGTTCGTCGGTCCGCCCCGGCTCCGTCCGGTCCCGCCACGAGCGGCCGGACGTCCTCACGAAAGAACACGTCGTTCCATGACCAACAAGACCGTCGTCGTCACCGGGATCGGTGCGATCACACCCCTCGCCGCGACCGCCCCGGAGACGTGGGAGGCGCTGCTCGCCGGCAAGTCCGGCATCACCCGCATCGAGGACCCGCGCTACGCCGAGCTCGAACTCCCCGTCGAGTTCGCCGGCCAGGCGCGCCGCTTCGTCACCGACCAGCTCACCCGCCCCGAGACCAAGCGCTTCGACCCGTCGTCGCAGCTCTCCCTGATCGCGGCCCGCGAGGCCTGGGCCGACGCCGGCATCGACGCCGAGTCCGTCGTGCCCGAGCGGCTCATCGTCGACTGGGCGACCGGCATCGGCGGCGTGAACACGCTCCTCGACGCCTGGGACACCCTGCGCGAGAAGGGCCCGCGTCGCGTCATGCCGATGACGGTCCCGATGCTCATGGCGAACGGTCCGGCCGCCGCCATCGAGATGGAGTTCGGCGCCCGCGGCGGTGCCCGCACCTACCTGTCGGCGTGCGCGTCGAGCACCGAGTCCCTCGCCGAGGCGTACCGCCACGTCGCGACCGGTGAGGCCGACATCGTCATCACCGGTGGCGCCGAGGCCGCCCTGCACCCGCTGCCCCTCGCGGCGTTCGCGGCCATGCAGGCCCTCTCCCGGCGCAACGACTCCCCCGAGACCGCCTCGCGTCCGTACGACGTCACGCGCGACGGCTTCGTGCTCGGCGACGGCGCTGCGGCGCTCATCCTCGAGACCAAGGAGCACGCCGAGGCCCGCGGCGCGACGATCTACGCCGAGATCGCCGGCGCCGGCATCACCTCGGACGCGTTCCACATCACCGCCCCGGACCCCGAGGGCAGCGCCGCCGCGCGCGCCGTCCTGCAGGCGCTCGAGCACGCCGGCGCGTCCCGGGAGGACGTCGTGCACGTCAACGCGCACGCCACCTCGACCCCGGTTGGTGACGTCGCGGAGTACCACGCGATGCGCCGGGTCTTCGGCGACCACCTCGACGACGTCGTGGTCTCGGCCACGAAGGCGTCGACGGGCCACCTGCTCGGTGGTGCCGGCGCGATCGAGGCCGTCTTCACGGTCCTCGCGCTGCACAACCGGGTCGCGCCGCCGACGATCAACCTCACCGATCAGGACCCGGAGATCGTCATGGACGTGGCGCGCGAGCCGCGCCAGCTCCCCGACGGCGACCTGCTCGCGGTGAGCAACTCGTTCGGCTTCGGCGGACACAACGCCGTGGTCGCGTTCCGCAACGCGTAGCCGCGTCCGGCGGGCGCACGACGTCCGTCCCGGCCTGGAGGCCCGTCCCGCGTCGCGGGGCGGGCCTCCGCTGGTTCCCTGGCCGGTCCCGGCACGGCGCGGCGCGCGGCGCGCGGCGCGCGATGCGCGATGCGCGAAAGCGACAGATGCGACGGCGCGAGCGCGTCGCATCTGTCGCTCTGCCGAGACGCATCCTGTCGCTTTCGCGAGGGCGACAGGGTGCCGCGCGCGCGGCGCACGCTTCTGTCGCCCTCACGAAAGCGACAGCACCGCGCACCGCGCGGGCCCTGCCGCCGGGGACGACGAACGCCGCCGGGCACAGGGCCGGGCGGCGTTCGGATGGAGGGATCGTTCGGGCGGTCAGCCGACGCGGTGCAGCCAGACGACGGGGTTGCCCTCGGCGGCGTGACGGAACGGCTCGAGCTCGTCGTCCCAGGCCTGGCCGAGTGCCAGACGCAGCTCACGGTGGAGTTCGAGCGCGTTGCTGCCGGCGACCTCCATCGCGTAGCGCACACGGTCCTCGGGCACGACCATGTTGCCGGTGACGTCGGTCTGCGCGTAGAACACCCCGAGGTCGGGCGTGTGCATCCAGCGGCCGCCGTCGGAGGTGCTCGTCGGCTCCTCGGTGACCTCGTACCGGAGGTGCTCCCACCCGCGCAGGGCGGAGGCGATCGCCGCACCGGTGCCGACCGCGCCCGTCCAGGTGAACTCGGTGCGCCGAGCGCCGTCCTGCGCAGGCTGGTCGAGCCACGAGAAGTTCACGGCACGGCTCATGGCGCGACCTGCCGCCCATTCGACGTGCGGGCAGAGCGCGCGTGGTGAGGAGTGCACGTAGAGCACTCCGGTCGTCGTTCCGTTCACGATTCCTCCGATTCGTCAGGTGCGACTTCCCCATCGACCTGAACGCGGCGAACCCGTCGCCCGGAACCGTTCGCGGAACCATTCGGTATGCGATTGTGATGTCCTGCCGGACACGCCCATTATGCAGCGTCCGCGCTGGGAACGCCAGGTCGGTGCCCGGTTCAGTGCAGGACCGCTCCCGACGCGTCGACCGGGTGCCGCTCGCCCGCCGTGATCGCCGCGGGGATGCGGTTCTCCGGAGGCGGCACCGGGCAGGCGTAGAGGTACGAGAACGCGCACGGCGGCAGGACCGCCGTGTTCCAGTCGAGGACGACGTCGGCGTTGGTGCCGGGGTCGTCGAGGTACAGGAAGCGGCCCATCGAGTACGTGCTGTCGGGGTCGGCCTCGGCGAGGCCGCTCGTGGCGTCCTGCACGATGAGCTGCAGACGCGGCACGCCGCGGAACGCGGCCGCCCGCACCGCGACCAACCGGACCGCGGTCCCGTCGACCGTCCCCGAGACGTGCCCGGCGACCGGGAGCGCGACGCCGGCGGCGTCGACGACGGTGCCCCGGGCCTCCCGGTCGTCGCTCAACGGTTCGTACCTGCCGGAGGTGACCCAGTCGTCACTGCGGTCGAACCGGGCGATGCGGGCGAAGCGCGCGACCGCTTCGGACGCCGGGTCCCAGATGCGCAGGGTGTGGTCGGCGACCGTCCCGGCGAGACCGTCCGGGAACGCGACCACGGACGGGACCACGGATCGTTCCCCGGCGACGAGGACCGTCCCGTCGACCGGGACCCCGTCGACCACGACGCCGTCCGCGGCGGAGGCGGTCACGGTGAGGCCGCCGACCGCAGGGGCCCAGCGTCCCAGCGCGGGCCAGACGGGCTGCTCGACGTCGACCTGCTGGGCGTTCACCAGCGCGAGCGGGCCGCGTGGGCCGCGCGCCCACCGGTCGCGCTCGGCGACGTGGTCCGCGAACGCGCTCACGACTGGTCTTGCCGGGGGTAGATGACCTTCTGGACGATGATGATGACCGACGCGGCGATCGGGACGGCGACGAGCGCGCCGAGCACCCCGCCGATCGTGCCACCCGCGACCGCGGCGATGACCACGAGCGCGCCGGGCACCTGGACGGCGCGGGACATGATGCGGGGCGAGATCAGGTAGGCCTCGACCTGCATGTACACGAGGTAGTACACCGCCGCGGTCAACGCCGTCGCGGGCGACGCGAAGAGGCAGAGCAACGAGATGACGATCGCGGCGCTGAGCGTCCCCACGAGCGGGATGAGCGACCCGAGGAACGCGAACGACGCCAGCAGCACGGGCAGCGGAGCGCCGATGATGAGCAGGAAGACGAGGCTCAGGACGCCGTTGATGAGCGCCTGGGAGATCTGACCGACGACGTAGCGCCCGACGGCCTGGGTGATCTGCTCGCTGACGTCGACGAAGTTCTCGCGGCGGGAAGCCGGCACGAAGCGGTACGTCATGGACTTCAGCCCGCGCATCGACGCGAGGAAGTAGAGCATGAGGATCAGGACGATGAGGGCGCCGGTGAGCCCGGACAGGATCCCCCCACCGACCGCGAGGATGCCGCCGCCGAGGTTGAGCAGGTTGCTCGGGTCCTCGACGAAGGACTGCACCGACTGCAGGGCGTGGTCGATGTCGAACGCGCCGCTGAACTGTCGCGAGAGGTCCTGGAACCAGTCCTGCCGCGAGATGTCCTGGATGATCGACGGGAAGTTCTGGATGAGGTTCGTCGCCTGCTGGATGAGGATCGGCACGACCGCGAAGATGACGCCGACGAAGGCGGCGAGGACGGCGACCACCACCGCGAGGATCGCGGTCCAGCGCGGGATGAAGCGTTCGAGGAACGAGACCAGCGGATCGATGCCGAGCGCGAGGAAGAGCGCGACGCCGATGTAGACGAGGACGGTGCTGAGCTCACTGACGATCGCGCCCGCGACCAGGGCGACCAGCACGCCGATCGCGCCCATGAAGCCGATGCGGAAGGCGTTCACGCGGACACCGGTGCCACCGCGGGTGACCTCGAAGGTCACGTTCGGGGTCGGCCCGACCGTGTCGTGGTCGTGGGGCTTGCGCCGTGGGAGCTGCATGTCGCGCGGTCCTCGTCGATGGGGCCTGGCCCGTGGGGCCCGGTCGGTAGGGCGGGCGGGACTCGAACCCGCGGATCGTTCGGTTATGAGCCGACTGCCTTGACCAGCTTGGCTACCGCCCCTCACCGGCGACCCGTCAGGCCACCGGTTCCCCACGATACAGGGCCTCGAACGTCGAGAGCGTGCGGTTGATGTCGTGTGGCTGGATCATCTCGAGACTCCGACGGCGCATGGCCACGTAGTCCGCCTCCGGTGCGGTGAGCACGGCGGTCAGCTTGGCGGCGAGGTCGTCGACGTCGCCGGGCCGGAACAGGTACCCGTTGCCGTCCACGAGGTGCGGCAGCGCCATCGAGTCGGCGGCGACGACGGGCAGCCCCGACGCCATGCCCTCGAGGGAGGAGATGCTCTGCAGCTCCGCGGTCGACGGCATCGCGAACACGGTCGCGTCGGTGAGCGCGGTGCGCTTGGCCTCGTCGGAGACGAAGCCGGCGAAGCGAACGCGGTCCTCGATGCCGAGCTCGCGGACGAGCGCCGTGAGCTTCGGGATCATCTCGCCGCCGCCGACGATCGTCAGGTGTGCGTGCAGCTCCGGCGGGAGCAGCGGGAGCGCACGGACGAGCACGTCGAGGTTCTTCTCCGGGGCGACGCGGCCGACGAACACGATCTCGTTGGCCTCGGGCCGTCCCTCGCGCGCGACGTACCGGGTCACGTCGAGGCCGCACGAGATCGCGAGGACCCGCTGCCCGGCGATGGCCTTCCGGAGGTAGTCGGCGGCGAGGTTCGTCGGCGTCGTGATGGCGTCGGCCAGCCGGTAGGTCTTCGCCGCGTCGCGCCACGCGATCCGGATCGCGGTGGGGATGACCCACTTGCTGAGCGGCACGTAGTCGAGCAGGTTCTCCGGCATGAAGTGGTTCGTCGCGACCACCCGGATGCCGCGGTCGTGCGCCTCCCGGGCGACGCCGCGACCGACGACGATGTGGGACTGGATGTGGACGACGTCGGGTCGCACGGCGTCGAGGATCGGGGCGGTGAGCCTGCGGACGCTCCACGGCCACACGAACCGGAGCCACGCGTGCGTCGGCCACCGGTAGGACTTCAGGCGGTGCACGACGAGTTGGACGCCGCGGTGCTCTTCCTCGAACGTGCCGTGGTGGTCGGAGGACGCGGGGGCGATCACGTGCACCTCGTGACCGCGTTCGGCGAGCCCGACCGCGAGCTGCTCGGCGAAGGTCGCGGCGCCGTTGACGTCCGGCGGGAAGGTGTCCGCGGCGATCAGGACCCGCAACGGCCGGTGCTCGGCCGTCGCACCCGTCGACTCGGCGGTGGCGGTGGTGGCATCTGCTGACACGGCGGGCAGGGTCCTCTCGTGGGCGGTGTCCTGGTCGGTGTGGAACGCTACCGTACGCGCTTCCCGGGCCGCGTCCGCCTCGCGGTTGACCGGCGGTTGACGAGCGGTGGACGAGCGGTGGACCGGCGGTCGACCACCGGGAGCACGCCGACAACGGGACACTCCGCCCGACCGCGCAGCTCAGGCGTCCGCGCGACTCAGGCAGCCGCGCGGCTCAGGCCGCCGCGCAGCTCAGGAGCGGGTCTGCGGGTGGTGCTTCGAGAGCAGGAACACGCCCGTGATGGCGATCGCCGCGGCGACGACGAACCCGAGGACGGCTCCGACCGGCGCGCCCGTGGCCTCGTCGAGGACGATCACCCCGATGCCCACCGCGACGATCGGGTCGATGACCGTGAGGCCGGCGATGACGAGGTCGGCCGAGCCGCTCGAGTAGGCGTTCTGCACGAAGTAGCCGCCGAGCGACGCCGCGACGACGACACCGACGATCGCGACCACGGTGAGCCAGTCGAACGTGCCGTGGAGCAGCCGGTTGAGCACGACCTTCGCGAGCGTCGCGACGAACCCGTACAGGACGCCCGCCCCGACGATGTAGTAGAGCGCGTTGCGGTGCGACGCGACGAACCGGAAGGACAGGAGCACCAGGACGAGCACCACGGCCAGGACCACGAGGACCGTCGTGAGCTGCTGCTGCGTGATCGCGCTCTCGTGTCCGACGAACGCCGCGATGCCGACGAAGATGCCGACGCCGATGATGCAGGTCCACACCGCACGGCGGGCGCGACGCCCGAGCGGGACGCCGGTGGCGCGGGACGAGAACCACGTGGTGATCACGAGCGCGACGGCGCCGAGCGGCTGCACCACGATCAGGGGCGCGTTCGCGATGCTGACCAGCTGCAGGACGACCGCCAGCCCGAGCATGAGCGTGCCGAGCACCCAGTACCCGCTCGACACGAGCGCGAGCACGTGCCGGACGCTGAGCCCCTTCGACTGCCGTCCCAGACGCGCCTCGACCCGCTGGACACCCCGGCTCTGGAACTGCGCACCGAGGGACAGGAAGACCGCCCCGAGCAGTGCGACGGGGATCATGAGCGCCTGGAACGGGGTCAGGTTGCTGACCGCGTCGGGCAGCGGGAGGTCCGTCGTCACGCGTCGAGGCTACCGGTCGCCGCCGGATAACCTGGGTGAATGGCCGTCCTCCCGATCCGCATCACCGGTGAACCCGTCCTCCACGAGCGCGCGGCGGAGGTGACCGAGTTCGACGACGCCCTGCGCGAGCTCGTGGCGGACATGTTCGAGACGATGGACCTCGCCCCCGGCGTGGGACTGGCGGGACCGCAGGTCGGCGTCGGCAAGCGGCTCTTCGTGTACTCATGGACCGATGATGACGAGGTCCTGCACCGCGGCGCGGCGGTCAACCCCGTCCTGTGGACGACTCCTCCGGTCCCGGAGTCGGTGGAGGAACTGGACGAGGACGACGAGTCCGAGGGCTGCCTCTCGATCCCGGGCGAGCGCTTCCCGCTCCGCCGGTCCGAGGGGGCGCTCCTCCGCGCCGTCGACGAGCACGGGACACCGTTCGAGGTCGAGGCGCACGGCTGGCTCGCGCGCATCTTCCAGCACGAGTACGACCACCTCGACGGCTACCTGTACGCGGACCGCCTCGGCCACCCCTTCGGCAAGCAGGTCGCCAAGGCGGTCCGGAAGAACAGCTGGGGCGGCCCCGGCAAGTCCTGGCTCCCCGGCCGCGACCACCCTGAGGGCTGACCCCGTCGCGTCGGATCAGCGGGTCGGATCAGCGGGTCGGTGGCTCCGACGACGCGCGCTCACCGCGACCGGCGACCCGGCCTGGAGGCACGGCTCAGCCCTCGTACGTCGTCAACGCCTCGGCGAGACGGTCGCGTTCCGGGTGCCCCGGGCAGTAGGCGAGCAGTCCCGCCGCGACCAGCGCTGCCCGGTGCGTGCGCACCGGTTCGACCCACGCGCCGACACCGCGCTCCGCGCACGCCGCAGCGAGGCCGTCCAGCGTGGCCGCACCGTCGGCGGCGCGGACGGCGTCGGCCTGCTGCTCCGACATCGTGCTGCCCGTGGTGCGGGCCGCCGAGCACGACGTGCGACGGTCCTCCCAGACGGCGGAGTACGTCGTGTAGGACTCGGTCGCGTCCCCCGCGCCCGTCCGACACGTGAACGCGAACATGATCGGCGCGCTGCCCGTCACGGCGGATCCGGGCGGTCGGCTGCGCGACGGTTCCTCGGGGTCGGCCTCGGCAGACGTGCACGCGCTCACCAGGACGCTCGCCGTCACGACGAGCGCCGCCGCGAGTGTCGACCGGAGCAGGTGCACCTGAGAACGCTAACAGCATCGACTGCGGGCTGCGCGGGAACCGGCTCGCAGCCGAACGCGAACGCGAGTGCGAACGCGAACGCGGACGCGGACGCGAACGAGGACGCGGACGCGGACGCGAACGAGGACGCGAACGCGAACGCGAACGCGAGGAACCGCACCACGAACGCAGGAAACCTCACCGAGAACGCAAGAGACCCCCACCGCGAACGGTGGGGGTCTGTCGCTCCCCGAGTTGGACTCGAACCAACAACCTGCCGGTTAACAGCCGGCTGCTCTGCCAATTGAGCTATCGAGGATCAGTTGCTCTGCTGAACAACGGGTAACAGCATAGCAGTACCGGAACGGCCGACGCCGCATCGGCCACGCAGCCCGGGCGCGCCGCGCCTCAGTAGCCCGCGGCCGGGTCCACGACGCCCACGAACCCCGAGCCGTCCCCTCGGAGGAACGCCTCGGTGTTGGCCCGCACCCGCTCGGCGAGCAGCGGTGCCACCATCTCCGGGGTGTCGGCCTGGTGCGGCGTGATGATCGCCCCGGGCTCGCTCCAGAGCGGGTGGCCGTCGGGCAACGGCTCCGGGTCGGTCACGTCGAGCCCGGCCGCGGCGATCGAGCCGTCGCGCAACGCCGCGACGAGGGCATCCGTGTCGACGAGCCCGCCGCGGGCGATGTTCACGAGCCGGGCGGACCGCTTCATCAGGGCGAACTGCCGCCCGCCGAACAGCTTCGACGTCCCCGCGGTCATCGCGGCCGCGATCACGACGACGTCGGCGTCGGGCAGGACGTCGTCGAGCTCCCCGGTCGCCACCGTCCGGTCGGCGGACGCCACGGGAGCCGAGGATCGGCGCACCACGGTCACGTGCGCGTCGAACGGTCGGAGCAGACGGATGTACTCGAGCGCGATCCCGCCGGCTCCGACGACGACCACGTCCCGCCCGTAGAGCGACACGCCCTCCGGCTCGGTCGCCCACGAGCTCGCCCGCGCGCGCTTCTGCAGCACCCGGAGCGTCCCGAGCGTCAGCGCGAGGGCGTGCTCGGCGACCGGCTCGGCGTACGCGCCCTTCGCGGAGGTGAAGAGCACCCGGTCGCCGTGCGCCTCGATCAGGTCGGCGAAGGCGTCGACGCCGGCGAAGGGCAACTGGACCCAGCCGACGTCGGGCGCCCGGTCGAGTGCCGCGGCGAGCCCGTCCGGGTCACGCGGGTCGAGCCAGACGATCCCGCGGGTGTCCGGACCGAGCCCGGTGACGGTGCCGCCCGCTCCGGTCACCGCGGACACGTGGAGCTCGGCCTCGTCCGGGAGGATCGCGACCGGCCCGGACGTCGGCGGCGCCACCGGCAGCGGCGCGCCCTCGTCGGTGACCACCGCACGGTGACCGCGCACGCCGGCGGGTCCGCCGGCTGCCGCGTCGGACGCCGTCACGCCTGGTCCTGCCGATCGGTGAGCGACCGCTCGGAGCGGGGCCCGGAACCGCCGGCGGCGACGGGCCGCCGCGGAGCGGACGATCGCCGGGGTGCCGCGGCTGCGGCGGCACCGGCGGGTCGACGCTTCACCGGGCGGGCGGCCGTGGCGGCGAGCGTCTTCACGTACGGGTCGACCGGGTTGTCGAGCACGTCGTCGAAGGTGCCGAGGCCGACCAGCCGGCCGTCCGCCATCACGGCGACCCGGTCGGCGAGGGCGCGTGCCTCGCGCAGGTCGCTCGACACCACGATCGCCGAGAACTGCCGGTTCCGCTGCAGGTTCGCGAGTGCCTCGAGGACGGACTGCCGGACGAGCACGTCCACGCCGCGGGCGGGTTCGTCCGCGACGAGCAGCTGCGGCTCGAGGATGAGGGCTCGCGCGAGGGCGACCCGCTGCCGCTGCCCGCTCGACAGCTCCCACGTGTTCAGGCGCATGGACCCGAGCGGGAGGTGCACGGCGTCGAGGAGCCGCGCGACCATGAGCCCGGCCTCCTTGCGGTCGAAGCGGCGGTCGCGCGCGTAGATCGGTTCGGCGACGGCCTCGCCGACGGTGAGGTCCGGGCTGAGCCGGTCCGCGGCGTCCTGCGGGAGGTACCCGATGCGTCCGCTGAGGCGGCCGAGCTTCCGGGACGACGCACGCAGTCCGCGGGTCTTCTGCCCGAGGACGGTGAGCTCACCGCCGACGATCTGCCGCCGGTACGCACCCTCACCCTCGCCGTGGGCGCCGAGCTGCCCCGCGATCGCCGCCGCCAGGGTCGACTTGCCCGACCCGGACTCGCCGAGCACGGCGAGGATCTCCCCCTGACGCAGCGACAGGCTCACGCCGTCGACCGCGCGGATGGGCTCGCCCGCGCGCGTGCTCCGGTACTCGATCGACACGTCGTCAGCGACGACCGCCGGTCCGTTCACCGCGATCATGGATCCCCTTCCACGCCGCCCCCTGGCGGCGGTCCGCGCGGTGACGTGGGAGTGCGTCGCCGCGTGTGCACAGCGGTGGAGGCGACCGCCTGGAGGCGCGACTCGCGTCGTCGACGCGGGTCGCGCCTCCAGGCCGGTCCGGTCAGGTCAGGACCCGACGTTCTCCAGTCGCTCCAGCGTACGCCGTCGCTCGGCCTGTTCCGCCGGGTCCGGCACCGGCAGCGACGCCAGGAGCCGCTGCGTGTAGGGGTGTTGCGGCGCGCCGAGGACCTGCGCGGTGGTGCCCGTCTCGACCAGGTCGCCGCGGTAGAGCACCGCGATCCGGTCGGACAGCGCGCCGACGACGGCCAGGTCGTGGCTGATGAACAGCGATGCGAACCCGAGGTCCTGCTGCAGCTCGAGGAACAGCTCGAGCACCCGCGCCTGCACCGACACGTCGAGCGCACTCGTCGGCTCGTCGGCGATCAGGAGCTTGGGACGGAGCGCGAGCGAGCGCGCGAGCGAGGCCCGCTGACGCTGTCCGCCGGAGAGCTCGTGCGGGTACCGGTCGCCGTAGGCCGCGGGGAGCTGCACCGCCTCGAGGAGCTCGTCGACGCGCTTCCGGGCGGCCCGCGGGTTCCGGACCTCCCCGTGCACCACCAGGGGCTCGGCGACGCACTCGGCGATCGTGAGCAGCGGGTTGAACGAGGTCGCCGGGTCCTGGAAGACGAACCCGATGTCCTTGCGGTGCCGCTTGAAGTCGCGTTCGCGGTACCCGAGCATCTCGGTGCCGAGGACGTCCAGCGACCCGCCGGTGATCCGGGTGAGCCCCGCGATGGCCCGGCCGATGGTGGTCTTGCCCGAGCCGGACTCCCCCACCAGGCCGAGGACCTCGCCCGGTCGGATCGCCAGGTCGACGCCCTTGACCGCGCGGAACGCCGGTGCGCCGAGCCGACCCGGGTACTCGATCTCGAGCCCGGTCGCGCGGACGAGCGGCTCCACGTCCTCGGCGATCGCGGCCCGGCGGGCGGTGCCGGTCGCGGCTTCCAGCCGGGGCACCGCCGCGAGCAGACGCTTCGTGTAGTCGGCCTGCGGCGACGCGAACAGGTCGCGCACCGGGGCCTCCTCGACGATCTCGCCCTGGTACATCACGGCGACGCGGTCCGCGAGGTCGGCGACCACGCCCATGTTGTGCGTGATGATGACGATCGCGGCGCCGAACTCGTCGCGGCAGCGCCGGAGGAGGTCGAGGATCTCGGCCTGCACCGTGACGTCGAGCGCGGTCGTCGGCTCGTCGGCGATGATGACGCTCGGCTCGAGGGCCAGCGCACTCGCGATGACGACGCGCTGCTTCTGCCCGCCGGAGAACTGGTGCGGGTAGTGGTCGACGCGCGTCTCGGGGTCGGGGATGCCGACCCGCCGGAGGTAGTCGATCGCCTTCGCCCGCGCCTCCTTCTTCGAGACACCGCCGTGGGCTCGGAGGCCCTCGGCGATCTGCCACCCGACCGTGAAGACCGGGTTCAGGGCGGTCGACGGCTCCTGGAACACCATCGCACCGGCGGTGCCGCGGAGCTCGCGGAGCCGCTGCGCGCCGACGCTGACCACGTCCGTGCCGTCGAGGTACACCGCCCCGCCGAGCGTCGCGGTCTCGGGCATCAGCCGGAGCATGCTCCGCGCCGTCACCGACTTGCCGGAACCGGACTCGCCGACGAGGGCGAGGACCTCACCCGGGCGGACGTCGAGACTGACGCCCTTCACGGCGTCGACGGCGCCGTTGTCGGTGGCGAACGTGACGGTCAGGTCGTCGACGACGGCGACCGCCTCGGTCGTGGTGTCGCCGGCCTGGAGGCGCTTGCTCGCCTCCGGCGCGTCCGTTGCGTCCGTCATGCCGTCGCCCCTTCCGTGTTGGCGGCCTGCTTGCGGGACACCAGCTGCTTCAGCCGGCGGCGGGCGCGCAGACGCGGGTCCGAGATGTCGTTGAGGCTCTCCCCGATGAAGGTCACGCCGAGCACGAGGACGACGATCGCGACGCCCGGGAAGACGCCGGTCCACCAGACGCCCGACGCGACGTCGGAGAGCGCGCGGCTGAGGTCGTAGCCCCACTCGGCACCGGCGGTCGGACCGATGCCGAACCCGAGGAACCCGAGGCCCGCGAGGGTCAGGATCGCGTCCGACGCGTTCAGGGTGAGGATGAGCGGGAGGCTCCGCGTGCTGTTCCGCAGGACGTGCCGGGTCATGATGCGCCACGGGTTCGTGCCGAGGACGCGCGCCGACTCGACGAACGCCTCGTTCCGCAGCCGCACGGCCTCGGCGCGGACGACCCGGAAGTACTGCGGCACGTAGACCACGGTGATCGAGATCGCCGCGGCGACGATGCCGCCCGCGTAGCTCGAGTTGCCGCCCGAGACGACGATCGAGACGACGATGGCGAGCAGGAGCGACGGGAAGGCGTAGATCGCGTCGGCGACGACGACGAGGATCCGGTCGAGCCAGCCGCCGAGGTAGCCGGAGACCATGCCGAGGAGCACGCCGACGGTGATCGAGACGACGACGGCGACGATGACGACGAGGACCGCCGTCCGTGCGCCGTAGACGACACGGCTGAACACGTCGAAGCCGCCGACCGTGGTGCCCCAGATGTGCTCGGGGCTCGGGGCCGCCGTCCGCGGGAAGCCCTGGCCGTCGGCACCCTGGAGCTGGCCGAAGCCATACGGGGCGATGAGCGGCGCGGCGATCGCGACGATCAGGTACAGGGCGCAGATGACCACGCCGGTGACGAGCATGGCGCGCTGCCAGCCGGTGCTCCGTCGGAGCTGGACGACCACGGGCAGCCGCTTCCACAGCGGCTCGTGGCGGTCGACGAGGGCGGTGTCGGCCATCGCTAGAACCTCACTCTCGGGTCGATCAGCGCGG
Organism: uncultured Curtobacterium sp.; assembly: GCA_913778205.1. GTDB lineage: Bacteria > Actinomycetota > Actinomycetes > Actinomycetales > Microbacteriaceae > Curtobacterium. The sequence goes on from CAJYUW010000009.1 coordinate 32,422, forward strand.
CGACGACGTCGACGACGAAGTTCGTCACCGCGACGATCACCGCGAGCATCGCGACGATGCCCTGGACCGCGACGAAGTCGCGGGCCGACAGGTACTGGTTGAGCTCGAAGCCGAGCCCGCGCCACCCGAAGGTGGTCTCGGTCAGGACGGAACCACCGAGGAGCATGGCGATCTGGAGGCCCATCACCGTGATGATCGGCACGAGGGCGGGACGGAAGGCGTGCGTCCGGACGAGCCGGGCCTCCCGGACGCCGCGCGAGCGGGCCGCATCGACGTACTCGGAGCCGAGCGAGCCGATCATGTTGGCCCGCACCAGGCGGAGGAAGATGCCGGCGGTGAGCAGCCCGAGCGTCAGCGCGGGCAGGACGGCGTGCGCCAGCACGTCGCCGATGATCTGCGCGTTGCCGGTGCGGAGCGCGTCGACGATGTAGATGCCCGTCGCCCCCGGGATGTTGTCGAGCACGAGACTGACCCGGGTCGACGCCCGGTCACCGAGCGGCAGCCAGCCGAGCCAGACCGAGAACACGAGCTTGAGGAGCAGGCCGCCGAAGAACACCGGCGTCGCGTAGGTCAGGATCGCGAGCGCGCGGAACAGCACGTCGGGCCACTTGTCGCGGACGTAGGCGGCGAGCATGCCGAGCGGGATGCCGAGGACCAGCGCGACGATGAGTGCGTAGAACACGAGCTCCGCGGTCGCGCCGCCGTAGGTCACGATGATCTCGGTGATCGGCCGGTGGTCCGTCGACGTCTCGCCGAAGTCCAGGCGGACGATGTTGCCGAGGTACTCGAAGTACTGCACGAGGACCGGTCGGTCGTAACCGGCCGCGTGCAGGCGTTCCTGCAGTTGGTCCGGCGTCAGGCGGCCGCCGACGGAGGCGGTGATCGGGTTCCCGATGACGCGCATCAGGAAGAACACGAGCGTCACCAGGATGAAGACGGTCGGGAAGATCAGGAGGAATCGGACGAGGACGTACCGGCCGAGACCGCCGCCACCGCCACGGGCACGACGTTGTGCCTGCGGCTTCGTGGGTTCGGTCTCGATCGCCTCGGGGTTCGTGAGGGTCACGGGGTGGGGTGCCTTTCGGGACGTGGCCAGGGGGCGCTCCGGTCGGGAGCGCCCCCTGGGGTCACATCGGTGTTACTTGGAGAGGGTCGCGTAGCGGAACTTGAACGACGCGTCGAGGGTCAGGCCCTTGACGTCCTTGCCCGCGACGGCGATCGACTTGCCCTGCAGGAGCGGCAGGGTCGAGATCTGCTCGGCCTCGCGCTGCTGCGCCTGCTCGATGAGGTCCGCGCGCTTCGACGCGTCCGACTCGGCCTGCTCCTCGGCGATGAGCTTCTGGATCGTCGGGTCGTCGTAGTGGTTCTGCACGAAGTTGTCCTTCGTGAAGAACGGCGACAGGTAGTTGTCCGCGTCCGAGAAGTCCGGGAACCAGCCGAGCTGGTACACGGGGTAGGCGTCCTTCGTGCGGTCGACCGCGTAGGTCGTGTACACCGTCGACTGGATGTTCACGGTGAACAGGCCCGAGTTCTCGAGCTGCGTCTTGAGCTCGGCGTACTCGTCGTCGGACGTCGAGCCGTAGTGGTCCGGCGCGTACTGGATGTCCAGCTGCACCTTGCCGGAGACACCGGCGTCGGACAGGGTCTTCTTCGCCTTGTCGACGTCCGCGCCGCCGTTGCCGTCGCCGTAGAGCGTCTTGAACGGGGTCGCCGCACCGGTCAGGCCGTCCGGGACCATCGAGTACACCGGCGAGTACGTGTTGTTGTAGACGTCCTTCGCGAGCTTCTCGCGGTCGACGACGTCCGCGACCGCCTGGCGCACCGCGAGGGCCTTCGCCTCGTCGGCGCCGGACTGGCCGGTGCCGAACGGCTGCGTCTTGAAGTTGAAGACGAGGTAGCGGATCTCGCCGCCCGGACCGTCGGTGACCTTGACGTTGTCGTCCTTGCGCAGGTCGGCGATGTCGGTCGGGGTCAGCGAGCGGTACGCCACGTCGACGTCGCCCTTCTGGACCGCGAGCTTGAGGTCGGTCTCCTTGGTGTAGTAGCTGGCGGTGACCTCGTCGGTCTTCGCCTTGCCGAGGAGGCCGTCGTACGCCTTGTTCGCCTTGTACTGGATCGTGTCGTTCTCCTTGTACGAGGTGATCTCGTACTGCCCGGCGAACGCCTTGCCCTTGACGATGTCCGCCGCCGGGGTGAGCTTGTCGGCGGAGAAGACCTGCTCGTCGACGATCGGACCGGCGGGGCTGGAGAGCACCTGCGGCCAGGTCTGGTCGGCGTGGTCGAGGTTGAACACGACCGTGGTGTCGTCCGGCGTGTCGATGCTCTTGAGGTTGGCGAGCAGGGACTGCGGGCCGTTCTCGTTGTTGATCTTCAGTTCACGGTCGAAGGAGAACTTCACGTCGCTCGACGTGAGGTCGTTCCCGTTCGCGAACTTCAGGCCCTTCTTGAGCGTGACCTCGTACGTGGTCGGGTTCGTGAACTCGCCCTTGGTCGCGATGTCCGGCTTGACGTCCGGGCTGCCGACCGGGGTGTTCATCAGGAACGGGAACACCTGGTTCTGCACGGCGAAGGAGCCGTTGTCGTAGGAGCCGGCCGGGTCGAGCGACGTGATCTTGTCGGTCGTACCGATCGTCATGCCGTTCAGGTCGGCAGACGAGACGCTGCCGCTCGCGCAGCCGGTGAGCACCAGCGCCGTCGCTGCTGCCCCGGCGCCGAGCGCGATGCCGCGCTTGCCCCACTTGGAGACGGATGCCATGTCCGTGTACCTCTCTGGTGATGATTGCAGGAGTCCCGACCGGCCGCTGGAAGCGCTGTGTGCCCGGTCAGGAACGCTCATTGCTACCACCCTGTCACGGAACAGAGCGAGCCAGGGGCGATTTGTTTACACCGCTGTAATGCAGGACCGCGTCGCGTGGCGCATCATGTCGCCGGTTCCGAGCGGCGTGTCGCGCAAGATAGTTGCGTTCGGCAACACTTGGCGTTCGCCGGGCGTGTCGGGCGGTCGGGCGGCCGGGCGGCCCGCTCGGGCACGGCACTCCGCTCAGCTCCGGCCGTCGGTCACGAACGGTCGCCTGGCGCGCGCGGGACCGACCGTTCGTGACCGCCCGGCGTCGCGGCGGCGGAGAGTCGTGACCGGCCGGAGGGCGGGCAGGACCGGGGGGCGCGGCGCCGGTCGCGGTGTTGGTCGCACGACGTGCCGTGCTCGTTCCGCGCTCGTCGCACGACGTGCCGCCCGCTGAACGCACGCCCGACACCTCCCGCGATCAACCGTGACCGCGAGCCGAGCCCCGCCAGCGAACACCCGCCCGCCCGGGTCCGCCGGCTCAGCGCTGGCCGGCAGCGGCCGCGGCGGCCTCGGAGTCTGCGCGCAACCGCATCCGCTGCGCGTCGATGTCCACGAGCTGCCGCTGGATCTCCGCGCGTCGGTCGGCCTGCTCGTGGGGGTCCGCCCGCTGCAACTGCCCGAGCAGGGACGCCTTGCGCGCGAGGAGGTCGCGCTCGACCAGCGCCACGACGATGCTCCGGCAGTAGAGCGCGAGGTCCTCGTCGGTGCGCGCCGGGATGGGCGACAGCGCGAGCTCCTGCACGAGGCCACGCAGCGGCATGGGCACGTCGGTGAGCAGCCGGTCGAGCCAGTCCCCCGCGCCGATCGCGTCGACGTTCGCGACCACGGCGTCCCGCACCACCGCGAGCATCGGCGCGGAGAACGTCGCCGCCGCTGCCAGGCCGAGCAACGGTGCCCCCACGTGGGCGGGCTGCTGCACCATCGCCATCACCGCGTCCCGCTCCATGCGGGTGATCGGGTCGTTCGGCAGCGAGCGGAGACCGGCGACGGGTTCGTCGGCCGGGGCGACCAGTTCGCCACCGGGCCCGGCCTGCGCGACCGGCACCGAGCCTCCGTGCCGGTCGTCCTGCGCGGACCGCGCACGCTGCCGTGCGTTCTCGACCGCACGCCGGACCTCCGGGATGTCGAGTCCGAGCCAGCCGGCGAGCTCGCGGACGTAGCCCTGGGTCAGCGACCGGTCGCGGATGGTGGCGAGCACGGGTGCCGCCGCGCGCAGCGCGCTGACCCGTCCCTCCACGGTCTCGAGGTCGTGGCCGTCGAGGGTACGCCGGATCATGAACTCGAACATCGGCCGCTTGTTGGTGACGAGGCGGCGGATCGCGTCGTCACCGCGCGCGAGGCGGAGGTCGCACGGGTCGAGTCCGTCGGGGGCGACCGCGACGAAGGTCTGGGCGGCGAAGCGCTGTTCCTCGGCGAATGCCCGCGAGGCGGCGCGCTGCCCGGCGTCGTCGGGGTCGAACGTGAAGACGACCTCGCCGTTGGCGTTCGGGTCGGCCCCGCTGACGTCGCCGAGCATCGGACGGAGCACCTTGATGTGGTCGACGCCGAACGAGGTGCCGCACGTCGCGACCGCGGTGGTCACGCCCGCGAGGTGGCACGCCATGACGTCGGTGTAGCCCTCGACGATCACGACCTGCTTCTGCTTCGAGATCTCCCGGCGGGCGAGGTCGATCCCGTAGAGCACCTGGCTCTTGTGGTAGATCGGCGTCTCGGGGGTGTTGAGGTACTTCGGACCCTTGTCGTCGTCGAGCAGGCGGCGCGCGCCGAACCCGATCGTGGCCCCGGTGACGTCGCGGATCGGCCACATGAGGCGCCCGCGGAACCGGTCGTACGGCGAGCGGTCGCCCTGGCTCACGAGGCCCGCGCTGGTGAGCTCCTCGAGCGTGAAGCCGCGGCCGCGCAGGTGGTCCTTGAGCGCGTCGTACGACTTCGGGGCGAAGCCGACGCCGAAGTGCTGCGCCGCGCCAGGGTCGAACCCGCGCTCCCCGAGGAAGCGCCGGGCCGGATCGGCCCCAGCCGTCGTGAGCTGTGCCGTGAAGAACTCGAGTGCGGCCTCGTTCGCCGCGATGAGGCGCGCACGCGTGTTGTAGTCGGTGCGGGGCCCTTCGCCCTCCTCGTAGTGGAGGGTGAACCCGATCTTCGCCGCCATCCGCTCCACGGCCTCGGCGAAGGTCGTGTGGTCCTGCGCCATGATGAAGCTGAAGACGTCGCCGTCCTCACCGCAGCCGAAGCAGTGGTAGCGGCCGACCTGCGGCCGGACGTGGAAGGACGGCGACCGCTCGTCGTGGAACGGGCACAGGCCCTTCATCGACCCGACGCCGGCGTGCTTCAGGGTGACGTAGTCACCGACCACGTCGGCGATGTTGACACGCGAGCGGACCTCGTCGATGTCGTTCCGCGCGATCCTGGCCACCCGACGATCCTAGTTCGTGCGGCCGACGATGGGATGCGGTCGCGTCCGGCTGTGGACCGGCGAGCAGCCGGGAGGCGCGACGCACGCCCGACAGGCAGCCCTGAAGGCGCGACGCACGCCCGACAGGCCAGCCCGGAAGGCGCGACGCACGTCCGGCGAGCAGCCGGGAGGCGCGATGCACGCCCGGCGAGCAGCCGGGAGGCTCGGCGACTGCCCGGCGGTCGGCTCCCGTCGCCGAGGCGGGCCGGCGTCACACCGGGATGTACGTGCGCTCCTGCTCCCCCACGACCAACCGCCGGTGCCACGCCAGCGCACCCTGGTCGGTCAGGCTCGCCACCTGGTCGACCACGGCGCGGAGCCGCCCGGCATCGTCGTCCGCCGCACGCCAGTCGGCAGCGAACCCCGGCTCGAGGTCGGCGCTGCCGGTGGCGGCCAGCGCGTCGAGCAGCTCGGTCAGCACCCGCCGCTGTTCCTCGTACACCGGCTGCCGGTCGCCCTGCGTCATCACGAACGCCGCGACGATGCCCTTGAGCACCGCGATCTCGCCGATGATCTCCGGCGGCGTGACGACCGACGCGGCGAACCGGACGAGCGACCCGGACGCGTAGGACTCCCGGGTCGCCGCGGTGGCGGTGCGTGCGAAGCGGCCGATGAGCTGCGAGGTCAGGTTCTTCAGGCGTGCGAGGTCCCGCCGGGAGCCGTCGTAGGACGTCATCCACAGCGGCAGTGCGCGCAGCCGGTCGAACGCCTCGAGCAGTTCCTCGCGGCTGAGGTCGTCCCCGACCCAGGCGTGCATCGCGGTGACGATGTCGTTCTCGCCGACGCGGTCACCGAGCGCGGCGACGTCGATGAACCCCGCCACCACGGCGTCCTCGAAGTCGTGCACCGAGTAGGCGATGTCGTCGGACAGGTCCATCACCTGCGCCTCGATGCACCGCTGCCGTCGGGGGGCTCCCGCGCGGAGCCACTCGAACGCCGCGTGGTCGTCGTCGTAGAACCCGAACTTGGTGCGGCCGGACGACGACTCGGACACGCCCTGCGACGCCGGCCACGGGTACTTGCAGCTGGCGTCGAGCGACGCCCGCGTCAGGTTCAGCCCGTAGGCGCGGTCCTGGTCCGGACCGGAACCGTAGACCTTCGGCTCGAGCCGGGTGAGCAGGCGGAGGGTCTGCGCGTTCCCCTCGAACCCGCCGATGCCCGCGGCCCAGGCATTCACGGCGGTCTCGCCGTTGTGCCCGAACGGCGGGTGGCCGATGTCGTGCGCGAGGCAGGCGGTGTCGACGACGTCGGGGTCGAGGCCGAGCGAGTCGGCGAGCTCCCGGCCGACCTGGGCGACCTCGAGCGAGTGCGTCAGGCGGTTGCGGGCGAAGTCGAGTCCGGTGGTGGGACTGAGCACCTGCGTCTTCGCGGCCAGCCGTCGGAGCGCGCTGGAGTGCAGCAGCCGGGCGCGGTCGCGGGCGAAGTCGGACCGGCGGTTCGAGTGCTGCTCGGGCAGCCAGCGCTCGGCGTCGGCGGGGCCGTACGAGGCGGTGGCGCTCATCCGCCGCTGTGGTGCAGCTCGGCGGCCGCGAGGACCTTGCGGAACTCCTCGTCGACGTCGCGGGACTCGAGCCACCGGTCGGGCAGGGCCGTGCGCTTCGGGTGCCCGGCGCGACCGCGCGGCCCCTCCACGTCGGCGCCCGGGTACGGCGCGGACCAGTCGAGCTTGCCGAGCAGGTCGTCGATCTCCTGGAGCGACGACGCCATCGCGAGCCCGGACCGCACGTCGCCGCCGATCGGGTACCCCTTGAAGTACCAGGCCACGTGCTTGCGGACGTCGCGGCAGCCGTGGTCCTCGGAGCCGAAGAACTCGACGAGCAGCTCGGCGTGCCGCCGGAACGCGACCGCGACGTCACCGAGGGACGGCATCGCGCGGACGTCCTCGCCGCGGAACGCCGCCGCGAGGTCGCCGAAGAGCCACGGCCGGCCGAGGCAGCCGCGACCGACGACCACGCCGTCGCACCCGGTCTCGTCGACCATGCGCAGGGCGTCCGCCGCGGACCAGATGTCGCCGTTGCCGAGGACCGGGATGTCGGTGATCGTCTCCTTGAGCGTCGCGATGGCCGACCAGTCGGCGTGCCCGGAGTAGTGCTCGTTCGCCGTGCGCGCGTGCAGCGAGATCGCCGCAACGCCCGCGTCCCGTGCGATCCGGGCGGCGTCGAGGTAGGTGAGGTGGTCGGCGTCGATGCCCTTGCGCATCTTCACGGTGACCGGGACGTCGCCGGCGGCCTTGACGGTCTTCTCGACGAGGTCCTTGAAGAGGTCGGTCTTCCACGGCAGTGCCGCCCCGCCGCCCTTGCGGGTGACCTTCGGCACCGGGCAGCCGAAGTTGAGGTCGATGTGGTCGGCACGGTCCTCGCCGACGAGGATGGTCGCGGCCTCGGCCACGGTGTTCGGCTCGACGCCGTAGAGCTGGATGGAGCGCGGCGTCTCGGACTCGTGGTGTTGGATGAGCTGCATCGACACGGGGGTCCGCTCGACGAGGGCCCGCGACGTGATCATCTCGCAGACGTACAGGCCGGCGCCGTACTCGCGGCAGAGGCGGCGGTACGCCATGTTCGTGATGCCCGCCATCGGGGCGAGCACGACCGGCGCCTCGACCTCGATCGGGCCGATGCGCAGCGGTCCGCCGACTCGCGAGGCGGGTGCTTGTGTGATCGTCATACGCTGCTCATTCTCCCACGTCGGTGCGCGCCGGTAGCGTTGTCCACATGACGGACTCCGCGATCGCCCGCTTCGACGCCGACGCCGCCGCCCGCGGTCTGCGGGTCGACGTCGTCGAACGTCCGGCCGCCGACTCGCTCGAGCAGGCCGCCGGGCTCCTCGGCATCGAGCCGGGCGACATCGTCAAGACGCTCGTCGTGAAGCGGCACGACGGCGGCTTCCTCTTGGCGCTCGTCCCCGGCGGCCGGAGCATCGCCTGGAAGAAGCTCCGCACGGTCGTCGGCGTGAACAAGCTGTCGATGCCCGACGCCGCGACCGCGCTCGAGGCCTCGGGCTACGAGCGCGGCACCATCACGCCGATCGGCGCGACGGGCGACCTGCCCGTGTACGCCGACGAGCGCATCGTCGGGCAGCGTGTCGCGCTCGGCGCCGGACGGCACGGGGCGAGTGCCTTCGTCGACGCGGACGACCTCGTCGCCGCGTACGGCGCGACGGTCGCCGACATCACCGACGAGGAACCCGTCCGCTGACGGTCCGCGTGCCGGGTACCGCGCTGCGCCGGGACGAGGACGACGAGCCAGCGGGATGGAGCAGGGTCAGTCGGGGACCTCGGTCCAGTCGCCCTCCGCGCCGGGCACGAAGCACGAGTCCCCTTCGCAGACCGGCGCACCGCCGGGCGTGACGAGCGTGAGCAGGGCGGGTCGCGCCTCCTGGCCGTCGGACTGGAGGCGCGGCTCGGCCGGGCCGTCCACTCGGACGTCCGTCATCGGGTCGCCTCCGCGTCCGCTCGGGCGTCGTCCGCGGCGCGCTCCGCCGCGTCGGCGACCTCGGCGGGGGTCGTCTCGCGGAGCTGCACGACCTGCTGGAGCACCTGCGCGAACGTGGCCGGGTCCTGCGCCCCGGAGACGCCGTACTTGCCGTCGATGACGAAGAACGGGACGCCGTTGATGCCGAACGCCTGCGCCTGTGCCTGGTCGGCGCGGACCGCGGCGAGCTGGGCATCGTCGCGGAGGGTCGCGAGCACCTCGTCGCGGTCGAGCCCGATCGACGCGCCGAGGTCGGCGAGCGACTCGTCCTGCCCGACGTGCTCGCCGCGTTCGAAGTACGCGGTGAACAGCCGCTCGACCATCTCGAGCTGCTTGCCGTGCTGCTTCGCGAGGTGGATGACCTGGTGCGCCTTGACCGTGTTGGTGTGGTGGAGCGCGTCGTAGTCGTAGTGGAGGCCGACCGTGGTGGCGATGTCGGCGACCTGGTCGATCATCTGCTGCGCCTGGGCGACCGGGAGGCCCTTGTGCTGGGAGAGGAACTCGGCCTCGGTGCCCTCGAAGTCGACCGGGGTGTCGGGGCTGAGCTCGAACGAGTGGTACTCGACCTCGACCGGACGAGCATCGGCCGAGTCGTGGAAGGCGGCCACGCCGGACTCGAACTTCCGCTTGCCGATGTAGCACCAGGGGCAGGCGATGTCCGACCAGACATCGACCTTCACAGAGTCAGTCATGCTGATGCCAACGCGGCTCCGTCGCGCCCATTCCCGCCGCACAACCAAAGTCACCCTGAACCGTGCGTTTGCGCGGTTCAGGGTGACTTTGGTTGTGCGAAGCGCCCGGAACCGGGCGACCCGCGAGAACGACGAGCGCAGCTGCGCCGACGCCGACCGCTACGCGCCGAGCAACCGCGCCGCGAGGTAGCCCTGCAGCTGGTCGAGCGAGACCCGCTCCTGGCTCATCGTGTCGCGCTCGCGCACCGTGACGGCCTTGTCGTCGAGGGTGTCGAAGTCGACCGTGATGCAGAACGGCGTGCCGATCTCGTCGTGGCGACGGTACCGGCGACCGATCGCCCCGGCGTCGTCGAAGTCCACGTTCCAGTACTGGCGCAGGTCGTCGGCGAGTCCGCGGGCGACCGGGGAGAGCTGCTCGTTGCGGGACAGCGGCAGCACCGCGGCCTTGACCGGGGCCAGGCGCGGGTCGAGCCGCAGGACCGTGCGCTTGTCGACGCCGCCCTTCGCGTTCGGGGCCTCGTCCTCGTGGTAGGCGTCGATGAGGAACGCCATGAGGGCACGGGTGAGGCCGAACGACGGCTCGATGACGTACGGCACGTACTTCTCGTTCGCCGCCTGGTCGAAGTACTTGAGGTCCTTGCCCGACGCCTCGATGTGGTTCGTCAGGTCGAAGTCGGTGCGGTTCGCGACGCCCATGAGCTCGCCCCACTCGGAGCCCTGGAAGCCGAAGCGGTACTCGATGTCGGCGGTGGCGTCGGAGTAGTGCGCCCGCTCGCCGTCCGGCACGTCGAAGCGGCGGAGGTTCTCGGGGTCGATGCCGAGGTCGGTGTAGAACGCCACCGAGTCCGCGATCCACTGCTCGTAGTGCTCCCCCGCGATCGCCGGCGGCACGAAGTACTCGATCTCCATCTGCTCGAACTCGCGCGTGCGGAAGATGAAGTTGCCGGGCGTGATCTCGTTGCGGAACGCCTTGCCGACCTGGCCGATGCCGAACGGGGGCTTCATGCGGCTCGTCGTCACGACCTGCGCGAAGTCGACGAAGATGCCCTGCGCGGTCTCTGGGCGGAGGAAGTTCAGGCCCTCCTCGGACTCGACCGGGCCGAGGTAGGTCTTGAGCATGCCGGAGAACTCGCGCGGCTCGGTCCACTGGCCGCGGGTGCCGCAGTTGGAGCAGGCGATCTCGGCCATGCCGCCCTCGGGCTGTCGGCCCTTCTTCGCGACGAACGCCTCGATCAGGTGGTCCTCGCGGAAGCGGTGGTGGCAGTGCAGGCACTCGACGAGCGGGTCGGTGAAGGTGGCGACGTGACCTGAGGCCTCCCACACCTTGCGCGGCAGGATGACGGCGGAGTCGAGGCCCACCATGTCACCGCGGCCGCGGACGAACCGCTGCCACCACTGGCGCTTGATGTTCTCCTTGAGCTCGACGCCGAGGGGCCCGTAGTCCCACGCGGACCGGGATCCGCCGTAGATCTCACCCGACTGGAACACGAAGCCGCGGCCCTTGGCCAGGGCGATGACGCTGTCGAGACGGGAGGGCTGTGCCAAGAGGAGCTCCAGGGTTCGCCGGACTGGGTGCCCGGTGCGGAAACGTACCCGGCAAGCGTACCGGCCCCGCGGCCGTCGGCGGACGGGAGGCGCGGTGACCGTGGACGAGCCAGCTCACCCCACAGGTCTGAAGCCGGCGAGCGTCCTGAGGACGTCGGCGACGCGGGTCACGTCGTCGTCGTCGTTCCAGAGGTGGAACGCCAGGCGGAGCCGTCCGGCGCGGCCGCTCGCGGTGACGCCCGCGTCCGTCAGCGCCCGGAGCGCCGAGCCGTCCTCGTCCGGGAACGTCGTGATCGCCTGCCCGCTCCGCGGCGACCCGAGCGCGTCCGCGAGCCGGTCCGCGAGACCGGTGGCGTGCCTCCAGGCCGATGCCGTGTCGACGACCGCGAGGTGCCGCAGCGCGGCGACCGCCCCTGGCCAGGCCTGCCACGCCGGTGACACGTCGAACCGGCGCGCGTCGTCGGCGAGCCGCATCGTCGGGCCGTAGCACGACGACCACACGTCGGCGCCCGCGTACCAGCCGGCCTGCACGGGCCGGAGCCGCTCGAGCGCCACGTCGGAGAACGTCGCGAAGGCCACCCCGCGCGGCGCGCACAACCACTTGTAGGCGTGCGTGACCGTCACGTCGAACGGCGAGGCGTCCACGGGGAGCACCCCGGCGGCCTGCGTCAGGTCGCACAGGGTGAGCGCCCCGACGGCCCGGGCTGCGGCGACGACCGGCTCCGGGTCGGTGACCACGCCGCTCGACGACTGCACCGCGGACCACGCCACCATCGCGGTGCCGGGCCGCACCTCGTCGGCGAGCCGGTCGAGCGGGACGCTCCGGACCCGGACGCCCCGGTGTGCCTGGGCGTGGAACGGGAACACGACCGAGCTGAAGTCACCGTCGGGGACGACCACCTCGGCACCGTCGGGCAGCGCCGCGGCGGCGACCGCGACCATCGCCGAGGTCTGTGAGCCCGTGGCCACGCGGGACGGGTCGACGCCGACGATGCGGGCGAAGAGCGCGCGACCCTCTTCGACGAGGGCGCCGTACGCCACCGGCGACGACGCTGCGCGGCCCCACTCGTCGAGGTCGGCGCGCATCGCGGCGAGGGTGCCGTGCGTGGGCAGGCCCGCCGTGCACGCCGCGAGGTAGCCGGAGCCGTCGACGAAGGAGTCCATGCCGCAACGGTCGCGCACGCCGGCCCATCACACCAGGGCAGCTTTCTTGTCGGGCCCATAACATGACGTTGTGGACGACCTCGATCCCCAGCTCCTGCGGGTGCTCCGCGCGGTCCGCGACGCCGGCTCGATCAGTCGCGCCGCGGCCGCGCTCGGGTACAGCCAGCCGGCCGTGAGCCAACTGCTCGCCCGCGCCGAACGACGACTCGGACAGGACCTCGTGCTCCGGAACGCCCGCGGGGTCACGCTCACCGAGGCCGGTCGGGTGCTCGCCGAGCACGCCCTGTCCGTGGAGGCCGCGCTGACCGCTGCGCGCGAGGACCTCGCGGCGGTCGGCGGCCTCGCCCGTGGCCGCGTCCGGATCGCCGGGTTCCCGAGCGCGTCGTCGACGCTCGTGCCGTCGGTGCTGGCGACCATGGCGCGGGTCGCGCCCGGCGTGACAACCTCATACGTCGAGGCGGAACCGCCCGAGGCGATCGACCTCCTCCGGCGCGACGAGGTCGACGTCGCCGTGACCTTCACGTACGTCGGCGACGAAGTGGCGCCGGACCCGACGCTGGTCTCCCGCGCACTGGGGCGTGACCCGCTCAGGCTGGTCCGGCCGGGAGGCACGAGGGACCCCGGTCCGTCGGCTGCGGTCGGCCGACCGGTCGCCCTGGGCGGGGACCGCGCCGGGACGGCGAGCGCGGCTGACGCGGTCGTGGACCTCGCCTCGCTGCGCGACGCGCGGTGGATCGGCGGTTGCCCGCGCTGTCGGGGGCACCTGCTCGCCTCGTGCGCGACGGCGGGGTTCACGCCCCGCATCGTGCTCGAGACGGACAACGCTGCCGCGGTCGTGGGGCTCGTCGCCGCGGATCTCGGGGTGGCGCTGCTCCCCCGGCTGGCGCTCGCGAGCACCGTCATCCCGCCGACGGTCGCGGTCGAACGGGTCGACGACGAACTCGCGCGACGTGTCGAGGTCGTCGTCGCCCGCGGGGCGGATCGTGTCCCGAGCATCCGGGCCGCCCTCGACGCGGTCGTCGGAGCGGCGGCGCAGCTGGGCTGACGTCGGGAGCGCATCTCGACCGCGAGTGCTTCGAGCGTGATCGTCGCGACTTCCGTCGCACGCCGTCGACGGGGCACGGCTCACCCGTTGGTCGCAGGACATGCCGCGCGCGCAACGAGCTGGTCGCACGAGACGTCGTCGACCGCCCCGTGCGGCGACACGGGGCGCGACCAGCGCGGGCCGGACCGGGACCCGGTCGGACGGGAGGCGCGGGGCGGCGCCGCCACGGGCCTCCCGTCAGGCGGTGGGCGCGTCCACCGCACCGCCGTAGCGGCGGTCGCGGCGCGCGTACTCCTCGATCGCTCCCCAGAGGTCGGTGCGGCGGAAGTCCGGCCAGAGGCGGTCGAGGAAGACCATCTCGGCGTACGCGGACTGCCACAGCATGAAGTTCGACGTGCGCTGCTCGCCGGAGCTCCGGAGGAACAGGTCGACGTCGGGCAACTCGGGCACGTAGAGCCGCTTCGCGAGGGCCTTCTCGGTGACCTGGCTCGGCTTCATGCGACCGGCCGCGACGTCCTCGGCCATGCCCCGGACCGCGTCCACGATCTCGTTGCGACCGCCGTAGTTGACGCACATCGTGAGGGTGCAGACGTCGTTCGCCGCGGTCATCCGCTCCGCGGTCTGCAGCTCGTCGACGACGCTCCGCCACAGACGGGGCCGACGCCCGGCCCACCGCACCCGGACGCCCCAGGCGTGGAGCTGGTCGCGACGTCGGTGGATGACCTCGCGGTTGAAGCCCATGAGGAAGCGGACCTCGTCGGGCGACCGCTTCCAGTTCTCGGTCGAGAACGCGTACGCCGACACGTGCTTGACGCCGATCTGGATCGCACCCGCGACGACGTCGAGGAGCGAGGCCTCGCCGGCCTTGTGGCCCTCGACCCGGGTGAGGCCGCGCTGGTTCGCCCACCGACCGTTGCCGTCCATGACGATCGCCACGTGCTCCGGGACGAACTGCGCGGGGATCGCCGGCGGCTGCTGTCCGGTCCAGTCGACGGGACGCAGCGGCTCGGACTCGGCGTACCGGCGTGGGCTCATGCGGGGGTTCCTTCGGCGTCGGCGGCGGTCGGGATCGGCACCGCGGGGGTCGGGGTCGCGGTCACCGCTGCCGGCACCCCGCCCGGGGTCGGCGCGACCGGGGCCGGCAGCTCGGTGCGGTCGACGTGCGGCAGCGACCGGAGCGATCGTTCCAGGTGCCACTGCGCGTACGCGGCGACCACGCCGGACGCCCGCGAACGCGTCCGCTCGTCGGCGGCGTCGACCGTGGCCCAGTCCCCCGCGAGGAGGGACCCGAGCAGCGCGAGCGTCACCGGGTCGAGCCGCGGGGTGCCGGGCGGTGCGGCGTGGTCCGCGACGACCCCGCCGAGCTGCACGACGAAGGCCGAGTGCGGTCCGGGCTCCCCCGTCACCGCACAGTCGCCGAACGACGGCGCCCAGCCCGCGATGCTCATCGCCCGCAGCAGGTAGGAGTCGAGCGTCGCCGCCGCCACGTGCTCGCCGCGGGCCAACGACCGGAGGGCACCGACGAGCAGGAGGTACTGCTGGAGTCCGGCGTCGGCCTCGCTCAGGCGGTCGGCGGTCTCGACCATCGCGCTCGCGGCCGTGTAAGCGCCGTAGTCCGCCACGATCTGGGCGCCGTACGAGCCGAGGGACTCCGCCTGGGTCACGATGTCGAGGGAGCGGCCCTCGTAGAACTGGGCGTCGACCACCATGAACGGTTCGAGGCGGCTGCCGAACTTCGACGCGGTGCGCCGGACGCCCTTCGCGACCGCGCGGATCTTGCCGTGCTGCCGGCTGAGCATGGTGACGATGCGGTCGGCCTCACCGAGCTTGTGGGTGCGCAACACGACGCACTCGTCCCGGTACAGCGGCATGGTCCCAGTATCCCCCGCCCCGCCGACAGCCAGCGTCCGTGCCGTCGTCCGGACCGGCGGGCGGCGGGGCGGCGTGCGCGGCGCGGCGCGGCGCACGGGAGGCGCGGGGCGGCGCGAGCGAGGTGCGGCGCCGCCAGCACGCACGAGCGGCGCGGCCGGCGTCCGGCAGCAGGTGCGGCGCCGCCAGCACGCGCGAGCGGCGCGGTGCGGGTCCGACCCGCACCGCGCCTCCCGGCGGTGATCCCGACGACCGCTACGCGGTGACGAGCTCCGGCGACGACGCCCCCGACGCCGCCCCGGCGCGGACCGCGCGGTTCACCGCGGACACGATCGCCTTGAGCGACGCCGTGGCGATGTCGGCGTCGATGCCGACACCCCACAGCCGCACGCCGTCGACGTCGAGTTCGACGTAGGACGCCGCCTGCGCGTCGCCCGACGCGCTCATCGTGTGCTCCGAGTAGTCGTAGAGCGTGACGTCGACGCCCTGGTCCTTCAGCACGCGCAGGAACGCGTCGATCGGACCGGTGCCGACGGCCTCCGCCGTGACGGCGCCGTCGTCGACGCGCATCGCCACGGACAGCGACGTGGTGCCGTCGAAGTCGGAGGCGGTCGCGGTCTTCGTGATCTCGTAGCGACCCCACTTGTCCGACTCGTCGTCGGCCGGCAGGTACTCGTCGCGGAACAGGTCCCAGATGCGCTCCGACGAGAACTCGCCGCCCTCGGCGTCGGTGTGCTGCTGCACCACGCCGGAGAACTCGATCTGCAGCTTGCGAGGCAGGTCGAGCGCGTGGTCGGTCTTGAGGAGGTACGCGACACCGCCCTTGCCCGACTGCGAGTTGACGCGGATCACGGCCTCGTACGAACGGCCGATGTCCTTCGGGTCGACGGGCAGGTACGGCACCGCCCAGGTGATCTCGTCGACGGTCGTGCCCGCGGCCGTGGCCCGTGCCTGCATGGCGTCGAAGCCCTTGTTGATGGCGTCCTGGTGCGAGCCGCTGAACGCCGTGTACACGAGGTCGCCGGCCCACGGCTGCCGCTCGGGCACGGGCAGCTGGTTGCAGTACTCGACCGTGCGCTTCACCTGGTCGATGTCGCTGAAGTCGATCTCGGGGTCGATGCCCTGCGTGAACAGGTTCATGCCGAGCGCGACGAGGTCGACGTTGCCGGTGCGCTCCCCGTTGCCGAACAGGCAGCCCTCGATGCGGTCGGCCCCGGCCATGTAGCCCAGCTCCGCGGCGGCGACGGCGGTGCCGCGGTCGTTGTGCGGGTGCAGCGACAGGATGACGTCCTCACGGTGCGCGAGGTTGCGGGACATCCACTCGATCGAGTCGGCGTAGACGTTCGGGGTCGCCATCTCGACGGTGGCCGGCAGGTTGATGATCACCTTGCGCTCGGGCGTCGGGCGGAAGACCTCGAGCACGGCGTTGCAGATCTGGACGGCGACCTCGAGCTCGGTGCCCGTGTAGGACTCGGGCGAGTACTCGTAGAAGACCTGCGTGTCGTGCTGCAGGTTCGCCTCTGCGGCCTTGCACAGCTCGGCGCCGTGCACCGCGATGTCGACGACCCCCTGCACGTCGGTGCGGAACACCACCTCGCGCTGGACGACCGACGTCGAGTTGTAGAGGTGCACGATCGCCTGCTTCGCGCCGTCGATCGCCTCGTACGTGCGGTTGATCAGGTGTTCGCGTGCCTGGGTCAGGACCTGGATCGTGACGTCGTCGGGGATGGCGCCCTCGTCGATGAGGGACCGGACGAAGTCGAAGTCGGTCTGCGAGGCGCTGGGGAACCCGACCTCGATCTCCTTGTAGCCCATCCGGACGAGGAGGTCGAACATCGCGCGCTTGCGCTCGGAGTCCATCGGGTCGATGAGCGCCTGGTTGCCGTCACGGAGGTCGACCGCGCACCACCGCGGAGCACGCTCGATGCGCTTCGTCGGCCAGGTGCGGTCCGGCAGGTCGACGCGGATCTGTTCGTGGAAGGGGACGTACTTGTGGATCGGCATCCTGGAGGGCTGCTGCGTGTTCTGCATCGATTCGTCGCTTTCGTCGTCAGGTGTGTGTCAGGCCACGACGGACTCCGCGACGAGGTGGGCCGTTGTGTCAGGCCTCGTCGCGGCAGCGAAGGAGGAGGAGTGCCGAGTACATCGGGACCACCGTAGCACTGGTGTACCAACCATGTGCAAGCGGTCTGGAGGCACGGGACGGCGCCGCCACGAGCCTCCAGACCGTCGCGCGGTCGCGACCGGGTCCTCCGGCCCGGCTCACTCCACGGCGAGCGCCTCGGTCGGCGGCACGCGCATCGCGCGCCGCACCGGCGCGATCGTCGCGACGACCGCGAGGACGAGCGCACCGACGACCACGACGCCGAGCGTCAGCGGGGGCAGCACGGGCGTGACGACGGTGCCGAG
The DNA here is from genome assembly GCA_913778205.1 of uncultured Curtobacterium sp. Classification (GTDB taxonomy): domain Bacteria; phylum Actinomycetota; class Actinomycetes; order Actinomycetales; family Microbacteriaceae; genus Curtobacterium. The sequence continues at coordinate 49,913 of CAJYUW010000009.1, forward strand.
TGTGCCGAGCAGGGTCTGACCGCCGACCCACCCGTACACGGTGCCGAGCACGAGCCCGGTGACGACGGCTGCGACGACCATCTGCACCGCCTCGGTGACGATCATCCGACGGACCTGGGAACCAGTGAGCCCGAGGACCCGCAGGAGCCCGAGCTCGCGCCGACGCTGGAGCACGCTCAACGCGAGCGCGTTCACGACCCCGACGGCGGCGATCACGGCGGAGAAGCCGACGATGACGCTCACCACCGCGCCCAGCCGCACGAAGAAGTCCCGCTGCGCCTCCACCATCGCCGGCGTCGCACCCGGCTGTCCGGACACGACGGTCTCGAGGGTGTGCTGCATGATCCCGAGTGCCACCGCGAACGTCACGAGCAGCGTCACGCCGATCACGAGCCCGATCGTGGCGCGCGACGAACGTCCGGGGGCGCGCATCGCGTTGCGGCCCGCGAGCAGGACGACGGTGTCCTGCGCACCGATGCGCCCCATGAGCCGGAGCACCGGCGGCATGACGATGGTCGCGCCCAAGGCGACGCCGGCGAAGGACACGAACCCGCCGAGCGCGGCGGGCAGCACCGCCATCGGCGACACGGCGCTCGCTGCCAGCCCGATCGCCATCAGGCCACCGCCGAGGACCATGAGCACGACCGACCAGACGATGCGTGCCCGGCCGGAGCGGACGTCGTCGTGACTCGGTTCCACGCTCGACGACAGCGCCTCGAGCGAGGTGACGGTGAGGACGCGGCGCGACCCGACCGCGAACGCGCCCCACGTGGCGAGGACGACGGCGGCGACCGGCAGCACGAGCTCCCACGGCACGAGCGTGTACTCCGTGTCCGGCAGGAACCCGTTGCCCCGCAGGACGAGCACGAACGCCGCGCTCAGACCGGTGCCGACGACGGCCCCGAGCAGGCCACCGACGATGCCGACGAGCAGGCCTGCCCTGGCGATCCGTGCCCGCAGCGTCGCGCCCGTCGCCCCGACGAGCCGTTGCAGCGCGATCACCCGGGTCTGCCCGGCGATGAGCGTGGCACACGTGTTGGCGGTGACGATCGCACCGACGTAGAGCGCGATGCCGAGGAACAGCCACCCGATCACCGAGAGGATCGCCCTGACTGAGCCGATGCCGTCGAGCCCGGTGGTGGCGAGCGCCTCGGACACGATGCCCGGCGCGATCACGAGCGCGGAGCCGAACGTGGTGCCGAGCGCGGCGACGAGGATCGTCGGACGGAACTCCCGCAGCGAGGTCAGGGCGTTCATGCCGCTGCCTCCATCCCGAGCATCGTGGCGGAGATCTCGGCGGCGTCCATCGCCGGGCGGTCGCCGACGATGCGCCCGTCGGCCAGGAAGAGGATGCGGTCCGCGTTGGCGGCGGCGACCGGGTCGTGCGTCACCATGACCACGCTCTGCCCCCAGTCGTCGACCGCACCGCGGAGGATGCCGAGGACGTCGCGCCCGGTCCTGGAGTCGAGCGCACCGGTGGGCTCGTCCGCGACGACCACGGCCGGCCTGGAAGCCAGGGCACGGGCGATGGCGACCCGCTGCTGCTGCCCGCCGGAGAGCTGGTGCGGACGGTGGGTCAGCCGGTCGCCCAGGCCGAGCATCCCGACGAGGCGGTCGATCCAGGCGTTCTCCTCTCCGGACGTCCGGTGCCCTCCGAGGAGGAACGGCAGTCGGATGTTCTCGCTGACGTCGAGGGTCGGCACGAGGTTGAACGACTGGAACACGAACCCGAGGCGGCGGCGCCGGAGCTCGGTGAGGTCGCGGTCGCCGAGCCCGGTGATGTCGACCCCGTCGATCTGCACGCGCCCGGAGGACACCGCGTCGAGTCCGGCAGCGACGTGCATGAGCGTCGACTTGCCCGACCCGGAGGGCCCCATCACGGCCGTGAACTCCCCCGCCCCGATGTCGACGCTGACGTCGTCGAGCGCCGTGACCCGACGTACGGCGTCGCCGTGGTGCTTGGAGACGTGGTCGAGGCGGATGATCGGTTGGGTGCTGGTGGTCATGCACCCACGATGGCGGCCGGGAGGCACGGGATGCGTCGGTCGGTCGGCTCCTGTGGATGGTCCGCTCGGAGGGATCGGCTGTGGACGGGTCATCCGTGCGGATGACGGGCTCGTCACACGGACGGTGCAGGACGCACGCCCGGGGCGTTGCGCCGCTGCGGTCGCCGGCACGGGCGCGCGCGGATCTGACTCGTCCGTCGTGACCGTGTCGCGGTCGCGCCGTGCCCGCCGTGCTCGCCAGCGCCGCGCGCTCGCAGGCGCAGCGCGCGGTCAGTCCTTCGTGACGAGCCCGTGCTCGTGCGCGAAGACGACGAGCCGCACCCGGTCGCGCAGCTCGAGCTTCGTCAGCACCCGCGAGATGTGGGTCTTCACGGTCGCCTCGCTCACGAACTCGTGCGACGCGATCTCGCTGTTGCTCAGTCCCTTCGCGGCGAGGTCGAAGATCTCCCGCTCGCGCGGGGTGAGCTCCGCGAACGCCGGCGGGACCGACGCCGTCGAGCTCGCCGTGTCCTCGTAGCGACGCAGCAGCTCGCGCGTGGCCGAGGCGGCGAACACGGCGGTGCCCGCGTGCACGGTGCGGATCGCGGCGAGGAGGAACTCCGGGTCGGCGTCCTTCAGGACGAACCCGCTCGCGCCGGCACGGATCGCCTTCGCGGCGGCCTCGTCGAAGTCGAAGGTGGTGAGGACGAGCACCTTCGCCCCGTCGGTCCCGGACTGCTCGACGATCCGGGACGTCGCCGTGATGCCGTCCATCACCGGCATGCGGACGTCCATCAAGACGACGTCCGGCCGGGCGCGCCGGACGAGCTCGACGCCCTCGGCGCCGTCACCGGCCTCACCCACGAACTGCAGGTCCGGCTGCGAGTCGATGAGCATCCGGATCCCGGTGCGGAAGAGCGCCTGGTCGTCGACGAGCGCCACCCGGATGCGGGCCTCGGGGTTCGGGGTCGTGGTCATCGTGCGGTGTGCTCCTGCTGGATCGAGGTGATGCGGTCGCGGGCCATCTGACCGCTCCCGGGGACCGCCGGCATCCGGACCGCGACGACGAACTCGTCCCCACGCGGTCCGGCGGTCATCGACCCCCCGGTCATCGTGGCACGCTCACGCATGCCCACGAGGCCGTGGCCGGTCCCGGGTCCGGATCTGCCGTGGTCGGCGCGCTCGTTGACGACCTGGATCTCGACGGTGTCGGGGCGGTACGTGAGCCGGGCGCGGACGGGCTTCCCGCGCTGCCCGTGCTTGTAGGCGTTCGTGAGGCTCTCCTGCACGATCCGGTACACGGCGAGCTGGGTCGTGGTGGGGAGCGTCGACGGGTCGCCCTCGCGCTCGACGGCGACGTCCAGCCCGATGTCGCGCATCTCGGTCACGAGTTGCTCGATGTCGTCGATGTCCGGCGTCGGCGCGGTGCCCTGTTCGTGCCGGAGCGTGCCGAGCAGCTCGCGGACGTCGCCGAGCGCCCGACGAGCCGTTCCGGAGATCGTCGTCAGGGCCTGGTCGGCGATCGCCGGGTCGGCCCGGAGTGCGTAGCGGGCACCGTCGGCCTGGGCGATGACGACCGCGAGCGAGTGCGCGACGATGTCGTGCATGTCGCGGGCGATGCGGACACGCTCCTGCTCGACGGCCACGGCCCGGTCGGCGCGGGCCGCGTCGCGCTCGGCGAGGAGCTGGGCCTCCCTGCTGACGCTCGCCATCCGGCGGGCCCGTCGGACGAGTCCGGCGAGCCACGGGAGGAGGAGCACGAGGAGGACGCCGGCGAAGGTGCCGAGGACGAGCTGGCCGAACTCCATCGGCGACCGGGTGAAGCCGGCGTCGTGCTGCTGCTGCACGTCCTGCAGGCCGATGTAGCCCGCGGCCACGAGGGCTCCGCCGACCGCCGAGAGCAGGCCCGCGAGCCGCACCCGGCTGCTGCCGTACGCGCTCGTGGTGAACATCACGCCGGCGATGAGGAGGTTGGCCGGGTCCGGCGTCTGCCACAGCACCATCTGCAGGACGGCGAACACCCACGCGATGCCCAGCGCCAGACCCGGCGACACGCGCCGGAGTGCCAGGGACGCGGTGAGACCGACGACGACCGCGATGCCGAGCAGGTCTGCCGCGGTCGTCCGGAGGACGAGGAGCACCACGCCGAGCAGCACCGCGACGATGACGTCGAAGGTCACCTGCGAACGCAGCACGGGTCGGAACACCACACCACGGTACGGCGCCGCGACGGTGCCCGCGTCAGCCGATCGGCTGACCTCGCCCGGGGGCGGCTCAGAAGCCGAGGCGGCCGAGCTGCTTCGGGTCGCGCTGCCACTCCTTGGCGACCTTCACGCGCAGGTTGAGGTACACGTGCCGCCCGTGGAGCAACGACTCGATCTCGGTCCGGGCGCGCGACCCGACGTCCTTGAGTCGCTCCCCGCCGCGCCCGATCACGATCGCCTTCTGGCTGTCGCGCTCGACGAACAGGTTCGCGAAGATCCGCAGCGGTCCGTCGGGGTCGTCGTCCTCGTCCGGTTCGACGATGTCCTCGACGACGACGGCCAGCGAATGCGGGAGCTCGTCGCGGACGCCCTCGAGCGCTGCCTCGCGGATGAGCTCCGCAATCCGGTCCTCGTCGGTCTCCTCGGTGACGGTGGCGTCGTCGTACAGCTGCGGCGACTCCGGCAGCAAGGACGTGATCTCGTCGAGCAGCGGCTCGAGCTGCAGCCCACGCGTCCCCGAGGTCGGGATGATGACGTCCCAGTCGCGCAGCTTCGACACCGCGAGGAGCTGCTCGCCCACCGCGTCCTTCGACACCCGGTCGATCTTGGTCACGATCGCGATCTTCCTCGCCCGCGGGTACTGGTCGAGGGAGTCGTTGATGAAGCGGTCCCCCGGGCCGATCGGCTCGTTGGCCGGGACGCAGAATCCGATCACGTCGACGTCGCCGAGCGTGGACTGCACGAGGTCGTTCAGCCGTTCCCCGAGCAGGGTCCGCGGACGGTGCACGCCGGGTGTGTCGACGATGATGACCTGCCCGTCGGGCCGGTGCACGACCCCGCGGATCGCACGGCGCGTGGTCTGCGGCTTCGACGACGTGATCGCGACCTTCTCGCCGACGAGCGCGTTCGTCAGGGTCGACTTGCCGACGTTCGGTCGGCCGACGAACGAGACGAAGCCCGCGCGGTACGGCTGGTCGTCGGGGGTGGTGGTGTCGCTCATGCGGAGGTGTTCCCTGTCGTGGTCGGCGTGGTGTCGTCGAACGCGTGCTCGACGTCGGCGAGTGCGCCGGAGCGTTCGGCGAGGACGGAGACGAGGTGTCGACGCTTGCCCTCGACCCGTTCGGCGACGAGCACGATGCCGTCGACGGTGACACGGTCGCCGCGGGTGGCGAGGTGGCCGAGCTCCTTCACGAGGAGTCCGCCGACGGTGTCGACGTCGTCGTCGTCGAGCTCGATGCCGAACAGGTCGCCCAGCTCGTCGACCGGCATGCGCGCCGAGACACGCCAGACGCCGGGGTCGACCTCTAACCGGTCGACGACGGCGCGGTCGTACTCGTCCGAGATGTCACCGACGAGTTCCTCGATGAGGTCCTCCATCGTGACCAGGCCCGCGACGCCCCCGTACTCGTCCACGACGAGCAGCAGGTGGTTCTTCCCGGCCTGCATGGCCCGGAGGGTGTCGTCGGCGGCCTTCGACTCGGGGACGAACCCCGCCGGCCGGAGGAGGCCGCTGACCGGCTCGCTGCCCGCGTGGGGTCGCTCGTAGAGGGCCCGGGACACGTCGCGCAGGAAGAGCACGCCGAGGACGTCGTCGCTGTCCTTGCCCGTGACGGGCATGCGCGAGACGCCGGCGGCGAGGAACTGCTCCATCGCCGCAGCGAGCGAGTCGGTGCCGTCGACGGTCGTCATGTCGGTCCGCGGCACCATGACCTCGCGCACCAGGGTGTCGCTGAACTCGAACACGGAGTGGATGAGCTCGCGGTCGTCGGCCTCGAGCACGTTGCTCTCCGCGGCCTCGTCGACGAGGGACAGGAGCTGCTCCTCGCTCGAGACGGTCGACGCGCTGCCGCCGCGCCCGGGGGTCACCCGGTCGCCGATCGCGACGAGCAGGCCGGCCAGCGGACCGAGCACGATGCGGACCGCACGCACGAGGCCGCCGGTGACCGCGATGAGCCGCTCGGCGTGCGCTCGCCCGACGCTGCGCGGGCTGGAGCCGACGAGGACGAACGACACCGCGGTCATCACGGCCGCGGACACCACGAGCGCGACCCACCAGGTGTCGAAGACGGTCACGAGCGCGATCGTCACGAGCACGGCCGCGGCGGTCTCGGCGAGCACGCGGACGAAGTTGAGCGCGTTGACGTGGGCCCCGACGTCGTCACCGATCGCCTCGATCGCGCGACGTCGCTTGGCGCCACGCGCGATCTCGTCGAGGTCGGCGCGGGAGAGCACCGACAGCGCGGCGTCCGACGCCGCGAGCACACCGCCGACGACGACGAGCACGAACGCCACCGCGAGCAGGACGGCGACGAGCAGCATCAGGTCACCGCCCTCGGTGCTGTGCGGCGAACGCGGCGAGGATCTCGCCCTGGATGCCGAACATCTCGGCCTTCTCCTCCGGCTCGGCGTGGTCGAAGCCGAGCAGGTGCAGGATGCCGTGGCAGGTCAGCAGGAGCATCTCGTCGGTGGTGGAGTGCCCGGCGGTCTTCGCCTGCTCCTCCGCCACCTGGGGGCAGAGCACGATGTCACCGAGCAGCCCGGCGGGTGTCGGGTCCTCCTCGGTGCCGGGGCGGAGCTCGTCCATCGGGAAGCTCAGGACGTCGGTCGGGCCCGGCTCGTCCATCCACCGCACGTGCAGCTGCTCCATCGCGCCCTCGTCCACGAGTACGATCGCGAGCTCCGCGTCGGCGTGGACGTGCATCGCGTCGAGCGCGAAGGACGCGAGGCGCTGGATCGCCGCCTCGTCGACCTCCACCCCGGACTCGTTGTTGAGCTCGATGCTCACCGGTTCCCTCCTCGGGCGTCGTTCTGCGGGTACGGGGAGCGCTGGCGGTCCTGCGGCGGACGGCCACGTCGCTCGGCGCGGTTCGCACCGGCGGGGTTGCCCTCGGCCGCCGATCCACGACCGCCGGGCCGGTAGCCGGCCTGCTCCGCGAGCCGTTCCTCGTCGTACGCCGTGTAGGCGTCGACGATGCGGCCGACGAGCGTGTGCCGGACGACGTCCTCGCTGCCCAGTCGGGCGAAGTGGATGTCGTCGACGCGGTCGAGGATGCGGGTCACGAGCCGGAGGCCCGAGAGGTTCCCGGGCAGGTCGACTTGGGTGATGTCACCCGTGACGACCATCTTCGACCCGAACCCGAGCCGCGTCAGGAACATCTTCATCTGCTCGGGCGTGGTGTTCTGCGCCTCGTCGAGGATGACGAACGAGTCGTTGAGCGTCCGGCCGCGCATGTAGGCCAGCGGTGCGACCTCGACCGTGCCTGCCGCAAGCAGCTTCGGGACGAGCTCCGGGTCCATCATCTCGTTGAGCGCGTCGTACAGCGGCCGCAGGTACGGGTCGATCTTGTCGGTGAGCGTGCCGGGCAGGAACCCGAGTCGCTCGCCTGCCTCGACCGCGGGACGCGTGAGGATGATGCGGTTCACCTCACGCCGCTGCAGGGCCTGCACGGCCTTCGCCATCGCGAGGTAGGTCTTGCCGGTGCCGGCCGGGCCGATGCCGAACGTGATCGTGTGCTCGTCGATCGCGTCGACGTAGGCACGCTGCCCGTCGGTCTTCGGGCGCACGGACTTGCCGCGGCTCTGCACGATCGGGGTGCCGAAGGTGTCGGACGGCTTGCGGTCGTCGTCAAGGATGCGCGCCGACATCGGGATGTCCGCCGGCCCGATGTCCTGTCCGCGCTTGACCATGCCGACGAGCTCGTCGACGAGGGCCCGGGCGCGGGCGACGTCGCGCTCCGGCCCGGTCAGGCTGACCTCGTTGCCGCGTACGACGACGCGGACCCCGGGGTACTGGCGTTCGACGGTCTTCAGCAGTCGGTCCTGGGGGCCGAGCAGCTGCACCATGGCGATGCCGTCGACGGTGAGCTCGGACGTGGTGTCCTGCTCGAGCGGTTCATTGTCCGGCAAGGGTGCCTTCCTGCAGTTCACCTGCGAGTACGTGCGCGTGCACGTGGAACACGGTCTGTCCGGCTGCTTCGCCGGTGTTGAACACGAGACGGTACTGGCCACCGGCGCGCTCGTCGGCGATGCGCTGGGCGGTCGCGACCAGGTGGGCGAGGAGGTCCGGGTCCCCGGACGCGAGCTCCGTCACGTTGGCGTACCGCTCGGTCTTCGGGACGACGAGCACGTGGACCGGAGCCTTCGGCGCGATGTCCTCGAACGCGATCACGCGGTCGTCCTCGGCGACGACGGTCGCCGGGATCTCGCGCGCGATGATCTTCGAGAAGACGCTGGGCGTGCTGGTGCTCATGACCCCATCGTAGAACGCTCCGCCGACGGCGGTCCTACCAGCGTCCGAGCCGGGTCTGCAGGATCGACAGCGCCGCCGGTCCCGCGGTCGAGGTCCGCAGCACGGTGTCGCCGAGCCGGACCCGCACGGCACCCGCCGCGACCAGCCGGTCGAACTCGCCCCCGTCGATCCCGCCCTCGGGCCCGACCACGAGCTCGATGTCCTCGACGCCCGTCGGCGGTTCCCAGGCGGACAGGCGTGTCTCGGCGACCGGGTCGAGCACGAGGACCGCGCGCCCGGCGCCCACGGAACCGACCAGCTGGGCGGTGCTCACGACCGGGTCGACGACGGGCACGCGCGCACGGATCGCCTGCTTGGCGGCCTCGTGCGCGATGGTCTCCCAGCGCAGGCGGCCCTTCTCGATCTTCGCACCCTCCCACCGGGAGACACTGCGCGCGGCCGCCCACGGGACGATCCGGTCGACGCCGATCTCGGTCGATGCCTGCACCGCCATCTCGTCACGCCCGCCCTTGGCCAGGGCCTGCACGAGGGTCAGCGTGGGCGACGGCTCCGGTGAGACGTCCACCGCGACGACCTCCAGCACGAGGGCGTCGCGGTCCGTCGAGACCACCGGGCCGGTCACGACCGTCCCACGCCCGTCGCCCAGGCGCAGCGTCTCGCCGACCCGCACCCGTGCGACCGACACCGCATGGCGCCCTTCCGCCCCGTCGAGCGACACCTGCCCGCCGACGGTCACGCCGTCGAGCGTGTCCACGAGGTAGAGGGACGCCATCAGAAGTTGAAGAAGCGGTCGCGGAGCTTGCCGAACATGCCCTGCTGGAACCGGGCGAGCTGCGGCTTCGTGGCCTTGTGCGACTTCGCGAGCTGCTCGACGAGCTGCCGCTCCTTGTGCGAGAGCTTCGTCGGCGTCACGACCTGCACGCCGACCCGGAGGTCCCCGCGGCCGCTGCCGCGCAGCTTCGTGACACCGCGGTCCTTGAGCACGAGCACGTCGGCGCTCTGGACGCCCGGCCGGATCTCCAGCTCGACCGGGCCGTCGAGACCGTCGATGGTCGCGGTCGTGCCGAGGATCGCGTCGGTCATGCCGACCTCGAGCGTCGCGAGCAGGTCGTCGCCGTCGCGGCTGAAGACGTCGTGGTGGCGGACCCGGATCTCGAGGTAGAGGTCGCCGGAGGGGCCGCCTGCGGGACCGACCTCGCCCTGGCCCGGCATCTGCAGCCGCAGGCCCGAGTCGACGCCGGCGGGGACGTCCACCGGGATCGAGCGGCGCGCACGCACACGGCCCTGGCCCTGGCAGGTCGGGCAGGGGTTCGGGATGACGGTGCCGTAGCCGCGGCAGGTGCCGCACGGGGCGCTCGTGACGACGTTGCCGAGGAGGGAGCGGACCTGTCGCTGGATGTGGCCGGAGCCGCCGCAGATGTCGCAGGTGCGCGGGCTCGTGCCCGGCGCGCAGCAGGACCCGTTGCAGGTCTCGCAGAGCACCGCGGTGTCGACCTCGACCTCCTTGTGGGTGCCGAAGACGACCTCGTCGAGGTCGACGTCGATGCGGAGGAGGGCGTCCTGCCCACGCTCTGCGCGGCTCCGCGGGCCGGAGCCCCGACCGCCACCGCCACCGCCGAAGAACGCGTCGAAGATGTCGCTGAAGCCCCCGGCACCGCCGCCGAACGGGCTGTCCGCCTGCGGTCCGGCGTCGTAGCGCCGACGCTGCTCGGGGTCGCTCAGCACGTCGTACGCGTGCGTCACGTCCTTGAAGCGCTCGGCCGCCTCCGGGCTCGGGTTCACGTCCGGGTGCAGTTCGCGCGCCAGGCGACGGTAGGCCTTCTTGATGTCGGCATCGGAGGCGTCCGGCTGGACGCCGAGGACGTCGTAGTGGTCTGCCACGTATCCCTCAGAGTGTTTCGGTTCGGTCGGTCGGGAGGCCCGGTGCGGGTCGTGCGCGTCGGTCGCGACGGTCGCGGTGCGGGTCGGTCAATGTTCGCCCAGGAGCTTGGACAGGTACCGTGCGACGGCGCGGACCGCGGCCATGTTGCTGCCGTAGTCCATCCGGGTCGGCCCGAGCACCCCGAGTCGTGCCACCTCGCCACCGGCGCGGTACCCGCCGGCGACGATGCTGGTGGCGTCGAGGCCGTACTCGGCGTTCTCGGCGCCGATGCTCGCGGCCACCGCGATGTCGTCCACCTGCATCTCGCCGAACAACCGGAGCAGGGTGACCTGTTCCTCGATCGCCTCGAGCACGGGGAAGAGGCCGCCGGAGAAGTCGGACTCGCTCTTCGCGAGGTTCGCTGCGCCGGCCATGAGCAGGCGGTCTTGTCGGTTCGCCGCCACCTGCTCGATGAGGGTCGCGACGACGACCCCGGCGAGCGGCTGCACGTCGGGGCGGAGTTGCTGCGGCACCGCGCGGAGCGCGCCGGGCACGTCCTGCAGGAGCAGCCCGACCGTCGCGCCGTTCACCACGGTGCGGAGCTCTGCGAGCGCGGACTCGTCGAGTCCGACGTCGCTCTCGACGACGCGCTGTTCGACCCGGGCCGTGTCGGTGATGAGCACGACCATGAGCCGGGTGTCACCGAGTCGGACGAGCTCGACGTGCTGCACCCGGGCACGGACCATCGAGGGGTACTGCACGAGCGCGACCTGGTTCGTCAGCTGGCTCAGCAACCGCACCGTGCGGCCGAGCACGTCGTCGAGGTCGCCCGAGGCCCCGAGGAAGGTCTCGATCGCGTGCCGCTGGGCGCTCGACAGTGGGCGCGCTGCGGCGAGGTGGTCGACGAAGACCCGGTACCCCTTGTCGGTCGGGACCCGGCCGGACGAGGTGTGCGGGGCGACGATGAGCTGCTCGTCCTCGAGCTGGGCCATGTCGTTCCGGATGGTCGCCGCACTCACCCCGAAGGCGTGGCGGTCGACGATGGTCTTGGACCCGACGGGCTCGCGCGACGCGACGTAGTCCCGCACGATGGCCTTCAGGACCTCGAGGCTGCGTTCGCTGACCACCCGGACCCCTTCCGCTCGCGTTGGCACTCTCGTGTGTCGACTGCTGATCCTACGCCCGACGGCCGACAACGCGGGACGTCCGGCGGCCCGGATCGGTACGCTGCCCGCATGAGCTACGGACAGCAGCCCGGCGACCCTTCCGGCCAGCACCCAGGGAACCCCTACGGACAGCAGCCCGGTGCCCCCGGCGGCCCCCAGTACCCGCCGAACTACCACCTCCCGCAGCCGATGAGCCCCGAGGACCAGCGGCTCTGGGCGACCCTGACCCACGTCGGCGGGATCTTCTTCAGCCTGCTCGTGCCGATCGTCGCCTACCTCGTGCTCCGCGACCGCGGACAGTTCGTGCGCGAGCACACGCGGGTCGCGCTCAACTTCCACATCACCATGGCGATCGCCGGTTTCGTGGGCGGAATCACGTCGTGGCTCGGCATCGGGCTGATCATCCTGCTCGCGGTGGCCGTCCTGACCGTGGTCTTCGCGATCATGGCGGCGCTCGCGGCGAATCGCGGCGAGTTCTACAAGTACCCGCTGTCGATCGAGTTCATCAAGCAGTAGCCGGCGGCTCAGTCGAGCAGCTCGCGGACCACCGCGTCCGCGAGCAGTCGGCCCTGCCGCGTCAACTCGACCCGTCCCCGCACCGCGGCCGAACCGTCCACGAGACCGCGTGCGATGAGTCCGGCGACGCGGCCACGGGCCTCCCGGCGGAGTTCCGACGTGGCGAGCTCCCCGCGGACCCGCGCCGCGAGGAGCACGCGCTCGACGTACCGCGTCTCGTCGTCCAGGGTCTCGCGGCCCGCGGCCGGCGACTCCCCCGCGAGCACCCGGTTCGCGTACGCGGCCGGGTGCTTGACGTTCCACCAGCGGGTCCCCGCGACCGCCGAGTGCGCCCCGGGGCCGACCCCCCACCAGTCGTGGCCCTTCCAGTACGACAGGTTGTGCCGGCTGGCTTGCTCCGCCGTGCCGCCGTCGGCGCCCTGCCGCGCCCAGTTCGACACCTCGTACCAGGCGTACCCGGCCGCGGCGAGCACGTCGTCGGCGAGCTCGTACATGTCGGCGGCGAGGTCGTCGTCGGGCGCGGGCAGTTCGCCGCGGGCGACCATGCGGCCCATCGCGGTGCCCTCCTCGACGATGAGCGAGTACGCCGACACGTGGTCCGGCGCGCACGCGATCGCGGCGTCGAGCGAGGTTCGCCAGTCGTCGAGCGACTCCCCCGGCGTCGAGTAGATGAGGTCGAGCGACACGTCGAGGCCCTGCTGCTTCGCGAGGTCCACCACGAGCGGCACGCGCTCCGGGTCGTGCGTGCGGTCGAGGGTGGCGAGGACGTGCGGTACGGCGGACTGCATGCCGTAGCTGACGCGGGTGAACCCGCCCTCGCGGAGGGTCCGCAGCGACTCCGCGTCGACCGAGTCCGGGTTCGCCTCCGTGGTGACCTCGGCGCCGGGCACGATCCCCCACGTCTCGTCGATCGCCCGGAGGACCATCACGAGGTCCGCAGCGGGGAGCATCGTCGGGGTCCCGCCGCCGAAGAACACCGTCGACACCGGGCGCCGCGGCACGCCCGACCGCTCGAGCACCTCCGCGGCGAAGCGGATCTCCTGCACGGCGTGGCCGGCGTAGTCGTCACGCCGGACACCGCGGAGCTCCGACGCCGTGTACGTGTTGAAGTCGCAGTACCCGCAGCGCACCCGGCAGAACGGCACGTGGACGTACACGCCGAACGGGACGGCGCCCGCGTCCGGGCCCGGGGTGAGCAGCCCGTCCGACGGTGCGGGATCGGCGATCGGCAGGGCACTCGGCATGGACTCCATTCTCGGTCATGATGGAGGGCATGGAGCACCACACCGTCCCCACCACGGTGCTGTGGGACATCGACGGCACCCTCGTGCTGAACGCCGCGTCGCCGGGCAACCTGTACCACCTGGCACTCGAACGGGCGGTCGGCCGTGATCTCGCGCTGCGCGTCGGGCACCAGCACGGCCGGACGGACGCCGGCCTCATCGCCGAGCACGTCCGCGCGCACGACTTCGACGACGCCCTCATCCCGACGGTGTCCGGCCACCTCCGCGACCTCACGGACGAACGCTTCCGCGCGGGCGACCACCGCAAGCCGGCACCCGGTGCGCGACACCTCGTGCAGCGGTTCGCCGAACTGGGCTGGCGCAACGGACTGCTGACCGGCAACTCGGAGCACCGCGCACGCGTCAAGCTCCGCGGCGCCGGCTTCGACCTCGACGCGTTCGACTGGGCGCACTCGTTCTTCGGCGACGAGGAGGTCGACCGGGCAGGCGTCACCGGACGCGCCGCGGCGGCCCTCCGCGGCGAGCGCGCCGTGATCGTCGGCGACACGCCGCGCGACGGCGACGCTGCCGACGACGCCGGCATCCCGTTCCTCGCGGTCGCGACCGGCGTCTACGACGTCGACGCCCTCCGGGCGACGAGCGCGGTCGCGGTCGCGCAGGACTGCGGCCGGGACGCCCGACTGATCGAGGACGCGATCGCCGGGCTCGCGCCGCTCTAGTCGCCGCGGAGCGCCGCGAGGTACTTCTCGGCCATCACCCGCTGCTGTCGTCGGAGCAGCGGCTCCACGAAGCGCCACTTCCGGCTCGCGGGCTGCGAGAACTGCCGGAGCTGCAGCCACACCGAGCCGTCGGGGGTGCGCTCGACGACGAACGACTCCTCACCCGAGAGCGGGTGGCCATCGAGGGTGCCGTACGCGAAGCCCTTACGGTCAGGCTCGTCGATGATCGACACCACGCGGACCGGCGCGTGCACCGTCTGCCCGAACGCGTGCATCGTGAGCGTCGCGGTCGTCCCCGCGGTCAGGAGGGGCGTCCCGTCCGGGGCGAAGCGCTCGACCTTCGGGGCCCCGATGGACGCCGGGGCGACGGGCACGCCGTGCTCGTCGAAGGTCACCGGGTTGTAGCGCACCTCGTCGTCGTCCGGCTGGTCGTCGACGTGCACGCGGACGCCGCTGCGCTCCTGGATCTGCCACGACAGCGTTTGGGTGACCGCGGTCTCGAAGCGGGCGTCGCCGTGACCGATCCGAGCCCGGGACTCGGAGGGGGTGAACCCCTCGGGCGGGTAGGTCATGAGGTCCGACGCCTGGGTCGCGCCGACCGCGCCGTAGGTCAGGGCGGTCCGGACGTTGCCGCGGGAACTCATGCCGACCAGCCTACTTGGCGGTGCGCACCGACTCGATCCAGTCGCCGCGGGAACCCCTCCCGTGCAGCCCCCTCGGCGGTGCGCACCGACTCGACCCAGTCGCCGCGGGACCCGCCCCGGCTGCTTGCCACGGCTCGTCACGTCGGCCAACGCGATGCCCCGAACGGGAGGCTCGGATCACCTCCGCCACCCGGCTATCGTCGGTCCGTGCCCGCTCTCACCGCAGTCCCCCGCCCGCGGACCCACCGCACGACCCGGGTGCTCGCGGCGCTCACCGCGCTCGCACTGGCGGCCGCCGTCGGAGCACGCGTCGCGGTCGACCTGCTCGAGGCCGGCGCCTCCCTCCCGGTCCGGTACAGCACCGTGCCGCCGTCGGACTGGTACCCGACGGTCACGACCGCCCTCGCGCAGGTCGCCGTCGGGTGCGTGGGTGCCGCGGTCCTGCTGTTCGGCGCGACCCTCGTCGTCGTGGTCCGGCGAGGGTCGGGGCGTCCCCGCGCCGGATGGCTCGCCGGCGGTGCGCTCGCGCTGGCGCTCGGCGCCGCGGGGGCATCGGTCGTCGCCGGCGGACAGACCGACTTCGCGGCGATGTCCGAGTGGGCCACCTGGCGGACCGCGCTCGCCGGCCTGGCCGTGGCGTGCCTCCCGGCCCTCTGCCTGGCGGTCCTGCGGGCGCGCGCCGTGCGCGCCCGGTGATCACTACCGCGCCTCGTCCCCGACGTCACGCGCGTCGCGGACCGGGTCCGACGCCGTCGCGGACCCGCGGACCGCGTCCGACGCCGTCGCGGACTCGTGGACCGCGCTGTCGACGGGGTCCAGGATCAGCTCGGACGGGACGGACGCCGAACCGGAGCCGGTGAACCGTACAGCCGCCGCCTCCGGTCCGAACGGACGACCTCGGCGACGAGCGCAGCGTCCGAGCCGACCGGCTCGATGGCGGCCCCGTCCCGCTCGACATCGCTAGCGATCTGCTCCGGGTAGCCGGCGACGGCGTCGCGCGCCGCCGACCGCCCACGGTCCTACTTCTTCTTCTCCTCGACGTCCCCCGAGAGCGCGGCGATGAAGGCTTCCTGCGGGACCTCGACCCGGCCGACCATCTTCATGCGCTTCTTGCCCTCCTTCTGCTTCTCGAGGAGCTTGCGCTTGCGGGTGATGTCACCGCCGTAGCACTTCGCGAGGACGTCCTTCCGCATCGCCCGGATGCTCTCGCGAGCGATGATGCGGGCGCCGATGGCGGCCTGGATCGGAACCTCGAACTGCTGCCGCGGGATGAGCTTCCGGAGCCGCTCGGTCATGAGCGTGCCGTACGCGTACGCCTTGTCGCGGTGGACGATCGCGCTGAACGCGTCGACCTGCTCACCCTGCAGCAGGATGTCGACCTTGACGAGGTCGGCCGCCTGGTCCCCCGTGGGCTCGTAGTCGAGCGAGGCGTAGCCCTGCGTCTTGCTCTTGAGCTGGTCGAAGAAGTCGAAGACGATCTCGCCGAGCGGGATCTCGTAGCGGATCTCGACGCGGTCCTCGCCGAGGTACTCCATGCCGAGGAGGGAACCTCGGCGCGACTGGCAGAGCTCCATGATCGCGCCGACGTAGTCCTTCGGCGCGAGGATCGCGGCGCGCACCATCGGCTCGCGGACCTCGACGATGCGGCCGCCCGGGAACTCGGACGGGTTCGTGACCTCGGTCACGGAGTTGTCCTCGTTCGTGACCTCGTAGATCACGCTCGGGGCGGTGGTGATGAGGTCGAGGCCGAACTCACGGCTGAGACGCTCGGTGATGATCTCGAGGTGCAGCAGGCCGAGGAAGCCGCAGCGGAACCCGAACCCGAGCGCCACGGACGTCTCGGGTTCGTACACGAGGGCGGCGTCGGACAGCTTGAGCTTGTCGAGTGCTTCGCGGAGGTCCGGGTAGTCGGAACCGTCGATCGGGTAGAGCCCCGAGAACACCATCGGCTTCGGGTCGGTGTAGCCGGCGAGCGGATCGGTCGCCGGCTTCTGGGCGCTCGTGACGGTGTCGCCGACCTTCGACTGGCGGACGTCCTTCACACCGGTGATCAGGTAGCCGACCTCGCCGACGCTGAGCCCCTTCGTCGGCTTCGGCTCGGGCGACGACACCCCGATCTCGAGGATCTCGTGCGTCGTCTTCGTCGACATCATCTGGACCTTCTCGCGCGGCGAGATGGTGCCGTCCACCATGCGGACGTACGTGACGACGCCACGGTAGCTGTCGTAGACGGAGTCGAAGATCATCGCGCGGGGCGGAGCGTCGACCGTGCCGACGGGCGGCGGCACCGTGCCGACGACCCGGTCGAGGAGCTCGGGGACACCCACACCGGTCTTGCCCGAGACGCGCAGTACGTCTTCGGGCTTGCCGCCGATGAGCTGCGCGAGCTCGGCAGCGTACTTGTCCGGCTCGGCGGCCGGCAGGTCGATCTTGTTGAGGACCGGGATGATCTCGAGGTCGTTCTCGAGCGCCAGGTAGAGGTTCGCGAGCGTCTGCGCCTCGATGCCCTGCGCGGCGTCGACGAGCAGGATCGCGCCCTCGCACGCGGCGAGCGAGCGTGAGACCTCGTACGAGAAGTCGACGTGCCCCGGGGTGTCGATCATGTTGAGGGCGAACGTCTTGCCGTCGAGCTCCCACGGCATGCGGACCGCCTGCGACTTGATCGTGATGCCGCGCTCGCGCTCGATGTCCATGCGGTCGAGGTACTGCGCGCGCATCGCCCGCTCCTCGACGATGCCGGTGATCTGCAGCATGCGGTCGGCCAGCGTGGACTTGCCGTGGTCGATGTGCGCGATGATGCAGAAGTTGCGGATCGCCTCGGCCGGGGTCGCGGCGGGCTCGAGCGGCGCAGATGCTTGTGGGCTCACGGTTCCTCAGGGGTCGGGGCGGTCGAACGATTGTCCCACGTCCTCGTGCGCGCAGCGCGCAGCCGCGAGCCGACCTGTGGACGGGCACGGTGCCGTGGTCGGCTGTGCAGGACGGACGGGAGGAACGGGGCGGGCCCGCACCGCGCCTCCCGTCCGTCAGACGGTCGCCGTGGCGGGCGCGGGCAGCGCGGCCAGGCCGCGCCGCAGGTCGTCGGCGGTCGCCGCGAGGCAGACGCGGATCCAGCCCTCCCCGGTGCGGCCGAAGGCACTGCCGGGCGCGACCGCCACGTGTTCGCGCTGGAGCAGCGCCAGCGCCCACTCGGCCACGTCGCCGTCGGTGGTGTGCGAGACGTCGACCCAGAGGTAGAACGCGCCGCGCGGGTCGAGGTAGCGGATGCCGGCGGCGTCGAG
Organism: uncultured Curtobacterium sp.; assembly: GCA_913778205.1. Classification (GTDB taxonomy): domain Bacteria; phylum Actinomycetota; class Actinomycetes; order Actinomycetales; family Microbacteriaceae; genus Curtobacterium. The sequence goes on from CAJYUW010000009.1 coordinate 67,779, forward strand.
CACTTCCTTCGCGACGCCGAGGTTGGTGCGGTAGTGCTCCCGGGCGTCCTGCACGGCCGAGTGGTCCCCCACGATCGCTGCGAGGGCCGCGTACTGGTCCGGCTCGGCGACGCAGCTGATCATCGCCTCCTGGGTCGTCCGCATCGTCCGGCCGAGCCCCTTCGGCGTGACCAGGTAGCCGACGCGGACACCGGTCATCGCGTAGGTCTTGCTCAGCGAGAAGACCGAGAACACCCGGTCGTCGTCGTCGAGCGCGGCCATGCTCACGTGCCGGGTCCCGTAGGTGAAGTACTCGTAGACCTCGTCGCTGATCACCCACAGGTCGTGACGTTGCGCCAACGCCAGGAGGTCCCGGAGGGTCTCCTCGCCGAACACCGAACCGAGGGGGTTCGACGGCGAGTTCACGATGATGGCCCGGGTGCGGTCGGTGATGCTCGCCTCGAGCGCGGAGAGGTCCGGCTCGAAGCCGTGCTGCGGGGTGAGCTGGTACGGCACCGGGACCGCGCCGAGGATGTGCGCGTTCATCGTGAAGGTCGTGTAGCCGGGGTCGGGGACGAGGACCTCGTCGCCCGGGCTCAGGACGAGCGTCATCGCCTGGAAGAGGGCCTGCGTCGCGCCGATCGTCATCCAGACCTGCTCGAGGTCGACCTCGATGCGGTTCTCCCGCCGGAGCTTGTCCCGGATCGCCTGACGGAGCGGCACGATCCCGCCGTTCGGCGTGTAGTCGGTGCGGTCCTCGGTCCAGGCCCGACGGGCTGCCTCGCCGATGTGCGGCGCGACCGGGACGTCCGGCTCGCCGACGACGAGCATGGTGACGTCGGTTCCGTCCTGGCGGAGGAGGGCGGCCTGCTCGAAGACCCTGCGGATGCAGGAGGCGGGGACGGTCTCGATGCGGGGTGCGAGCGAAGGCATGGTCGTCACGGTACCGATCCCGTGTTGCGGCGCGGTTTCGGCCGGTTCCCAGGCCGTGTTGCTTTGGCCGCCGGCCCGGCTCCTGGTAGTGTTGGTGGCTGGCTTCCGCGTTCCCCGCCCACGGGTGGAACGCGATGCGACCAAGGGCCCCTCTACCCAGCGGTCGCGACCACCCGTAGAGACGAACAGGAGCACCACGCATGGCGAACATCAAGTCGCAGATCAAGCGCATCAAGACCAACCTCAAGGCCACCGAGCGGAACAAGGCGTACCGCTCGGAGCTCAAGACGTACATCCGCCACACCAACGAGGCGATCGCCGCGGGCGACAAGGACAAGGCCGTCGCGGCCCTGGCCATCGCGTCGAAGAAGCTCGACAAGGCCGTGAGCAAGGGTGTCATCCACAAGAACCAGGCCGCGAACCGCAAGTCGGCCATCGCGAAGAAGGTCTCGGCTCTCTGAGTCCGACCCCTCGAAGGCCCCGCACCGTTCCGGTGCGGGGCCTTCGTCGTGTGCGGGGGTTCGTCGTGTGGGGGTTTCGTCGTGGGCGGGGGTTTCGTCGTGGGCGGGGCGGGTCGGCCGGTCGGGTCAGGCGGGCGGCAGGGCGGTCGATGCCGAACGACATGGCCGATGTCGTACGACAGCGGCCATGTCGCCGGTTGCGCACGCGCGGGTGCGGCGTCCGCAAGGAACGACGCGACCGACGTCGTACGACAGCGGCACTGTCACCGTTTGCGCACGCGCGAGTGCGGCGTCCGCAAGGAACGACGCGACCGATGTCGTACGACAACGGCACTGTCACCGCACGCGCCGCGCACGCGCGAGTACAGCGTCTGCAAGCACCGACGTGACCGACGTGACCACCGTGACCGACGTCGTACGACGGCAACGCGGTCGTCGGACCCCGGCGACGCCGACGTCCGGCCTCGGCACCGTCCTCGGGCAGCAGCGCCCCGCGCCCGTCGACCCCGTGATCCCTCAGCGGTCCTCGCCGCGCCGGGCGATCGTCCGCACCATGACCTCGAGCGCGTAGTGGGCGTCACGCGAGCCACCCTTCACTGCCGTGTCCGCCGCCGCGATGCTCAGGATCGCGTTCGCCAGCCCGGCCTCACTCCACCCCGCGACGTCGCGCTGTGCCCGCTGCACCTGCCACGGCGCCATCCCGAGCGCCGACGCCGCCTGGCCGCTCGAGCCCCGGAACGCGCTGACCTTGGCCATCGTGCGGATCTTGCTCGCGAACGCGGCCACGATCGGCACCGGGGCTTCTCCGGTCGCGAGGGCATGCCGCAGTTCGACGATCGCCGGAGCCGACCGCCCCGCGAGCGCGATGTCGGCGACCTTGAAGGCGTTCGTCTCGACGCGGCCGCCGTAGTACTTGTCGACGACCTTGTCGGTGATCTCCTCGGCGGAGTCCGCCAGGAGTTGACGGCAGGCGGCCGCCAACTCCGCGAGGTCGTCCGCGAACGCCGCGACGAGCGTCCGGACGGCGGACGGCGCGATCTTGCGTCGAGCAGCCCGGAACTCGGCGTTGACGAAGTCGATGCGGTCGGTCTCCCGCTTGAGCTCGTCGCACTGGATCTCGACCCCGCCTCCGACGCCGCTACGGATCGTGTCGAGCAGCTTCTTGCCGCGCATCCCGCCGCCGTGCCGCAGCACGAGCGTGACGTCGTCCGCCGGCCCCTCGAGGTACGAGATCGTCTCCGTGATGAACGCGTCGGTGCACTTCTCGACGTTGGTCACCCGGACGAGCCGGGGCTCGCCGAACAACGACGGGCTCGCCAGCGTCGCCAGCAGTCCGGGGGCGTACTGGTCCGCCTCGAGGTCGTGCACCTCGATCGCGGGGTCTTCCCCGACGAGCAGGTCGCGCAGCACGCTGATCGCTCGGTCGGCCAGGAACGCCTCGGGCCCGGTGACCAGGACCACCGGCGCCGGACGGACGCCCGACCACGGGACCTGGTCGATCTTCGCGGCGGCGCGCGCGGGCTTCTTGGCGGGCATGCGTTCCTTCCGGTGCGGCGGCCGATCGGTGCTCCGGCCGCGCTGACGATCCTACGGCCGACCACCGACCCGTCGGCCCGCCCGCCCGCGGCAGCGACGGGACGGTTGAACCGAGGGCTGCCGCCCGCCGCCCGGACGGGATGCTCGCACCCGGGTCCGCCGTCCGCTCGGTCCACACGCGCGGTCCTCCGTCCCCGGGAGCCAGCACCACCGTGCCGTGCAGGTCGGTCCGGTACACGGCGGAGCCGGACGCCGCGAGCAGGTCGAGCGTCCGCTGCGTGGGATGCCCGTAGGTGTTGTCCGCGCCGACGCCGATCAGCGCCACACGGGCCCTGACCGCGCGGTAGAGGCCCGCGTCCTGGTCGGCGGACCCGTGGTGCGAGACCTTGACGACGTCGACCGGCGTGACGGCCCCGATGTCGGCCCGCATCCGGCGTTGCGATGCCTCCCCGAGGTCGCCGAGCAGCAGCGCGGAGGGCACCCGCTCGGCTCCGTCGCGCCCCGTGACGCGGAGCACGATGCTCGCGTCGTTGCCCGACGCCGACGAGCTCGACCGCGGCCACAGCGCCTCGAGCCGGAGCAGCCCGAGGTCGACGACGGTCCCCGCGGAGGCCCGGAGGACCTCCGCACCCGCGGCTGCGAGCCCCCGGACCACCCGTTCGTCCGCGGGGCGTCCGGCGGGGCCGACGAGGGCGGTCGCCACCGAGGCCTCTACCGCTGCGACGGCACCGATGTGGTCGCGGTCGAAGTGCGTCACCACGAGCAGGTCGATCCGGTCGACGTGCACCAAGTCGAGACACGCCCGCAGCCGCTCCGGTTCGTCCCCGGTGTCGACGAGTGCGACGGCCCCGCCCGAGCGGAGGAGGACCGCGTCGCCCTGCCCGACGTCGCACGCCGCGATCGTCCAGTCGCCGGGCACCGTCCCGCGCACCACGAGCCGGGGAACGCCGACCGCACCGATCCCGACCACCAGCACCACGCCGGCCGTGAGCAGCAGGGGGATCCGGCTCCGGCCCCGGACGAGCACGGCGACCGCGACGCACGCCCCCGCGATGGTCGCGAGTGCGACGCCGACGACCCCGGGCGGCCACGGCGCCGACGCTCCCGGCAGGGCGGCCGCCGTCTCGGCGATCCAGCCGACCGCGGTCGCCGGCACCCAGGCGACGGTCGCGAGCACACCGGCGCCCTCGGGCCAAAGCGGCGCGAGGAGGCACGCGGCGAGACCGATCACCGTGATCACCGGTGCGAGGGGTTCCGCGAGCAGGTTCGCCGGCACCCCGTAGGTCGGCACCACCGGTGCGAGCAGGATCGTCACCGGCCAGCACGCCACCTGCGCGACCACGGGCACGGCCAGCGCGGTGGCGACCGTCGGCCAGAGCCTGCGGGCGAGGAGCGCGGTGAGCGGCGGGGCGAGCACGACGATCCCGGCGGTCGCGAGCACGGACAGCGCGAACGCGAACGACCGCGCGTACCAGGGGTCGACGACGAGCATGCCGACCACGGCGAGGGCGACGAGCGGGACGCCGCGGACCGGACGCCCGGACAGGTGCACGACGAGGACGACGACCGCCATCACGGTGGCCCGGACGATCGAGGGATCCGGGCGGACCAGCACGACGAAGCCGAGCAGGAACGCCATCGCGACCGCTGCCCGCGCCGTCCGCGGGAGACCGCACGCGCGACCCAGCAGCACCACGAGCCCGACGATCACGGCGCAGTTCGCCCCGGATACAGTTACAGAAGGAGGGGCGTATGTCTGACTTGAGCGTTCGTGAGTACCTGAGAGTGTCAAGGGACCGGTCTGGGGAGGGCAAAAGCCCAGATCAGCAACACGATGACAACCTGAGATCGATAGCTCAGAACGGCTGGGCGCTACACCCTTTCCCGCCCTACCGCGACGACGATCGCAGCGCCAGCCGCTTCGCCACCAAGACCCGCGAAGACTTCGGACGCCTCATCGACGATCTCGAGCATGACACGTTCGGCGCAGAGATCTTGGCCATCTGGGAGTCAAGTCGCGGATCCCGACGAGTCGGCGAATGGGTCGACCTCGTCGACCTCTGCAAGCGACGCGGGGTGCGCATCTGGGTCACGACCCATGGCCGGCTCTACGACCCAGCGGTCGCGCGCGATCGACGGAGCCTTCTCGAGGATGCAGTCGACGCCGAGTACGAGTCCGACAAAACGTCCGAACGCTTGCTGCGCAGCGTTCGCGCCGCCGCCGAGCTCGGCAAACCACACGGGAAGAATCTCTACGGATACCGCCGCGTCTACGACCCCCAGACCCGCCGACTACTTCGCATCGAGGAGCACCCAGAGCAAGCCCCAATCGTCAAGGAGGCCGCTCAGCGCATCCTCCGCGGAGACTCCTTCTATGCCGTCGCCAGAGACCTGAACGAACGTGGCGTGCCTGCCAGACGACCCGCTCGGAAAGACCATCGCACGAGCGTCGGCTGGACACCCCCTGCGGTGAAGCAGATGCTCTCGACCGCAGCGTACGGGGGCAAACGCTTACACAAGGGCGAAATTGTGAGTGACGCAGTCTGGCCGGCACTTATCGAGTTCGAGACGTGGGAGAGGCTTCAGGCGTTGATGTCCCCGAAAAGCCGTCGGCGAACGAACGACTGGCCTGCCGCGCACTTGCTCGCAGGCATCGCGATATGCAGCGTCTGCGGTGCCCCGTTACGGGTCGGACGCCAGAACGCGGGTAAGCGCACGCTGGACGACAGCTCCACGGTCGAGCGCAAGACGTACCTGACCTACGTCTGCCCTGGCGTGCCGGGCCGACCAGGACCCGACGGCAAGAAGGGCTTCCACGTTGGGATGCGCAAGGAGCTGCTCGACGAGGCCGTAATCGAGCTCCTCTTCAAGCGCCTTGAGCAACCCGACTTCCTCGCCAGGCAGGAAGTCGATGAGGAGAACGTGCGCACGGAGCGTGACTCGCTCCTGGAGGAGATCAACAGTTATCGGTCGTACCTCGATCAGGTCCGCGATCAGGCCGCGCAGGAGATGCGCTTCGAACTTATCCTCGATCAGGAGAAGCGGCTTGCACCGAAGATCGCCGCAGCTGAGCGTCGTCTGGCTCAGCTCACGGCAACGGATCCGCTCATCATGCAGATCCTTGCTGACGGGGGCGTGCGCGAACGATGGGCGTCTATGGAGCTCGCGGACCAGCGTCGTGTTGTGCGAGCGATCATGACGCCGGTGGTGAAGCCAATCGGACGGGACTGGAGAGGCAAGCGAGGCATGAACTGGGAACGCATTGAGGTCCTGTGGCGCTGACACTTTGATGCCGCGCTCAGCCTGACATCTCACGCCCGCTCGTTCGGAGTTAACCGAGCACGATTGTCGGACGTAACCGTGTAGCGACGTACTGAAGGAGCTGTAGCCACGAGAGTGCTCTGCCGAAACACGCCCGCGACGAGCAAGTTGCTACCGCCCGCTACATCGCTACGTCACTTCTTGCTGCCCGGGAGGTGTAGCTCCGTAGCGCTGTAACGAACAGTTTCAGGCGTGTGCTCGAAGCAGCAGTCGCTCGCACACCCCTCCGACTCCTCGCCGAGATTATCGTTACGCGGTTACGCCGGCACGAGGTCCCATGAGTCATGGCGTCCACGTTTGTTCGAACTGTGTCACCACTTGCGCCGGATGTCTGCTAGTGTTCTCGAGCTCGTCACACTGATGAGCGCACAACTACACACGGACTACTCACCAAGCGCCGGCAGGCGCTTTGGAGAAACAGAGATGCGGCTCGAATGCGTTCGGGCCATACCCCGTCGAATGGCAGGCGCCGGGGTGGAGAACTCGATGCCGCCCGCTGACCTCGGTCATGGCTATATTCCGGAGGCTGGCAGGCGCTGGAACGAATAACTGGTGCAGCCCGACGTACGTCAGGCAATACCCCTGCGATCGGCAAGCGCAGGGATGAATGACTCGTGCCGCCCCGGCCTTGGTCGGGCTACATCTCGTGACTGGCAGGTCGTGAGGCGAAAGAACAGTGCAGCTCGGCTACAACTCGAGATATACCCGAGGACCTGCAAGGTCTCGGGTGAAAGAAAATTGCGGCCTCACAGGAGCGGTACCGACAAGAACGGGTGCTGCAGAGGCACTGAACCGCGTGATGGCTACCGCGGTCTCAGTCAAGAGACGCCGGTCCCGCACGTTGTGCTCCGAACCTCAGGAGCAACACTGTGAACCTTTCGACTACTGCCCACGTCCAGGACGGCACCGGCCTCGGCCTCCTGCTCCAGGAAGCCGCTGAGCACACGGGCTATGGGGTCTCAACGCTCCGGCGGCATATCAAGGATGGACACATCCCGGCCGTCAAGGCGAAGGGGCGCATCTACGTCCGCCCCGAAGACCTCGACGCGTTCCTCACTCCGCAGCCGATGCGGGTGACCGACGCAAGTCTCGAAGCCTGGGCCGAGCGCATGGCAGCGAAGGCGCCGGCATTCCGCCCTGAGCAGCGCAACGTCATCGTCACCGCTTTCGCAACCGCGCTCGGGGGTGAATGACCTTTGGATAGCGCAGAAAACCGCCCCGTCAATGACGAGGCGGCTCCCGAAGAGTTTGGCGGCTCTATGGACCAGGTTAACAGCTCTGAGGCAAACGTGCACGACAGCGCACGGGCTCCGCGGAATGTTAGGAATCGAGCTCCGAAGTCCATCGAGTCAATCGTCGAAGAGACCACGGAGGACTTCCTGGGCCTGATCGATGCTGCCCAGAACCGTAACCCCGCTGGCCTCCGAGATGGGCTCCTGCACCTCATCAACAGCGCAATCCAAGAGGAGAACCTCTCCAGACGACGAACGGCGAGCCCGAAGCTGCAGCACCTCACGGTCTTGAACGACTGGACCGTAGTTCGAGTGATCCTTGCGACTCATCGGATCGTGCGCGTTGACCTCACCGAGGGCGCCGCCGATGACATGGCACCACTGGCTATGTACGTCGATTCGGGCGTGCTCGAAGGCGTATACGAACGCGACGATGACCGCATCCGCGGACACATCCGGGCGCTCAAGCCGTCGGCAAGCGCTCGAGTCATCGAATCGATCATGTTGACTCTCCGGCAGACCGCTCCGAAGCTCCCTCGGACGAACGACCCAAACCTGGTCCCGGTACGCAATGGAATCTTCGACCACCGTCAGCAGACCTTGGTTCCGTTCAGTTCGGAGTGGATCTTCCTCTCGAAGATGACGATCGACTACGACCCGGAGGCGGAGAACCCCATCATTGATACGCCCGACGGTGACCAGTGGGATGTCGAGTCCTGGATGCAGACCCTCACCGACGACGAGGGCGTGCCGGAGCTTCTCTGGGAGGTGATGAGCGCGGCGCTGCGCGCACACCACCGCTGGAACAAGTCCGTGTGGCTACAGTCGCCCGTTGGTAATAACGGGAAGGGGACCTGGCTTCAGCTGCTCCGAAACGTGGTTGGTGAACATGCCTGCGCGTCCGTGAAGTTCGCAGACTTCGGCCGCGATTTTGTCACGGCGCCGCTGGTCCATGCTCGGGTCAACCTCGTCGACGAGAACGGCGTCGGCAAGTTCGCAGACAGTATCGAGGACTGGAAGGCATTCACCACCGGTGACGTCTTCACGGTGAATCGCAAGTTCAAGGACCCGGTAGCTTTCCGATGGCGTGGCTTCGAAGTCCAGTGCTTCAACTCGACGACCCCACGCACGAAGGATCGATCCGGTTCGTTCTATCGACGGCTCCTCATCGTGCCGTTCACGAAGTCGTTCAGCGCGCACGAGCGGGCGTACATCAAGGACGACTACATCGGGCGGAAGGACGTCCTGAAGTATGTCCTCCGTCGAGCGCTGCAGATGAAGCACACCCAGCTCAGCTCGCCACCTGCCTGCCGGGAAGCCCTCGATGAATACCGTGGGAACAACAACGCACTGCTCAGCTTCTGGGAGGAGTTCGAGCCGCAACTCGTGTGGGATCTCGTACCGTTCCGCTTCTTGCACGACCTGTACCGCGCGTGGTTTCGCGAGACCCACCCGAGTGGGCAGGCCGAGAGCGCAACCGCACTCGTCTCCTTCCTCCGCGAACACCTCGCCGGCTCCGCCGAATGGGAGCACAAGGGTTCGGTCGCCGTCCGCCCCAAGGCGCAGATGGACAAACCCGAACTCCTGATCGCCCAGTACGGCCTGCAGAACTGGATGAACACGTCATACACCGGCACAGACCCCGCCAAGCGCTCCGCGCCTCAGCTCGCGGTGAACTACAAGGGCATCGTTCGCAGAGCCCCGAGTGCTGCGGCACCTACCGCGCAACGCCTCGAAGAGGCGGCTTGAATGATCACGGATTGCAGCGGGTCACACACGGGCGCTGGGCGCGATCCGTGCGGTGATCACGACAGCGGACATCCCTGTCCCATGAGAGCACGGTCACGGCCCGGGGCTTGACCGTGAACGACTGACGGCCCGTTCGCCTTATGGCGGACGGGCCTTCGGTATGGCAGCAGAAGGACGGTCCTGCCTCGCCCGCGGCACTCGACGGCGAGCACCTCACAGCTGCACTTTGGAGTCACGCAAGACAGCTGGGCTCCTCGATCACAGGCGCCCCAAATCTGGTTGCACCTTCGCTCGCCGACTGGGTAGTGACTGGATAATCCGGTGCAGATGCTTCCCCCGAATGATTTACGGAATCATTCCCGACGATCCTTGCGGGGCGCTTCGGGTCGTCGCAAGCCTCTCGCGCGGCATCGCCGCGTCGCAGCCGCCGGCCTGGAGGGGCGGCTCACAGCCGGTGTCCGAGACGGAGCGAAGCGAGACGCGGCATCGGCGCAAGGCACCCGAAAACGCTCCCGACGGGGCGTTGGAGGGCAAGGAGCGCAGCGACGCAGTAAGGGCCCCAAGGAGCGCCAGCGACGAGGGGTGAGGGGCACCCGGAGACCGAGCGCAGCGAGAGGCTCAGGGTGCCCCGAAGGACTGTCGGCTACGCCGACCGCCGAACCAGTTTCCGACGAGCGCAGCGAGGAAGGAAACGCAGGTCGGCGTCAGTCCCCCTTATGCCCTTTTCTTCTGACCCGAGGATCCGGAGCTTCAGCGACGGATCGAGGTCACAACTGCTGTTGTGATCAGGGGAAAAGGGTGGTCCCAGACCATCTGGTACCAGACCGGAACCCGAAGGGCCCAACGGGCGGGCTGGTACCAGGAGCACCCTTTTGCCCTGGGAAGTCAGGGTTTGGCCGGTACCCCGGTTTGAGGCGGCTTGACGCCGGGGTACCAGACATGGAGCGCAGCGACGTCGGGGGTGGTGGAGCCTGCGGAACCAGACCCGTTTCAACCCTGACGCAGACGCGGGGACGCGGCTGCCTTTGGCCCACGGCAGCGCAGGTCGGAGCATCGCGGAGACCTCTCTGGTTGGCGAAGCCGACGCCTCATCGGGGGCCATAGGAACGATCGGCCACGGGGATCTCGCGCACCGCGAAGCGGGGATCCGATGTCCCTTGCGCCCCGAATGGTCGGCGAAGCGGCTCAGCAGGGCTGACCTGAGTTGACCGCTCTCGGAACTGTGGGGCGAGCTCGATGCGCGCGTGACCGCCGTCATGAGAGAGCGCTTGGGAGGAGCGAGCAACACCTTTGACAAGCTTCCGACTGGTCAGAGAATGGTCACTTGTGACCACTTGGCGACCACTAATGGGCGGCTCTTGACCGATCGATGACCGCTTGCTGCCCACAAGTACGCCTCGTCACCACGCAGGAGGCACCTTCGCGCGCTCGATCCGGCTCGTGACCGCTGACTGCCCGGTTGGTGACCGTCGACTGGTCACGCAATGGTCAGGGTGATTCATCCGGGCCGGCAGGAGAACCGTGATCCTAGCGAGAAGCCGAGCGTGGACCGCTCAGTGACCGCTCTGTGCCCGTAGCGCGGTCACATCCGCAGGCTATCAACCGATGGTGTGGATGAAGCGACTGGACGGTCGCTTCCAGGAGCGAAGCGCTCCGTCGCGGAGGCAACGCGGGGTCGCTCTGCCCGAAGCGGATGGCTCGCGGTATCGGCGATGGAGATGACGACATAGGACTGCGACAGCGCGAGCGGCGTCGCGCCCCGCGTGGATCACCGATCAGGCTTCGACGCGTGCGGATTCATGCGGGGAACTTCGACTTCCGAACCACAAGCCGAATCAGAAGCAGCGCTTCCTCTCCGGGAGATCTGAACACGTACGTCGCCTGCTCTCCGACCGGGGAGCGATCTGCAACGAACTGAAGACCGGCTCTCTCTAGGGCGCGGCGTAACCGATCACGTGCCGTGTATGCAGCCTCGGGTTGCACGATCTCGACAACAGTTCCCGGGCTCTTTCCATAGAGGTCGATTCTCGTGTGTGGGAGCGCCTGGAGCGTGCCGATCGTGCGGAGTATCGCGCTTCCATGGCTGGACGTGGACCACGATCCTGCCGGGATGGCTGCGGTCTCCTCTGCGGTGAGGCCGCCCTCGGTTACGAAGTGGGGGTTGCCGGCTATCTTGCGGAGTCGATCGATCGCTCGCCTCCAATCGTGGTAGGACGTCCCGGCAAGGATCAGTGCTGCATCGACGCCGTCTCGATACAGAACGACCCCTCGCATACTTGGCCCACTACGCAAAGCCGCGATTCCATTCGTCAGTGCTCCTTCCCCCAGCTCGGGGGTGACTGCACCGACTAGCGCATCGAGGTCAAACCCGTCCCCGGTGTGGACGACGACTGAACTCCGTCGGGCTTCGATCCAGCGGATCGCAGGCTCGACAGTGCTCGGAGTATGACCGCGAGCTAGCAAGCCAAGTCGAAGGAGGATGGCGTGCTCAAGGTGCGCTTGATCCGCGGTCGGCTCCCAGTTCCGCCTGTCGCCCTCGAGGACTTGCTGGGCCAGCAGGCGCGGTGCCCCGGTCAGTTGCTGCAACGTCTCGATGTCCATGGCACGAGTCTTTCGCGGTCACCCGGCATGGACCTCAGATGCGGGTGGGCGTTCCGAACCAATGCCGTCGAAGCAAGGGCCAAGCTTTCTCGTTTATGAGCAGTTTGACCGCAGCTGCCAGAACTCCTCAGCTCTGAGGAAGCCAGACCGAAAGTTCGCGTATTGGATAATCGATCGGCTTAAAAGCACACTGGGACTCGTGCAGCAGCACGGGATCGCGCTGCATGACGGTGGCTGCGTCGACTGGTCGCGCTCATGGAAGGCACTCGTCGGGTGGCGAGGCAAGGGCAACAGCAACCGCCTCCGGCCTGACTCACGAACGCGCTGTACTTGGCCGGGGCGTAACGAAAGACTTCGCATGAATCCGACACGCCCGGATAGTGATGGTTTCTGAGGCACCCGATCTTGCTCGGAAGCGAGCAGATTCGGCTCGTCCCGGGCCGGTCCCGTCGGAGGGCGGCCGCCGGATTTCGGTAGTGTCAGCGCAGCTATTCATTTGTCCAGACGCAGCTCCCCCATTCAGTCGTCGGACACAGTTAGAGATTGGAGTTGCGGCATGATCACACGTTTCGACATTGCGAAGGCCCGCGCTCGCGTCGCGCTTGCTCGACTCTCCGGCGAAGTTCTCCCCGAGGCAGTTCACGCAAGAGCCGCGATGGTCTTTTCAGAGAGCCCCCATACACGGAGGGCGTGGGAGCGTTCCGAAGACCTCCCAGGCATCCATGCAGGCGGGCGGGAGTTTGGCTCCCCGATGCTCCCGGCCGTCGAGGACGTGGTGAGGTGGCCCACTGCACGCGACGCGATGCTCATCGACTCGGGAATCTTTGATCGGGAGTCTCTTGCAGCGCTGGAAGCCCGCGTTGCTCAAGGCGAGCTTGACGATGTGATCCGTCGGACCTGGCAGCAATCGATCGACGAGTCGCTGGTGCAGTCCGCAACGGCGAGGAAGATTGGCGTTGGTATCCCGAAGATCCGATGGATGCTGAGCGTCGGCGACCTCTTCGCCTTTGTCGCTGACGGGACACTTCGATTTCCGCTGTGGCAATTCACTGGCGATCCTTTGGAGCCAGTGATCCCCCACCTTTCGAGACTCGTTGAAGCGTTCTCGGAGCAACTGACGCCAGCGAGTATCCGGGGATTCATGACTACCCCACATACCGAAACCCAGGTTGCGGGGCGCTCCGTCACCCCGTTCGAATGGCTCCGTGCCGGTGGAGACGTCGAAACGCTCGTTGAACTGCTTGACAGCTATCTGATGTGAAGTGCTAGGCGGCGAGTCGATCTCGCTGACAAGGACGAGAAGCAATCCGCGTTGGTACATCTACCGCGGCGTGCGTCGGAGGAAGCCTCGTTCGTCGGCGTGGGTCTCGCACAACGTCGCTCGCCACAGATGAATGTCAACGTGTAGGTTGCCCGGCTGTCCGCAGATCTCGCAAGTGCGAAGCGACTCTTCCTCCGCGGCGAAGATCAGGTCTCGCGCTTCGTTGCGACGGTCCCCGAAGGTATCCAGAGCGACGCGAAAGCGCAGTCCCCCGAACTTTGATGTAATCCGTGTCGCTTCGTAGGCCGGTTCGAGATTCAAAAGCGCTCGGTCCAGGCGATCGAGGAGTGCATCCCAGCCGCGCGGACAGGCCGCAGGGACTCCAGCAACGCCATACCGTCGTTCGTTATCGAGGCCTTCGCGCATCTAGAAAGTATGCCCGTGGGCACACGCGGCGGTCATTGGCGCTGCCGCTACCTCGCCGTCGGCTTCTCCAATGGCCGCAGCCTTGGGCGAGCTGCAAACACCTCGCTACGCTCGGCCCATGTTCCTCGACGCACCTCGCGGCTTCCGCGACCCGGGCCGGGTGGCCGAGCGGCGCGAGCTGCTTGCCGCCGCCGAGGACACCCTTCCGCTCGAGGCATGGGCTCGCGACGTCGAGGAGCGTCGGCGGACGCGTCAGCCGGAGATCGTCGTGCCGCACTTCGACCCCGCGGAGACCGGCGTTCGGTCGCAGGTCCTGCTGCTTCTCGAAGCGCCAGGCCCGAAGACCGTTCCGGAGTGGGGCGGCTCCGGGTTCATCTCGGTCGACAACGACGACCCGACCGCGCAGAACCTCTGGCGCACGCGCGACGAGGTCGGCCTCCACCGCGGGGTCCTCGTGTGGAACATCGCGCCCTGGGTCCTCGGACGCGCGTCCGTGAAGCCGACGCCGGTGGACCTCGCCCAGGGCGCTGTCGAGTTGCGCGGGCTCCTCGCGCTCCTGCCTGGCCTCCGCGCCATCGTCCTATCCGGCCAGAAGGCGCAGGCGGGATGGGGTGCGTACCTCGACCTCGCGATCGGCGACCGCTACCGGGTGCTGCGCACGGTGCACCCGGCCGGCCAGTCCTTCGCGCAGGCCGGCGCGAAGGAGCACTTCGTCGCGACGCTCACGAAGGCCGTGACGTTCGTCGACAGGGCTGGCAGCTGACCACAGGTCCGGGGGTGCCCGGAATCTGTGTAACGTCGCCGCATGAACTGGTGGGAAGCTGCGTGGTGGGCAGGGGTCCAGGGCGTCACGTCCATCTTGGGCGCACTCGCGATCTCCATCGCAGTGGCGGACTTCATGATCCGCGCGAATCGCGAGTCCCCGCGCGCCATGGCGTTCTCGGTCTCGCGCGAGCGAGGCTGGATCCGAGACCAGTCGAACGACTGGCTCGACGTGACGGTCACAACCCGCCCGATGGGTGAGCACGTGTTGTACGAGCCGCGCTGGCGCGTGTGGGGCATCGAGCACGTCGAGATCCCTGACATGCCCCCGGTGCTCGACGTCCGCTCAGACCCTGAGACGCTCGAGCTTCGAGTTCCTCGTGACCTGCTTCCTTCGGTGTGGATCGGCGTCGAGTGGGTCGTCCCTCGCCGATACGGTTCGTTCGCCGCGGCGGCTCGCGTCGAGGTGAAGCAGAATGGTGCCTACGAGCGCTGGGAGATCTTCCGCTGGTGGCGTTGGCCCCGGAAGGAAGCCGGCCGCTGGATCCGAGGGCGCGACATCAGCAAGCGAAGCCCTCTTCAAGGGCCCAGGTGATCGACGACCCGATCAGGTCTCCTGGGGCCACTGACCCTCAACGAAGTGGAGCACCCCATGACGTCGCAGACGACTCCGTCATGGCACGAGGGGCGCACCACAGGACCGCACTCGGTGGGCAACCACCCCGAAGTCGACGTTGAGCACGCGATCACGCTCGCGGATGCCGCTCTCGGCGCCGCGGGTCACGAGGTCACCGACGACGAGACGCGTGAACTCGGCCGCCAGATCGCCGCGGGCGCGCTCACGGGGGACGAGGCCGCAGCGCGCCTCGTCGCGAAGCTGCGCCCGAAGCCGTCCGACCAACCCTCCTGACCCGGCCGGCGGCCGCGCCTCGCACTGGGGCTCGTGGCGCGGGCTGCTCGTCTGACTGGATGGACCTCATGGGGACGAACGACACCGGCGCCGGCGCGTCGGCGCAGCGCGAGTACGACCGCCGGCGGGCGCGCGACGAGGCGAAGATCCGCGAGACCTGGGGCGACGGTCGCATCGGCGCGATCGCCGTCGCGCTCTCGGGCGAGCGCCAGAGTACGGCGGCTTGGAAGTCCGGCGCCGCCGGCGAGGCCGAGGTCGGCCGGGCACTCGAGGCGATCGAGTCCGAGCACGTCGTCGTGCTCCACGACCGGCGCATCCCCCGGTCCCGCGCGAACATCGACCACATCGTCATCACCCGCGCCGGCGTCTGGGTCATCGACGCGAAGCGCTACATGAAGAAGCGGCCCCGCCTGCAGGTCGAGGGCGGGCTGTTCCGGCCGCGCACAGAGAAGCTCATCGTCGGCGGGGACGGCACGAAGCTCGTCGACGGCGTGCTCCGGCAGGTGGCGCTCGTCCAGGACGTCGCCGGTCCGGTCTCCGTGCACGGGGTGCTCTGCTTCGTCGACGCCGACTGGCCGCTCTTCGGCGGCTCGTTCACGGTGCGCGGTGTCGACGTCTGCTGGCCGAAGCGGGTCGCGAAACAGCTCGCCGCGCTCGAGGGAACGGTCGACGTGGCCGCGGTCGCTGCTGCGATCGCCGCGCACTTCCCGCCGGCCTGAGCTGAGCCGCGCGGTCCGCAGGTGCGCCGTGGCAGCAACATCGCCGGTATTGTCACTTTTTCCGAATAACTGACATTATCGACATGGCTATCGCCAGAAAGGAGCCGCGATGACGAACTGGCCAGCACACGCCCAGCGCGCGCTCCCCTGGGCGAGCACGAGCCGCCGCGGGACCCGCGAGGACCGGACGCTCTCCGAGGTCACGGTCTCGATCCCACCGCGGATCGCCGACCTTGACGTGCCCGTCATCGCCGAGCGCGACCTCGCCCGTGCGCGGTACGAGGCTGCCGACCTCGAGCACGTCGCTGACGGCGTGCTGAGCCCGCTGGCCGGCTTCCTGATCCGCATGGAGTCGGTCGCGTCGAGCCGCATCGAGCACGTCGAGGCGACGCCGGTCGCGTTCGCGCGGGCCATCGGCGGGTTGAAGGAGAACGCCTCGGCGATGTCGATGGTCGCCGCCGGCACCGCGATCACGAAGCTCATCGCCGCATCCAGCACGACGATCACGCTCGACGAGATCCTCGCCGCGCACCGGGCGCTCATGGAGGCCGACCCGGACCCGTCCGAGCGGCCCTACGCCGGCCGCGTCCGCGACGTGCAGAACTGGATTGGCGGCTCGCAGTACTCCCCCCGCGGGGCGCTCTACGTCCCGCCGCCGCCCGAGGAGGTCCCGGCGCTCCTGGATGACCTGATCGCGTTCTCGAACCGCGACGACGTCGAGCCGGTCACCCAGGCCGCGATCGCGCACGCGCAGTTCGAGAGCATCCACCCCTTCACCGACGGCAACGGCCGCATCGGCCGGGCGCTCATCGGCGCGATCCTGCGCCGTAGGGGCGTCACGCCGCACACGGTGCTGCCGGTCGCCAGCGCCCTCGCTGCCGACACGACGCACTACTTCTCGCTGCTGACCGCGTACCGGACGGGCGACGTGTCGCCGATCGTCACTGACCTCGCGCTCTGCGTCGAGACGGCCGCGCGAGAGGCCCGCGGCACCGCGCGAGCGTTCTCCCGGTACGAGACCGCGTGGCGGGAGCAGTCCTCCCTGCGCGCCGGCAGCGCCGCGGACCGGATCCTGCCGGTGCTGCTGTCGTTGCCGGTGTTCACCGTCGAGCAGCTCGTCGACGAGCTCGGCGATGTCCCCGAGCGAAGCGTCTACCGCGGCGTGCAGGCGCTCGAGGAGGCACACGTCGTCGAGGCCGTCACGGAGCGGGTCCGCGGCCGCACCTACGCCGCGATGGACGTGCTCGACGAGTTCGAGGACCTCGACACCCGGATCCGCGAGCGGATCACGCGGCTCCGCGCGGCGTGACGAGCGTCACGACGCGCGGGGCACGTTCGCGCGCACGTCGTCAGCCTGCGCCTCGTCGAGCTCCCAGCGCTCGTAGTCCGTGTGCCCTGGGTACTTCAAGCGCAGGTAGTCCCGCACGACCTTCCCCGGTCGGGACTCGTTCGTGTAGCCCAGCTCGGCCGCCAGCTCCCGCGGTGTGTACGTCGTCATCGCTGCTCTCCCTCCCGTTCGCGCCCGAGCAGCCGGCGAAGCCAGCTTGGTCGCGTCTCGGTCTCGGTGCTCGCTTCGGGCGCGGCTGACTCCCCCGACGCCGGCGCCGGGAACCTCACGGTCACGGTCAGCTCGCGCTCTGCCGGATCCAGCATCGGCGTCATCGGCCAGTCCGACGGCACGTAGTCGTCGGGCACGACGTAGCCGCCGCAGTTGACGACCTCGCCGGCAGCGCTGATCGTGATGCTCTGCACGTGCAGCGTTCCGTCGTTGAAGTCGAACGGGCTCGGGCCGCCGGGGGCGTACGCGGTCTCCTCGCGGAGGCTCTTCGACCAGGTGAGCCGCCCCACGGCGCCCGCAGGTGACGTCGCCCACCAGTGACTGCCGTCCCACCGCACGCTGAGCGCATCGCCAACGCGCACATCGCGTACGTGCTCGGTCACCGTCGAGCGGTAGAGGTTCGACGCCTGCGGCGTCCCGCGGCCGGCGTAGACACTCGCCAGGAGCCCCGACACCCCGAAGCGGCGGTCGCCGTTCTTGTGGACGGAGCCGAGCTGCGGATGACCGTCAGCCGCGGCTGGTGGTCCTGGCGTCTGTGTCATCACCCCTCCCGTCAGTGCCCGTCGACGTCGCCGGTCAGGATCGCAGTGATCACGCCGGCATCGAGTTCGTCATGGAGCACGCCGACAACGAACTCCTCGACGCCGAGGCTGAGCAGGTGCTGCAGCACCGCCTCGTGGTCCGGCAGCCATGGCTGCCACTCGTCGTGGAGGAACGCCTCGACGTGTCCGTCCTCGTGCACGGTGATCGCACCGACGTTCTCGCGGATCCCGTCCTCGTCGAGACGCACGCCGAGCACCAGAGGTTCAGCGTGCTCGCGGACCGGCTCGACGGTGAGCTCGCCTGGCAGCGGCCACGCTGGGCGCTGCAGCTCGACGGCCGACATGTGGAGGTGGGGTTGGCTGTCGTCGGCTGCGAACTCGAGCGTGCCATCGAAGAACCGGTCGATGACCTCGTGGATCCGCTCGTGGAGCGACGGCTGGTACGCCCACCAGCGCTCGTGCACGGCGCGGAGCCAGGCCTGCGTCTGGATCGACGTGCCGACCGCTGCGCCGACCAGCTGCGGCGCGTTGCCGGGCAGCCCGACGACCTCGAACTTTCCATCGTCGGTGTAGATGGTGAGCGCGCCGGTGTCCGGGTCGGCGTCCACGTGCAGGACAACCGCTGGCGCGCCAGCCCAGACGTCCACTGGCAGCGCCGGCGGCAGCGGGAACGGCACCGCGAGGGCGGGCTCCTCGGCTGCGCGGTCGAGGATCTCGCTGACCCAGGTATCGCCGTGCCGGGCTCCGGGCGTCGGTGCGTCCTCCGCGGTTCGCGCAGCGATGAGGTCCGCTGCCCGCTCGTGGGCCTCGTGCGGATCTGCGTTGACGCCGACGAGCACGTCGGTGTCGGCCCACTGGGCCAGGTTGATCGCCCCGAGGTCGTCGTCGGACAGCGCGACGTTCCACTCTGCCGGGTCGGCGAGCACGAACGCGGCCGTGCGGCCGGCGGGGCCGTTCTGAATGGCCGTGACGATCGCCGGCACCAGGTGCGGCAGGTCCTCGAAGCCGGCCCCAACCTCGAGGCGGTCGATGATCAGCAGGTCGTCACGCTCGAGGACCTCGGTTGCGCCGGCGAAGAGGCTGGCGAACGGGCCGCCGCTCGGGTCCGTCCCGGTCACCACGGTCGAGTACGAGCCCGCCGCGTCGGAGGTCTGCAGCGCCTCCACGATCTCCTCGACCTCGTCGGGCGCGCGGACGGTGAACGCCGTCACCCGCGCAACCGGGGCAGCCTCAGCCTCGTCATCCGTGAGCGGCACGCGCACCTCGATGACCCACCGGTCGACGTCGAACGACGGGTAGCCGTCGCCGTCCTCGTCGGCGATGGTGATGTGCACCAGGCGCAAGCGTCGGTCCCACGCCTCGTGCACGGCACGGACGAGGGCTGATCGGTCGGGTGCGTCGGAGCTCACGTGCCCACGGTACTGAGCGGCGGCCGCATGGTCACGACCGCGCCGCCCGCGAACGCCTCAGCCCGCGGGCTCGATGGCTCGGCGCACCAGATGCGTCACGAGCAGCGCCGCGTCGGCCGCCATGCCGGCCGCCATGCCGGCCGATCGGCGGTCGCCGTTCCTTCGATGCTTCGTCGCCTGGGCGAGTTCGATCGCCGCCCGCACGACCTTCCGGAGCTCGGTGCTCTCGGATCCCGGCAGCTCCACGTCGACCACACGACCGAGTCGGGCCTTCGTGTTCTGCACCGGCAGACCGCACCATCGCACTCTTCACCGCGCTGTCTCGTTAGCCGATCCGTCTTCGGACACCCGCTGGTCGATACGATCACATCAATGCCGGCGCCGACGGAGGGACCAGCGATGACGGAACACACCAGACGCGCGTCGCTCAGCAACGGCGCCGGCCACTGGAACCTCGTCCTCATCTGGGTCGTCATCGTCGTTGGTCTGCTGACCGCCATCGTCTGCGTCGGGTTCATCCTCAACGAGAGCCTGACCTCGTA
Source organism: uncultured Curtobacterium sp. (assembly GCA_913778205.1). Taxonomy (GTDB): domain Bacteria; phylum Actinomycetota; class Actinomycetes; order Actinomycetales; family Microbacteriaceae; genus Curtobacterium. The sequence continues at coordinate 87,720 of CAJYUW010000009.1, forward strand.
CGCCACGTGCAGCGTCCGCAACGCGGGCTGCCGTAGTGACGCCGGCTGGTACAGCAGCATGGCGCTCACCCTCTTCGGAGGGTTCGCAGCAGTCATCACCTGCGGAGCGATCGGCATCCGCAGCCACACCCGCAGGAGCGGCGTCCTGTACCCGGTTGCAGGCCTCGGCGGCCTCCTCCTACTCACTGCGATCAGCTACGTCCTTCTCAATGCCCTCACCGGTACGTAGTTGACGGGCGCCGTACGGCTTGTACCGGCAGACCGCACCATCGCACTCTTCACCGCGCTGTCTCGTTAGCCGATCACCTGCCGAGACACGCCGTCGAAGGCCGCGGATAGGGTCGAGGCATGGTTGCAGTGCCGCAGTCGTTCCTTGCGATGCCACGGTGGTGGCACGACGAACCCGGCCGCGCCTGGCTTGCAGAACTGCCCGAGCTGGTCGCAACGAAGTGCGCAGCCTGGCAACTCGAAGTCGACGGCGATGTGACGCACGGAACGAACGCGCTCGTTGTCCCGGTACGGCGCTTGAACGAGCCGGCGGTCCTCCGGCTCGCACCACCCGGAGATGATGTTGCAACGGAGACTGCCGCGCTCTCGCATTGGGGCGGACGCGGAGTTGTGCAACTCCTCGACGCCGACCTCGACGCCCGAGCTTCACTGTTGGAGCGGCTGAATCCGGCACAGTCGTTGCAGGACGTTCCGATCATCGAAGCCGTCACGATCCTCGGCGGCCTTACTCGGCTGCTGGCGATCCCCGCACCAGCATCCGCGCCGAGCACGGCGCAGATCGCTCGGGACTCCGCGGCGTCGTTCATTGCCGAGTGGGAGGCGGTCGGCGCTCCGACGCCGCGAGGGGTCGTCGATGCTGCGGTCGCGCGAGCCTCATGGTTAGCCGAACAGCCTTCCAGCGGTGAATCCGTCGATGGGGATTTGCACTTCGAGCAAGTGCTGGCGGGAGGACGGCACCCGTGGACGGTCGTCGATCCGGTGTTGTTCCGTGGCGACCGTGAGTACGACGTTGGCCGTGTTCTCTGGTCACGCCTCGACGAGCTGCCCGAGGATCGCGACGTGTTCCGAGCGTTCGACGCTTTCGTGGACGCGGCCGACGTGCCGGCGGACCGCGCGCGAGCATGGGTAGTAGCTCGTTCGATGTCCTACCTCGTCTGGGGACTCGCGCGAGGACTGACCTGGGACCCGCCGAAGTGCATCCGGCTACTCGGGTTGTTCTCTTGACCGGTCTCCCCCAACCGCCGTCTCGATAGCCGATCAGTTTGTGGACGGCGCGGAGACCGTCAGGCGAGCGTGATCGACGTCGAGGACGGCGTGAGTGCCGAGGGGCACGGTAACGAGGTCCTCGATGTGCCCGAGCGGTAGGCCGCCAAGGACGGGGACGCCGAGCGCGTCGAGGTGGTCACGGAGAGTGTCGAGGATTGTCCAGCCGCGGTCCTCGTAGCCGGCGAACTGGTCAATGCTGCCGAGCGCGACGCCGGCAACGCCGTCGAGTGCTCCGGAGTACCGCAGCTGCGTCAGCGCCCGGTCCACCATGCCCAGCCCAGCGGCGCGGTTGATCTCAAGAAGGAAGATCCTGCCCGCGAGGTCGAGCTTCACGACCCCGACCGACCGCGCCAACATCTCGAGGTTCCCACCGAAGAGCGCCCCCTCAGCACGCCCCTCAGTGGTGAGCTCCGCCGAGAGGGCATGAGCATCGGCGTCGACGACGGTCTGGGCGCCCTCCATGAGCAGCCGTCGGACGTGGTCAGCGTGAGCGCCGGCGATCGCCCCGTGCAGCGTCGGGACGCCGGCCACGTCCCACACGCAGTGCAAGGCAGTGATGTCGCTGTACCCGACCAGCACCTTGGGGTCGGCGCGGAGCGCGTCGACGTCAACCTCCGGGACGATCCGGAAGCTGCCGCATCCTCCAGTCGAAGCGATGACAGCTCGGACGGCCGGGTCGCGGATGATGTTGTTGAGGTCTGCAATCCGGTCAGCATCCGTGCCGGCGAGGTAGCCGCGGTGGTCCAGAACGTGCGGGGCGATGACTGCTCGAAGGCCCCATGACTCGACCTGCTGGGCGATCCAGCCTGGGACGGAGTCCTCCGGCCAGGACGCCGGCGAGACGATCGCCACGGTGTCGCCGGGGACCAGGGTGCGAGGTTCGAGCGTCGTTGCTTCCATGCCTCGGGACCCTATTCAGGACCTCCGTCACAGCGTCTCGATAGCCGATCGGCTGCCGAGACGCGGTCATGGATCTTGGTAGCGCCGTGTGGCTGCTCGCAAAACTGATCTGCGTCAGGGCCGTCACGCTGACCTTGGTGGTGCGAGGAGTGTTCCGCGGATGACGGAGCCGTGCAAGGTGCGGACGGCAACGGTGATCCACGCGGCGACGAGGCCCACGTAGTAGACGACTGCGAGGACGGCGACGACGGTGAGTCCGGAGTGCAGGGCCAGGCCGTTCAGGCCGGTGACGCAGGTGCCGA